>JBBIIJ010000037.1:0-23527 GCA_037446535.1 Sideroxydans sp. | reverse complement strand
CAGTCCAGGCGCGACTTGTTGCCCATCCCCGCCGACGTGGTGTCTAGATGGATCACCAGCGGCTGTCTGGTGGCGGCATCCACGCCGTCGGGATAGCCCGCTTCGGCCAGCAGGCGTTTCGCTTCTTCAATGGATTTGCGCTTCGGCGCGCCTTGCACGCAGTCGTACACGTATGCATTGATGCCGGCGCAGCCCTCGCGGTAGCCGAAGATGCCGGGCGGGATGGGCGATTGCGCGGCGATGCCGCGACCGTTGGCGAAGATGGAGACGAACTCCTCGAAATCCACGGCGATGGCGATGGCACGGCGCAGTTTCCTGGCCCGCTCCGAGCTGCCGCCCACCACCGGATCCAGCCAGTTGAAACCGGTGTACATGGTGGAGGTGGCGACGGAGGTGGACAGCGTTATGCCCTTCGTCTTCATCTCATCGCTCACGTTCGCTTCACCGCTCACGCTGACCTGCACGGCTTGGTCGAAACTTTCCGAGCTGATGCCTGACGCATCGTAATAGCCCTGCAGGAATTTGTTCCAGTACGGGATGGTCTCCTTCTCCAGCGAGAAGTCGATCTGATCTATCAACGGCAATGGCTTGCCCGCATCACGCAGCAACCCGGCTTGCACGTCATCAGCCTCGCCCTCGACCGGATAGCTCTCGCTGTCGTAATACGGATTCCTGGTCATCACCATGCGCAGGTTCGGGTCGTTCTTCGACAGGTAGTACGGCCCACTGCCTACAGGCCACCATTCCAAAGACAGGTTGCGCTCGCGCATGCCGGGCTGCGCGTAGAAACGTTCCGCCTCCCACGGCATGGGAGAGAAGAAAGGCATGGCCAGCCAGTAGGCGAACTGCGGATACTTGCCGTGGATGGTGATGCGGTAGGTCGTGGCATCCACCACTTCCACCCCCGGCAGCGCATAGGCGTTCAGGTCGAGGAATTCGTCGGGGTCCTTCCTGGCAGCCGCCTGCAGGGCAGCCGCATAATCCTTGAGACCGACGATGTACTCGCTCATCACCGCAGCGATGGGTGTGTGCAGCTGCGGGTGGACAAGGCGCTTGATCTGGTAGGCATAGTCCCCAGCAGTCACTACGCGTGTCCCTGTATGGACAAAGTCGGCCGGCGAACGGATGCTGCCGAGGTCGCCGGTTTTCAGTCGGAGATTGGCCGGGACGAAGGCGGGATGCGGCTGGTAACGCATGTCCGGCTTGATGTGGATCTCGTACACGCTGTAGGCGATGCGGCCTGCTTCCGCCGTCGCAGGTAGAGGGTGGTGATCCTTGTCCAGGTAAGTGACCCGCGGCATCTCGTTCGCGGCGAGCGGCACCAACTGGTACGGGCGTTTCAGGTAATGGTATTGCAGTGGCGGCGCATAGATGTTGGCCAGGAACTCGTACTCGTTCTCGCTGTATGCCTGCGCCGGATCGAGATGTTTGGGGCGTTCGGTGAAGGCCGTGTACAGGATGGACTTGCCGTCGTCCGATGCCGGATAGGGGGCGTTCCACAGTCCGCCATCACAGGCAGCGAGCGGCACGAGCAACAGGATCCACAACATTCTCATGGCGCGAGAGTTTAGCCGAAAGGCCACGCTTCGCGTTAAGATTGCAGCGATCTCAAGAACCAGAAAAGCGGAAGAAGAATGAATCAAGACTGGCAGAATTTCCTGACATCGCAAGGCGCCGACATCCAGGACGGCGTCGTGCAGCATTTCGGCGATGCCACCGCCGAACGCCTCGCCGCGCGCGACGGTACGGTGCTGTGCGACCTGTCACAGTTCGGCGTACTCAGGGTCACTGGCGAAGACGCGGCGACCTTCATGCACAGCCTGTTCAGCAGCGACGTCAAGGCACTCACTCCCGGACGCGCGCAATACAGCAGCTTCAACACGGCCAAGGGTCGGGCTCTGGCGACCTTCCTCATCACATGCCATGGGCCCATGGAATTCCTGCTGTATCTGCCCAACAGCCTGGTCGCGCCGATGCAAAAGAAGCTGTCGATGTACGTGCTGCGCGCCAAGGTGAAGATCGAGAATGCGAGCGATGACGTCGTGCGTTTCGGCCTCTGCGGCGAAGCGGCCGAAACTTTGCTGCAGAAACACTTCCCTGCTCTGCCTCAGGACGCGCTCGACGGCGTGCAGTACGGCGACACGACTTTGACCCGCCTGAGCGACAAGCGCTTCCAGCTCGATACATCGCCCCAACAGGCCGCGGCCCTGTGGAAGGAATTTGGCTCAGGCTCACGCCCCGCTGGCTCCCCCTGCTGGGACTGGCTCGAAATCCGTTCCGGCATCCCCCATGTCCTGCCCAAGACGCAGGAAGAGTTCGTGCCGCAGATGGTGAACCTCGACCTCACGGGAGCCGTGAATTTCAAGAAGGGTTGCTACACAGGGCAAGAGGTCGTGGCGCGCCTGCACTACCTCGGCAAGCCAAAGCGGCGCATGTACCTCGCACATGTCGACGGCGACACCGCTCCACAGGCAGGCGACGAACTGTTCAGCATGGAGATGGAAGGGCAGGCTTGCGGCATGGTGGTCAACTCGACCCCGGCCCCTGAGAGCGGCTATGACCTGCTGGCCGTGGTGCAAATCGTGAGCCACGACGCCTTCCCCGTACACCTGGGCGCGCTTACAGGCGCACGTCTGCAGTTCCAACCACTGCCTTACCCCATCTCATGAACCTGCCAGCCAGCCTGTTCTCCGCGGACTGGTTATGGCTGGCCAACTTCATCTTTGTCTTTTTCCTGTATCGGGCGATCACAAGTGCGCCCTGGCGCAAGCTGCTGGACAACGCCGTCATGGTGAACGCGCTGGTCGGACTCATCCTCGGCGCTTTCGTCTTCTGGCAGTTCAATGCGGCGATACGCCCGGGGGTGAATTTCCACATCCTGGGTGCGACGCTGTTCGTGTTGATGTTCGGCTGGCAGATCGCATCGGCCTCCATCGCGCTGGTGATGGTCGCGACTTGGATGCGGACGGACATCGGGTTCGTCACGCTGGGCATCAACGGCCTGCTGATGATCGTCATCCCCGTGCTGTTCAGTGACTGGCTGCTGCGCTTCAGCAAGAAGCGCCTGCCGAAGAACCTGTTCCTGTTCGTGCTACTGGACGGCTTCGTGTGCGCCGGCCTGTCCATCGTGCTGGTCATGCTGGCAGCCAGCCTGCTACTGCTGGGCTTGAGCCGCTACACGTGGGGCGAGATACAGCACCACTACCTGGTAGCTGCCCCCATCATCATGCTCGCCGAGGGTTTCGTCACCGGCATGATGATCACCGCCTTCACGGTGTTCCAGCCGCAGGCGGTGATGAACTTCAGCGACGAGGAATACATCAACGGGAAATAGGCAACGCGATCAGGCTGGCGTGCTGTTGGTGCCGATCTAACGCTTCTTTGTAGGAGCTGGCGCGGGAATCTCGGGGACCGGCGGCAACTTCAGGATGAAATCGACCATCAGGCGCACGTCTTCGGGGCTCACGTATTTAGGCTCGCTGGGAGGCATGGGCATACGCCCCCACCGGCCGAACCCACCCTTGGTCGTCGTTTCCACCATCTTGTTGAAGGCATCGGGATCGTCACGGTATCTGTCTGCGATGTCCTGGAAAGAGGGGCCGAGATACTTCTCGCTTATCCGGTGGCAGACCATGCAGCCATCCTTCTTCGCGATCTCCATGACATCGACTGCGTCTGCGACAGATGCAGCAGAAGATAAGACTGCTGCTACGAAAACCCTCACGATCAGATCTGTGCGCATCTTGGTCCCTTCGGAAAAGTGGAAGACATACTCGGATCATCCTTCTGCCACACGGCGATTCTGGCAGCTTGCCCGTGTTCCTACAACTGCAACGTCATCTTGACGTGAGGTATCCCGGCGTCCATGAATTCCTTGCCGTGACTGACGAAACCGAAGTGGAAATAGAAAGGGACGGCCTGGGTCTGGGCATCGACATCCACCTGGCGGTAGCCACGGGAGCGGGCCTCGTCGAGCAGCGCCTCCATCATGGCCGTACCCACTTTCTGCCCGCGCCATTGAGGCAACACCGCTATGCGCCCGATATGACCGTTCGGCAGCATGCGCCCGCAACCGATCGCGTCGCCATTGAGGCTCAAGGCAAGTACGTGACGGCAATCGCCATCCATGCCATCCCATTCCAGTTCCTCGGGGACATTCTGCTCGCGCATGAACACGGCTTCGCGTATCGCACGCAACAGGGGCTCCCCGTCGTGCCAACTGACCAGGCTGACTGTGAAAGGATTGCTCATAAACCCTCCTCTCTCCCGTGAAACGATTATGAAACCCAGGCCTCCGTTTCAGGCGATGATCTCCACTTCCGTTCCCGCTTTGACCAGATCGAAAAGCTCCATGAGGTCAGCGTTGCGCATGCGCACGCAGCCGCGCGATCCGGGGCGGCCCATGAGCGTGCCATCGGGCGTGCCGTGGATGTAGATGTAGCGACGCATGGTATCGCAACTTCCCCAGCGGTTGTAGCCGGGCTCCTTGCCGGACAACCACAGGATGCGGGTCAGTATCCAGTCTCGTCCCGGACAGCGCGCACCCAGTTCCGGCGTATAGACCTCGCCAGTGGGACGGCGTTTGACGAACACCGTGCCCTGCGGCTGTCCTGCGCCTATCTTGGCACGTATGACATGCTTGCCGCGTGGCGTACAGAAGCTGCCATTCTCCTCGCCCACGCCGTTCGCGCCGGTGGAGACACCGTACCGCCGCAGCAGGCTGCCGTGGTCGCCGAACAGTTCCAGCGTCTGTGTGGGGATGTGGATTGTGATATTCATGACGTTTTCTGCTGGGCGCGCCGCATGGCAAAGAAATCAGTCAGCACCTGCCCGCATTCCTGCGCCAGTACGCCGCCCTCGATACGCGCATGATGGTTCAGGCGCGGCTCGGTGAAAAGATTGAACACGCTGCCCGCCGCACCGGTCTTGGGCTCCTTTGCACCGTACACCACGCGACTGATACGCGCGTGGAACATCGCCCCCACGCACATCACGCACGGCTCCAGCGTGACGAAGAGCTCGCACCCTACCAGGCGGTAATTGCCGAGCCGCTGCGCCGCATCGCGCATGGCGACCATCTCCGCATGTGCGGATGGATCATGACTGGAGATAGGCTGGTTGTACCCGCGCCCCACGATCTGGCCATCCTTCACCACGACTGCACCGACCGGCACCTCTCCGGCCAGTGCTCCCTCCCGCGCCAAGTCGAGCGCTGCCCCCATGTAGGCCTCATCATCCTGAGGCGTGACGGTCTGGATCGGCATGTGGTTCAGTGACTTCATGGACGCCATTGTACGGCAAACATCGGATGGCCCGACACGCAGGACTGTCTTCAAACGCGCGAGATTGCCGACCGTCAGAAGCGACCGCCATACCGCAGACAGATACCGAATTTGCGCTTGCCTTGCTGGATGATTTTGACAACAATGTAGCCAGTCACCGGAGCCCTCAATGCCAAACCAAGCTGTCGCCGATTTCACCCTGCCCGCCACCGGCGGCGCCGATTTCTCGCTTTACCCCATCCGCAGCAAATCCCTGGTGATCTACTTCTATCCCAAGGACAACACGCCAGGTTGCACCGCCGAGGCGCAGCAGTTCCGTGACCTGTATGCCAAATTCAGAGAAGCAGGCAGCGAGATCGTCGGCATCTCGCGCGACAGCATCAAGTCGCATGAGAACTTCAGGACCAAGTTCACCCTGCCGTTCGCCTTGCTTTCGGATGTGGACGAGACGGCGTGCACGCTGTTCGGTGTCATCAAGCAGAAGAAGCTCTACGGCAAGGACGTACGCGGCATCGAGCGAAGCACCTTCGTGCTCGACCAGAAAGGCGTCATCCGCAAGGAGTGGCGCGGCCTCAAGGCAGACGGGCACGCGCAGGAAGTGCTCGACTTTGTTCAAACCCTGTAAGGAACGACATGAACGCACGCAAAGCAACAACGGACAAGGAAACCAAACTCTTCGTGCTGGACACCAACGTGCTGATGCACGACCCCACCAGCCTGTTCCGTTTCGAGGAGCACGACGTCTATGTGCCGATGTTCGTGCTGGAAGAGCTGGACAACAACAAGAAGGGCATGTCCGAAGTTGCCCGCAACGCGCGCCAGGCCAGCCGCTTCATCGACAACCTTATCAGCGAAGTGGAAGCGCGCATCGACGAGGGTGTGCCGCTGGATGCGCTGGGCAACAAGGCGGCCACAGGCCGACTGTTCCTGCAAACCGAATTCATCAGCAACCAGCTGCCTGAGAACCTGGCACACACCAAGGCAGACAATGCCATCCTCGGCGTGGTCACCTACTTGCACAAGCTATTCCCCAAGCGCCAGGTCACGCTGGTGTCCAAGGACATCAACATGCGCATCAAGGGGCGTGCCTTGGGCCTGTCCGCGCAGGACTACTTCAACGACAAGGTGCTCGAAGACACCGACCTGCTTTACACCGGCGCGCGCGAACTTACTGCAGACTTCTGGGAGAAGAACGGCAAGGACATGGTGTCGGGCACCCAGGGCGGGCACACCTTCTACAACATCAAGGGCCCGGACTGCCGCGACCTCCTGGTCAACGAGTTCGTATACCAGGACGACCCCAACCAGCCCTTCCTCGCGGTGGTCACCGGGCAGAACGACAACACCGCCACCCTGCGCACGCTCACCGACTACACCCACAGCAAGAACGCGATCTGGGGCATCACCGCGCGCAACCGCGAGCAGAATTTCGTGCTCAACCTGCTGATGAACCCGGAGATCGACTTCGTCACGCTGCTGGGCCAGGCCGGCACCGGCAAGACCCTGCTCACGCTGGCCGCAGGCCTGATGCAGGTGCTGGAGCAGAAGATCTATACCGAGATCATCATGACCCGCGTCACCGTCTCGGTGGGCGAGGACATCGGTTTCCTGCCCGGCACCGAGGAGGAGAAGATGACGCCGTGGATGGGGGCGCTGGAGGACAACCTCGACGTGCTCAACCAGTCCACGGACGAGGGTGGCGAATGGGGGCGCGCCGCCACGCGCGACCTGATCCGCAGCCGCGTCAAGGTCAAGTCGCTCAACTTCATGCGCGGCCGCACCTTCCTCAACAAGTACCTGATCATCGACGAGGCGCAGAACCTTACGCCCAAGCAGATGAAGACGCTCATCACCCGTGCCGGCCCCGGCACCAAGGTGGTGTGCATGGGCAACATCGCGCAGATCGACACCCCCTACCTGACCGAGGGCAGCTCCGGCCTCACCTATGTGGTGGACCGCTTCAAGGGCTGGGGACACAGCGGCCACGTCACGCTCACGCGCGGCGAACGTTCGCGCCTCGCCGACCACGCAGGCGAGGTGCTGTGATACTGCTCGGTACCAACACCAGCCCCTACGTGCGCAAAGCGCGCCTGGTGCTGCTGGAGAAGAACATCGCGCACACGTATCTGGTGGACCCGCCAAGCGAACCTGCCAGCCGGGTGGCGCGCGTCAATCCGCTGGGACGGGTGCCGGCCCTCATCCTCGACGACGAGACTTGCGTGTTCGACTCACCGGTGATCGCCGAATATGCGGACACGCTGAACGACGCCCCCGTCCTCATCCCGCGGAACGATGCGCTGGCACGCATGCGTGTCAGACGCTGGGAGGCGTTGGCCGACGGCATCATGGATTCCGCCATCGTGGTACGCAACGAGGTCCTGCGCCCTACCGAGAAGCAGGAACAGGGCAACATCGACATGCACGATCTCGCCGTCACTCGTGCACTGGCGCACGCATCCGCACAGCTGGGCGAGCGTGCATGGTGCGAAGGCGACGGCATCTCACTGGCTGATCTGGCGCTGGTGAGTGCCCTGCTCTACCTCGACCTGCGCCAGCCGCAACGCGACTGGCGCGGCGCCCACCCCAACCTGGCTGCATGGTTCACGCGCATCAGTGCGCGCCCCAGCGTGCAGACCGTACTGGCAGGATGAGACATGGACTGGCACGACAAGACCGACAAAGAGTGGCGCGAGGAACTCACACCGGAACAGTACGAGGTGTGCCGCAAGTGCGGCACAGAGCCTGCGTTCACCGGGGAATACTGGGACTGCCACGACATTGGCACCTACCGCTGCGTCTGCTGTGGCGCGCCTCTGTTCGACTCCGAGACCAAGTACGAATCCGGCACCGGCTGGCCCAGCTTCTGGCAACCCGTCAACGAAGAGGCGATCGCCTACAGCGAAGACGACCCGGAGGGCCTGGGCCGCATCGAAGTCAGCTGTGCCCAATGCGGGGCGCATCTGGGCCACGTGTTCGAAGATGGCCCCAAGCCGACCGGCCTGCGCTACTGCGTCAACTCAACCTCACTTGCATTGGATAGAAGCTGAATGAAACTGCTGTTCGACCTGTTCCCCGTCATCCTCTTCTTCATCACCTTCAAGTTCGCCGGCGTGTTCGCAGCCACCGCGGCCGCCATCGTCGCCACGTTCGCTCAGGTCGCCTGGGTGAAGCACAGGCACGGCAAGGTGGACACCATGCTGTGGGTGAGCCTGGGCATCATCACCGTGTTCGGCGGTGCGACCCTGCTGCTGCACGACGAGACCTTCATCAAATGGAAGCCGACCATCCTGTACTGGTTCTTCTCTGCGGCACTGTTGCTCTCGCCCGTACTGTTCAAGAAGAACCTGATGCGCACGCTGCTGGGCGAGAAGATGGCGCTACCCGATCCCGTGTGGGGCAACCTCAACCTGGCGTGGGGCGCGTTCTTCGCCGTGCTGGGCGTGGTCAACCTGTACGTCGCGTTCAATTTTTCCACCGATACTTGGGTCAACTTCAAGCTGTTCGGCGCGACCGGCCTCATGCTGCTGTTCATCATCGCGCAGGCGGCACTGCTGGCCAAATACGTGGAAGAAGACAAGAAGGAGGACCACTGATGCTGTACGCCATCTTCGGCAACGACGTGCCTGACAGTCTGGAAAGACGCATGGCCGCGCGCCCCGCCCATCTGGCGCGGCTGAAGGCACTGCAGGAGGACGGATGCCTGCTGCTGGCCGGCCCATTTCCCGCCGTGGATGCCGTCGACCCTGGCCCTGCCGGGTTCAGCGGCAGCCTGATCGTAGCCGAGTTCCCTACGCTCGAAGCCGCACAGGCATGGGCGGATGCCGATCCCTATGTCGCGGCCGGCGTGTATGCGCAGGTGGCCGTGCGTCCGTTCAAGAAGGTCCTACCCGCCTGAAGAGGCGTGCTATATTGCGCGTCGGGTCTTATCCAACCAACCCTAGTTCAACTTCCAAAGGAAAGAGAAACATGCTGAAAATTTCCAAACTCGCCCTGCTGTCCGCGCTGCTGGCTGGCGCCGCAACCGTACAGGCTGCAGATGAGAAGTCGGCCGCATTGGTGAACGGCGTTTCCATCCCGCAATCGCGCGTCGACCTGCGCATCAAGGTCGCCACCACGCAGGGCGGTCAGACTGACAGTCCTGAACTGCGCAAGGCCGTGCGCGAGGACCTGATCAACCTGGAAGTCATCTCGCAAGCGGCAATCAAGAACGGCCTGGACAAGCAGCCCGAGACTGCGCAGCAACTGGAACTGGCAAGACAATCGGTGCTGGCGGGCGCTTTCGTGCAGGATTACGCCAAGAATCACCCGGTCAACGACGAGGCCCTGAAACAGGACTATGAATCGATGAAGGCGCGCGTGGGCAACAAGGAGTACAAGGTCTCGCACATCCTGGTCGGTACGGAAGAAGAAGCGCAGGCTGTAGCCAAGCGCGTGAAGAAGGAGAAGTTCGCTAAGGTCGCCAAGGAAAAGACCAAGGACCCCGGCTCGAAGGATAACGGCGGCGACCTGGGCTGGACCGTGCCCACCAACTTCGTACAACCCTTCGGCGAAGCCGTGCTCAAGTTGAACAAGGGCCAGGTCAGCGATCCGGTGCAGACGCAGTATGGCTGGCACGTCATCAAGCTGGAAGACACTCGCGAACTGAAGGTCCCCACCTTCGAGGAAGTGAAGCCCAACCTGGAGAAGCGCAAGCAGCAGGAAGCCATCCAGAAGGCCATCGTCGAGCTGCGCGAGAAGGCGAAGATCGAGTAAGGTTAAACGCACTCACGAAGAAGGACACCGCAGGGTGTCCTTTTTTGTTGCCTGTGATCCTGTCGTAACCCTACATCTCCCGTTGACAGCCGGCGACGTTTTCACCTAAAGTTCCGCGCACTTGCAGATCCCTCGGCAGGCATGCGAACCGCAAAGCACGGCGCGCAGCAACCGATGGCATCCCGGAACAGGAGGCTGGCGCAAGTCGGAATTCCCGCACATAAGGGAATCATCGCCACCACAATCTAAAGGGGAGCCACGGTGCAAGCCGATTCCAACCACGTCATCACCTACGTCACGGCCTGTGACGCCGTATCCGTTCCGACTACTCCCGCCACCATCGACGATGACGATTCTGTCGCACCGCATCGCGCGGATGCCCAGATAGAAGATCGAGTCCGATAACAGGCAGAGGAAACAATGACGAGCATCGACGATCTCATGTACCCGGGCAAAGCGACCGACTTCTTCGCACGCCGCCCTTTTCCTGCATTCGATCCCACCACCAGCGCCTACAGCCAAGGCAACGCGTTATGGCTCGCTGAGCTGAGCCGGCTCGCCTATCGCCATGACCGCGAGGAGAACAATCCACCGCCGCAGCCCACGCAGACTGAATTCCTCGAGAAAGCCGGCTGCGCACGACGACATTTCTTCCAGTCCGAGCACACTGGTACGCAGGCCATACTCGCCGAATTCGACGGTTCGGCACCTTATGCCGTGTTGGCGTTCCGCGGCACCGAACAGGAACCCAAGGACTACATCGCCGACCTGAACGTGGGCAGGTTGCGCCACCGTGACGGCAAAATAGACGTGCACGAAGGGTTCAGGAGCGCGCTGGATTCGGTGTGGAAGGAAATAGAACAAACCCTTAGGCGGCTGAGGTGCCCGGTCTTCTTCACCGGCCACAGCCTGGGTGCCGCACTGGCCACGCTGGCGGCGGCGCGTTATGCGCCCGTCGCGCTCTATACCTTCGGCTCGCCACGAGTAGGGGATGAGGACTTCGTCGCATCGCTGAATGACATTGCCCACACCATACACCGCGTAGTGGACGGGCAAGATGGCGTGGCCCAGCTGCCGCCTGAAGCACTCGGCTTCCAGCATGTCGGGATCCTGCACACACTTACCGAACCCTCATACCGCAGGTCCATCACGGCCTATCTGAGCGGCTGGTGCAGCCTGCCCAAGTTCCTGGCCGACCATGCGCCGGTCAATTACGTGGACAGGATATAGGCCTAGGGCGCCGAGATGCCCAGTTCGGCGTAAAGCCTGGCGACGAGCTTGCGCAGTTCGGCGATCTCCGCCTCCTGCTTGGCCACGTTGGCCTTGAGTGCGACGATCTCGCTCACGGAGACATCGCCACTCGAAACCGACGCGGGCGCGGCGGTGTCCTCCTCCACGACAGATACGCCGGAGAGCAGATGCATCCAGCGGTTCTCGCGCGCACCAGGCTGGCGCGGCAGTTCGACCACCAGCGCTCCTTCCGCGTGTTCCGATAACTCGACCAGGAAACTCTCCACCGAGGAGATGTCGGCGAACTTGTGCAGCCGTTCGCTGTTGATGCGCAACTCGCCTGCCGTCTGCGGTCCACGCAACATCAGCGTGGCCAGCAGCGCCGTGGACTGCGTGGGGATGTGCAGCACCTTCTCGATGTTGTGCGCGTAGCGCAACACCCGGCCTCCACTGCTTTCCACGATCAGTGACAACCCCCTGAGGTTGTCCAGCACCGCCTGCACTTCTGCTTCGCTGGCCTCGATGACAGGATCGCGGCTGCTCTTCTGGTTGCAGCCGGAGACCAGCGAATTCAGCGTCAAGGGATAACTGTCGGGCACCGTGCGCTGTTTCTCCGCAAGCACACCCAAGACGCGGGTCTCCAGGAGTGAGAGGACGGGAAGCGAGTTCGGCATGATCTGTCCTTTGAAGTGATCGGTTGCGATGATGCTCAGACGGCCCGGCTCTTCTTGATCAAGTCGTAAGCCAGTTGGATCTCCTTGGCCTGCTCGGTGGCCATGGCGATCATGTCTTCCGGCACACCCTGTCCCATCAGCTTGTCGGGATGGTACTGGCTCATGAGCTTGCGGTAAGCGCGCTTGATCTCGGCATCGGAGCTCTCCTTGCTGACGCCCAGCGCCTTGTAGGCGTCGTCCAGGGCCGCGGCCGAACTGACCTGCTGCCCGGCGAAATGGGTCTGGTTCAGCACCATGTCTATCATGCGCCTGAACGCCTCGGGACCGTAGCCGAAATGGCCTGCGATCTCGGTGAGCAGAGCCTCCTCGGCCGGATGCATATGGCCGTCCGCGAGCGCCATCACGATGAGATATACCAGCAGCACATCCTTGAGGTTCCTGGTGTGTCCGCAGACCACCAGGAACCGCTTCAGCGTCGGTTCGATATCGAAATCGGGTGCCGCCCCTTTCTTGAACCAGGCGATGGCCATCTGGCGATGTTCGGAGGTCATGCCGAGCTTCTGCATGAACTGTTCGACGTGGTCTATCTCGTCCTGCGAGATGCGCCCGTCAGCCTTGGCCAGCTTGCCCATGAGGGTGAACATCGTCTCCAGGAACACCGCTTTGCGTAGCGCGTTCTGCAAGGGGTTCATGCCCCCGGTGCCGTACACGCGCACACGATCGATGAAGGAGCCCAGGAACAGGCCGAGCAGCGCGCCCCAGAATCCCCAGAAGTAATATCCCGCGATGACACCGATGATTTTGAACAAGGCAACTCCAAAAAGAAATTACGCGGCCGCCAGCCGCAGGCAAGGGCGCGCATTATACCTTCGCCCCCGCATTGACATCCCCTGACGAACTCACCTAGAGTTTGACCACATATCCGCACGCAATCCACAACGTCTTTCCCAGGAGTCGCACCATGCACCGCACCGCAAAACAGGCACTCGCACTCACTCTGTCCCTCGCCACTTTGGGCGCACAGGCCTCGTCCTGCGATCCCAGCCAGCCTGCCGGCGTGGACAACCAGATCGTCAACTACAACGAGTCGAACTGTGCCAAGAACGCGCTGAAGGCCGCAGCAGAGCGTCTTCAGGAAGGTGCCAAGGCGCAAGCGAGTGGCGACACTCAGCGCATGTGCAGTGCCGTTTATGCATCGCTCCTGCAGCTGGAGAAGTACAAGGCGGGTACGTGGCGCGAGGGTTACAGGAACATCGCCGAGAAGATCGATCACGACTACGCCGAGGTGCTCGACAACCTCATGAAGACCACTTGTGCGCAAAAGACCACCCTCTATCGCTATCTCGCCGACAAAGGGGACGCCTGGGGCATGTATAACCTGGGCAACGTCTACGCCAAGGGGATAGGCGTTCAGCTGGACGATACCGAGTCACTGACCTGGTACCAGAAAGCGGCCGAACAAGGTTACACGCCCGCCTATGTCGCGCTGGGCCAGATGTACAGCGACGGCGAAGCTTTCCTGCCCGACTACGCCATGGCCTTCGAGTGGTACATGAAGGCAGCGGTCAAGGGCGACGCCGGTGCGCAGTACATCGTGGCAGGGATGTACCGTAAAGGCAGTGGCGCGCAACGGGACCTGAAGAAAGCGGCAGAGTGGTACAAGAAGGCCGCCGACCAGAAACATGAAGGCGCCAAGGCAAAACTGGAAGAAATGTACAAAGCGGGGGAAGCCAAGAAACCAGGATTCTGGTAACCGGCCCCAGAAGCGCGGGACGCCCAACATGTTCCCCCGCCGCCGCTAGCAAGAGTGAGGACATCGTGGCCGCCACCTTGGCGCTCGATTGACCGCCCCCGGCCTCGGCCCTAAATCGGTTCCTGCGTCTCGGAGGACAGCATGAACGGACAGGACAGCACTCCCCCTACCGCCGCGCCACATAGACGCCGCAAGCTCCTGCTGCTCATCGCTGCTGCGTTGGTGCTGGCGCTGCTTTCCATCCTCCTCTGGCGGCTGCTCGTCTGGCGGTGGCGCACCACTACCGACGACGCCTACGTGGGCGGCGACATCGTGGTGGTGATGCCGCAGACCGGCGGCATCGTGACCGCCATCCATGCCGACGTCACCCAAGCCGTGACCGAAGGCCAGCTCCTGGTGCAGTTGGACGACAGCGATGCCCGCCTACAGCTGGACGCAGCCGAAGCGGCTCTGGCCTCCGCAGTGCGCGAGGTGCGCGGCCTGTATGCGACCTACCACGGCAACCTGCCGCTGATCGCCCAG
Organism: Sideroxydans sp.; assembly: GCA_037446535.1. GTDB lineage: Bacteria > Pseudomonadota > Gammaproteobacteria > Burkholderiales > Gallionellaceae > Sideroxyarcus. The sequence continues at coordinate 9,314 of JBBIIJ010000037.1, read as the reverse complement.
CGCCGCGCAGACTTGGCGCGCGCGCAGGCGGAACTGGCGAGCAGCGAAGCAGCGCTCGCACAGGCTGAGTCCGAGTACGACCGCCGCGTGGCATTGGCTGCTCAGAACTTCGTCTCTCCCGAGAACGTGCAGATCGCGCTCACCGCACGCGATGCGGCACGCGCCCAGCAAAAGGCCGCCAGCCACGCCGTGCAGGCCAGCAGCGCGGCCATAGAGCAGACCATGGACCAGGCCAGCGCCTCCCGCGCACGCGTGGACCACACATCGCTGGAGAGCCACCCTGAGGTGCGCGCCGCCGCGGCAAGGGTGCGCGAGGCGGTGCTGGCACTGGCCCGCACCCGCGTGCTGGCCCCGACCGGCGGACAGGTAGCCAGGCGCGCCGTGCAGGTCGGCGAACGCGTCACGCCGGGCGCTGCGCTGATGGCGATCGTGCCGCTGGACAAGGTGTGGGTGGACGCCAATTTCAAGGAGACCGAGCTGCGCGACGTGCGGCTCGGCCAGCCCGCCAGGCTAATCTCGGATTTCTACGGCGATTCCTTCGTCTTCCACGGCAAGGTGCAAGGGCTGGTGCCGGGTACCGGCTCCGCCTTCTCCCTGCTGCCCGCGCAGAACGCCACCGGCAACTGGGTGAAGATCGTGCAGCGCCTTCCTGTGCGCATCGCGCTGGACCCCGGCGAGCTGCAGTCCCATCCCTTGCGCATAGGCGTCTCCATCGATGCGACGGTAGACACGCATGAACGCAGTGGCGCCGTGCTGGCCACCCTCCCCGCCGTCCATGCCGTCGCGACCACAGCCATCTACGCGCAGGACATCAAGGCTGCCGATGCGCGCGTCGCGCAGGTCATCGCCGACAATCTGGAACACAGGTAGCACGGAGGGCTGAATAATGGTCCCCGCCCGCCCCGGTGTGCTGAAAGGTGCCAAGCTTGCGGCGGCGACCGTGGCGCTCGGCTTGGGTTCGTTCATGAACGTCCTGGACCTGACCATAGTCAACGTGGCCGTGCCCACCATGGCTGGTGACTTCGCGGTCACGCCGACGCAGGGCACCTGGATCATCACCTCCTACTCGGTGGCCGAAGCCATCATGCTGCCGCTGGCAGGCTTCCTCGCCGGACGGTTCGGCGAAGTGCGCAGCTTCGTCGCAGCCACGCTGCTCTTCACGTTCGCATCGTTGCTGTGCGCCCTGTCCGTCAGCTTCCCCATGCTGCTCGCCGCGCGCGTGATGCAGGGCGTGTTCGGCGCATCTATGATCCCCCTGTCGCAGACGCTGCTCACCACCATCTACCCGCCGCACCAGCGCGGGCTCGCGCTGGGAATCTGGGCCATGACCACGGTGATCGCGCCCGTCGTCGGCCCCTTGTCGGGCGGCTGGCTGACCGATAACGCCTCGTGGCACTGGATCTTCCTGGTCAACCTGCCGGTCGGCCTGCTGGTGGGCATATCCGTCGCCACGCTGCTGGCCGGCCGCGACGTGATCCAGCCGGACAAGCTCGGACGGAAGATGGACTGGGTAGGCCTGCTGCTGCTGATCGTCGGCATAGGCTCACTGCAGATATTGCTGGACAAGGGCAACGAGCTGGACTGGTTCGGCTCGAACGCCATCGTCACCTTGGCGATAACCGCTGTGGTCGGGCTGATGATGTTCGTGGTGTGGGAGCTGGACGAGCCCGCTCCGCTGGTCGATCTGCGCCTTTTCACACAACGCAACTTCCTGGTGGGCGCCTTGTGCCTGTTGCTGGGCTCCATGGCCTTCTTCAGCGTGGTCGTGATCATCCCGCTGTGGCTGCAGACCTATCAGGGATACACCTCGCTGTGGGCGGGCAAGGCGGTAGCGCTCGGCGGCGTACTGGCTTTCGTGATGGGGCCCATCATAGGTGCGAACATCAACCGCATCGACGCGCGCGCCATCACCACCTTCGGTTTTATCGTGTTCGCGCTGGTAGGGTACTGGAGCGCCACCTTCACGCCGGACATAGATTACTGGACGATCGCCCTGAGCCGGATGTGCATGGGTGTAGGCATCAGCTGCTTCTTCCTGCCGCTGGTCACCATCAGCCTTTCCGGGCTCCCTGCAGAGCGCATAGCCGCCGCCTCCGGACTGACCAACTTCATGCGCAACCTGGGTGCAAGTTTCGGCACAGCCATCGCCACCTGGCTCTGGACCAGCCAGGCTGCCGGCTACCACGCAAGGCTGATGGAGAACATACAGACCTACAACCCGCAGGCGACCGACTACCTGAACCGGCTGCACCAGCTCGGCATGCCGGACGATGCGGCGCTGGCCTACGTGGAGCGCATGATCACCGTGCAGTCATACACCCTCGCCACAGACCGCATCCTGGGCATCTCCGCCACGGTCATGCTCACCCTGATCACACTGATCTGGTGGGCCAGACCGCCTTTCGTCGCGAGCCGCGGCGGGCATTGATCCACCGCCCGCCTAACGTTTGCGGACATGCAGCTCCGGTTTGTGGATGAGCGCGTATTCGAGCGCATTCGCCAGACTGTCCACCAGCGCTTTCTGAAGGTCGGGGGTGAGGTCGCCCGCGTTGGGGACAGAGGCTTTGTACTCGGCCAGCGAGATCTGGTGCTTGTCCTGGTCGTATGCCGCGACGTGGACGGAAGTCGCATCGGTCCAGTACTCGATATTCACCTTGGCTCCGCTCTCAAGACGGAATTCGTTCCTGTTCAGTTTGTGCCTGGTCATTTTGAACTCCTTTCTTATCGCCTGATTCGCCTACCTGAGCCTGAACACGAGGAAGATGCTGCCGTTCTTGCGTTTCACCAGCAGCAGTATCTGATCCTTGTCCTTCCCCAGGGCGGACTGCAATTCCTCGACATCGGAGACCGGCTTGCGGTCCGCTTCGGTGATGAGATCGCCAACCTGCAGATCGGACATCGCAGCAGGGCTGCCATCCTCGACACCCGTGATGAGCACCCCTTCCCTTTCGTCTATGCCGAACTGCCTCGCCAGATCCGGGGTGAGCGTCTGCACCGTCAGGCCGAGACTGGTCAGCTGGCTCTCCGCCTTGCGGTTGGCCTTGGCGGCGGAGGCCACCTCCTCGCTCATCTTCCCTATGGTCACCGACAGGCTCTTCTCGCTGCCGTTGCGTATCACCACGATGCTGGCGCTGGTGCCGGGCGCAGCCGCTGCCACGAGATTGCGCAGATGCGCGGTGTCGCTCACCGCCCTGCCGTTGAAGCGCACGATGACGTCCCCGGCCTTCATCCCCGCCTTCTCGGCCGGGGAGCCCTTGTTGACCGCAGAGACGATCGCACCGCCGGTGCCGGGGAGGCGGAACTGTTCCGCCAGGTCCTTGGTGACGTCCTGGATGGAGACGCCCAGCATGCCGCGCGTGATCTGCCCGCCCTTGAGCAAGGTGGGCAGCATGCTCTTGATCATGTTGGAGGGGATGGCGAAGCCCACGCCCGAGTACTGTCCCACGTTAGTGGCGATGGCGCTGTTCATGCCTATGACCTCGCCGTGCATGTTGATCAAAGGCCCGCCGGAGTTACCCGGGTTGATGGGCGCATCGGTCTGCAGAAAATCCTCGTAGTCGGCGATCCCGACATCCGAACGCCCCTCGGCGCTGATGATGCCGGTGGTCACCGTCTGCGTCAGACCGAAAGGTGCACCGATCGCCATCACGAGGTTGCCGTCTTCCAGGATATCCGAGTCGCCCAGTTGGACGGTCGGGAGGTCGTTAGGGATGGAACCCATCATGGCGAGGACAGCCACGTCCGTCTTGCGGTCGGCGCCGACGATCTTGGCCTTGAAGGAGCGCTTGTCCGACAGCTGCACCCTGATCTCGTCCACGTCCTGCACGACGTGGTAATTGGTCAGGATATGCCCCTGCTTGTCGAGCAGCATGCCGGTGCCCATGCCATGCTGCGGCACCTTGAACTCCCTGGGATGTCCCGGATTCTTGGGGGGCTCGAACTGCCCCCCGAAGAACTGGTTGAAGAAATCGTCCCCGAAAGGGAACTCGAAGTCGGGCGACTGCAGCCGCACGGTCTTCTCCGAATAGACGCTGACGACCGCCGGTTTGACGTGTGCTGCCACCGCGGCGTATGCCCGCCCCAGTTGCTCGGCCGGCGCAATGACGGCCTCGGGGATCTCGCCGTTTGGTGCGAAAGCGCCGGGCGCAGGCTTGTTGGCCCCTATGGTGATGAACAGCCCGGTCGCGACGAACATGCCGAAGCCGATCGCGATGCCTAGCATTTGGAGTTGTTTTGATATCTTCATGGTCCCTCTGCGACGCTCTCTCGAACTGGTGAGACTATAGTTCAAGTCGACGCATCCACGCACTACCGGCAAACCCTACTGCCTGGAATCGGAGCTGGAGTCTGGGCCTATGCACCGCAAGATTTCGTCGAAACAAAGCAGTAGCACCTCCCCCAAGCGATGCATTGAGATTTGGGGGAAATCGGGTATTGAAATCCCAGCCGCCGCGTAACACATTGGACATCCGTCCACCTGAATACGGAGCCCCTCATGTACAGATTCAGAGCAATCGCCGCGGCAGCGATCATGTTCGCCGTAGTACAAGCCCAGGCGGCGCCTGCGCCTGGCGTGCATGTGCGCGGCACCATCACCGCCGTAGCCGGCCATGAACTGCAAGTGAAGACACGCGAAGGCAAGGACTTGAAGATAGCCGTCACGAATGCCACCAAAGTCAACGTGCTGATGGCGATCAAACTGAAGGACATCAAGCAGGGAAGTTTCGTGGGGGTGACCGCGATCCAGCAGGGCCCGGGAGCCCTGTTGCAGGCACGCGAGGTACATCTCTTCCCCGAAGCACAGCGTGGCACCGGAGAAGGCCACTACGACTGGGATCTCGAACCCGGCTCGAGCATGACCAACGCCAATGTGGACGACATCGTCAAAACCAACAACGGCAGGGAACTGGTACTGGGCTACAGGGGCGGCCGCCAGACGATCATCGTGCCCAGGAACGTGCCCATCATCTCCTTCAAGCCCGCCGACCTGTCGCTGCTCAAGGTCGGTGCGCATATCTTCTGCATCGCCCGAACGGCCACCGACGGCACCCTGACCGCGCAACGCATCAGCGTCGGCAAGGACGGGCTGAAGCCGCCAATGTGATACGAACGAGGACATGACGATGCGACCGATCCACATCCTATTCACGGCGATGATCCTTCTACCCGGGACCGGCCTTGCCAAAGATAATCAGGACTGCCGGTCCGCATGTGACGCTGACAGAGAGTCACGTTACACGAACTGTCCCGCCCCCTACGAGGCTTCAGATTCTGCAGAGGAACATGCCCAGTGCATGCAGAACTGCAATGTCATCTACGAGAACTGCATCAGCCAGTGTCCTGCCACTACTCCGCCACAGCCCTCGTCTTCACAAGAACAGACCTCGCTAGCGAACCGTGCTCGCTGAGCGCCGCACAGCCACGCGAAGGGCCTCCCCTGGCCCGTGCTGCGCAAACCAGCCAGCCTCGCCCGGCTCCTGCCCGCAACGCAGGCCAGCTAACCACAGCATTTGACACCTTCCGCAAAACTCACATACAGTTCCGCGACTTGCACATCCGCCACAGCAAGCACATCGCACCCATGCAGGTGCGGGGCGCTCGGCAGATTCCCAGAACAGGAGCTGGCGCAAGGCGGATTCCCGCACAGACGGGAGACAGACGCCAGTTCTAAACAGGGGAATCATCCGATGGAAGAGATCGAGAAGAACCACCGCCCTAACGAGGCGCGCTCGGACAATCGGGCGCAACGCTCTACACAGTCCCTGACAAGGACTTCGCCGCCCCCGCATTCCCGCGGATGGACCGATACTTCGCGGGACCGTCCCGCGCCATAGACAACCTTTCTTGTCCGAATCGACACGACCTAAGTTCTTGGCCAATCGGAGAGTAGCCATGTTGCCCGCTTTTGAAGAGATCCACGTCATTTCCGACATACACATGGGTGGCAAGCCCGGGTTCCAGATCTTGCGCGAGACTGCGCGCCTGGCAAACTTCATCCGCTGGGTCGCCGCTCAGCGTCCTGATGGCCGTGTGGCCCTGGTGCTCAACGGCGATGTGATAGACACGCTAGCCGAGGACATCTCCGGGTATGTGGCGGTGGATGAGGCGGAAGCGACGCTCACGCGCATCATGGGCGATGCCTCGTTCTCAGCCGTGTGGGATGCACTTGCCGACTTCGTCCGCATCGACAGGCGCACCCTGGTGATCGTGATCGGCAACCACGACATCGAGGTCTCCTTCCCCAACGTGCAGAGACTGATCATCGAACGGCTGAGCAGAAACGACGGCGCAGCGCGAGCGCGCATCGAATTCTCCGCATCCGGGGCGGGATATGCGTGCACGGTGGGGAACGGACGGGTCTTCTGCACGCACGGCAACGAGGTCGATGCCTGGAACTTCAACCGTTACGAGGACTTGTCGCGCGTAGCCAGGCGGCTCAACGCCGGCCTCACGCTGAGCCGCGATGAGTGGACGCCCAACGCGGGCACCCGCATGGTCAAGGACGTGATGAACGAGGTCAAGAAACGGTACGCGTGGATCGATTTGTTGAAACCCGAGACCGCCGCGGCTGTCGGCACCCTGTTCGCCATAGACCCTTCGCAACTGGGCAAGATCAACAAGCTCCTGCCCATCGTCGGCACCAAGGCCTTGGACGAGCATCAGGTCGACCAGCGACTGTCGGCGGATTCGTTGCAGCGCCCGACCAACACAAGCCCACCGCCCTCGCTCGAATCCCTGCTCGGCCCCAACGTGCTGGAAAGCATGCGGACGACGGGGACAGCCGCAGGGCGCAGCGGAGATGACATGCTGCTGGCCATGGAGCGCAGCAAGACCTCCCCAACGCAGTTGCAGCCCATGGGCGACGCCCCTCTCGGGGTAGGCCAGCTCATATGGGACCGCCTTACCGGTTGGGTGACCGGCGTCACCCCCGATGAGGCGCTGCGTCGCGCGTTGCAGGACTGGCTGAAGGGAGACAGGACCTTCGCGCTCGACGAGAAGGACGACACCTACAAGGACGTCAGCGCCAAGCTGGGGCCCAACATCGATTTCGTCATCACCGGCCACACCCATTTGGCGCGCGCCATCGACATGGGTGGCGGGCGTTACTACTTCAACAGCGGCACCTGGATACGCCTGATGCGCTTCAGCGATGCGATGCTGGCGAGCACGCAGTCCTTCAAGCCCGTATACGACGTACTGCTGGATGGACGCATGTCCGCCATAGACGCGGCGAGATTCGGCGGTGAGCCATTCGTGCTGGACAGGACCTCCGCCGTTTCCATAAGCCTGGAGAACGGCAGGACGGTGGGCCGCCTCAACCGAGTGACCGGCGATGGCACGCAGGCGCCCACGGTCGAAGCGCGATTCGAGAGGAACTGACATGAAGCAGATCCATGACGTCGTCCTTGAACTGGTGCGCCCCGGCCCGGCCCACAACCAGCTGCTCTCACCCCTGACCACCTACGTCGCGCTCTGCGGCGGCGGCAGCCCGGTCAGCGTCCACCTGCCCTTCGAGCACCAACAGCTGCTGACGCGCATCACGCGCCTGCGCTACGAGCTCGAATCCGGCACTGCCACGGAAGCGCAAGTCGCACAGCGTCAGGCTGAGCTGCAGGAGATGGGCGCCATACTGGGCGATGTGCTGGGCGAGATACCGACGCTGCTCGCCGAACTCAGCCGTGTACGCAGCGAAGGCGGGAAGCTCGCGCACCTGCGCCTTTCAATGTCCGCCAGCGAACTGGGCATGGTGCCCTTCGAGGCCGCATTGTCCCCCACCGGTTTCCCCGGCAACGGCTCGCCGCTGTTCCTGCAGTCGCACACCCCGATCTCCATCACCCGCGAGATACGTCGCGGTCGCGCTCTGCCGCTGAAGTGGGACAGGAAGCCGCGCATCCTGTTCGCCTTCGCCTCGCCGCAAGGCCTGGCCCCTGTGCCAGCCGAGGCGCACCTGCGGGCCATACGCGACGCGATCGATCCCTGGGTGAAGATCAAGGACACGCCCGAGGAGAGCGTCGCCGAAGTGAAGACGCTGCTGACCGTGCTGCCCGATGCAAGCCTGCAGGACATCCGCGACCTGTGCAGCCGCGAAAGCTACACCCACGTCCACGTCCTCGCACATGGTGCACCTTTCAACAGCTCGGGCGACCGGCATTTCGGGCTGGTCCTCTGCCGACATGACGACAAGAGCCGCTGGGAGGTGGTGGACGGCGAGAGCCTCGCGATCGCGCTCACCGGCAACAGCTCGGCGCGCGCAGGTCAGGAAGCTCCCGCGCTGGTCTCTCTCGCCACCTGCGATTCCGGCAACGTCGGCTCCGTCATCACACCGGGCGGCAGCATCGCCCACGAGCTGCACGCCGCAGGCATCCCATGGGTCATCGCCTCGCAGTTCCCGCTGTGGATGAAGGCATCCTCGCTCGCCGTGGCAGAGCTCTACAGCGGATTGCTGGCGGGGAAAGACCCGCGCTCGGTGCTATACGACCTGCGCCGGTGCCTGCGCACCGATTGCCCCACCACCCATGACTGGGCCAGCATCGTCGCCTACGCCACGGTTCCGCACGACTTCGAAGACCAGGTCGCGCGTTTCCGGGACGACCAGATGCAGGCACGGCTGTCGGTCAAACTCAACCGCCTGGACGACCTGTTCGGCCCCAAGATGAGCGGCGCCCCCACCACGGCACATCTGGAAGAACTCGAGAAGATCAGCAAGGCCACCCGCCGCACCCTCACGATCTGGTGCAACGACCTGGTGGACGATCCGGCGCAGCGCCTCAAACCGGCCAGGGCGTTGCGCTTGTGTATGAGCGGCGCCAGCGAGAAGCGCCTCGGCGTCGCCTACCGTCGGGCAGGCAAAGAAAGCGAGGCCCTGGACGCCTTCAGGAAAGGCCGCGACCACTACTGCCGGGCCATAGAGGCCGACTCGTCCTCGACCTGGCCCATCACACAGTACCTCTACATGAACGCCCTCCTGCCCCAGCAAGGCGAGCAGGCTCGCTTGCCCTTCGGCATCCCAGCCAGGGACTGGTGGTTCATCGCCACCCGCATGGCCATGAGTGAAGTGGATACCGTGCGTGGAGCCTACGCGCTTACCGACATGGTCGAACTCAGCCTGCTGAGCTGCCTCTACGATCCGCCGTGCAACCAGCAGGATATCCAGGGCAAGATCGACCACTACATCGCAGAGATCATCCAGCGCGAGCACGAGAACCCCATCCCCAGGAAGGCGCTGCGCCACCAGCTCGAACGGTATCGTCATTCGCACAACAATCCGTTGTGGGACGAACTGGTCAGGTACGCGCTCGCGAGATCGGAAGAGC
>JBBIIJ010000036.1:0-24923 GCA_037446535.1 Sideroxydans sp. | reverse complement strand
CGAGGTATGTCGATCGCTGGATTCCGGCTTTCGCCGGAATGACGATCAGGTTAAACCGGGCCGCGGCCCGAGCGCACCAGCTCCACGGTGTGCTTCAGCGCTTCATCGAAGCTCACCTTGTCGCCCCTGGGCTTGTAGTCGCTCAAGGCCTTGTAGACGGTGACGATCTTGCCGGTGGCGGACTGGCCCTTGAAGTCGCCCTTCTCCAGCGCGGCGAGATCGACCAGCTCGTTCCAGATCAGGCCTTCCTGCAGCGAGATGGCAGAGAAGGTCAGGCCGTCCTTTTCGATCACCAGCGGCTTGGCGATGTTGACCACGAACAGGACGATCTTCACGTCCGACGCAAAATCGGCCTTGTAGTAGTCGACGACCCTGGGCAGCAGCGCCAGGTCGTCCAGGCTGCCGACGTAGAGCTTGATCTTGTCACCCTCGGCCAAGACCACGGTGTTCTTGATGGTGGAGACCGGCGGCTTGCGGTGGCCGAGCGCGTCGCCCACCTCACCCAGCTCCAGCACGAGGTCGCCGCGATAAGCGGCGTACTTGCCCTCGCTCTCTTTGAAGTTGGTGTTGAACAGCAGGCCTTTTTGTTCGTAGGTATCGAATAGCATGGTCTTACTCATCGGTGGTTGGTTGAAAAGTCATTCATCGTCATCCTCGGCCGTCTTGCGGCGCGGAACGGTGGTCGGATCCGCCGTGATGGCACGATATATCTCCACACGGTCGCCGGGCTTCAGCACAGCGTCCAGTTCGGCGGCCTTGCCGAAGATGCCGACCGTGCACTCGTTCAGCACGAGGTGGGGGAACTTCTTCAGGACGCCAGACTGTTCTATGGCGTGCTGCACCGTGGACTCCTCTGGCACCTCGATGCGCAGCCAGGCCTGGCTGGCGGGTTCGGAATAGGCGACTCCAATTTGCATGCTGTTCTCTCCTAATTCGCTGCCGCTTCCGGTATCGCCACCGCAGCGGCCCTCGCCGCGCGGCGCGCATCCAGCACGCGCTTGCCCGCCAGCAAAAAACCCAGCACCAGGAAACCGCCCGGCGGCAGGATCATCAGCAGGTAGCCCTTGTATTCCGGGATCACCGTCGTTTCGAGGAAGGCAAAGCTGGAACCCAGCAGGAGGTGGGCGTTGGCGAACAACGTGCCTGCGCCTATCACTTCGCGGATGCCGCCGATCAGGGTGAGCGCAAGGGTGAAGCCCAGCCCCATCATCAGCCCGTCCATCGCGGCCTCGCCCACGCCCGCCTTCTGCGCGAAGGCTTCGGCGCGGCCCAGCACCGCGCAGTTGGCGACGATGAGCGCGATATAAAGGCCCAGCACCTTGTACAGGTCATGCGCCCACGCGTTCAGGCTCACATCCACCAGCGTCACCAGCGTGGCGATGAGCACGATGTAGACCGGGATGCGCACGTCCGGGGTGATGAGGTGGCGCACAGACGAGACCAGCGCGTTGGAAGCCAGCAGCACCGCCGTCGTCGCCAGCCCCATGCCGAGGCCGTTGGTGGCCGAGCTGGTCACCGCCATGGTCGGGCACATGCCCAGTATCTGCGCGAAGACGATGTTGTTGTCCCACAGGCCGTCGCGCGTGATGCGTCCGTAATTCCCACTCATTTCACACCTCCTGCCTCATCCAGCAACAGTGGCTTGTTGCGCTCGAAGAATTCCAGGCCGCCCTTCACCGATTTCACCACCGCGCGCGGCGTGATTGTCGCGCCGGCGAACTGGTCGAAGACGCCCCCATCCTTCTTCACCGCCCACTTGTCGGCGGCAGGCTCGCCCAGCACCTTGCCCTCAAAGGAATGTATCCAGTCGCCCTTGGCAGGCTCGATCTTGTCGCCCAGGCCGGGCGTCTCCTTGTGCTTGATGACGCGCACGCCCAGCACCTTGCCTGCGCTGTCCAGCCCCATCATGCTGACCACCGGACCAGCGTAGCCCTGCGCCTGAACCTGGAACACCACAGCGACCACCTTGCCTTCCTTGCGCGCGCGATACACGGTGACATCGCTTTTCTCGCCCGGCACGGTCACCGTGTCCTTGAGCAGGTCGTTGTCGTAAGGCACCGTAAGCACCTGCGTGAGCGACTGCTTCATGTCCTGTTCCTGCGCCGCCCTGATGTCGGCTTCGGTGGCATGGTCGGCCAGAGCCAGTGCACCCGCCGTCAGCAGCGCCACGCCGCCGAGCAGGATGCCCTGATACACCAGCTTGCCGCGCAACTTCTCCAGATCCATTTCAAGCCTCCTTGTTCGCCGCCAGCGCTGCGCCCTTGCGGTCGCGGCCATAGATACGCGGCTTTATGTAGCGGTCGATGACAGGCGTCAGCGCATTCATGATCATCACCGCGAAGGCCACGCCTTCCGGGTAGCCGCCCCAGGTACGGATGAGCCAGGTGAGCAGTCCGCACAGCAGCCCGAACACGAACATGCCTTTTCCCGTGTTGGGCGAGGTCACCGGGTCGGTGACGATAAAGAACGCCGCCAACATCACGCCGCCCGAAAGCAGGTGCGGCAGCACGTCGAGGTAACGCTCCGGTGCGATGGCGTGCGCGACCGCCGCGGGGATCGCCACACCCAGCAGCATGCCCACGGGGCCATGCCAGGTGATGATGCGTTTCGAGATCAGGAATGCGCCGCCCGCCAGCAGCAACAGCGCAGAGGTCTCGCCGAAGCTGCCAGCGCGGTTGCCGATGAACGCCGCCGTGGTCTCGAAATGCCCGGGCAAGCTGTGCAGCAGGTCGATGCCGCGGGTGAATTCGGTCTTCACGTGGCCGAGCAACGAGGCGCTGGCCATCGCATCCCACTGCGCGCCACCGAAGGTGATGGAGAGTCCCTCGACGAAACCGACCGCGTGCGCGCCGCCCGGCGCCGCCCACATCGTCATCTCGACCGGAAAGGAGATCAGCAGCATCACGCGCGCCGCCATGGCCGGGTTGAACACGTTCTGCCCCAGCCCACCGAACACCTGCTTGACGACGACGATGGCGAACAGCCCACCCACCGCGCCCAGCCACCACGGCGCGAACGGCGGCAGCGACAAGGCCAGCAGCCAGGCGGTGAGCAGCGCCGAGCCATCCGTCAGAGCCGGACGCACCGCCTGCTCACGCAGGCGCAGCACGAAAGCCTCGCCGATCAGAGCAAAGAGGATGGTCACCGTCCACAGGAAGATGGCAGGCCAGCCATAGATCCAGAAACCGTACAGCGTGGCGGGAACGAGCGCGACGAGCACCGTGCCCATCACCTTGGAGATGGAGACGGGCGCGTGCGCGTGCGGGGAATGTGCGATGGGGTTCATATCTCAATCTACTCCGAAGGCGCGTCATTCCGGCACAGGCCGGAATCCAGCAATAACGAACAGCCCGCGTAGCGGACAGAACCATGTTGTCCTGTTGCGCAGGGAATCATTGGATCGACTGGATTCCGGCCTGTGCCGGAATGACCGTTCAATGCACCGTGCGTTCTCATGCCGCCTCCTCCGCCGCCTTCTCCGCGGCTTCCTTCGCCGCGCGTTCTTTCGCTTCCCGGGCCGCTTTGCGCCTTGCCGCCGCTTCGGCGCGTTCGCGTTCGATGCGAGCGATACGTTCGCTGCGCGCTTCGGCCAGTTTCTTTGTCGCTTCCTGCTTGAGCTTGGCGCGTTCCTGCGCGGCGAGGTCGCCCTTGGCGTAGTTGAAGTAGTGCACGAGCGGGATGTTTGCCGGGCAGACATAAGAGCAGGAGCCGCAGGAGATGCAATCCTTGAGGCCGAACGACGCCGCTCCACTGAGGTCGGATGCGCGGATGAACGCCGCCATCTCCAGCGGCAGCAAGCCTATGGGACAGGCGCGCACGCAGGTGGAACAACGGATGCAGGGCGAGGACGCTGCCTGCCCCGTCTCGCTCTCAGACAAGGCAAGCACGCCGCTGCAGCCCTTCACCACCGGGATGTCCGTATCAGTGAACTGCGATCCCATCATCGGACCGCCCAGCACCAGACGCGCCACCGGCGGCACGATGCCGCCCGCGACTTCGATCAACTCCTGTACCGGCGTGCCGATCAGCGCCTCGACATTGCAGGGCGTGCGCATCGCGCCGCCGCTCAGCGTGACGATGCGCGAGATGAGCGGCCTGCCGTGACGGATGGCCTGCTGCACCGCATAAGCAGTGGCGACGTTGTGCACCAGCACGCCTATATCGGCGGGACGCCCGCCTGCGGGAACTTCCTTGCCGGTGAGCACCTGGATGATCTGTTTCTCGGAACCCATCGGATACATGCTCGGCATGGCAACGACCTTCACCGCACTGCCCTGTGCCGCCTGCTGCATCGCGGCGATGGCTTCCGGCTTGTTGTCCTCAATGCCGACCAGTATCTCCTTCGCGTTGACGGCACGCGCGATAAGCAGCGTGCCTTCGACGATCTCGGCCGCACGCTCGCGCATGATGCGGTCGTCGCAGGTCAGGTAAGGTTCGCACTCGCCGCCGTTCATGATCAGCGTCTGTACGCCGCTGCCGCGGCTCAGGTTCAGCTTCAGCGCTGAGGGGAAGGTGGCGCCGCCCAGGCCGACGATGCCCGCAGCTGCAACGCGCTCGGCGATCTCTTCCGGCGACAGCGCCAGCGGCTGTTCGGCCCCTTGCGTCGCGACCCACTCCTCCTTGCCGTCGCTCTCCAGGGTGACGGTCGGTACCGGCAGACCTGAGGCATGCGGCGCGACATGGTCGCCCAGCGCGACAACAGTGCCCGAGGTCGGAGCATGGATGGCCGCAGAGACATTGCCCTGCGCACTGGCGATGAGCTGGCCTTTCAGCACCCGGTCGCCGACATTGACCAGGGGCGCGGCGGGCACGCCGATGTGCTGCTGCAACGGCACATGCAGTTTCCTGGGTAATGGCACGCTGCGGATGGGGCACTCCGCCGATAGTTGCTTGTTGCCCTCGGGGTGCACGCCGCCGCGCAGACCGGAGAAGAGTCTTTCGAAGAGCCTCATGCCGCCTCCTCCTTTAGGTAAGAAGGTAAGCACAGTGCCGTGAATCGGAGGCCCGGCAGCATTCGCGGACGCTCACATCCCCGCGCGCGGGGCCCCTGCTCGCTGCTCATACTGCCCTCCCTTCCGGTCTCTGCCAGTGCCACGACTGCAAGGTGACCGGCACGGGCTGCAGCTTGATGGATTCGGTGGGGCATACTTCCTCGCACTTGCCGCAAGCGGTGCACGCTTCGCGGAACACCACGTGTATCTGTTGCGCCGCGCCCATGATGGCGTCGGTGGGGCACACCTTGAAGCAGCGCGTGCAGCCGATGCAGATCTCTTCCTTCACTTCCGCGATCATCGGCCCTTTCTCTTCCACATCGGCCAGATTGGCCTCGACGCCGAGCTTGGCCGCCAGCGCCTGCACCACGGCGCGGCCGCCGGGGGGGCACAGCGTGATGGGCGCAGCATGATCGGCCAGCGCCTGCGCCGCGCCTGCGCAACCGGGGAAGCCGCACTGACCGCACTGCGAGCCGGGCAGGACGCCCTGTATCTCGGCCACCAGCGGATTGCCCTCCACCGCGAGGCGCCTTGCCGCGGCACCGAGGAACAATCCCAGCGCGGAACCGAGTATCGTCAGGCTGACTATCGCAACGAACATATCCTCTCCTTTATGCCAAGCCGGCGAAGCCCATGAAGGCGAGCGCCAGCAGGCTGGCCGTGATGAAACCGATGGGTGCGCCACTGAAGGTGGGCGGCACGTTGGCCAACGCCAGGCGTTCGCGCAGCCCGGCGAACAAGGCCAGCACCATGGTGAAACCGAGCGCGGAACCGAAGCCGTATAGCAGGCTGGTCAGGAATGACAGGTTCTCCTGCGTCGCGAGCAGCGGGATGCCAAGCACCGCGCAGTTGGTCGTGATCAAGGGAAGGTAGATGCCCAGCACCTGGTACAGGCCGGGGTTGGTCTTGCGCACCACCATCTCGGTGAACTGCACCACGGCGGCGATCACGAGGATGTAGACCAGTATGCGCAGGTAAGTGATGTCCAGCGGGACCAGCATCCACTGCTCCAGCATCCAGCACGACGCCGACGCCATGGTCATCACGAAGGTGGTGGCCAGTCCCATGCTGATGGCGGTGTCGGTCTTCTTCGAGATGCCCATGAACGGGCACAGCCCAAGGAATTTCACCAGCACCACGTTGTTCACCAGCGCGGTGCTGAGCAGCAATGTCAGGTATTCGCCCATATCGATGTTCTCCTGCCATGCCTCTCTGCAAGCCACGTGCCAGCCATCTTCTTATCAAAGCGGGGCGCGCCAAATCAGGCAGTTGGCGCATGCACGCACCGTAACGGTGCAAAAGACACTTGTCGTTGTCGGGTCGCAGCCCGTGCCGATGTAGCAAAGGCAACAATCCGTCCCGCTGGCGCGGGGGGTGCAGAGCACAGTCGCCTCACAGGCATGCTTATTGCTGAAATGGTGTTCGTCATCCATCACGGAGCAGTCATGCCCAAGAACGAACGCACTCCAGGCTCCTTGCCGCCGCACCTGTTCCGCCAGGCGGTGGAACAGGCGGCATTGGCGATCTCCATCACCGATGCGCGCGCCAACATCCTGTATGCCAACGCAGCCTTCTCTCGCACCACCGGCTACGGCCAGGACGAGATCGTCGGCCACAACGAGTCCATCCTTTCTTATCGCGTGACACCCAAGCTGGTGTACGAGACGCTGTGGGCGCAGATCAAGCGCCAGCGCGCGTGGAACGGCCTGCTGGTGAACAAACGTAAAGACGGCAACCGCTATCTTGCCGACGTGACCATCACCCCGGTGGTGAACGATCAGGGCGAGACCACGCATTACCTGGGCATGCACCGCGACGTCACCGAAGTACACCGCCTCGAACGTCAGGTGCAGAACCAGAAGACGCTCATCGAATCTGTAGTGGATGTGGCACAGGTCGCCATCGCGCTCCTCGACGACAACGAGCGCGTGGTGCTGGACAACCAGGAATACAAGAAGCTGATTGGCAGCCTGGGCAAGGAGCCGGCCCTAATGCTTCTGGCGGCGTTGCGCGCACAGATGGGCGATGCGTTCACCAAAGCCTACGACAAGCATCGCAACATCGCGGCGCGCGAGGTATCCATCGAGCTGCCCAACAACGCCGGCCGCTGGTTCTCGTGCGCGGTATCGTGGTTCGAGGAGCACGACGTCGGCGCGGATGCGTTCTACGAGCCGTCGCACCGCCACTACCTGCTGCTCACCATCCAGGACATCAGCGAGAGCAAGCGCCAGCAGGAGGCGCTGCGTATCAACAGCCTGCGCGCGCTGCTGGCCGAACAGGAACGTATCCAAGGGCTGCGCGAGACGCTGGCCGGCGCCATCTATCAGCTGGAGGGCCCGCTCAACATGCTCAACGCGGTGGCCACCATGATGGGCCGCCGCAGCGACAGCGGTCTGCCCGCCGCCAGCGCGCTGGAGGAAGCGATGCAGAAGAGCCGCGAGGCGCTTGAAACGCTGCGCGCCTGCATCCCCGACCCGGACAACGAGACCATGCAGCTCATCGACCTCAACGATGTGCTGACCGACGTACTCAAGCTCGCCACACCCGCCCTGCTCGGCTCCGGCATCGTGGTGGAGTGGTCGCCTTCGGAGCAGACCGCCACGCTCGCCGCCCATCGCGCGCACTTCACCAACATGTTCCGCCAGCTCGTGGCCAATGCCATCGAGGCGATGAACGAACGGCGCGGCGGCCCGCGCGAGCTGCGCATCTCCAATCACATAAAGGCGGATCATTTCGAGGTGCTCATCGAGGACACTGGCCCCGGCATCCCCGACGAGTTGCGCTACAAGGTGTTCGAACCCTTCTTCACCACCAAGGGCGCAGCGAAGCAGCACCTCGGCCTGGGCCTCGCCATGGCGCAAGATGTGGTGGCACGCCACGGCGGCACCATCGACATCGACCCGGCCCACTACACCGGCTGCCGCATGCGCGTACAACTGCCCAAGAGTAGCCCGGATGCAGCGCAGCGAAATCCGGGGAGCGCCACATCATCCCCGGACTCCATTTCATTACATCCGGGCCATGCGGGAGGCAGCCATGTCTGACCCACGCCTGGAACTGCAACTGCTGCGCACCGAACTGGAGACGCTATATCAGGTGAGCCGCATCCTGTCGCATTCGCTCGACTTCAAGCAGACGCTGGACGGCGTACTGCATGAACTGCATGAAGGCATGGCGCTGGAGCGCGGCATGGTCAGCCTCATCGATGCGACGACCGGCGAATTGCAGGTATCGCTGGTGTATGGCGTATCGGACGACATTACCGAGGAAGTCACCTATCAGCCTGGCGAAGGCATCGTCGGCAACATCCTGAAGAACGGCCAGGGCATCGTGGTGAAGCGCATCATGGACGAGCCGCGCTTCCTGTCCCGCCTCGGCATCTACAATCCGCAGGGGTCCTTCGTCGGCGTGCCTATCCGCATCGGCAAGAAGACGGTTGGCGTGCTCGCCGCGCAGCCCGCCTCCGACAGCATCACCTCGCTCGACCAGTACCGCCATTTCCTTGAAATGGTCTCCAACCTTATCGGCCAGAGCGTGCGTCTGTCGCAGAACGTGGCGCAGGAGAAGCTGGAGCTGGTCGAGGAGCGCGACGGCCTGCGCCGCACCGTGCGCGCGCAATACGGCTTCGACAACATCATCGGCCACACCCAGGCGATGCGTCGCGTGTTCGAGCAGGTGCGGCTGGTGGCGAAGTGGAACACCACCGTCCTGATACGCGGCGAGACCGGTACCGGCAAGGAGCTCATCGCCAACGCCATCCACTACAACTCGCCGCGGGCGCGCGGCGCGTTCGTCAAGCTCAACTGCGCCGCACTGCCTGAGACACTGCTGGAATCGGAACTGTTCGGCCACGAGAAAGGTGCCTTCACCGGCGCGGTGGCGCAGCGCAAGGGCCGCTTCGAACAGGCCGAGGGGGGCACGGTGTTCCTGGACGAGATCGGCGAGATCTCCGCTTCCTTCCAGGCCAAGCTGCTGCGCGTGCTGCAGGAAGGCGAACTGGAACGCGTAGGGGGCACACGCACCGTGAAGGTGGACGTGCGCGTCATCGCCGCGACCCACCGCGATCTCGAGTCCGAGGTGGAGGCCGGCAAGTTCCGCGAGGACCTGTACTACCGCCTCAACGTGATGCCGCTCACCCTGCCGCCGCTGCGCACGCGCATGGAAGACATCCCGGACATCGCGCGTTTCCTCGTCGAGAAGATCAGCGCCCAACAGGGCCGTATGCTCTCCCTCACCGATGCCGCGCTGCGAGTGCTGATGCATCACGACTGGCCGGGCAACGTACGCGAGCTCGAGAACTGCCTGGAGCGTGCGGCCGTGATGACCGAAGGCGAGATCATAGACCGCGACGTGATCCTCCTCACCGGTATAGACGAGAAGATCTCTGCCTCACGCGGGCCGATCCAGAGCGTCAACCTGGACGACCCGCACCTGGACGAGCGCGAGCGCGTGATCGCCGCCCTGGAACAGGCCGGCTGGGTGCAGGCCAAGGCCGCGCGCCTGCTTGACATGACGCCGCGCCAGATCGCCTACCGCATCCAGACCCTGAACATCAGGGTAAAGCAGATCTGACCATGCAGCTCGATTCATCCTTTATGGAAGAGATCGGCATCGATGCCGCCGAAATCTCACGGCGCCAGGAGTTCCTGAAATTCGATGAACGCGATGCATACCTGCTCGAGTCTATGCACGACATCCTCACCCCTCATCGCGATGAGCTCATCGAAAGATTCTATGAACATCTGCAGCGCTTCCCAGAAATGCAGCCGCTGCTGGGTGACGGATTCAAACTTGCGCGCATGAAACGCGCACAGGCCAACTACTTCGGTCAACTCACCGAGGGTCGCTATGACCAGCCCTATGTCGAGAACCGCCTGCACGTCGGCGTGGTCCATCAGCGTGTCGGACTCACTCCCAAGTGGTACATCAGCGCCTACTGCAACTATGCGAGCGAGGTCCTGCCGCTGATATTGAAGCATCATGCCGATGATGCCGAACGGGGGATCGCCGCCTGCCGCGCTCTGCTCAAGGTGATCTTCTTCGACATGGGGCTCGCGCTGGACACCTACTTCCATGCAGAGCAGCAAGCGCTGCATATGGCGCACAACTACACCGAGCAGATCGTGGACAACATGCCGATCGGCTTCATGGTGCTGGACAGGCAAGGACGGATACGCCTCGCCAACAATGCGGTGCTTCGCATCCTGAGCCTGGAACTGAACCAGGCATGGCGAGGCCGGACTCTGGGCGAATTCCTGGACGTCTCGTCCCTGGATGAGAAGATCATGCAGGTCCTTACCAGCGGCAAGCACTGCAACGACTTCGAGTTCACCAGACCCAGCGGCTCCCTGCGCCGCACCTATCTGGCCGACATCTCGTCGGCACGGATGGGCGAGGAACAGGTCGCACTGTTCATGATGCAGGACATCACCCTGCGCAAGCAGTCCGAGGACGAGATCCACCGCCTCGCGTTCTACGATCCGCTGACCCGCCTGCCGAATCGACGGCTGCTGCGCGAACGGCTGCTGCAAAGCACATCTATCAGCGCGCGCAGCGGCAACTTCGGCGCCGTGATGTTCATCGACCTCGACAACTTCAAGTCGCTCAATGACACTCAGGGGCATGATGTCGGCGACATGATGCTCCGCGAGGTGGCCCGACGCCTGACACGCAGCCTGCGCGAAGGCGACACGGTGGCACGTCTGGGCGGCGACGAATTCGTGGTCGTGCTCGAATCGCTGAGTGAAAGCCAGCATGATGCAGCCGGCCAGTCGGAAACCATCGCCGAGAAGATCCGCACCGAGCTGGGCATGCCGTACCAGCTGAACGGCATCGAGCATCTCAGCTCGCCCAGCATAGGCGTCAGCCTGTTCCGCGGCCATCAATACGGCATCGATGAGATCCTGAAACAGGCCGACCTTGCGATGTACGAGGCCAAGGCGTCGGGGCGCAACACGGTGTGCTTCTTCGATCCCTGCATGCAGTCCGAAATGGAGTTTCGCGCCGAGATGGAAAAAGACCTGCGCACCTCGATCCGCCTTCATCAACTCGAACTCTATTACCAGATACAGGTGGACGATTCGGGTGGCATCGCCGGCGCGGAGGCACTGATCCGCTGGCACCATCCGCATCGCGGCATCGTGCTGCCGAATGAGTTCATCCCACTGGCGGAAGAGATCGGCATGATCCTGACGATCGGCGACTGGGTGATCGAGCAGGCGTGCGCCCAATTGAAGAAATGGGAGATGGATCCGGTCATGCGCAAGCTGCAGCTTTCCGTCAACGTCAGCCCTAGACAACTGAGCCAGCCCTATTTCGTCGAGCAGGTAAGGGAAGCCGTCGAGCGGAGCGGCATCCGGCCGTCACAGCTCAAGCTGGAGCTCACCGAGAGCTTCATCCTGCACGATGTGGACGATGCCATCGAAAAGATGGAGGAACTGCGCTACATCGGCATCGGCTTCGCCATGGATGACTTCGGCACCGGCTACTCCTCGCTGGCCTACCTCAAACGCCTGCCGCTGGGCCAGATCAAGATAGACCAGTCTTTCATACGCGACATCGCACATGAGAAGGGAAACCGTGCCATGGTGCGCGCGATCATCAACATCGCGAACAACTTCGGCCTGGAAGTCATCGCAGAAGGCGTCGAGACCGACCAGCAGGTCGCCTTCCTGCGCCAATACGGATGCAGGAAGCTGCAAGGCTACCTGTTCGGAAAACCAATCCCGGCACAAGAACTCGAGGATATGTGCCACCAGGCCACTCAATGATCCTATGACCAGCAAACCCGCCCCGATCACCATCCGCTACTTCGTCACCTACTCAGGCATCAAGCTGCCCTTCAACCTCACCAGCGAACTGCAGGAGCACGAGGTGAAGAACCGCAACACCTACTTCAAGGGATACTTCGATGCGGAAGGAAGGCTGTCTGGCTTCGACAAGCTCGCTTACGGCGACGTCGAACTGCAGCACCGCTACAGCTACCACGCCAACGGCAAGCTGAGTTCGGCAGAGATCACGGACATCGACGGGGAGACGACGATGATGGTTTTCGGGGCGTAGGGTCAGTCTGGATCAGAACCTCAGGAAATCAGCCAAGGGAATGACGGCCAGAGGGAGCTACTGGGCCTTTTCCGCGAGCGTTGCTCCTGCGCTTCGTCCGGGGTGCTTGCACATCACGACAGGCATCTCGCAACCAAGAAAGGAAATTGGGTCAATGACATGACCACGTTCTCACATTATTCATGGTTACAACACCGAATAATGTTAATGCGATGCGGGGGAAGGCAGCAGACCTATTTGTAGTCTTCTCCACAACCCTCGCCCAGGCCCGTGTGCCATTTGCGACAGTTGAGCTCCAAGACATTCCGGCATTCGTTCAAAACAATGAGTTAGAGCACAATCAAAACCAGGCACGCCAATTGCTGAACCTATGGCAAACGACAGCCTAGGAGCAGACCGTGCAATTGCCCGTCATCAACAACGCCGCAGCCGAAGCGAAGAAATCTGGCTGTTCCGCAGGATCGTGCGGTTCCACCGACGACCAGATGAGCCACCTGCCGGATCACATCCGCGACAAGGTAAAGAACCATCCCTGCTATTCCGAAGAGGCGCACCACTACTTTGCGCGCATGCATGTGGCGGTGGCCCCTGCGTGCAACATCCAGTGCCACTACTGCAACCGCAAATACGATTGCTCCAACGAGTCGCGCCCCGGCGTGGTGTCTGAAGTGCTCAACCCGCAGCAGGCGGTGAAGAAGGTGCTGGCCGTCGCGGCGACCATCCCACAGATGACCGTGCTCGGCATCGCCGGCCCCGGCGATCCCCTCGCCAACCCGGAGCGCACGTTCGAGACTTTCCGCATGCTTGCCGAGCAGGCGCCGGACATCAAGCTGTGCGTCTCGACCAACGGCCTGTCGCTGCCCGAGCAGGTGGAGCGCCTGGCGCAGTACAACATCGACCACGTGACCATCACCATCAACTGCGTGGATCCCGACGTGGGCGCGAAGATCTACCCGTGGATCTTCTGGAACAACCAGCGCGTGATGGGACGCAAAGCCGCCGAGATCCTCATCGCCCAGCAGCAGAAAGGGCTGGAGATGCTGGTGGCCAAGGGCATCCTGGTAAAGGTGAACTCGGTGATGATCCCCGGCGTCAACGACAAGCATCTGGAGAAAGTATCCAAGATCGTGAAGGCCAAGGGCGCCTTCCTGCACAACGTGATGCCGCTGATCTCGGAAGCCGAGCACGGCACCTTCTACGGCCTCACCGGCCAGCGCGGCCCCACGCACGACGAGCTGCAGGCCCTGCAGGATGCCTGCGCCGGCGATATGAACATGATGCGCCATTGCCGCCAGTGCCGCGCCGATGCGGTGGGGCTGCTGGGCGAAGATCGCGGTGCGGAGTTCACGCTCGACAAGATCGAGGCGATGGATATCGACTACGCCGCCGCGATGAAGATGCGTGCCGAAGTGCATGCCGCAATCAATGAAGAACTGGAGAGCAAGCACAAGGCCAAGGCGCAACTCGTCAGCATCCAGCCGCTGAAACGCGCCCTCTCTCCTACCTCTCTCCCGCAAGCGGGCGAGAGTGATGTTGTCTCGCTACGCGAGGATATTCGACGCTCGCGCCCGGTACTGATGGCGGTCGCCACCAAGGGCGGCGGCGTCATCAACGAACACTTCGGCCACGCGGGCGAATTCCTCATCTATGAAGCATCGGGCAACGGCGTGCGCTTCATCGGCCACCGCAAGACCATCCCCTATTGCGAAGGCGGAGATACCTGCGGCGACGGCGAGAGCGCGCTGGACGTGACCATACGCGAACTGGCGGGCTGCGAGGTCGTGCTGTGCAGCAAGGTCGGCTATGAGCCCTGGGGGCCGCTGGAGGCCGCCGGCATCCAGCCGAACGGCGAGCATGCGATGGAACCCATCGAGGATGCGGTGCTGGCGGTGTACGAAGAGATGCTCGCGGCAGGCAAGCTGGAAGGCAAGGCGGGTGCGCAACAGAAGGCGGCGTGAAACGTGCACGTCATTCCGGCGAAAGCCGGAATCCAGTCAAAGACAAATCTGCGAAGCAGGCAACACCTGATGGTTCGCTTCGCGAGGATATTGAATCTGCTGGATTCCGGCTTTCGCCGGAATGACGGATAAATGAGATTGGACAAGGAATAACCATGGCACTCGAAATCATCGAACTCTGCACCAACTGCTATGCCTGCGAGCCGCTGTGCCCGAGCAAGGCGATCTACGAGGCCAAGCCTCATTTCCTGATCGACCCGGGCAAATGCAACGAATGCGCGGGCGATTTCGAGCATTCGCAGTGCGCCAGCATCTGCCCCATCGAGGGTGCGATCCTGAACGAGGATGGCGGTCCGCTCAACCCGCCCGGTTCGCTGACCGGCATACCTTTGCAGGAACTGGCAGCGTGACATGGCTACGGTGATCTTTTACGAAAAGCCCGGCTGCGGCAACAACACCAAGCAGAAGGTGTGGCTGGCCGCGTCCGGCCACACGGTGCTGGCGAAGAACCTGCTCATCGAAAAATGGACGGCGGAACGCCTGCGTGCATTCTTCGGCGAGATGCCGGTGGCACAGTGGTTCAACATGGCTGCTCCGCGCATCAAATCAGGCGAAGTGGATCCGGCCGCGTTCGATGCCGAGACTGCGCTCGCCATGATGCTGCAGGACCCGCTGCTGATCCGCCGCCCGCTGATGGAAGTGGACGGACAATGCCGCGCCGGTTTCGACCCAGACGCGGTGCACACCTGGATAGGTCTGAACGACGCCAAACCAGCGGGCGACATCGAGGCCTGTCCCAAGTCCCATACGACCACCCCTTGCCCCAGCCCGCAGGAGCATCCCCATGCCCAAGGCTAACGTCACCTTCCAAGCACTCGGCATCACCGTCAGCGTACCCGCCGGTACGCGCCTGATCGAGATCTCTGAAAAGATCGGCGCGGGCATCACCTATGGCTGCCGCGAAGGAGAATGCGGCACATGCATGGTGAAGGTCGTCTCCGGCATGGAACACATGAGCGAACGCTCGGTGCTGGAAGACAAAGTGCTGCAAGAGAACATTGCCGCGCGCGACCAGCGCCTTGCCTGCCAGGCCCAGGTGCTGGGCGGAAACATCAACATCAAAGCCTGAGGAGCGAATCATGAAGCTCGACCTTGCAGCATCCTCGCCCAGTCCATACCTGAACGGAACGGCCTTGTACTCAGAACTGATGGAGCACGCCATCGGCCTCCCCAACGATGCCCTGTTCGCGCAGATGATCAGCAGCCAGGTCGGCGGGGTGGGCGCGCTGGCACCGGGTCTCGGCTTGAACGATGCGGACTTCGCCGCCCTGCTCTCCCGGCACTTTCCCGGTATGCAGCTGGTCATCCGAAGCAAAAGCGCGCGCCACGATTCCCGCGCACCGGAACGCGATGACGTGCTCGGCCTGCTTCTCGAACACCGGGCGTACCGCGACGGTTCGGAAGAATGGATGGCCGAGATCGTCACGTCCGCCTGCATGGGGAACGACCATCTGTGGCAGGACTTGGGACTGTGGTCGCGCGACCACCTCAGCCAGCTGATGACCCAGAACTTCCCCGCCCTCACCGCAAAGAACGAACACGACATGAAGTGGAAGAAATTCCTCTACAAGCAGCTGTGCGCGCAAGAAGGGCTCAACCTGTGCCGCGCGCCCTCCTGCGAGTACTGCACCGACTATCTCAAATGCTTCGGGCCGGAGGAATGAATTGAGCCGTCATCCCGGCGCAGGCCGGGATCCAGCTAAAACGAACATACTGCGAAGCAGTCAAGACGATGTTGTTCCGCTCTGCGAATACTCAATCATCCGGATTCCGGCCTGACCGAATGTCAGCCTGTCCTGAGCTTGTCGAAGGGCGCAGGAATGACGGCACTTTAAACCAAGCGCCTGCATTGAAATGACCCTCGTCTACCGCGCCACCGCCGCCTACCTCGGCCTCGCCATCGGCGACGCGCTTGGCGCAACGGTGGAATTCATGACGCCGCGTGAGATCAAGGAGCGCTACGGTACGCACGACCGCATCATCGGCGGCGGCTGGCTGCGCCTGAAACCGGGGCAAGTCACCGACGACACCACCATGTCCCTCGCGCTGGGCGAATCCATCCTCAAGGCAGGCAAGGTCGATGCGCTGGCCGCCGCACAGGCCTTCGATGCCTGGATGCGCGCCAAGCCGGTGGACATCGGCAACACCGTACGGCGCAACCTCCTGCAGTTCCGCAAGACCGGCAACCCCGAAGCGCCCTACTCCGACCACGACGCAGGCAACGGCGCAGCAATGCGCGTGCTGCCCGTCGCGCTCGCCACGCTGGGCCAGACTAAGGACGCGGTGCGTGCCGCCTGCCGCGCACAGGCCCACGTCACGCACAACAGCGCGCTGTCCGATGCGGCCTGCGAATGCCTCGTTTTCATGGTGCAGGACGCACTGCGCGGCGCCACCAAGAACGAGCTGCTGCACAAGCACGCCCATCCGCTCGCCGCGCAACATCCCGAGTTCCGCTTCCGCGCTGTCAAGCAGTCCGCCAATCCCAGCGGCTACGTCGCCCACACGCTGCAGGCAGTGTTCCAGGCATTCTTCGACACCGACGATTTCCGCGACTGCCTCATCGATGTGGTCAATCGAGGCGGCGATGCCGACACCACCGGGGCGATCGCGGGGATGCTGGCTGGGGCGGTGCATGGGATGGAGGGTATACCGGCAGAGTGGCTGAAAGGGCTGAACGAGGAAACGCGGCGTTTGTGCATGGCTCAGGCGGAGGCGCTGTGTTGCCAGGGATCAAAGCTTGGGGACGGCAATTGATACGAAGGAAATACGAGCGCCTTTTGCTGCTAGTCAAGAGCTGAACCATTGCGAAACCGCCACGGCTCCGGTACGTTACAGTACGATGCTTGCGCTTCCGCTCGAGCGGCCGGTTAACTCAAATTGGACATCTAGATGGACCCACTAGCGGTCATTCAGGCCAAGCGACAGACCTCGCCAGGTTGGCCAACCAATCAGGCGCCTCTGGCGAAATCAGCGCGCTGGCTGAAATGGAGCACTGGGTTCCAAGGCCGAAAGGTATTGGATTGAAAATCCTTCTAGCCGCCTTGTCCGAGTCTGGCGTGAAAATCAAAGGATCGAGCTTCGATGCTATTGCCTGTGAAGGTGCCGACCGCCTCGACTTCACCGATTCTGCTGCCGTCCGCATGGTTCTGCCGCACATGACCTTCATTGAAATTAGGACCGCCAGCCAAGCCCGTGTTCGTCCGGGTTTTGCTGGCTTCTTCTTCGCTCTTACCGAGGGTGAGATTGCAGCAGCCGAGGCATTGCAGTCACGGCATCGCGCGGCACTTTACAACAAGCTCTCCGGCGAACTTCTCCTGACCTCCGTTCCCGAAATACTTGCCCGCGCGAAGTCTATGAATTGGCAACTGTCGGTTCAGCTGTAGCTTGCACCCGATGTGGCGCAACAGCCCTTGATCCCCGCCCGGCGCTAGCCCTTCCACATCAACTCTTTCACCCAAGCCTGCTGCACGGCTCGCTTGCGCTTCTGTTCCAGCACCTTGCGGATGTGCGGTTTGGCCTGGTCGTAGCTCAGCACACTGGCCTCGGTGATCGCATCGCAGCGCAGGATGTGGAATCCAAGTTCGGATTCCAGCACGCCGCTCACTTCGCCCGATTTCACTTCAAATAGCGCTTCATCCAGTTCCGGAAAGAGCTTGCCGCGCGGAAGGTCGCCGAGCTTGCCGCCATCCAGAGCGGTGGGACATTCTGAGTGCTTGAGCGCCTGTTCCTCGAAACGCTGCGGTTCCTTCTGCAGGCGCGCGGCGATGGCTTCGATGCGCTTCTTTGCCTCGCTCCGTGTGTTCTCGGGGATAGTGTCGTTGATGGTGACGACTATGTGGCGCGCAAGCCGTGTCTCGGGGCGGCGGAATTGGTCGGGGTGGTACTGGTAATACAGCTCCACATCGGTGTCGCTGACCTTCTCAGCGCGCGTTCCCACTTTTTCCAGCACGGCTTCGACCTTGAGCTCGCGCTCCAGCGCATCTGTGAACGACTGAACATCCAGCCCGTTGCGTGCCAGGTCGTCTGCGAACTCGTCCTCGCCGGCGTAGCGGCCGCGTATCTCCTGCAGGGCGGCCTGCAGCGTGGCGGGCGGCACCACGGCATCGCGCGCCTCAGGTGCAGCAAGGATATTTGCTTCGAGCTTGCGCTGCTTCTGTGCCATCTGTTCTACGCGCTCGAACTCGTCCGCTTGCAGGGCAGCGGTGGCCTTGCCGTAGAGCTTCTGCGCAGCCTTGAGCGCGAGGTAGGCGACTCCCTGGTCAATGGCAGCCCGCATCGCTTACCTCCTTGTCGTCGTACACATGCACAGCCTCCAGGGCGGATTCCGGCACCTGCAGCACATGGTCGTGGAAGATGACGTGGTATTGCACGCCGCCCTGCTCGTCGCGCAGCACTTTCAATATCTCGCCTTCCATGCCGGGGCTGGCGCGCACCTCGCCGCGCACGGCGAGTGTGATCCTGCTCCTCACCTTTTCGCGGCTTTCGAACTTGCTCGGTATCCACGGCTCGTCGATTCCGACGAGTTCCTCTTCGCGACAGCCGATGATGCGGCTCTGCGCCATGAAGTTGACGGTGTAGATGAGCTGGTCCTGCAGGAAGGTGCCGACGTTCATGACAAAGCCGGTGCTGCCGCGCCGGATGAGGAGTTCGCCGGTGGGCAGGCCGGGATAGGTCCCATCGTTGCGTACGTTGCGGACGATGCGGACTTCGTCACCGAATTGGTATTTGGGGAGCATGGTTCAATCCCTGCTGTCATCCCGGCGCAGGCCGGAAAACAAGGCCGAAGGCCGACGTTTCGAGGAACGGCCATCCAGCAAATCGAATACGCCGCGCAGCGGCACAACAAGGCAGCTTTGTCCGCTACGCGGGCTGCTTGATTCAACTGGATTCCGGCCCGCGCCGGAATGACGGCATAGGTAGTCCATCACGCCCTCTTGTTCACCGTGATCTCCGACAAGGGCACGAACTTCACCTGCGGCTCGTGCATACGGAACACCTTGAACACTTTCTCGGTGAGCGCGTCGGATTCGACGAAATCCTGGTAGGCGCGCTGCAGCAGCGTGGCATAGATGGCGCGTCGCCCGACTTCGACGTCCGGCATCTGGGCCTTTGCAAGGTAATCGTGGAAACGCTGCAGGATGTGCAGTCGGTTCACGTGCACCACGGCAGGGTCGTATGCCACCTCGAAGTAGTTGAGAAAATCCTCGGCGGAGGCCAGGTCCGCGATAGCTTCATCCAATGTCAGTTCGTCCGTCACGTCCGCCCCTCCAGATTGCCGCTCTGCATCGTCGATTTTTGCAGCACGTCCAGCAGCGCCTTGCCGCCTACGCGGTCGTGGCTGTCCAGTTCCGTCAGCTTCTCCAGCATGGCCCTTCCCGTCGCCAGGTTGCCCAGACGCAGGTGGATGTAGGCGGCCGCCTTGAGCACCATGAGGTAGAAGCGGACCATGCCCATGGAACGCATCACTCCCTCTCCCACGTTGGACTCATGCAGGTATTTCCAGGTCTCGGGGAATTCGAGCCGGCGGCCGACCACGGCCAGCGTGCTCTCCGCCACGAGCAGCGCATCTTCCAGCCGGTGCTGGTAGAAGTAGTAGCGGTACAGCGCGACCAGCACCATGAGGTGTTGCGGCGCCCTGAAGTTGGCGCGCAGCAACATCAGCTCTCCTTCATCTCTGCCGTAGCTATCCGCTGCGGCGACGATGAGGCGCGCCACCTCCGGGGTCAGCGGTTCGTCGAAATACAGCTCTGCCTGTTCAAAATCGAGTAGATCCATGTTCGTCTCCTTAGGATTCGGGAATTAGGATTGAGGATTGAGTAAGCCCGGAGCATCGCTTTGGCCTCAGTCCTCGCTCCTCAATCCTGTTGCACAAAGTTCATCCGCATCGCAGCTGCTGCATTGCCCGTCCACCGCCTCGCCCTGCTTGCGCAGTTGTGCTTCCAGCGTCTCTATGCGTTCCATCAGGCAGGCGATGGCGCGGCCCACGGGATCGGGGATCAGGTGGTGGTCGAGGTTGATGCCGTAGATGTTGCCGGCGTCGGCCTCCTCGGTGCGCAGCACGACCTTGCCGGGGATGCCGACCACGGTGCGGTGCGCGGGCACATCCTTCACCACCACCGAGTTGGCGCCGACGCGCACGTTCTCGCCCAGCACGATCGCGCCCAGTATCTTGGCTCCCGCGCCGACCACCACGCCGTCGCACAGCGTGGGATGGCGCTTTCCCTTGTTCCAGGTGGTGCCGCCCAGCGTCACGCCGTGATACAGCGTCACGTCGTCGCCGATCTCCGCGGTCTCGCCGATGACGACGCCAGCGCCGTGGTCGATGAAGAAACGGCGGCCTATGGTCGCGCCAGGATGAATGTCGATGTTGGTGACGAGGCGCGCGAACCACGAGACCCAGCGCGCCGGGTAGCACAGACGCAGATTCCACATGCGGTGCGCGATGCGCTGCAACAGGATGGCATGCACGCCGGGATAAGTGGTGAGCACCTCGAAGCGCGAGCGCGCGGCCGGGTCGCGCTGGAACACG
Source organism: Sideroxydans sp. (assembly GCA_037446535.1). GTDB lineage: Bacteria > Pseudomonadota > Gammaproteobacteria > Burkholderiales > Gallionellaceae > Sideroxyarcus. The sequence continues at coordinate 4,323 of JBBIIJ010000036.1, read as the reverse complement.
CAGTTCACGTCTTCGCGTAGCAGGGTTAGAAGACCGATCCGTAGCCCGGATGGAGCGGAGCGGAATCCGGGGAGAGTTCCCGGATTCCGGCCTTCGATTTCCATCCGGGCTACGTGAGGGATCGTCTTTTCCATGTCCACCTCCTCAATGTGCGGGCTGGCTGCGCCCGATGTAGCGCTGGTACAGGAACAGCAGCTCCTGGTCGGCGGGCGAGCGCTTGGCGCGCTCGGCGAAAGCGCGGATGTCGGGCAGCAGCGCGCGTGCCTCGGCGTGACTGAGGTTCAGTCCCATGCTGGCATAGGCCGCGATGACGCCGTGCGCGCCGGAATGCTTGCCCACCACCAGCTTGTGCGTACGGCCCACTTCGCGCGGGTCGAAGCCCTGGTAGGTGTCTGGGTCCTTGAGCAGGCCATCCACGTGGATGCCCGCCTCGTGCGTGAACGCGCCCTCGCCCACCACGCTCTTCTGCCATGAGACCGGACGGCCCGAGGCGGCGGCGACCTTTTGCGACAGCGCGGGGAAACGTTCCAGCTCAATGCCGGTGTCAAAGCCATGGAGCTTCTTCAGGCCCAGCGCCACTTCCTCCAGCGGCGCATTGCCCGCGCGCTCGCCCAGGCCATTGACGGTGGTGTTGAGGTGAGTGGCGCCCGCCAGCGCGGCGGCCAGGCTGTTGGCGGTGGCGAGACCGAGGTCGTCGTGCGCGTGCATCTCGATCTCGATGTCGCAGGCAGCACGCAAGGCGGAAATGGCCTTGTGCACCCCGAACGGTTCCATCACGCCCAGCGTGTCAGCATAGCGGATGCGCTGCGCACCCGCCCACTCCGCCGCCTCGGCCACCTGCAGCACGAAATCGGGGTCGGCGCGCGAGGCATCCTCGCAGCCGACGATGACGCCCATGCCTTGCTCGCAAGCATAAGGTACGAGGTCGTAGATGGTCTCCAGCACCCAGGCACGGTCGCGCCCCAGCTTCTTCTTCAGGTGGATGTCGGACACCGGGATGGAAAGGTCCATGTAGTGCACATCAACCAGCTCCGCCGCGAGGATGTCTTCCTTGCACATGCGGCACCAGGCGACGAGTTTCGCGTTGAGATCGAGTGCGGCGACGGCGTTGATGCTGTCGCGTTCCTCCTCGCCCATGGCGGGTATGCCCACTTCCAGCTCGGGTACGCCCAGCGCATCGAGTTGGCGCGCGATTTCCAGCTTCTCTTCGAGCGTGAACGCCACCCCAGCGGTCTGTTCGCCGTCGCGCAGGGTGGTGTCGTCGATGATGATCTTCCTGGACATGGTGCTTACCTCAGGCGTACGTCGGCGCGAACGCCTCCTTCTTTGGGCCATCTCCCTCCCAATAGGGCGAGAGCTTGCGCAGCTGCGCGATGATCTCGGGCACCACCGCGATGACACGATCCACCTCGGCCTCAGTGCTATAGCGCGAGAGCGAGAAACGCACGGTGCCATGCGCGGCGGTGTAGGGGATGCCCATCGCGCGCATCACGTGCGACGGTTCGAGCGAGCCAGAGGTGCAGGCAGAACCGGAACTGGCAGCGATGCCGAACTTGTTGAGCAGCAGCAGGATGGCTTCGCCCTCGATGAACTCGAACGCAATGTTGCTGGTGTTGGGCAGGCGGTCGTCCGGGTTGCCGGTGACGAAGGCGCGCGGCACGCGCGCAAGGATGCCGGCTTCCAGCTTGTCGCGCAGGCGCTTCACCTCTGTGTTCTCGTATTCCATCGCTTCCAGCGCCATCTCTGCGGCCTTGCCCAGACCAACGATGGAGGTGGTGTTCTCGGTGCCGGCACGACGGCCGCGTTCCTGGTGCCCGCCGCGCAGCAGCGGACGGAAGCGCGTGCCGCGCCTGAGGTAGAGCACTCCCACGCCCTTGGGCGCATGCAACTTGTGGCCGGAGACCGAGAGCATGTCGATCTTCGTACCCTTCAGGTTCAGCGGCACCTTGCCCACGGCCTGCACGGCGTCGGTGTGGAACATCGCGCCTGCGGCATGCGCCAGTTCGGCCATCTCCGCCACGGGGAAGAAGGTGCCGGTTTCGTTGTTGGCCCACATCACGGAGACGACGGCGGTCTGGTCGCTCAACAGCTTCTTGTACTCATCCAGGTCCAGGCGGCCCTTGCCGTCCACCTTGAGGTAGTGCACCTTATAGCCCTCTTTCTCCAGATACGCGCACAGCGTGAGGATGGCCGGGTGTTCGACGGTAGTGGTGACGATTTCCTTGCGCTCCGGCTGCGCCTTCAACGCGGAGAGGATCGCGGTAGAGTCGGATTCTGTACCGCAGGAGGTAAAGACGATCTCGGAATCATGCTCGGCGCCGAGCAGCTCCTGCACCTGCATGCGTGCCTTCTTGATGGCGAGGCCGACCTTGTTGCCGAAGCTGTGCATGGACGAGGGATTGCCGAACTGCTCGGTGAAATACGGCAGCATGGCCTCGACCACCGCTTCATCGACGCGGGTGGTGGCGTTGTTGTCGAAATAGATGCCTTGCATTCTCTGCTCCTTCTGCTTTGCTCCCCTGCTCGCGGGGGAGGGGTTGGGGGAGAGGGTCGGTACCTTTAAGCACTTTCGCTATTGCTTAACGGCCCTCTCCCTAGCCCTCTCCCGCCTGCGGGAGAGGGCACTGTGGGTTACGGCTGGCAACTCGCCCTGCTCAACGCGCCGGCCTTGGTCGGCACGATCTTGATGAACTCCTTCAGCTCCTCCATCAGCTTCTGCTGGATGCCTTGCAGGGTCAGTGCCTCCATCTGGCAGCCCGCGCATGCGCCGGTCATGCTGACGTAGATGGTCTTGCCATCGACATCGAGCAGTTCGATGTCGCCGCCGTCGCGCTTGAGTTGCGGGCGGATGGAATCAAGCACGGCCTCGATCTTCTTGATGCGCTGCAGATTGGTCATGCCGGCGGGCTTGGCTTCTTCCTTGGTGAGCATGCCGGGCTTAAAAGTCTCGCCGCGCTCGGCCAGCACCTTCGCCAGGACCTCCTCGATGCCCTCGTGGCAGGAAGAACAGCCGCCGCCCGCCTTGGTGTAGTTGGTCACGTCCTGCACGGTGGAGAGGTTGTTGGCACGTATGGTCTCTTCGATCATCACTGCGTCGACCGCGAAACACTTGCAGATCAACTGGCCTTCCTCGTGGTCGTCGCTCCACACTTCGCCGCGATAGTTGGCGACCGCGGCCTGCAGCGCCTCGCGCCCCATCACCGAGCAGTGCATCTTCTCGGGCGGCAAACCGTCGAGGTAATCGGCGATGTCCTGGTTGCTCACTTTCAGCGCCTCGTCCAGCGTCTTGCCCTTGATCATCTCGGTGAGCGCGGAGCTGGATGCGATGGCCGAGCCGCAACCGAAGGTCTGGAAGTGCGCGTCGAGAATGATGTCAGTCTCCGGCTCGACCTTGAGCATCAGGCGCAGCGCATCGCCGCAGGAGATGGAACCGACGTCGCCTATGCCGTTCGCCCCTTCCAGCAGGCCCGCGTTGCGCGGCGAGAAGAAATGTTCCTTGACCTTGTCAGAGTAGTCCCACATGAGAAGCTCCTTATGTGTTAAGCGTTGAACGACGAGCCGCACGCACAGCTGGAACTGGCGTTCGGGTTCTCGAACTTGAAGCCGCTGCCGGTGAGGCTGTCGACGAAATCCACGGTCACTCCTTCCAGCAAGGGGGCAGACAGCGGATCGACCAGCAACGTGACGCTGCCGTAATCCAGCACGATGTCGTCCTCGTTCTTGGATTCCTCCAGCGACATGCCATACTGGAATCCGGCGCATCCGCCACCCGCGATGGCGATGCGCAGCCCCGCGACAGGTGTTCCTGCGCTCTTTGTGAATCTCTCGACTGCAGAGATGGCGTTGGGTGTCAGCTTGATCATGATTCGCTCCTGGTGAGGGTGTGCCTGCCTACTCGCAAACTGCGTGCCAGCTCTCGGCTCGCACCATAACGCGCTGTCTGGAAGGGGAATCGCGGGAACGCCTCGCTCAACTTGCGTGTGCAGAACTACACGAGCGACGTGCGTTGTAAGGTTTGCTACAGAAGATGGCCTTCCGATGCCAGATATCGGACGACGCACGGGATTCACGCACCTTCCGTGTGCACCGCACCATCATGTCGCATGGACGTGGTGCGCAAACATAGAGTGCACGCAGCCGAGCTTCGTACTGAGAACCCCGTATTTGCGGGGCTCGCGACCGATGGCACAGTTTCTGCTGATACGGTGACGTGGATGCTTGATCCCACTTCACTACTTAAACGGAAAGGAAACACCATGCTCAAGAAACACCTGCTTGCTGCCACCCTGGCTTCCTCCTTTGCCCTGCCGGCGATGGCTGACG
>JBBIIJ010000035.1:0-25192 GCA_037446535.1 Sideroxydans sp. | reverse complement strand
GCCGGAGATGATGATGATGTCGCCCGCCTCGGCGCTGTCCACCGGCACCCGATCCAGACCCTGGAAGCCCAGCACCTGGTTGATGCGGCCCGAACTGACCTGCTTTTCATGGTTCATCACCACCACCTGCTGGCCGGGCTTGATGCGGCCGTTCAGCACGCGACCGATACCCAGGCGGCCGGTGAAGGTGGAATAGTCCAGCGCAGCGAGTTGCAGCTGCAGCGGTGCATCAGGGCTGCCGGGTGGGGTCGGCACGTGCTTCAGCACGGTCTCGAACAGCGGCTTCATGTCGGATGCGGAGCCGCCCTTGGACGGCGCATCGGCCAGGTCCAGGCAGGCCCAGCCGTTCAGGCCGGAACCGTAAATGATGGGGAAATCGAGCTGTTCGTCGGTCGCGCCCAGTTTGTCGAACAGGTCGAAGGTCGCATTCACCACCCAGTCAGGACGCGCCCCGGGACGGTCCACCTTGTTGACCACCACGATGGGCTTCAGGCCCAGCGCCAGCGCTTTCTTGGTCACGAAACGAGTCTGCGGCATGGGGCCTTCCACCGCGTCCACCAGCAGCAGCACGCCGTCCACCATGCCGAGCACGCGCTCCACTTCGCCGCCGAAGTCGGCGTGTCCCGGGGTGTCGACGATGTTGATGTGATAGTCGCCGTACTTGATGGCGGTGTTCTTCGCCAGGATGGTGATGCCGCGCTCTTTTTCCAGGTCGTTGCTGTCCATCACGCGCTCGTCCAGCTTCTGGTGCGCAGCGAAGGTGCCAGACTGGCGGAGCAATTGGTCGACCAGCGTGGTTTTGCCGTGGTCAACGTGGGCGATGATGGCGATGTTGCGGAGAGCGCGGGACATGGTGTGCTACCTGTGCAGAATTCGAAGGGCGCGCATTCTAGCACATAGCCACGAGCAGACATGGACTAGATGTCGCAGGGCCTGCCCTTTCCCGGCGACCGCACGGCCTCAAACATATCGCTGGCTTTTATTTCCCCTATCCGTATAATGCGCGCCTTGTCGTCCCTTGGGCGGCATCGAGTTCATCGTTTCCTGACCCCTCTGCATCGATGTTGGATGCGTCTGGCTTCACCGGTTAGCGACGATGTTTGTTTGCGCCGGTAGAGGTTTACCCCCTGCTGAATCCCATTGTGTGGCCTGCGGCCACGCACGCGCTGTATCTTTTGTTTAAGGAACAATAGTGTCTGAAATCACCAATGCAACCGCCGCACCTGCGGCCGCCGAGAACGCCCTCACCTTTGATACGCTGGGCCTGGCCCCTGCTATCCTGAAAGCCGTGCAGGACGCCGGTTACACCACGCCATCGCCCATCCAGGCGCAGGCCATCCCCGAAGTGCTGGCCGGCCACGACCTGATGGCTTCGGCCCAGACCGGCACCGGCAAGACCGCCGCCTTTATCCTGCCTGCGCTGCAGCGCCTGTCGGTGCAATCCGAAGTACGCAGCAAGGGGCCCCGCGTGCTGGTGCTGACGCCGACGCGCGAACTGGCGCAACAAGTGTCCGACGCCGCCAGCAAGTACGGCAAGTTCATGCGCGTGAAGACGGTCAGCATCCTGGGCGGCATGCCTTACCCGCTGCAGAACAAGCTGCTGTCCGGCTTCGTGGACATCCTGGTGGCCACGCCGGGCCGCCTGATCGACCATATCGAGCGCGGCCGCATCGACTTCTCGCGCCTGGAGATGCTGGTGCTGGACGAAGCCGACCGTATGCTGGACATGGGCTTCATCGACGACGTGGAGCGCATCGCCGCGGCCACGCCGAAGACACGCCAGACCCTGCTCTTCTCCGCCACGCTGGAAGGGGTGGTTGGCGGACTGGCCTCTCGCTTGCTGAAAGAGCCCAAGCGCATCAGCATCGCCGCCACGAAAGCCAAGCACGAAAACATCGAGCAGCGCCTCATGTATGTGGACGACCTGAACCACAAGAACCGCCTGCTCGACCACCTGTTGCGCGATGTGGACCTGAACCAGGCCGTGGTGTTCACCGCCACCAAGCGCGATGCCGACCAGATCGCGGACGAACTTTCCGCCGCGGGCCATGCTGCGGCCGCCTTGCACGGTGACATGAACCAGCGTGAGCGCAACCGCACATTGCTCAACATGCGCCGTGGCAATCTGCGCATACTGGTGGCGACCGACGTTGCCGCCCGCGGCATCGACGTCTCCGGTGTCACCCACGTCATCAACTTTGACCTGCCCAAGTTCGCCGAGGACTATGTGCACCGCATCGGCCGCACTGGCCGCGGCGGCGCATCCGGCATCGCCGTGTCGTTCGCCGGCAGCCGTGACATGATGACCCTGAAGAAGATCGAGCGCTACACCGGCCAGTCCATCCAGCCGCACACCGTCGAAGGCATGGAGCCGAAATTCAAGCCGCGCCCGCCCTCTTCGCAACCGCGCAGCGGCGCAGGCCGCGGCAATGGTGGCGGCTACGGCGGTCGCAGCCATGGCAACGGCGGTGGCCATGGTCGTGGCAACACCGAGGGCAACTTCAATCGTCATGCCGCGCCGGACAGCCGCCACGAATACCCGCACGGCCAGCGCCGCGAAGGTCATTCGCACAACCGTTTCGGCAACGATAACCGTTTCGGCAATGACAGCCGCTACGGCAACGATAACCGCCCGCGTGGCGGCGACGTGAACGGCAATCGTGCGCCGTCGCACCATACCGAAGCCCGTCGTCCGCATGGCACGAGCTTCTCCCTCGGTCGCGGACACAACAGCGGCAACAAGCGCTGAGCCTGACGCAGGGCCAACAAAAAAGGCACGCCTAGGCGTGCCTTTTTTCATTCAGCGAATGAGTCAATCCTCTTGGCCATCGTGCTTACGCTTCTTCTTTTGGTGGCCGTATGCATGCCCGCGCCCACGATTGCCTGCGGATGCATGGTCCTCGCGCTCGTTGTCGCCCTGCGCACGGTTGCGCTCGTCTTCCCCATAAGTGGACGAAGTGGCCAGGGCGGCGTCGTTCCTGCCCCCCACCGCGGCCCCCGCAGCACCACCGACCGCACCGCCGACGACCGCTCCGTCACGCCCACCCATCTCGTAGCCGACGGCAGCCCCTGTGCCGCCGCCGATGGCACCGCCCGACACCGAGCCGAAATTGCCGCCACCCGTTGCACAACCACCCAATGAAAAGGTGAGAATAAAAAGGAACTTCTTCATGTAATTACCCCAGGATAAATGGATTTTCAGAGACCACAGCCTGCCGAGAGGCACGTCCGCCAATCAAAGCGGGCGCGAGTCTATATGGAGAGGGACACGATGACAATTTTGGACGATGTGGTTGTGGCCGTACGCCCTATCCTCTATCCTAGCCGCCATTTTCATTCGAGCAGAACCATGTCCATCAGTATCAAGACCCCGCAGGAAATCGAGAAGATGCGCATCGCCGGACGTCTGGCCGGAGAGTTGCTGGATTACATCGCGCCTTACGTCAAGGCTGGCGTCACCACCAACGAGCTGGACCAGCTCTGCCATGACTACATGGTGAACGTGCAGGGCTGTATCCCCGCGCCGCTCAACTATGCGCCGGGCGGACATACTCCCTATCCGAAATCCATCTGTACCTCGATCAACCACCAGGTCTGTCACGGCATCCCCAGTGAAAAGAAGCTGAAGAATGGCGACATCGTGAACGTCGACGTCACGCCGATCAAGGACGGCTGGTACGGCGACACCAGCCGCATGTTCTACGTGGGCGAGCCTTCCATCCAGGCAAAACGCCTGTGCGAGTCGACCTACGAGGCGATGTGGCGCGGCATCCGTGCCGTGCGCGCGGGAGCTTACCTGGGCGACATAGGCCATGCCATTCAGAGCTTCGCCGAATCTCAGGGCTACAGCGTGGTGCGCGAGTTCTGCGGACACGGCATAGGCAACAAGTTCCACGAGGATCCGCAGGTGCTGCACTATGGCAAGGCCGGCACCGGCCCTAGGCTGGAAGCTGGGATGACCTTCACCATAGAGCCCATGATCAACGCGGGCAAAAAAGACATCAAACAACTGGGTGACGGCTGGACCGTGGTTACCAAGGACCACAGCCTGTCTGCGCAATGGGAACACACCATCGTGGTCACCGAGACCGGCTTCGAGGTGCTGACCCTGTCTGCAGGCGCACCGCCCGTCCCCGCCTGATCCTCCAGGCGATGTCCACAGCGGAGATACGCGACAGCTTGCGCACTACGCGCCGCACGCTGCTGGAGGACTACCTCGCCCGTCCCCACACTGCCCGCTTCCTGCGTGCCCACGCGAGGCTCGTCGACGCGCACCTGCGCAAGATGTGGCGCGACCTGGACCTGCCAGCCGATCTCGCGCTGGTCGCGGTGGGCGGCTATGGGCGCAGCGAACTGTACCCGAAGTCGGACGTAGACCTCCTCATTCTGTTGCCGCGGGAACCGGACGAAGCATTGCAGCAGCGGCTGCAGGAGCTGGTGAGACGGCTCTGGGACACGGGCCTCGAGGTCGGGCACAGCGTGCGCACGGTGGCCCAGTGCATCGAGGAATCGCACGATGTGACGGTACAGACCAACCTGATGGAGGCGCGCCTGCTCGCAGGTTCTCAGGAACTGTTCGTCCAGCTGCGCGATGCCCTGGTGCAGCATCTGGATCCGCGCGCCTTCTATCTTGCCAAAGCGAGGGAGCAGGAGCAGCGCCAGACACGCTTCGTGGATACAGATTACAACCTGGAACCCAACCTGAAGGAAAGCCCAGGTGGACTGCGCGACCTGCAGACCGTGTTGTGGATCTCGCGGGCCTGCGGTTTCGGGCACACCTGGCAGTCCCTCGCCCAAACCGGTCTCATCACTGCGACCGAGGCGCGCCAGATAGCACGCCACGAACGCCTGCTGCAGGACCTGCGCATACGCCTGCACCATCTTTCCGGACGGCACGACGACCGCCTGGTCTTCGAGTACCAGACCGAGCTTGCCGAACAGCTGGGCATCGCAGCCAGCGCACAGCGCCGTGCCAGTGAACACCTGATGCAGCGCTACTACCGCACCAGGCAGGCGGTGGGTCAGCTGAATGACGTGTTGCTGCAGACCATGCGCGCGCGCATCTTCCCACCCGCCGCTACTTATCCTTTGAACGAGCGCTTCGTCGCTCGTGACGACAGGCTGGAGGCGCGCGACGAAGCGCTGTTCGAGCGCGAACCTTCCGCCATTCTGGAAAGCTTCCTGCTGCTGGAGCAACACCCGCGGCTCACCGGCTTCTCCGCACCGACCTTACGTGCGCTGTGGCGCGCGCGTAAGTCCATAGGCCCGGATTTCCGTAAGGACCCACGCAACCGGTCCCTTTTCATGGACATCCTGCGCCAGCCGCAGGGCATCACCCATGTGCTGCGCCGCATGAACCAGCAGGACATCCTGGGGCGCTACCTCCCCGCGTTCGGACGCATCGTCGGGCAGATGCAGCACGACCTGTTCCATGTGTTTACGGTGGATGAACATATCCTCATGGTGGTGCGCAACCTGCGGCGCTTCACCCTGCCCGAATACGCTCACGAATACCCGCTGTGCAGCAGGCTCATACGCGATTTCGCGCGACCCGAGGTGTTGTACATCGCTGGCCTTTTCCACGACATCGCCAAAGGTCGTGGTGGAGACCATTCCTCTCTGGGGCGCGTGGATGCGCAGCGTTTTTGCAGGCAGCATGGCCTGACGCGCGAGGATGCCGAGCTGGTGGTATGGCTAGTGGAACAACACCTCCTGATGTCTACCACGGCCCAGAAACAGGACCTCTCCGACCAGGACGTGATAGCCGATTTCGCGGCGAAGATAGCGAACGAGCGATATCTTGCAGCGCTCTACCTGCTCACCGTAGCAGACATACGCGGCACCAGCGCCAAGGTGTGGAATGCGTGGAAGGCCCAGCTGCTGGAAGATCTGTACCATGCCACGTACCGCTTCATGACCAGCGGCAAGGTCGCTGACCAGATAGGGGCGATACGAGAGAAAGCGATGGAGACGCTCAGCCTTTACGCTATTCATCCCGATATCTACGAAATGCTGTGGGCACAGTTCGATGCGGACTACTTCCTGCGCCACGAGCCACACGAGATCGCCTGGCACACGCGCATGCTCGCCCATCGGGTGAACAGCGAAGTGCCCGTGGTCAAGGCCCGCCTCTCCCGCATAGGCCAGGGGCTGCAGGTGCTGGTGTACACGCGGGACAAGCCTTATCTCTTTGCGGGCATCTGCAGCTTCTTTGCGCGTATCAGCTACAACATCATGGAAGCCAAGGTGCACACCACCCAGCACGGTTACGCGCTGGACAGCTTCCTGGTGATGGATGCGAACAACGAGAACGCGGTGTATCGCGACGTGATGAACTACATCGAATACGAGCTAGCGCAACAGCTGGCGAGCGCCACCCAGCCCGCGGCACCTGGAGTAGGCCGGGCCGGCCGCCAGCTCAAGCATTTCCCCATCGTGCCGCAGGTGGATATCGCTCAGGACGAAAAAGGCCGGTACATCCTGTCCATCGTCGCCGGCGACCGTCCCGGACTGCTGGCGCGCATCGCCCACCTGCTCGCACAGCACCACATCGAACTGCGCAGCGCAAAGATCAACACGCTGGGCGCACGTGCGGAAGATACGTTCTGGATCAGCGGAAAGGCGCTTGAGCTCCCTCAGGGGATTACCGACCTGCGCGCAGCGCTGCAGCAGAAACTGGCATGAAAAAGGCCGACGATGTGAGTCGTCGGCCTGCCAAAATCAGCCGCGGTTCGCGCGGCCTCGACTAATACACGTAGCTGTACAGGAACTGGAGGCTATACCCGCCGAAGTCCACGGTCACGCCCGAACCGTTGGTCAGCGTATCCTTAGGCACATAGGCGTACGACACGTCCAGGTTGGACGTCTTACTGAAGGCATAGCCCGCCCCCAGGGTCACGTGGTTCTTGGCGATCGCCGGGAACAAGGGATGCGTGTATTTGGCCGGTACCGGATTGTTGGCCAGGTTGACGCCGCCACGCACGGTGAGCGCGTCCGAGGTCTTGTACGCCGCGCCGAGTTCGAACACGTTCTGGTCATCCCAGTTCTGGATCAGCGACAGGTCCACGTTCTTTCCGCCAAACCCCGCTGCACCAGGGTTCGCTTGAGTCGCGTCTGCGGTGAACGTCATGCTGAGATTCTTCATGACGTCCTTCCAACCTATGCGCTTGTAGTCGGCGACCAGCATCAACTGGTCATTGGCCTGGAATGCTGCGCCCAGGGCCATGGTCTGAGGCCACTGGAAATTATGGATGGACACGCTACCGCTCACAGGGACAGTCATTACCCCCGCAGTGTTATGAGTCACATTCATCGACATAGACGCGCCGGTCGTGGTGAGGTCACCCAGAGATGTCTTGCTGTGGAAGGATGCGCCCAAGGTCAGCTGGCTGTTCACCTTGTACGTGCCGCCCAGCTTGAAGGCGTAGCCGTTACCCTTGGCTTGTCCGGTGAACTGGTTGCTGTTGGAGAAATCCACTCGCGCCCAATGAAGGGCGGAAAATTGGGTCGCGCCGGGGCCAAAAGCTGATGCAAAGGCGTTGACCAAGCTGCCGCTCGCGGAGCCGTAGGTCTGCGTGCCGCCCAGGCTTTGCACCATGTCCGTGAACTGTGCGCCGGTCAGCGCCATCTTCAGGTCCATGCCTGCCCACACGAAATCCAGGCTGCCGCCGATGTTGATTTTGTCGTCCATCTGATAGACCAGCGGGACGATGAAGCGGCCCACGCCGACCTCGGAACGCACCTTGTCACCGGAGCCGGCAGCCAGGAAGGTGTTCGCGGCGTATTCGGTGCCCATGCCGCCCTGGGAGAACACGCCTGCCCCGTAGGCCCAGGGACCGGACTTGCGCACGTAGCCCACGGCGGGCATGTAGAAGGCGGTGGCCGAGGAATCGGCCGATGCTCCGGGAACCTTGGAAGTGACGCTAGGGGCAAGTATGCCGAGCGCAGCGTCGAAGCGGCTACCTTCCTTCATCAGTCCGAGCGTGGCAGGGTTGTTCATGACGGCCGCCGTGCCGTTGTCATAAGCCATCGAAGCGCCCCCCATCGCCGCCGCGACGGGTCCGTACCCCTCCAGATTCATGCCGTTGGTGGCATACGCCATAGGCGACAGCAAACCACCGGCGAACAACATCGACACTGCAATTCTTTGCTTATTCATGTCTTCTCCCTGATTGTATTGACTGCGGACTGACGGTTCTGGACTGCTCCTCTTGTAACGGACTGCGGGGGCTAGTTTATATGAACAGGCAGATGTCTGTGTCGCCGGCGAAACCCATGAAGGTCGCTGCACCACCGTATTCGCACTGTTCGATGAACTCGCTCTTGTCGAATTCGAACAGGTCCACGGTCATCTGGCAGGCGATGAATTTCACGTCCGCCTCCAGGCACAGGTCGCGCAACTCTTCCAGCGTGGCGACACCATGTTTGGCGATCTTCTGTTTCATCATCATCGTGGCCATGGTCTCCATCCCGGGCAGCATCTGCACCATCACCGGCATCGGTACGGGCATGGGCATCGCGGGGTTGGCCAGCGGGCTGATCTTCACATCGGACAGGTCCTTGCGCAGCAACTGCAAGCCATAGAAGGTGAAGAATACCTGCACGTCGTAGCCCAGCGCCGCTGCGGTCGAAGCCAGGATGAACGGCGGGTAGGCCATGTCCAGCGTGCCCTTGGTGGCGATGATCGCCATTTTCTTGGTAGCCATACTTTCCTCTCAATGTCTGGTTGGACGCGTTAGCTCTTCTTCAGGAAGAACGTGTATTCGCCGTTCGCCTGGGCGGTTTCCATCAGCGTGTTGCCCGTCTGTTCCGCGAATGCCGCCATGTCCTTCGCGGAACCGCTGTCGGTCGAAATGACCTTGAGTATCTGGCCCGCTGTCATGTCGGCGAGCGCTTTTTTGGTTTTCACGATGGGCAAGGGGCAGGACATGCCGCGTGCGTTCAGCTCTTTATCGAAATTCATGTTTACTCTCCCGCAAGTTGTTAAGAACACCAAAGAACGTGCGTCACCGCACGAAATAAACCGCCGCATTATAGGAATGGCCACTCCGCCAGCGTCCATAACCACGAAGGGGAAGCAAGATAGCCCTTTGGGGTTACGTCTTCGCAGCATCCATGGCGTTGGGCTTGTTGGCCGGGTTGAACGGGTCGGCGTGACCCGCCTCGCCCAGCCAGCCGCAGATGGCAGCCAACGCCATGTCATCGTGCGCGAAGATGCGCTCTTGCCCGATCTCCTCCAACAGGCCGGTATGGCGCACCACGTCCAGCACCTGCTTTTTGAGACCGGAGAAGACCAGGGTGACGCCGTTCTCGCTCAACCGTGCATGCAGGGATCTGATGGCATCCTCGCCGGATGCATCGAGGTTGTTGATGCCGTTGCCCACCACCAGCAGATACTGCGCCTTCGGTTTTTCCGCCACCGCCTCCAGCACGGCGTCCTCGAAGTAGGCGACGTTTGCGAAATAGAGCTGGCCATCGAAGCGTACCGGCACGATCAGCTCGCTGGTCGGCATCTCGGGATAGACCTTCACGTCGCGCAAAGTGCCGTCGGCATGTCGCCCTAGGCGCGCCACGCGCGGCTTCATGGTGCGGTACAGGAATAGCACGATGGCGACCGCCGCGCCGAGCAGGATGCCGTTGTCCAGGTGCGGCGCGAAGGCGAGCGTCGCTATGAAAGTCACCACCGCGGCGATGCCGTCATGCCTGTGCACCTGCCAGGCATGTCTGATGGCGGAGAAATTGATGAGGCCGGTCACCGCCATGATGATGACGGCGGCCAGCACCGATTGCGGCAGGTGGTAGAGCAAGGGGGTGAGGAAGAGCAGCGTCAGCAGCACGATGAGGCTGGCGAACACTGATGACAGGCCGGATCTGGCACCGCTGTTGAGATTGACCGCGGAGCGCGAGAAAGATCCGCTCACCGGAAAGCCGTGGCTCAAGCTGCCTGCGACGTTGGCCAGGCCCTGCCCCAGCAGCTCCTGGTTGGGGTCTATGCGCTGCCTGGTCTTGGCGGCCATCGCCTTAGCGATGGAGATGGCCTCCATGAAGCCGACCAGCGAGATGACCAGTGCGCTGGAGAGGAGCATGCCCAGATCGTTCCAGTGCAGTACAGGCAGGGACAGCTCAGGCAGTCCGGACGGGATGCCGCTCACCACCTCTCCTCCGCCTATGAGCTTGAGCTCGCCCTTCCGCACCTTGCCTATACGCCAGCGATAACCGTCCGATGTCTCGCCAGCCGGCACCTGTCCTGCGAGGTAGAGCCTGGGGGCGGTACCCTCGCGAGCCGGGACCTGTTCGAAGATGAACTTGCGCAAGGAGCGGCTGTTCTTGCGGTTCTCGCCCTCCGCATTGTCCAGTTCCAGCTGCAGCAGCTCGATCTCGTAACGCACTGCCGCGATGCGCTGCCGGCCCTCCCCCTGTCTCTGCAGCTGCTTCAGTTCGGCGGAATGCTGCGCAAGGTGTTCCTGCAGCTGGCCGATGCGGATCTCAGTGGCTGAGAACTCGTCTGCCAGCCGCCTGACCTCGCTGTCCATGATGTGTTCCACGCGCGCGCTGCCGCTGCGCTCGAAGCCCGTGCCCCAGCTCACCAGCGTGGTGAGCGCGACGGCGAAGAGCACGCCGGGCAGCCGGGGCGTGTAGCGTTTCATGCCCAACATGATGGCGAAGGCGCCCAGCCCCATGTAAAGGGTGGGCCCATGGGTGTCGCCCACCTGCTGCAGCATGCCCCACACGTCTTGCAGGAAATGTTCGCTGCGCCCTATGGAGATTCCGAAGAGCTTGTTGAGCTGGGAGAGGGCGATGATGATGGCCGCGGCGTTGGTGAACCCGACGATGACCGGATGCGACAGGAAGCTCACCACCACGCCCAGCCGGAACGTGCCCAGCGCCAGTTGGATCACGCCGACCATCAGCGCGAGCAGCACGGCCAGCGCGATGAACTGTTCCGAACCTGAGGCTGCGAGTGGAGCGAGGGCCGATGCGGTGAGCAGCGAAACCACGGCCACAGGCCCTGTCGCAAGCTGCGCCGAGGAGCCCCAGAGCGCTGCGACCATGCCCGGCAGGAAGGCCGCATACAGTCCGTAATAGGCAGGAAGGCCAGCGAGCTGCGCGTACGCCATGGATTGCGGGATGAGCACCAGCGCCACGGTGACGCCCGCGATCAGGTCCGCCCTGACTGTCTCACCGCGCAACGGCCACCATGCAAGGAAGGGGAAGAAGCGCGCGAGACGGTTGTTCATGCGGTCCTCGGTGTCCCGGAATCAGGATTGCTTTTCGCGTTCGCCTCCTCGCCTGCTTGCGGGAGAGGATTGAGGAGAGGGGGACGGGCTTGCCCGTCAGGCAGCCTGTCCTGGCACTCTGCGAAGATGCGTGCCCGGCAGTTGCGGCATGTCTCCGCATCCAGCGTGGCATACACCGGTTCGATCCAGTTCGCCATGGTCGGGAAGAAGTTCTGCTCGCCGATGTCGTCCAGCTTGTCGGACTTGTGCAGGAACTCGTGGATGTCTTCCTTGCAGCGGTAGAAGTAGAGTCCGCCGCCCATCTTGCGCCGGCGCCGCGCCTCCTGCGCCAGCATCTCCGCTCCCGCCACATCCACGAAGCTGATGCCGCGCGCGACGACCAGCACCGATTTCTGCTGCGGATTGGTCTCGTCTATCTGCATCAGGCTATTGCGCACGTGGTCCACCGCGCCGAAGAAGATCGCACCGTTGATGCGCACCATGCTGAGCTGCGGGCACTGTTCGTGGTCTTCCGCTCCCACGAAATGGTAGGCGCCCTCCTCCTTGGCCGGCACCACCGGGACGATGCTGGGGCGGGACACCCTGTACAGGTAGAGCGAGAGCGAGAGCAGGATGCCGAAGAAGATGCCCTTCTCCAGGTCCACCAGCGTGCCGACCAGGGTGACGAACAGCGTGACCGTCTCGGCGCGGCTGGTGCGAACTATGGATACGATGTGGTGGAAGTCGATGAGCCCCCATGCCACGAGGAACAGTATGCCCGCCATCGCCGCGGTCGGCAGGTAGGCCGCCAACGGCGCGACCAGCAGCAGGATGAGCACGAGGAGAACCGAGGCATAGACCGTTGCCATCGGCGTCTTCGCGCCCGCCGCGTAGTTCACACCGCTGCGGTTGAACGAGCCGCAGGACGCATAGCTGGAGAAGAAGCTGCCGACCAGGTTGGACAGTCCCTGCCCGATGAACTCCTGGTTACCGTCTATGCGCTGTTCGGACTTCACCGCGATGGCGCGCGAGATGGAGACCGCCTCGGTCAGTGCGAGCATGGTCACCACCAGGGCCGGGAACAGCACCTTGTGTATGGTCTCGTAGGAGAAGTCGGGGACGACGAAAGGCGGCAGATGCGAATGCAGCGCGCCGACGGTCTTGATGAGCGTGGTCTCCACGCCTACCTGCAGGTTCACCACATAGGCCGCTGCACTACCCGCCACCATGGCCACGATCATGTAAGGGAGCTTAGGGATATAGCGCTTGGCCAGGATGCCGGATGCCAGCGTGATGGCCGCGATCAACGTGACCCAGGGATTGATGTTGCCGAACTGCGCGAAGGTCTGCTCTATCACCACGTGGAAAGGCGCGCCACGCGCGATGTCGATGCCGAAGAAGTTCTTCACCTGGCTGGCTGCGATGAGCAGCGCGGCGCCCGCGGTGAAGCCTATGACCACCGTGTGCGAGATGAAATTGACCAGCACGCCCATGCGGGCCAGCCCCAGGATGAGCTGGAACAGGCCGGTGAGGAAGGTCAGCGTCAGCACCAGACTGATGAATTGCTCGGAACCCGGTTCTGCCAGTGGGCTGACGGCTGCGAACACGGCGATGGAGATGGCTGTGGTGGGACCCGACACCAGGTGCCAGGAGGAGCCGAACAGTGCAGCGACGATCGCGGGCAGCATGGCCGCATACAGGCCGTATTCCGGAGGCATGCCGGCGATGGTGGCGAAGGCCACCCCCTGTGGCAGCACGATCATCGCACCGGTCAGTCCCGCGACGAGGTCGGCGCGGGTGGTGGTGCCGTCCACCATGTGCTTCCACCGCAGGAAAGGGAAGAAGCGGTTCAGCCAGTATTTACGCGTTTGCTTCACAATCGAAAAATGCCGTCAACCTACGGTCTGGTAATAGAGGTTCTGCGGATGGTTGGCCTGCGCGAAAAAGAACCAGCGCTCAGCCAGCAACCCGAGGTACTGCAGTATAAACGCCGCACCCAGCAGCGTCGGCGTGTCCAGCGCCAGCAAAAGCAGCGGCAGGACGAAGGCCAGCAGCAGGAAGGCCGGTTTGACCGCGCGCAGGAAGGCCGCAGTCCTGCCATGGAAATACTCGCGCGTATTGAACGAGCCCCCCATGGCGCCCATCGAACGCTGCACGATATGCGGATGCTTCACGCCGATGGCGGTCTGCAAGGTGGATTTCGGCTTGAGACGCGCATTGCGCACCAGCGAAGCGACACGGCTGATGAAGGCCAGCAGCGTGATTATGATGGCCCAGCCGGCGAAGAAACCGGCCTCGTCAGGCGCGCTGGACGACGCATACAGCGCAGCCAGGATGAAGCCGGAAGAACCGCCCATCAGGATGTAGTTGATGACCGTCAGTGGCGTATGCCACTCGCGCAGGAAACGCAGGCAGGCATAGATCATCGCGGTGCAGATGAACAGTACGAAAGCCATCACCGTCCCCCCCACGCCCAGCAGCAAGGTGAGATCGACCACCTGCCCGCCCGGCAGCGTCACGATCTCGGGACGTATCGTCAGCAGGTGTGCCACCCCGTACAGGAACACGATGCCCATGAACGCGGGCAAGGCGATCAGTTCGCGCGACATCCAGGATGTGCGCCATTGCAGGATGCCGCGCCAAGCCCGCGTGATCATGTAGCTGGGCTTGCCGAGGTGAAACACTGCCGCGAACAATCCCAGGCACAGCAACAGAAATGAGATGGCGCTGCCATAGCCGTAGAAATCGTCCGACTGCATGGGCAGCAGGCCAAATAGCGCGTAGGACTGGTGCGTGAACAAGGCCAGGAACAAGCCCTGAGCGGCCCCGATGAGCGTGGTCAGGAAGATGACTGAGAATGCGGGTTTCATTGTCGTTGGTTTCCCTTCTTACCAGGCGGATACGTCGTCCATGGTGGATTGATCCTTGTCCGGCTTGGGCAATTGCTGGTCGAGCTTGAGCGGGTTGTCCGCGCGCTCCAGTTCGTCCGCGTGTATCTTGAGCTTGGTCTTGCGGCGCGGCAGATAGTGGTTGGAAGGATGCGTGCCCCACTCCGGCATCAGCGCGTAGCCGCCGTCCTCGCGTATCGCCTGCGACACCTCGGATTCCGGATCGTGGATGTCGCCGAACAGCCGCGCGGAAGTCGGGCAGGCCTTCACGCAGGAAGGCTTGCGATCAGTTTCCGGCATGGACATGTCGTAGATGCGGTCCACGCACAGCGTGCACTTCTTCATTATCTTCTGGTTCTCGTCGAACTCGCGCGCGCCGTACGGGCAGGCCCAGCTGCAGTATTTGCAGCCTATGCACTTGTCGTAATCCACCAGCACGATGCCGTCTTCCTTGCGCTTGTACGATGCGCCGGTCGGGCACACAGGCACGCATGGAGGGTCCTCGCAATGCAGGCAGGATTTCGGGAAATGCAGCGTCTCGCTGTGCGGGAACTGGCCGATCTCGTAGGTCTGCACGCGGTTGAAGAAGGTGCCGGTCGGGTTCGCGCCATACGGGTTCTGGTCCACCAGCGGACCGGCGGAGCCGGAAGTATTCCATTCCTTGCAGCTGGTCACGCACGCACTGCAGCCGACGCAGACATTCAAATCGATAACGAGCGCGAGCTGGGTCATTGCGCACCGCCTTTCTTCTTGCCGCCGAAATAGGCCAGCCAGCTCGGCGCTTGTTTCATGCCTGGATACCTCTTCATAGGTTCGAATTGCGGCGAGGTCTGCCCGGGTTCGCCCTCCTCGGCCTTGTAGATGCGCACGCGCACGTCGTACCACGCTGCCTGCCCGGTGATGGGATCAGAGTTGGAGTAGCGCGTGCCGTCCGCTTGCGGCGGCAGTTCTTCCGAGATGACGTGGTTGAGGAGGAAGCCCTGCTGCGACTCGTTGGCATCCGGCGTGAGGTTCCAGGCGCCGGCCGCCTTGCCTATGGCGTTCCAGGTCCACACCGTGCCGGGTTCGACCGCTTCGCTGTAGCGCGCCATGCAGCGCACCTTGCCCCACTGCGACTCGCACCAGATCCAGTCACCATCATTGATGCCTGCGTTCTTCGCGGTCTGCGCGTTGACGTAGAGATAGTTGTGCGCATGGATCTGGCGCAACCAGGCGTTCTGTGAATCCCACGAGTGATACATCGCCATCGGGCGCTGCGTCACGGCGGACAGAGGATACTTGCGCTTGTCGCTCATCTGCGTCTCCAGCGGCTCGTAGTAGAACGGCAGCGGATCGAAGAAAGTCTCGACGCGTTTGGCCAGGTGTTTCGGCGGTTGGCGTGTGATGCTCTTGCCCCGCGCGGCGAGGCGGAACTTCTGCAATACCTCGGAATACAGGTGGATCAGGATAGGCTCGGAATAGCGCGTGATGCCGTTGCGCTGCGACCACTCCAGATAACCCTGGTTCCAGTTGCGCATGAACTGGTAGGAACGCGGCAGCACCTCGTGGTGCACGCAGTTGTTCTTGGCGTACATCTCCCACTGGTTGGGGTTAGGCTCGCCCTTCATGCTCTTCTCGCCGCCCTTGCCGCGCCATCCGGAGAGAAAGCCGATGCCGGAACCCGGCGCGGTCTCCCAGTTGACGATGAAATCGGGATAGTCGCGGTATTTGCGCTTGCCGTCCTTGTCCACGAAGGCGGGCAGCTTGAGGCGCGTGCCGAGCTCGATCAGCACTTCCTGGAAAGGCCTGCATTCGCCGGTCGGCGGCATCACCGGCACGCGCACCGAGTCCACCGGGCCGTCGAACTCGGAGATCGGCCGGTCCAGCATGGACATCACGTCGTAGCGTTCCAGATAGGTGGTGTCCGGCAGGATGAGGTCGGCGAACGCGGTGGTTTCGGAATGGAAGGCATCACACACCACCAGGAAGGGGATCTTGTATTCGCCGTTCTCGTCCTTGTCCACCAGCATCTTGCGTACCTCGCTGGTGTTCATGGTGGAGTTCCACGCCATGTTGGCCATGAACAGCAGCAGGGTGTCGATCTTGTATGGGTCGCCGCGCCACGCGTTGGTGATGGCGTTATGCATCAGGCCGTGCGCGGACAATGGATATTCCCAGGAGAAGCCCTTGTCCAGACGCACCGGATTGCCTTCCTTGTCCACGAACAGGTCGTCCGGATCGGCCGGCCAGCCCAGCGGCATGCCATCCAGCGGCGTGTTGGGCTGCACCGCACGCGGATCGTTGGGTGTGCGTGCACAGGGCGGGATGGGACGCGGGAACGGTGCCTTGTGACGGAAACCGCCAGGCCGGTCTATGGTGCCCAGCAAGGTCATCAGGATGGACAGCGCGCGTATGGTCTGGAAACCGTTGGAGTGCGCCGCCAAGCCGCGCATGGCATGGAACGCCACCGGATTCCCGGTGACCGTGTCATGCTCCTTGCCCCAGGTATCGGTCCAGGCGATGGGCAGTTCGATCTTCTGGTCGCGCGCGGTGATGCCCATCTCGTGCGCGAGGCGGCGGATGGTGTCAGCCGGGATGCCGGTCACGCCCTCGGCCCATTCCGGGGTGTATTCGGCGACGCGATCCTTCAGCAGCTGGAAGGCGGGCTTCACCGGCGTGCCGTCCTGCAGCTTGAATTCGCCCAACAGGAAAGGATCGGTTCCCTCGCTATGGGTCACGACCGGCTTGTCGGTATTGCGGTCCCACCACAGCTTGTAAATACTGTTGTCAGACCCCTCCTCTTCTGGCACCTCGGTGCGAACGAACATGCCGAACTCGTCATGTTCCGCATCGAGGTTCACCAGTTGTCCGGAGTTGGTGTAGCGCACGAGGAAGTCGCGGTCATACAAACCGAGCTCGATGAGCTCGCGGATGATGGCGAGGAACAGTGCGCCGTCGGTACCGGGGCGGATCGGCACCCATTCGTCGGCGATGGCCGAATAGCCGGTGCGCACCGGATTGATGGAGATGAAACGGCCGCCCTCGCGCTTGAACTTCGACAGCGCGACCTTCATCGGATTGGAGTGATGGTCCTCGGCTGTGCCTATCATCACGAACAGCTTGGCGCGCTCCAGGTCGGGCCCGCCGAACTCCCAGAACGAACCGCCTATGGTGTAGATCATGCCGGCAGCCATGTTGACCGAGCAGAAGCCGCCGTGCGCCGCGTAGTTGGGCGTACCGAACTGGCGTGCGAACATGCCGGTCAACGCCTGCATCTGGTCGCGTCCGGTGAATAATGCGAACTTCTTCGGGTCGGTCGCGCGTATCTTTCCGAGTCGCTCGGAAAGCATGGAAAAGGTCTCTTCCCAGCTGATCTCCTCGAACTCTCCCGTCCCGCGCTCCGCGCCCTGCTTGCGCCGCAGCGGTTTGGTCAGCCGCGCTGGCGAATACTGCTTCATGATGCCCGACGAACCCTTGGCGCAGATCACCCCTCCGTTCAGCGGATGGTCAGGGTTGCCGTCGATGTAGCGTATCTCACCGTTGCGCAGATGCACGCGTATACCGCAGCGGCAGGCGCACATGTAACAGGTGGTGTTGCGGACTTCTGTCGTCGCATCCGGAACAGGTGGCGCGAGCGGATCGTGCAGTGGGGTCGATGACATGGGCGGCTGTTCTTGAGTGTAGTTATAGAGGCGCGCTGCCTCGCCAGATCGGTCTGGTTTTCACGGTGCGCAAGTATGCGGACCGTGTCCCGGCGAGGCCATAGCCGTGATGAGGGAGACATGCATAACCCCTAAGGGGGGTATTTCCTTAGACCCATCAGGGGTATCGCGGTACCTGTCTTGTTGCTCTAGTGTGCGCACCTGAGATTCAACGAATCTCATCTGCAGCTGAACCGGAATAGGGAGGCAAGCATGGCATTGGTCAACCCCCACGGCGGGGGCGATCTCAAACCGTTGTTGCTTACGGGCGAAGATCTGATCGCCGAACTGAAACGCGCACGGGAGTATCCCAAGGTGAAGGTGAGTTCTCGCGAAAGAGGCGACCTCATCATGCTGGGTATAGGCGGATTCACGCCGCTTGAAGGTTTCATGACCCACGCCGACTGGCAAGGTGTCTGCGACGGCATGACCATGACCAATGGGCTGTTCTGGCCCATCCCCATCACCCTTTCCACCGACAAGGCCGTCGCAGACGCCATCCCCACCGGCAGCGAGATCGCGCTGATCGATCCCGACGATCACAGCACGCTCGCCACCATGCTGGTCACCGAAAAGTACTCCATCGACAAGGCCCACGAATGCGCCACCGTGTTCGGCACCACTGACATGGAACATCCCGGCGTGAAGATGGTGATGGAACAGGGAGAGGTCAACCTCGCTGGCCCGGTGAAGGTGCTGTCGCAGGGAGGCTTCCCGCAGAAATACGGCACGCTGTTCATGACGCCGCACGAGACGCGCACCTTGTTCAACGAGCTGGGCTGGAGCAAGGTTGCGGCCTTCCAGACGCGCAACCCCATGCACCGCTCCCACGAATACCTGGCCAAGGTGGCCATCGAGGTGTGCGACGGCGTGCTCATCCACTCCTTGCTCGGCAACCTCAAGCCCGGTGACATCCCGGCCGAGGTGCGCACCCATGCCATCATCGAACTGACCAGGCACTACTTCGTGCCCAAGACCATCGCGCAGGCAGGCTACCCGCTCGACATGCGCTACGCAGGCCCGCGCGAAGCGCTGCTGCACGCGCTGTTCCGCCAGAACTATGGCTGCTCCCACCTGATCGTCGGGCGCGACCACGCCGGGGTCGGCAGCTACTACGGCCCGTTCGACGCGCACCATATCTTCGACAAGATACCCAAGGGCGCGCTGGAGACGCAGCCGCTCAAGATCGACTGGACCTTCTGGTGCTACCAGTGCGGCGGCATGGCCTCAGCCCGCACCTGCCCGCACGGCGACGGCGACCGCCTGCTGTTGTCCGGCACCAAGTTGCGCAAGATGCTTTCCGAAGGAGCGGAAGTGCCGGCGGAATTCAGCCGGCCGGAAGTGCTGGAGGTCCTGCGCAAGTACTACGCAGGACTTGCCGAACACGAGAAAGTGGAAGTGAAGCTCAGCGGCCATTCCGCGCGCTGACACGAGGTGAAGCACCAATTCAAACCGAAAGGAGTGTAAAGAATGCCAACATTTGTACGCACCGAGAAATGCGACGGCTGCAAGGGACAGGACAAGACCGCCTGCATGTACATCTGCCCGCACGACCTGATGAAGCTGGACAAGGACGGGTCCGACACCGGACACGCCATGAAGGCGTTTAACCAGGAACCCGAGCAATGCTGGGAATGCTATTCCTGCGTGAAGATCTGCCCGCAAGGCGCCATCGAGGCCCGCCACTACGCCGACATCGTGCCGCTGGGCGGTTCGGTGCAGCCCTTGCGCGGCACCGATTCCATCATGTGGACCATCAAGTTCCGCAACGGCACCATGAAGCGCTTCAAGTTCCCCATACGCACCACCCCTGAGGGCTCCATCGACCCTTACGGCGCCAAGCCGATGCCCAAGGTTTCTGACCTCGATACGCCCGGCGTCTTCACCAGGGAGGTGATGGGCGGTTACCGCGCCGGCAAACCGGAAGAACTGATCCGCAAATGAGCGGCCAACTTATCAATCGGGAGTGAACGACATGTCACAAGGGACTTTTGAGAATCCGGAAATCGTCGAGGAAGAGCTCGACATACTGCTGATCGGCGGCGGCATGGCCTGCTGCGGTGCGGGCTACGAGATCATGCGCTGGGCCGAGGCGGTCAAGGCCGAGAAAGGCGTAGACCTCAAGATTAAGCTGGTGGACAAGGCGGCGATGGACCGCTCCGGCGCTGTGGCGCAAGGCCTGTCCGCAATCAACACCTACATCGGCCCCGAACAGGATCCCGCCGACTACGCGCGCATGGTCAGCAACGACCTGATGGGCATCACGCGCGACGACCTGGCTTACGATCTCGGCCGCAACGTGGACGACTCGGTGCACCTGTTCGAGGAGTGGGGGCTGCCGATCTGGAAGACCGACGCGGACGGCGTGCGCCACAACGGTGCGGACGCCATCAAGGAAGGCCTGCCCACGCTGAAAGACGGCGGCAAGCCGGTGCGTTCCGGCAAGTGGCAGATCATGATCAATGGCGAATCGTACAAGTGGATCGTGGCCGAGGCGGCAAAGAAAGCCCTGGGCCTTTCCCGCATCCAGGAGCGCGTGTTCATCGTGCACCTGATCAACGACAAGAACGACCCGACCCGCATCGCCGGTGCGGCTGGCTTTTCGGTGCGCGAGAACAAGATCTACATCTACAAGGCCAAGGCTGTCCTGCTCGCTGCTGGCGGCTGCGTGAACCTGTTCCGACCCCGCTCCGTGGGCGAAGGCACGGGCCGCGCCTGGTACCCGGTGTGGAACGCAGGCTCGACCTATGCCATGGCCGCCGAGGCCGGTGCCGAGCTGACCATGATGGAGAACCGCTTCGTACCGGCGCGCTTCAAGGACGGCTACGGCCCGGTCGGCGCCTGGTTCCTGCTGTTCAAGGCCAAGGCGGTCAACGCCTATGGCGAAGACTACATGGCCAAGAACAAGGAGATGCTCAACGACTACCCGCCCTATGGCCAGGCTGCCGTCCCCGCGTCCTGTCTGCGCAACCACCTGATGCTGAAAGAGATGAAAGAAGGCCGTGGACCGATCTACATGGACACGGTCACTGCCATGGCCAAGCTGAAAGAGACCTTGTCGCCCAAGGAAGTGAAGCATCTCGAATCGGAAGCATGGGAAGACTTCCTCGACATGTGCGTAGGCCAGTGCGGGATCTGGGTCGGCGAGAACGTCGAACCCGAGAACAAGATGTCCGAACTGATGCCGACCGAGCCCTACCTGCTCGGCTCGCACTCCGGCTGCTGCGGCATCTGGGTGTCCGGCCCGACCGACGTGGGCGCCCCAACGACGAACGACCCGGAAGAGGATAGTGTGCCCGGGCATCTGCCGCGTGGGTGGAACTGGGGTTACCGCTCGATGACTACTGTGAAGGGGCTATTCACCGCGGGCGACGGTGTGGGCGCCTCCGGCCACAAGTTCTCCTCTGGCTCACATACCGAAGGCCGCATCGCCGCCACGGCGATGGTCAAGTTCGCGCTGGACAACAAAGACTACAGGCCCGAATTCGATGAGACCGCCCAGCAGATCGCCGAGACCATCTACAAGCCGGTGAGGAACTTCCTGGAGCACAAGGACTACTCTACCGCTGTCGACGTGAACCCGAACTACATCACGCCGAAGATGCTGCAGTTCCGCCTGCAGAAGATCATGGACGAGTATGTCGCAGGTGTCGCGACCTACTACAACACCAACGACAAGATGCTGGCCGTGGCCGAAGAGAAACTGGAGATGCTGAAGGAGGACGCCCAGAAGATGCGGGCCAAGGATCTGCACGAGTTGCTGCGCGCCTGGGAGAACTACCACCGCATCCTGACCGCCGAAGCGCACATGAAGCACATCCAGTTCCGCGAAGAGAGCCGCTATCCGGGCTTCTACTACCGCACTGACAAGAACTTCGTGGACGAGAAGAACTGGCACTGCTTCGTCAATTCGATCTACGACAAGAAGTCGAAGAAGTGGACCTGCTTCAAGCGCAAGCACGTGGACCTGGTGGACAAGTCCAAGCTGTTCAAGCCGGCTGCGCACTAGAAAGGTTTAAACGAGCGGTATGTTTCGGGCATCGCAAGGTGCCCGTTTTTGTCTGAACATCTCGTTGGAGAATCGACGATGGACACCTACATGGCAGCCGACCTGCCCTTTCCCAACAGCCCGGTCGTACCGGAGATGTGCGACGGCAGCAAACAGATCCAGTTCCAATGCCGCAAGGGCATCTCCTGCTGGAACGCCTGCTGCAGCAATATCGACATCTCGCTCACACCCTATGACATCGTGCGCCTGAAGCAACGTTTGGACATCTCGTCCGGCGAGTTTCTGCAGAAGTACACCGTACCTTATGAGCTGGAACCTGGCGGCATCGCCGGTGTGAAGCTGCGCCCCGTGGAGAACGGCACTGCCTGCCAGTTCATGGGACCGGAAGGTTGCGGCGCGTACGAGGCCCGCCCCACTGCCTGCCGCTATTACCCCGTCGCCCTCCTCTCCATGCGCAAGCAGGACGAATACACCGACACTGCGTCCTACGCCCTAGTCAAGGAAGACCATTGCAAGGGCCATCTCGAACCACGCACTCTCACCATCGACGATTACCGCGAGGAACAGGGCGTCGAGCGGTACGACGAACTGGCGCGCGGCTGGCGTCAGCTCATCCTGAAGAAGAAATCCTCCGGGCCCAGCATAGGCAAGCCCTCGAAGCGCAGCCTGCAGCTGTTCTTCATGGTTTGCTACGACATGGACCGTTTCCGCGAATTCGTGATCAGCGACGGCTTCACTGAGCTCTACGACATCCCCGATGCCGAGATGAGGAAGCTGCTGACGGACGATGCCGAGCTGATGCTGTTCGGTTTCCGCTTCCTCAGGCAGGTGCTGTTCGGCGAGAACACCATCGCCATTCATCGCGAGGTTGCTGCTCGACGCATGGAGCATCGAACGAAATCTGCTGGCGAGAAAGAGGTTTTCGACGGTGCCGACCATGCGTGAAAAGCGAGCACCCTCGCGGCCGTCCTAAGAATCCTGAAAAGGAACAGGGCCTGCAACCTAAGGCTGCAGGCCCTGCCATTATTTGGTCGGGGCGAGAGGATTTGAACCTCCGACCACTTGCACCCCATGCAAGTACGCTACCAGGCTGCGCTACGCCCCGAAAGGACGCGAATTATAGCAGAGCTATTGTCCTCTTTGAAATGCTTTTGAACATGGAAGTGTGTTTCAGGCACGCAACAACTCGAGTATCTCACCTAGCTCTCGCCTTATCTCGGCTACGTTGAGCTGTTTGGCGCCGACCGACGATTTCTCGGACTGACGAGCATCGAGCGGCTGTTGGTCCAGGCGGCTGCGTGCGCCGCTGATGGTGAACCCCTCTTCGTAGAGCAACTGGCGGATGCGGCGAATGAGCAGGACCTCATGGTGCTGATAGTATCTTCTGTTTCCGCCGCGCTTCACCGGCTTGAGCTGAGAGAACTCCTGCTCCCAGTAGCGCAGCACATGCGCCTTCACACCGCACAACTCGCTGACCTCACCTATGGTGAAGTAGCGTTTTGCCGGGATGGCCGGCAGTTCCGAATTAGCTATGTGCTGTTCCATGATAGGACTTCTCTACCATGCTCTTGAGTTTTTGGCTGGGATGGAAGGTGACCACGCGGCGTGCAGTGATCGGGATCTCTTCACCTGTCTTGGGGTTGCGTCCAGGACGTTGCGGTTTGTCGCGCAACTGGAAGTTGCCGAAACCGGAGAGCTTCACGCTGTCACCCCTCTCCAGCTGCAGACGAATCTCCTCAAAGAACGATTCCACCATGTCCTTGGCTTCCCGTTTGTTCAAGCCGACTTTTTCGAACAACAAATCCGCCAACTCTGCTTTGGTCAATGTAGTGGTCATTAATCTCCCCTCAACTGCGTAACTGCGCGCCGTTTTTTTGTAGTGCATCGACCAGTGCGGCGATGCTCGGCTCGATTTCAGAATCCGTAAGTGTTTTTTGAGTATCTTGTAATAACACTCGGAAAGCAAGGCTTTTTTTACCCTGCTCCACGCCCTTGCCGCGGTAGACGTCGAACAAGGCCGATTCGACCACATGCGGGGCTTTCGCGGACCGCATGACATCCAGCAGGGTCTGCACCGGCATCCCCTCGTCCACGACCACGGCAAGGTCACGGCGCACCGGTGGGAAGCGTGAGACGTCCACTGCCTTGGGCACCTTGCCTTGGGACAAGGCCGCCAGCTCCACTTCGAACCAGACCACGGCCTGCGGCAGATCGTTCTGCTGCTGCCATTGCGGGTGCAGTTCACCTATCCAGCCGATAGCGCGGCCATCGAGCAGGATGCGAGCCGAGCGTCCGGGATGCGAAGCGGGATGCGTTGCTGCCTGGAAGGTCAGGCTGCGCGGTGCGAACAGGGCTTCGACGTCGCCTTTGACGTCATAGAAATCCACCGTGCGCGTCGGGGAACCCCACTGTTCCGACGAAGCGCTGCCATATGCCACGCCAGCCAGGCGCTCGTCTTGCGAGTAGCTCCCCGCCTCGGCGGCAAAGCAGCCACCGATCTCGAACAGGCGCACCCGTGTCTGTTTGCGGGCCAGATTGGTGCGCAGCGCCGCGAGCAGCCCGCCCAGCAGACTGCTGCGCATCACACTCATCTGGCTGGCGATGGGATTCTTCAGGGCGATAGGGGCGGCGTTCCCGCAATAATCGAGCTCCCAAGCAGCCTCCACGAATGCGTAATTGACTGCCTCCTGATAGTCGCGCAGAACCATGGTCTGGCGCAACTTTGCCAGCGGACGCTCCGTTTCATCCAGCGGCAATATCGTCATGGGCGCCTGTATGGGCGCAGGCTGGATGTTCTCGTAGCCATGGACACGCGCGACCTCTTCGATCAGGTCCTCTTCGATGGCAATGTCGAAGCGGTAGCTGGGCGGCGTCACCGAGAACTCATCGCTCTGACGCTGGTAGACCATACCGAGGCGGGACAAGATCTGTGCGATCTCGTCGGCGGCAAGCGCCACACCCAAGATGCGCTGCACGCGCGAAGCGCGCAGTCTCACCGGATGGCGCGCGGGTAACTCGCCGCAGGACTCTGTGACCGCACCGGCCTGACCGCCGCAGACATCGAGGATCAGTTGTGTGGCGCGATCCAGTGCGTTCTGGGGCGCTGCGAAGTCCACGCCGCGCTCGAAGCGATAGGAGGAATCCGAACCGAAGCCCAAGCGACGCGACTTGCCGATGATGACGCCGGGCGCGAAGAACGCGCTCTCGAGGAAGATATCGGTGGTCGCATCGTCCACCGCGCTATCCGCCCCCCCCATGATGCCGGCCAAGGCGACCGGCTGCTTGCCGTCGGCGATCACCAGCATGTCTTCGTGCAGGTCGATAGTCTGCTCGTTCAGTAATTTGAGCTTTTCATCGGCGCGCGCGAAGCGCACTTCGATGTCACCGTTCAGCTTGTAC
>JBBIIJ010000034.1:0-25803 GCA_037446535.1 Sideroxydans sp. | reverse complement strand
ATGGAGCTCGCGGGCGTAGCGCTTGAGGTAGATGTCCATGAAGCGGTAGCGGCTGATCACGCCTATGGGGCGCCCGTTCTCCACCACCGGC
Organism: Sideroxydans sp.; assembly: GCA_037446535.1. Taxonomy (GTDB): domain Bacteria; phylum Pseudomonadota; class Gammaproteobacteria; order Burkholderiales; family Gallionellaceae; genus Sideroxyarcus. Next base: position 25,712 of record JBBIIJ010000034.1, on the reverse strand, counting down.
AAAGAGAGCAGGTTTGCATATTGCGGATCGGAGAAATAGTCGGCGACATCCTCCAGAGGCAGGTCAGGCGAAAGAGCTTCGATGGGCTTGGTCAGCGCAAAAAGTTCAGACGACGTGATGTTCTCGTACTGCATGTATCCTCCGGTGCCGCATGGGTTCTCGGCTTTTCGGGGGATTCTATGAGCGGGATGTGTCAATTGAATGACAGCCCAGGATGATGCCCAAGCGATATGCGATCCACTGTCATCACCCCGTAACAAGGAGGGGTTATTTTGCGCACCATCTTAACCCGCAGGAGCGACGAACATGCTTACCATACCGGCACGCACACAGTCCCACCGCAATCCCGCCATGACCGAAGGCCACGCACATCCCTTCGAACACATGCTCGATTTCCGCACCTTCATCTCGCTGCGGCACATGGTGTCCCGTCAGCAGGAGAAGAGGCTGCTAAGGCGCACCGACTTCCTGCATCAGCTCATGCTGTACCTGCCCGAGGTCGCATCGCGTATCGAGGACACCGATTTCGGCATCGTTCATCTGGAGGTGGGTGCGATGAAGACGTGCACCCAGGAGGCCATCCTGCGCCACGACTTTGCCACGGCACGCCGACACTTCTTCCTGGTCGCCGACCTCTTGGACCGCGCAGACGCAGAGCTGTCCGCCGCCATCCGTATCTCCTACCTGGAGACCCTGTTCCTGGATGAGACCGCCTCAGTCTATGCACAGGCGCGCACCATGCTGCCCAGGCCGATGGAGAACTCGCTGAGGCAAGCCGAACTCCGACTCAAGAAGATGCGTGCCGCTCGCACATAGAGCGGACAGACCGACGACGGCACGCAGCATGCCGTTCGCGGTAACATGTGGCCTTAGACATGACCACTGAAAGCCACTGCATGAGATTCGCGCATCACACCGCCTCCTTGGCCGTCACCGCATGGGTCGGCGGCCTTTGGGGCGTAGGTTATCTGGCCGTTCCCGTGCTCTTCCACGCGCAACCCGACAGGCAGCTCGCCGGCATGCTGGCCGGCCACATGTTCGAGGTGCTGGGTTATGTGGGCATCGTGTGCGGGGCCTACCTGCTGGCGTACAGATTTCTAGCGTCGTGCAGATGGCGTGACTCGCAGTTCCTTCTGGTTGCGGCGATGCTCGCCATCTCGCTGCTGATCCAGTTCGGCATCCAGCCGCTGATGGCGGAGCTGAAGGCACAGGCAATGCCGCTGGACGTGATGCAAAGCGGCTTCGCTGCTCAATTCAAGATGTGGCATGGCGTATCAAGCGTGCTGTATCTGATCGAGAGTCTGCTCGGTGCTGCCCTGATCATCCTGACCTTCCGCACCAAATGAAAAGAGCCGCTTGCGCGGCTCTTGCGGCACTACTGATAGATCGGTTCAGGCCAACCCCGTGAGACATCTGCCCGTTTCGGGAGCGCCCCCAGTTATGCTTTCAGTGCAACCAAGACCTCATCCAGCATCTTCTTGGCATCGCCGAACAACATGCGGTTGTTCTCCTTGTAGAACAGCGGATTGTCCACGCCCGCATAGCCGGTAGCCATGCTGCGCTTCATCATGATGGAGGTCTTAGCCTTCCAGACTTCCAGCACCGGCATGCCGGCGATGGGGCTGCCGGGTTCTTCCTGCGCAGCCGGATTCACGATGTCGTTGGCCCCGATCACCATGGAGACATCGGTATCCGGAAAGTCCGCATTGATCTCGTCCATCTCCATCACGATGTCATAAGGCACCTTGGCTTCAGCCAGCAACACGTTCATGTGACCGGGCATGCGACCGGCGACCGGGTGGATGCCGAAGCGCACGTTGACGCCCTTCTCTCGCAACGCCTGCGTGATCTCGTATACCGTGTGCTGCGCCTGTGCCACCGCCATGCCGTATCCCGGCACGATGATCACGTTCTTGGCTTCGCGCAACAGTTCGGCAGTCTCGGCGGCGCTGATGGACACCACCTCGCCTGCCGGTTGGGCATCGCCCTTCTTGGCCGGTTTGCCGCCGCCGGAACCGAATCCGCCCGCAATGACGCTGATGAAGTTGCGGTTCATCGCGCGGCACATGATGTAGGAAAGAATCGCGCCGCTGGATCCCACCAGCGCGCCGGTGACGATCAACAGGTCGTTGTTCAGCATGAAGCCGGTTGCCGCTGCCGCCCAGCCGGAATAGCTGTTCAGCATGGACACCACCACCGGCATATCGGCACCGCCGATGGCCATCACCATGTGGATACCGAACAGCAGTGCGATCACGGTCATCACGGTCAGGCCTATCATGCCCGCACTGATCGTTTCCGCATGCAGGAATTGCCAGCCGAACACAATAACGACCAACAGGCCCGCCAGATTCATGAAGTGACGTCCCGGCAGCAACAGCGGCTTGCCGCCGATCTTGCCCGCCAGTTTGCCGAAGGCGATGAGCGAACCGGAGAAGGTCACCGCGCCGATCAGTATGCCCAGATAGACTTCAAGCTCGTGAATCCCCTTTTCGGCACTGGACAGATTCAGTGCCGCGATCGGGTCGATGTAATTGGCGAAGCCAACCAGACAGGCGGCAAGACCGACCAGACTGTGCATCAGCGCGACCAGTTCCGGCATCTGCGTCATTTGCACTTTGCGTGCAGCATAAAGTCCGACGCTGCCGCCCACCACCATTGCACCGATGATCCAAGGAATTCCGGCTGCCGCAACGCGCGGGCCGAACACCGTGGCCAGCACGGCAAGCGTCATGCCTATCATGCCATAGAGATTGCCGCGCCGCGAAGACTCGGGGCTGGACAGACCGCCCAGACTCAGGATAAACAGAATGATCGCACCAATATAAAAAACTGTTGCCAAGCTTGCAGACATAATTATTTATCCTTATTTGCGGAACATCGACAGCATGCGTCGGGTAACGGCAAAGCCGCCGAACATATTGACCGCAGTGAGCGCGATACCCACCACCGCCAACCCGCGTATCCATCCATCGGGGCGGTCAAAACCACCCATGAACGTATGCGGAGGGGCAATCTGCACCAGCGCACCGATGGCGATGATGCTGCTGATCGCATTGGTCACGCTCATCAGCGGCGTATGCAGGGCCGGAGTGACATTCCACACCACCATGTAGCCGACAAAACAGGCGAGCACGAACACGGTGAAGTGCCCCATGAACGCTGCGGGCGCATAGGCTCCGATGAGCAGGAACAACAACGCGGCAAGGCCGAACATCACTGCTGTTCTGGTTGCCGATGCCGGGGCACCGCCGCCTCCATGGCCGTGTGCAGGCGCTGGCGCGGGTTTCGCCGCAGCCGGTTTGGTTGCAGCAGCCGGAAGCTTCGGCGCAGGTGCCGGCCAGGTAACCACGCCATCCTTGATGACGGTAAGGCCGCGAATGGCATCGTCTTCCATGTTGACGTTGATGATGCCATCCTTGGTCTTGCACAACTCTTCGGTCAGACGGAACAGATTGGTTCCATAGAGGGTGGAAGACTGCTTGGCCAAACGACTATTCAGATCGGTGTAACCGACTATGGTCACACCATGTTTCACCACTGCCTTGCCTGGCTCGGTCAGCTCGCAATTGCCGCCGCGCTCGGCTGCCATATCAACGATGACGCTCCCCGGCTTCATGCTCTGCACCATCTCGGCGGTGATCAGCCTTGGCGCAGGCTTACCCGGGATCAGTGCGGTGGTGATGATGATGTCCACTTCCTTGGCTTGCTTGGCGTACATCTCGCGCTGTGCCTGCTGGAAACCCTCGCTCATCACCTTGGCGTAACCACCACCGCCACCACCTTCTTCCTCATACTCGACCTTGACGAATTCGCCGCCCAGAGACTTGACCTGGTCGGCCACTTCGGCGCGCGTATCGTTTGCGCGCACGATGGCGCCCAAGCCGGCGGCAGTACCGATGGCTGCCAGACCAGCCACGCCGGCACCGGCGATGAAAACCTTGGCCGGCGGAACCTTGCCCGCAGCCGTGATCTGGCCGTTGAAGAAGCGACCGAAGACGTTGGCCGCCTCGATCACGGCGCGGTAGCCGGCAACACCGGCCTGCGAGGTCAGCGCGTCCATCTTCTGCGCACGGCTCAGCATGCGCGGCAGACAGTCGATGGCCAGCACGGTCGCCTTCTTGGCGGCGAGTTGCTGCATCAATTCGGGATTCTGTGCGGGCCAGATGAAACCGATCAAGTGGCCGCCTTCGCGCAGGAGGCCGACTTCTTCCTTCGTCGGTACGCTGACCTTGAAAACGATGTCGGATGCAGCCCACAGTTTAGGAGCGCCAACGATGATCTCGGCGCCTGCAGCGCGGTAGCTTTCGTCACTGCAATTCGACGCGTCTCCGGCACCGGATTCAACAGCGACTTTGAAACCCAGCTTGATGAGCTTCTCTACGACTTCCGGCACCGTCGCAACCCGCTTCTCCCCTGCGGCTGTTTCACGGGGAATTCCTATCATTAGAGACATGTAGTCTTCCTCTTAAAGTGTTAGCGCTACCCTAAAAAACGCCCGGGTGACCGGGCGGGAACCCGGGTGACCGGGCGGGTATTTTTCTAATAGAATTTCTTCGTTAATTATATATGACCTCTTTGCTCAACTGCACAGCATTGTTAACTCATTAACCCGCAGCAAAAAGGCACGCCGCAGCGTGCCTTTCCCGTTGAACTTCAATGAAGTGCGCTCAGGCAGCGATCTTCTTGCACTCCGCGTAGCAGGCGGCGCAGGCTTCCTTGCATGCCTTGCACTCGGGATGCTGCTCGGTCTTCTTGCACTCTTCCTCGCAGTCCCGGCACACGTCCATCGCTACGCGGGCGAGCTGCGGCAGATGCCTGGAGCCGGATGCAGCCATCTGCTGCAGTGCCTGGCAAATGGCTGCGGCCTGGCCGGCGGACCTGGCGCAAGCAGCCATGCTCATGTCCCCCTGCCCCATCAGGTCTATGCAGTGCTGCTGGCAGACGTTGGCCTTGAGCGTGCAGTCTGCGGCGGCGGCGATCAGCTTGTCGTTGCGCGAAGACATGGCGTGGTGGTCGTGGGTCATGTTCATGTGGTCATGGACATGCTCGGCAGCCAGGGCGCTGCCTGCAGTCGCGGCGGCCGCCATCGCGGCGGCACCCAGCAACAATTCTCTGCGGTTCATGGAGTTCTCCTCGTTATTGTGGTCAGTTCAGCGCCGGCATCGGCGGCGCGGGCAGTCTAATTCAGCCCCCATCACTTTGAAAGCGTGATGAAGGACAGCTTGCTCACCCCCGCCTTCTGTGCCAGTGCCATGATCTCGGCCACACGGCCGTAGTTCACGGCCGTGTCCGCCTGGATCTGCAGCTGGAACTGCGGCTCCGCGGCGCGGCCCTTCAATATATCGGCCAGCCCCTGGTCGCTCACGTGCATGTTGTCCATTTCGATGTTGCCTTGCGCGTCCACCGTGAGGCTCGCCTTCAGCGGCTTGTCGTTGCTCTGCACTGCATCGGTTTTGGGCAGGTTGATCTTGAGCGCCTGCGGCGCAAGCAAAGGCGCGGTGATGATGAACACCACAAGCAGCACCAGCATCACGTCCACCAGGGGTGTGACGTTGATCTCGCTCATCATGCCGTCATCTTGTGAAGAATTTCCAAAAGACATAACCACCTACTCCCTATTTCGTCATTCCGGCGCAGGCCGGAATCCAGTTGGTTTAATCAAAATGCAGTTTGCTTTGCCCTCGCTGCGCGAGGGATTGTTTCTTTAAGCTGGATTCCGGCCTGCGCCGGAATGACGGCTCGCCTCACAGTCTGTAGTCGTGTCTCTGCGCTAGGCGCAGGAAGTCGTGCGCGAAGTTCTCCAGATCGGTCACGTGCACCTTCAGGCGGCGCAGGAAGAAGTTGTAGAACAGCACGGCTGGCAAAGCCGTGGCGATACCGATGGCCGTGGCGATCAGGGCCTCGCCTATGGGGCCGGCCACCACGTCCAGCGAGGCCGAGCCGCTCTTACCGATGTCCTGCAGCGCATGCATGATGCCCCACACCGTGCCGAACAAACCCACGAAGGGCGAGGTCGAGCCTATGGTCGCGAGCTCCGCCAGACCGCGCTCGTGATAGCGCTGGATGTTCTGCAACTGCTGGCGCAGCTGGCGTTCCAGCACGTCGTGCGGGTCCCCCAGGTGCTTCAGGTCCTGATGCGATTCGTTGAGGGTCTTGAGCTCCGCGAAGCCGGCCTGGGCCAGACGTGCGATGTCGCCTTTACTCTCCTGTGCGACCTTCTCCGCCTCGCTCCACTCTCGCACCGCCCAAAAGCGCTCGACGAATTCGCGGTCCTGCTGCTTGGACTGCCATTGCTTCCACAGCTTGAACACCGCGATGGACCAGGTCGCGATGGACAGCAGGATCAGCAACACCAACGTGCCCAGGACGATGGGCGAATTGACGGAGAACAGATTGCTCATGCTTCGTTACCTTCCAGTGAGAATTTGATGGGGACGAGGAAGCGCTGGGTGACCGCCTGGCCGAAACGGCGTGCGGGCGTGAAGCGCCAGGCTTTGACGGTCTGCAGCGCAGCATTGTCGAGGATGTCGTAGCCGCTGCTCTGATGCACCTTCACGTCCCCCGCCCTGCCCTCGGCCAGCACCTCGACGTCGAGCACCACCTTGCCGTGGAAGCCCATGCGCCGTGCGGCCATGGGGTAAGGCGGGCGGGGATTGTTGAGGTAGTCCGCCCGGTAATCCGGCTCCGCATCCAGCACCACGGGCGAAGGCGGTGTGGCGCTCTGTTCCACGGGCGGGGCCGCCTCTTTGGCCACCGGCTGCTCGGCAGGCTCCGGATCGGGCGTAACCTCGCGCGGTTTGGGTGCGGGCTTGGGCTGCGGCGCGACATCGGCCTGCTGCATCTGGGAACTGGCGAACGAGATGGACATCTCGTTGACCAGCACCGCGGGCGCATCCGGCTGCATCCAGTAGGCCACGAACAGCGATAGGTGCAGCAGGACGACCGCCCCCACGGCCGCAAAGCGCTCGCGTAGCGGCGAACTTTCCGGCTGATTGGGGAACTGGGGATGCATGGCCATGCAGGGTACAGGGATCGCGAAGGTCGCCATGCTACCAGCGCCTTCCCCGTGTGACCAATACCGCTCTGCCACCCTCATGGACGCATGCCTTCAAAGCGCGAGGAAGATGCGGCGCAGGCCGAGGAGGATCAGCACGGCCGCGGCTCCCCAGCGTATCCAGCGCGTGATCCACTTGCGGTTCTCGCGCAGGTTCTTGCCCAGCAGGCTCACCAGCGGCAGCAGCACCAGCAAAGGTGTGAGCGCGGCACCCAGTCCGAACGCCACGCCGTTCGCCATGCCCAGCGGGATGCTGCCCGCCGCCGCGCACACGGCCAGCAGCGAGGCCAGCGGCGCGCAGGGGGTGAGGCTCAACGAGAAGCCCAGCAGCAAGGGCGGCGTGCCCGCTGCGCTGCGTGCCACGCCGCAGGGGGCGTGCACCCTCCCCACGCGCAGCAGCCACAAGCCGGCTGCGATGGACGCCATGCCGATGACGAGGTTGCCCGTGCCGCCGCGCATCGCCTGCGCCAGCCAGTTCCCGGCTCCCGCGGCGACTGCGCCCAGCAGGGAATAGGCAAGGATGCGGCCGGCCACGAACAGCGCCGTATCGAGCAGCGCCTGCCGCTGCGTGCCGCCGCGCCCGAGCACCCAGGTGCCCATGAACGGCAGACAGGTGGCGGTGCACGCGGTCAGCCCCAGCGACACGCCGAGCAGCCACACGGCGAGCAAGGAGGTCTGCTCTGGCAGCAGAGCCGGGTTCAGAAAGTCATTCATAGCGACCTCGAATCACTCGTCATTCCGGCTTTCGCCGGAATGACGGAAGGCCCCTGTCATTTGTCATCGCCAGCAGGCCTGAGCCAGACCACTTTGTCCTTCGGCATACCTTCTGGCGTCTCCTGCTTCACACGCTTCTTGTAGTACTCGCGCGATGAGCCGAACAGCCTGATGCCGAAGAACTTGATCTGGATCACGTCGTCGTCAGGGCAATACTCGGTGCAGCGCCCGCACAGGGTGCAGTCTTCGTGGAAGGCCTTGCTGCCGTGCTCACGGCCGATCTCGTGGATATCCATCGGACACGCCTTCTCGCACACGCCGCACTTCTCGCATTTCTCGTGCTGCCTCTTCACCAGACGCATGGGCGAAAGCTTCTGGAACAGCGCGTTCCACGACAGCAGCGGGCAGATGCGGCAGAACGGCTGGCGCATCGCGAACGCGGCGATGATGACAAAACCGAACAGCGCGTTGCCCAGCGCTCCCAGCGCGAAATTGACCGTGGTCGAGGTGCGCACCGCGACCTGCTCGGCATCCGCCGTCAGCAGCGTGGTCGCCAGGCGTGACGGGCACACCTGGCAATACGGGTCGCCCAACTCGTTGGACGCCACGCCCATGCCTGCCAGCAGCGGCAGGCCGAGCACCAGCGCGAGCAGCAGCAGCCATTTCACCGGCCGTACGCGGCCGACGTTTCCGGGATCGAAACGGTTGAGCGGACGCTTGAGGCGGCGACCCAGGCGGTACAGCAGCTCCTGCACCGTACCCATGGGGCACACCCAGCCGCAGAAGGCCTTGTTGAGGAAGAAGAAGAAGGTGAAGAACACGCCGACCGAGATCAGCGTCGGCACGAACACCTTGAGCGTCACGTCCTGTATCTTCGTCAGGGCCTCGCCCACGCGGTGGTGCAGCTGGTGCTGGTTGACGATGAGGATGCAGTGATCGGCCGTCGTCTTGTCGTAGGCGCAGGCCAGCGAAGGCAATGCCTGCGAGATGCGGTCCACCGTGTAGCTGCCGAGCAGCGCGCCGCCGTACACGGTGACGAACAGCATCACGATCTGCACCGTGAAACGGAAGCGGCCCAAAGTCGGGAACAAGGACTTAAGCATGACCGGCCTCCTTCTGCTTGCGTTTGCGCAGCAAGGGCACCGCACCCGCCATCCCCAGCAGCATGAAACCTAGCCCCATCGCAAGGCTGCGCTTGTCGTATGCATCCGGTCCGTAGCCGCTGTTGAACGCCGTGAGATAAGTTTTGCCGTTCGCGGCGTGTTCGGTCGCCAGCACGAAATCCGCGCCGCGTATGCGGCCGCTAGCCTGTGCATCTTCTGCCTTGAAGTCGTGCGGCAGATGCACCTTCACCACGCCCTCCGCGTCGCTCAGGAACTGGGCCTTGCCGCCGTTGCTGGTCTCCAGCACCAGCTTCTGGTTGCCCAAGGGCTGGCCGTTGAAGCGCAAGAGGAATTTCCACTCCTCGTCCGCCCGGTAACGCGAATGCTCGCGCGGGAAAGGCTGCGGCACGATCTCTAGCTCGTGCTTCTGCTGCATGAACATGGCCGTCGGGTCCACCGCGCCGCGCTCGCCGAAATAGTGGACGGTGGAGGCCACCACCACGCGGTCGGCCGACTCTTCGCGTGCCGACAGCCAGTGGAAACCGCCGCTCTCTGGCTTATCCAGTCTTGCGCCTGCCATCTCCAGCGGTAGTTCGCGACGCGCGTGCCCGTCCCGGTTCGACCAGGCTACGACCGCCCCCGCCACGATGTTCTGCGGTGCGACGGAGGACGTCATCCTGTCGCCACCCGTCCTGACCTTCAGCGTCGGATAGGCTGTCCACGAGACCGGTCTGCCCATGCCCATCGCCGCGTGGTCGTGCCCGGCGTGCTCGCCTGCCGCACCGGCTGGAAGGGCGAAGGCCAACGCCAGCACAGCCACAAAGGAATTCAAGCTTCTCATCGATAGCCTCCTCAGAACGTAGCGCTGATCCCCGCCGACCAGACGCGTCCACGGCCGACGATGATGGACAGGTCCTCCGCGTTGTAGACCTTGTCGTACTGCTTGGTGATGGGATTGGCCTGGTCGTTGGTGCCACGCGCCGCGACGTAGTAGTTGCGGGCGAACAGGTTGTCTATGCGGGCGAACAGGCCCCACTTGCCGGCGCGATCGATCTTCACGTCGTAGTTCGCCAGCAGGTTGAACAGCGTGCGTCCGCCTATCCACTCCTGGTTGATGTCATCCGCGTAGTAGCCGCCCTTGAAGTCCATCTCCAGCCCGGCTTTGAAGCCTTCCAACGGACGCCAGTTGAGCGTGCTGTTGAGCTGGTTCCTGGATACGCGAGGCACCATCTTGCCGGTGTTGTTGAAGTTCTTAAGCGTGTAGCCGGCAGGCGGACCGTAAGGGTTGCCCAGGGTCTGGGTGAAGTGATCGTAGCGGGTGAAGCGCGCATCGATGTAGCTGTAGGCGACATCGAGCGAGAGCAGTCGACGGGCGTCGGTCTTGGCGGCGAACTCGAAGCCGCGGTTGCGCACGCCGCCGATGTTCTCGTAGCGTTCGGGGTAGGTCGTGGTCGTGGTGGAATACTGCCCGGATACCGCCAGGATGTAGTCCTTGCGCTCGATCTGGAACAGCGCGCCGGACATGTCCACGCCCACACCGAACAGCTCGGCCTTGCGTCGCGCGCCGACTTCCATGCTCAGCGCCTGCTCCGGCTTCAGATTCGGGTTGTCCTGGGTCTTGCCGCCGCTGGGCGACACCGTGCCGGTGAAGAGCTGCTGCACGGTGGGCGTGCGGAAACCGGTGGAGACGTTGCCGTAGACGTTGGCGTCTTCGCTCAGGTCATAGGCCGTGCCCAGGCGCCACGAATTGACGTTGAAGGTCTTGCCCAGCGCAAGCGTGGTGGCCCGCGTCACGGTGGGGCTGGCGCTGTAGTCCAGGCTGGTGACGTCGTGGCGCGCGTTCACCGTCAGCGACCAGGCCTGCGTCGCGTTGTAGGTCGCTTCGCCATACAGGCCGCTGATGTGCTCGCGTGTGTAGTCGTCGCCAGTCACCGCACCTTTCACGCAGTTGACCGCGCAAGGCACGGTGGGCGCGTTGCGGTAGTCCACCAGGTTGCTGGTCTTGTTCCAGTAGCCGTTGCTGCGCAGGTCCACCCCGGTCAGCCATCCGATGGCGTCCGATGCTGCACGCCATTCGCCCTTGAGGCCGGACTGGATCTGGTTGTAGTCGTTGCCGGTGATGTAGGCGTTAGGATCGTTCACGACCGCGCCCGTCCCCGTGTATTTCTGCGGGGCAGAGACGAAGGTGGTGTGGTCCTTGTACTGGTAGGTCGTCACCAGCAGGTTGGCGTCCTGCGCGTAGTCGTTCGAGTAGGTGATGTTCACCTTGGACAGGTCGGTGTTGAACTTGCGCGCATAGTCGCTGCTGTTGACGCTGCGCGGGTCGAGCGCGGCCTGGGTCACGCCGGTGACGCTGCCGTGCGAATCCTTGAAACGCTTGGAAGCCTCGAAACCCAGGCTCAGGTCGCTGTGGTCGTTGACGTACCAGGCAAGCTTGCCGTCCACGTATTTGCTGGAATAGTCGCCCTGGTAATAGAAATCAGGAGCGCCGCGCTGGGACGCCTGGATGTGGCCGCTGGCCGTCTCGTTGGCGAAGCCGACCTTGGCCAGCTCCTTGTGGTAGCCGTAGGAGCCCAGTTCCTTCGCCACCGTCACCCCCGCGTTCTTGTAGCCTCGCTTGGTGGTGATGATCACCGCTCCCGACAGCGCGTCGTCGCCGAAGAGATAGGACGCGCCGCCCTTGATCACCTTGATGGAGGCGATGTTGTCCAGGTCGATGTTGACCTTGCCGGTGCGCTCGAACACCGGCACGCCGTCGATCACGATGGCCACGCCCGGCTTCTCGCCCATGTAGCGCTGGTTCTCTATGCCGCGCAGCTTGATCTTCACCGATTCGCCGCTGTCCATATCCGCGGTCACGCCCGGGATGCCCTGCAGCACCTGCAACAGGTTCTGCGGGTGCTCCTTGTCTATCTTCTCCCCGCTGATCACCGTAGTGTTGGAGGCCTTCTCGTTACGGGAAGTGAAGCGGTCGTCGATGGTCGTGGAGCTCACCACCACCTCGCCCAGCAGTTTCTTGGTTGTACCGCCCTTGTCGGACTCCGCGCCCGAAGCTGGCGCATCGGCGGTCCTCGGTTCTGTAGCGGCGGCAAGCGGCGCATCCTCGGCATGGCCGGCTTTTGCGAACGACATGGACAACACGAGCGCCGCAGCGCTCATGGCAAACAGATCCTTCTTCATACACTCCCCTGTGGCTATTGTTAAAAACCTGTGAGGATATTAAGACCCTCGTCTAGCCAGGGGAATGCGTCATATTGTCGCGCGACAATTTGTCGCAGGCTGAAACAGCCTGTGACAAATTGCGGTGGAGGCTAACCTTCAGGTTATGCCGGAACCACAATTTGTGGTCGGCACGACAAATTGCGGTGAACGTTATCGTGCGAGTGAAGAATTTTCTGAAGCCGGTAGACGGCATGGGCGCACCGCTCACTGGTAGCGCAACGCTTCTATCGGATCGAGTCGTGCCGCCTTCTTCGCGGGATAGAAGCCGAAGAACACGCCAGTGGCCGCAGCCACGCCGAAGGCGATGAGCACCGACATCCACGAGATGATCACCGCCGTCTCGCTCAGCACGTTCACCAGCAGCGCGCCGCCTATGCCGACCAGCACGCCTATGCAGCAGCCCACGATGGAGATGATGACGGCCTCCAGCAGGAACTGCAGCAGGATGTCCCACTCGCGCGCGCCTATGGCCAGGCGGATGCCGATCTCCCGCGTCCTCTCGGTCACCGACACCAGCATGATGTTCATGATGCCTATGCCGCCCACCAGCAGTGAGATGGAGGCGATGGCGCCGAGCAATAGCGACATGACGCGCGTGCTCTCCGCTGCGGAATCGGCCACCGCCGTGAGGTTGCGCAAGAAGAAATCGTTGTCCATGCCCTCGCGGATGCGATGACGCTGGCGCAACAGGTCGGTCATCGACCGTTCAACCACAGGCATGACATCCTGCGTGGCGGCCTGCACCATGACCATGCGCACCGAACCCTGGAATTGACTGCCGAACACCTTGCGCTGAGCTGTGGTGAGCGGAATGATGATCGTGTCGTCCTGATCGCGCCCGTCCAGCCCTTGCCCCTTCACGCCCAGGACGCCAAGCACGAGGAACGGACTCTGGCGGATGCGGATCGTCTTGCCGACCGGGTCCTCGTCGCCGAACAGGTTCTCCGCCGCAGTCTTGCCGATCAACGCCACGCGTGTCGCGGAACGCACGTCCGAGTTGGTGAACACGGAACCTTCCACCACCGACCACGACCTCACCTCCAGGTATTCCGGCGTGGTGCCTATGATCGAGGTGTTCCAGTTGTTCGGGCCGTAGACGACCTGCGCATTGCCGGGATGGATCGGCGCGACCGCCTGCACCCCGGATAACTCCGAGATGGCTTCAGCATCAGCGACGGTCAGCGTCAGGTTGCCCCCGCCACCCGAACGCACGCCGCCACTGGTTGTGCTCCCGGAAAGCAGCACGAAGAGGTTGCTGCCCATCGCGCTGATGCTTTGCTGGATGGCGTATTGCGCACCCTGCCCTATGGACATCATCAGCACCACCGCCCCCACGCCTATCACCATGCCCAGCATGGTGAGCAAGGTGCGCAGGCGGTTGGCCCCCATGGCACGCCAGGCTTCGCCGAACATCGCCAATATCACGACGTCACCTCGGCAAAGAGATCAGAAGATCCTCGGACCGCGGTCTCGGTGGCTGGCGGCATTTCCCGCACCAACGCTACGCGCACCGTGTTCATACCGCCACCTTCTGCGGTTCATGTCGCGTCTCATGGTCGCTGACGATGCGCCCGTCCAGGAAGCGCACCTGGCGCTTGGCATGCTGAGCGATGTCCAGTTCGTGCGTCACCAGCACGATGGTGATCCCCTCCCGGTTGAGCGCCTCGAACAACGCCATCACTTCTTCGCTGGTGTGGCTGTCCAGGTTGCCGGTCGGCTCGTCCGCCAGCAGCAGGCGCGGATGGTTGATGAGGGCGCGCGCGATGGCCACGCGCTGCTGCTGGCCGCCCGAGATCATGTTGGGCATGGAATCGAAGTATCTCTCCAGCCCCACCTTGACCAGCATCTCTTTCGCACGCTCCCTGCGCTCCTGCCGCCCCACCCCGCAGTAGATCAGGGGCAACGCGACGTTCTCCAGCAGCGACATGCGCGGCAGCAGGTTGAAGCCCTGGAACACGAAGCCTATGGTGCGGTTGCGCAGCAGCGCCAGCTCGTCCTTGTCCAGCTCGGCAACAAAGCGCCCGTCCAGCACATAGCTCCCGGCGCTGGGCGCGTCCAGGCAGCCCAGGATGTTCATGAAGGTGGATTTTCCCGAGCCCGAAGGGCCCATGATGGCGACGAACTCGCCCGACGCGATGCGCAGGCTGACGTCCTTGAGCGCGGGGAAGTCGCCGGCCGTAGTCTGGTAGGACTTGTACAGACCCTCGATGCGGATGACTTCCGTGTCCATCAGAACAGTCTTCTCATGGTGGGATTGCTGCTGGTCTGCGGTTTGGAGAGCGCGTCGCCCACCACCACCACGTCGCCCACTTTGAGCTCACCGCCGGTGATCTCGGTGTTGCGGTTGTCGGTGATGCCCAGCGTGACGTTGACGGGCGCGAGCGCCCCGCCGCGCAACACGTAGACGGTGCCTGAGAAGGCATCGCGCTTGGGCTTGGCGCCGCCTCGCTTCAAGCCTTCGGCGTTGGCAGGCTTGTAGCGCAGCGCGGCGTTGGGGACCAACAGCGCATCCTGTCGCTCCTCCACCGCGATGCTCACGTAGGCCGTCATGCCCGGCATCAGTATCTGCTCGGGGTTGTCCACATCCACCACGACGTCGTAGGTCACCACGTTGGACTGTATGGTAGGGCTGAGCCTGATCTGCCTGACGCTGCCGCTGAAGCTCTTGCCGGCAAAGGCATCCACGGTGAAGTGCGCCGTCTGGCCGACCCGGATGTTGCCGATATCCGCTTCGGCGAAGGCCGCGTCTATCTGCATCTTGGACAAGTCCTGCGCGATCTTGAACAAGGTCGGCGTCTGCAGGCTGGCCGCCACGGTCTGGCCGACGTCCACCGATCGGTCCACCACCACCCCCGCCACCGGCGAGCGGATCACGGAATAGGACAGGTTGGCGCGATCTTTCTCCACAGCCCCACGCGTCAGCTGCAGCTGCGCCTCGGCGGCCTTCCTGGCCTGGACCGCGGTGTCCATCTCCTGGCGTGAGGCGTATTCCTGCGCATACAGGCCGCGCACGCGCTCCTCGTTCGCCTGGGCCAGCTCCAGCGCAGCGACCGCGCTCTTCTCGTTGGCCAGGCTCTGCTTCTGTTGCGCCGCCAGCAGGGCATCGTCCAGCTCCAGCAACACCTGCCCCTGCGTCACCTTGCTGTTGAAATCCACATACAGCTTCTTCACCGTGCCCGAGACCTGGGTGCCCACGTTCACCAGGGTCACGGGATTGATGGTGCCGTTGGCCGCCACCACCTGCCTGACCTCGCCCTTCTCCACCGCCTGCGTCTGGTACTGCGGGACCTTGGGCGCGGCGTAATACTGGCTGTACGCGTAGTAGCCGCCTACAACGACGAGCGCGAGCACGGTCAACACCAGTGCGGAACTGTAGTGTCTCTTCATGGTTGGCTGTTCTGTGGTGGGTTCGCGGCACTGCTCGCCGACAGCAATCTTACGTCCAGGGCGCCCATCGCCTGCGCCAGGGTCGCCCGGTAGATGTTCCAGTTGTAGAAGGCCTGCACCCTCTGCTGGCGCGCGCTGGCCAGGTTGCTCTGCGCGACCAGCACGTCGAGCAGGTTGCCCGACCCCGCCTTGTACCTGGCCGATGCTGCGTGCTCCGCCTGCTCGGCGCTGCTCACGAGATCCGCCGTGGTGAGCAGGCTCTGCGAGGCCGTCTGCAGGTTCTGGTAGGCGCTCCACACATCCAGCGCCACTTGGCGCTGCAGCCTGTCGCGCTGCGCAATCTTCGTCTCCACCTGCGCCTCCGCTGCACGCACCCGGTTGGTGGCGGCGTTCCCCGAATAGATGGGCACGTTCAGCCTGAGCGCGAAGTCGAAGGCGTTGCCCGCGGCGAGCACGTCGCTGCGCGAGTTGGTGCCCGTGGCACCCAACGTGAGCGACGGCAGGTCCGCGGCCATCGTCGCCCCCACGTTGGCCTGCGCCGCGCTGACCTGAGCCTCGGCGGCCTTGAGGTCGGGACGCAGCGCGCGCGCGGTCGAGATCAGCGCGTCCACGTCGCGCTCGAAATCGGCGGGCAGCTCTATCGAACCCGTGGAGACCACGTTCACGGGCCGGTTGGCGTCGCGTCCGATCACGTTGGCGAGCGTGCCTTGCGCGCCGCGCAGGCCGCCTTCCGCCTGGATGCGGCTGAGCGTCGCCTGGGAGTATGCGGTCTGCGCCTGCAGCCTGTCGGACGGGGTGGCCGTCCCCACGGTGACGCGTAAGGTGGCCGCCTTCAGGCTCTCTTGCGCGACGCGCTCCGCTTCCTTCGCCGAGGCCAGCGCGGCCTGCGCCGCCTGAATCTGGTAGTAGGCCTGCACCGCAGAGAGGAACACGGTCTGCACCGTGCTGTCCTGCGTGGCCACGGACGCGGCCAGCAGCTGGCGCGCGTTCTCCAGCGTCTCGCTGCGCGCGCCGAAGTCGTAGATGAGATAGGAAAGCGTGAGCGCTGCGCTCTTGGTGTCCACGGGAGAGACCGCGCCCGTCCTGTCGTTCAGGCTGCGCGTGTAGCCCAGCGAGCCCGTCACCGTGGGCAGATAGGCCGCCTGCGATATCGCGAGCTGCGCCTCCTGGAAGCGCGCATTGGCCCAGGCCTCGCGGGTCTGCGGGTTGCCGCACAGCGCCAGCTCCACGACATCGTTCAGCCCCAGGGCCTCGCTCTCGGCCACCGCCTTGCACGGCTCGGGCGGCGGCAACTCGGCCTGCGCTCCCGTGGCCACGAGGCAGGAGAGGCAGAGCAGATGCCGCAGGACGATATTGTTCAGGTAACGTGACATGTCGGTTGGTATCCAGATGCCTTCAGTTCACCACAGACCAGCCGGGTTCGGAATCGTTCGGAGTTTATCGCAGAACGCCGGGAAGCCCGAAAATAACTCACTCCCTCCGCTATAATCGCCCGCGAAAATTCCTGCACTGACAGCATGACCACCATCCGATTACTGCCCGACCTCCTCATCAACCAGATCGCCGCCGGCGAAGTGATCGAGCGCCCCGCCTCGGCCCTGAAGGAACTGATGGAGAACAGCCTGGACGCGGGTGCGACCGAGATCGCCGTGCAGCTGGAAGGCGGCGGCATCAAATTGCTGCGGGTACGCGACAACGGTGGCGGCATCGCCAAGGAACAGTTGCCGCTGGCGCTGATGCGCCATGCCACCAGCAAGATCGCTTCGCTCGAAGACCTGCAGAAGGTCGCCAGCATGGGATTCCGTGGCGAAGCGCTGGCCAGCATGGCAGCGGTGGCACAGGTCACCCTCACCAGCCGCCACAGCGAAGCCCCGCATGCATGGAAGATCGAAACGGCGGACGGCACGCACAGCGCCGCCGCCCCGGCCGCGCATCCGCACGGCACCAGCGTCGAGATGCGTGAGCTGTATTTCAACACCCCGGCCCGGCGCAAGTTCCTGAAGAGCGAGAGCACCGAGTTCGCCTGGTGCGAAGAGACCTTCAAGCGCATCGCGCTGTCGCGGCCCGATGTGGCGTTCTCCTTACAACACAACGGCAAGATGGTATGGAACCTCCCTCTCCCTCAATCCCTCTCCCGCTTACGGGAGAGGGATGCCGATTCCCCTCGCCCGCTTGCGGGAGAGGGGCTGGGGGAGAGGGTAGCTGCCATCCTCGGCCCCGAATTCGGCCAGTACGCCGTCAGCGTCGGGCGCCAGGTCGGCCCACTGCACCTCTACGGCATCGCCGCCCTGCCCGCCTATTCGCGCTCCACGCGCGACGAGCAATACTTCTTCGTCAACGGCCGCTTCGTGCGCGACAAGGTGCTGATGCATGCCGTGCGCCAGGCCTACCAGGACATCCTGCACCACCAGCGCCACCCGGCCTTCGTGCTGTTCCTCGACATGCCGCCGGAACAAGTGGACGTGAACGTACACCCCGCCAAGAGTGAAGTGCGCTTCCGCGAGAGCCAAGGCATCCACCAGTTCGTGTTCCATGCGCTGCACGATGCGCTGAGCGAGCCGATGACACAAACCGCTCAAAGCGAAGCCACTGCACCTGATTCGTCATTCCGGCGCAGGCCGGAATCCAGCGAATTTGAACAACTGGATTCCGGCCTGCGCCGGAATGACAATTCATTTGTTCCTGCGCAACACAGCATTCCCTTCAGCGCCGCGCAGCCACAGGCCACCTACAGGCTATGGGAAGAAGCCGCTGCGGTGCGCGACGAACTGAGTACGCCGCAAGCCACTGCCCCCACGCAGCCCAGCGCAGCACCGCAGCTGGAGGCACACCCTCTGGGCTTCGCCATCGGCCAGCTCTCCGGCATCTACATCCTCGCCCAGAACCAGCAAGGCTTGGTGGTGGTGGACATGCACGCCGCGCACGAGCGCATCGTCTACGAAAGATTGAAAGCGGCCTTCGACGCACAGCAGATGCCCACGCAGCAGCTCATGATCCCCGTCACCTTCGCCGCCGAAACGCTCGACGTCGCCACCGTGGAAGAAGAACAGGAAGCGCTGCAACAGCTCGGCTTCGACATCGCGCCCATCTCCACCCATACCCTCGCGGTGCGCGCCATGCCCGCCATGCTCAAGCAGTCGCACGCCGAGACCGCCGCGCGCGAAGTACTGCACGAACTGCGCGACTTCGGCGCCAGCCGCGCCCTCACCGAACGCCGCAATGAACTGCTCGCCACCCTCGCCTGCCATTCCGCCGTGCGCGCCAACCAGCAACTCTCCCTACCCGAGATGAACGCCATCCTGCGCGAGATGGAACAGACCGAACGCGCCGACCAGTGCAACCACGGCCGGCCGACGTGGTTCCAGGTGACGCTGGAAGAGCTGGATACAATGTTTATGCGTGGAAAATAAAGGAATCTGCACATGGCAAAATCAAGAGAAAAGATTCAGCAACTAGGCTTCTGGGATGCCGAAGTATCCAAGCCAGACCATGATTCGGTTTGCATGTGGGCATACGAAAATGCGGACCGCATATTCAAGATAGTCTTCCCTGAGCTTTTTGATCAGCCATGGAAGAAGAACGAAATAAGCCTCCCTTATGATTACCCTGGGCACGTCGTTCAAGGCGTGAATGAATTAGCCAACAACTTCGTCGAAAATACTCCACGCCCGAATCCTCGGGTCTGTAAAAGGACTCTTGAATACGTCCTGGCGTCCCATTCGGGTTATCAAGGAAAAATGGAACGTATTGTGGGATATGCTGACTTGCTCATTGAAACTGAGCTTCCTCATATATCTCCCAACTACAAGTTTGACAAAGAACGCCGCGAAGATGTTTTCGACGGATTTGAGCTGGCTTGGAGTAGAGGCTCAGATGCCCCGCGTATTCTTGTCGAGGCAAAATCAGCCATGCCTACTGTTGGAGAACTGATGCGCCAAATTCAGCTTTACCGCACAGCCTTTCACGGCAAATTCGTTGTCGTCTCACCTGACGACAAATATGAAGGGGTTTTGTCTGAGCAAGAAGTTGCTTTTATCCAATACACGCCTTAGCTTCATGAGCGGTTTATTGCGAAAATCTTTTGTGGCCGTGCCTTCTTCAATACCCCGCATCGCCTTCGCCTCCTTCATCGGCACCGCCATCGAGTTCTACGATTTTTACATCTACGGCCTCGCGGTGGCGATGGTGATCGGGCCGGTGTTCTTTCCGAGCGCCGACGCCACGGCGCAGTCGCTGAACGCATTCCTCACCTTCGGCATCGCCTTCCTCGCGCGTCCGTTCGGCGCGCTGCTGTTCGGCCATTTCGGCGACCGCATCGGGCGCAAGGCGACGCTGGTGGCTTCACTCTTGGTGATGGGCATCTCCACCACGCTGATCGGCGTGTTGCCGAGCTACGAGATGGTGGGATGGGTGGCACCGCTGCTGCTGTGCCTGTTGCGCTTCGGCCAAGGCATCGGCCTCGGCGGCGAATGGGGCGGCGCGGCGCTGCTGGCGGCGGAATACGCGCCTCAGGGCAAACGCGGCTGGTTCGGCATGTTCCCGCAGCTGGGGCCACCCGTGGGATTCTTCTTCGCGGTGGGCAGCTTTCTGCTGCTCTCCAACTTGCTCAGTGACACGGAGTTCCGTGCCTGGGGCTGGCGCATCCCCTTCCTCGCCAGTGCGGTGCTGGTGATGGTGGGCCTCTACGTGCGGCTCAAGCTGACTGAGACACCAGTGTTCGCCAAGGCCTTAGCCGCGCACCAGCCGGTACGGCTGCCGCTGGCGGAACTGTTCTCACACCACGCCAGGCCGCTCGTCACCGGCGCGCTGCTGATGGTGGTGTGTTACGCGCTGTTCTACATCGCCACGGTGTTCTCTCTCTCCTATGGTGTGGCCACCCTGCACATCCCGCGCCCGGAGTTTCTCCGCATGCTGTGCATCGCGGTGGTGTTCATGGCAGCAGCGACGCCCTTGGCCGCTTGGGCGGGTGACCGCTATGGCCGCAGGCCGGTGTTACTCGCTGCAAGCACGCTGGCGCAGCTCTCCGGCTTTTTGATGGAGCCCATGCTCGGCAGCGGCGACCCGCTGCTCATCACGACCTTCCTCTCCATCGAACTGTTCCTGATGGGCGCGACCTTCGCACCGATGGGCGCGCTGCTGCCTGAGCTCTTCCCCACCCGTGTGCGCTACACAGGTGCTGGCACGGCCTATAACCTGGGCGGCATCCTCGGCGCGTCGCTCGCACCTTACATCGCACAGCAACTGGTGCTGCAAGGCGGATTGAGCTGGGTGGGCGGGTATATCTCGGTTGCAGCAGCGATCAGCCTGCTGCGGCGTATTTCGTGCATGAGACGCGGGACAGGGAGCTGGCATGACCGTTCAGGTTCGTCATTCCGGCGCTGCGTGTGTTGTTGGGGCTTTAGCCCCTTACAACCACGGCGTACCCCTCGCGGGTGTAGGCCGGAATCCAGCAGAAACAAATATTCCGCGCAGCGGACAAAACCGGAAGCTGTCTCGCTACGCGAGGCTTTCACATCAACTGGATTCCGGCCTCCGCCGGAATGACGGTGTAACACCATGAGCCGTCTCCCTCCCGCCATCTTCCTCATGGGCCCCACCGCGAGCGGCAAGACCGGCATTGCGGTGGAGCTGGCGCAGCGCTTGCCGGTGGAGCTCATCAGCGTGGATTCAGCGCTGGTGTTCCGCGACATGGACATCGGCACGGCCAAGCCCGATGCCGCCACCCTCGCTCGCGCGCCGCACCACCTGATCGACATCATCGATCCTACCGAAGCCTATTCCGCAGCGGCCTTCCGCCACGATGCGCTGCGCCTGATGGCGGACATCACGGCGCGGGGCAGAGTGCCTCTATTGGTGGGCGGCACCATGCTGTATTTCAAGGCGCTGCGCGAAGGGCTGAGCCCGCTGCCGCAAGCCGATGCTGAGGTGCGAGCGCAGCTCGATGCCGAGATTGCAGAACGTGGCATCGAGGCGCTGCACAGAAAGCTTGCCGAGGTGGACCCGCAGACCGCCGCACGACTGCACAGCACCGACACGCAGCGCGTCCAGCGTGCCATGGAGATCTACCTCGTCTCAGGCAAACCGATGTCAGAACTCATCCAGCAGCAGGAACAGGATGAACTGCCCTACTCCATCCTTCCCATCGCACTCATCCCTTCCGACCGCGCCGTGCTGCACCAGCGCATCGCCGTGCGTTTCCAGCAGATGCTCAAAGACGGACTGCTGGACGAGTTGCGCGGCCTGCGAACGACATACCCGCTGCACCGCGACATGACTTCGATGCGCTGCGTCGGCTACCGCCAAGGGTGGGAATATCTGGAAGGCGAGATCACGGAAGCGGATCTGCTGGAGAAAGGCATCGCCGCCACCCGCCAGCTCGCCAAACGCCAGCTCACCTGGCTGCGCTCCATGCCGGACAACATCGAGGTGGATTGCCTCGCTCCTGACCTGCTCGACACCGTACTGAACGAATTGCGCCATCTGTGATAGGGTGTCGACAAGGCTGAACGCCACTCCCAGCCCCTCCCCTCTGCAGTCTCGAAGCATGTCGTCATCTTCTTTAGGAGGAATGAGCCATGATCAAGATAGCCATCATCATCGGAAGTACACGCCCCGGCCGCAAAGCCGAAACGGTAGCCAAGTGGGTGCACGAGATTACGAAGAAGCGCAGCGATGCCACGTTCGAGCTCGTGGACATCAAGGATTACAACCTGCCTTTGCTCGACGAGCCGGTTCCACCTTCACTGGGGCAATACAGCCAGCAGCACACCAAGACCTGGGCGGCGAAGATCGCCTCCTTCGATGCCTTCGTCTTCGTGACCCCCGAGTACAACCACGGCATCCCCGGCGCACTCAAGAACGCCATCGACTACCTGTATGGGGAGTGGAACAACAAGGCTGCGGGGTTCGTGAGCTACGGCAGTGCGCTCGGAGCCCGCTCCGTGGAAAGCCTTCGGCTGGTGATGGGCGAGCTGCAGATCGCCGACGTGCGGGCGCAGGTCATGCTGTCGCTGTTCACCGACTTCGAGAACTTCACCACCTTCAAACCGGCGGCGCTGCACGAAAAGAACGTCAACACCATGCTCGACCAGCTCGTCGCGTGGGGTGGCGCGATGAAGACGCTGCGCAACAAATAGCGCAAAGGGACAGTCATGGCGACCTTGCGCGTGGTCCAGGCCGACATCACCAAACTCCAGGTGGACGCCATCGTCAATGCGGCGAATTCGTCACTGCTGGGCGGAGGTGGCGTGGACGGTGCGATCCACCGCGCCGCAGGGCCGCAACTGCTTGAGGAGTGCCGCACGCTGGGCGGCTGCCCGACTGGACAGGCGAAACTCTCGCGCGGTTACCGGCTGCCGGCCCGGTTCGTCATCCATACCGTAGGGCCGGTGTGGCGCGGCGGCACACAGGGCGAGGCTGAGTTGCTGGCCTCCTGCTACCGCGAAAGCCTTGCCGTCGCCGCGACACAAAAGCTCGCCAGCATCGCCTTCCCCTGCATCAGCACGGGCGTCTACGGTTATCCGCTGGACCAGGCGGCAGACGTCGCGATCGCGGCGGTGCGCGATTTCCTGCGCACACCCTGCTCTCTGCAGGAGGTGGTCTTCTGCTGCTATTCGGCAGACGACCTCGCGCTCTACCAGGGCAAGCTCGCCCCGCAAAAGCCCTGATGTCACCGAGTATTTGCGCAGTGCATTTTGCCTTATGATCGAAGCGGATTCTTACGGGAGACTGCCATGGTAACCATCAACTTCAAACGCGAGATCGACGACAGCTTCGACCACGCCATAGAGCGTGCCACCAAGGCGCTCGCGGCGGAGGGTTTCGGCGTGCTGACACGCATAGACATGCACAGCAAGATCAAGGAGAAGACCGGCAAGGACATCGTCCCCACCGTGATCCTCGGCGCGTGCAACCCGAACCTGGCCTACGAGGCCTACACATCGAACAGCGACGTGGCCAGCCTGTTGCCCTGCAACGCGGTGGTACGCGAGACCGCGCCGGGCAAGATATCGCTCGAATTCGCCAGGCCGAGCGGGATGATGCACATATTGGGGGATGCCAAGCTCACTGCTCTAGCGGGTGAGGCAGACCATAAGATCGAGCGAGCGCTCAAGAACGTTTGATGGAAGGAGGAGCATCGCTCGCTCCTGCGTGACTCTTTCGAGGGAAGCTGGTCAGTCCGACTTGCCGCCGAACGCCAGGTAGTAGTCGCGGTACTTCATGTCTTCAGAAAGCAAGTGGGTTATCAGGGCCTGCTTGACCAGCAGACCCGCCTCTATCCACTCGTACTCTGTTCCATCCTGGTGGAAACGCCCCATGATCTGGCGAAGGGCCTGTGTGATCTCCGCATGCTTTTCGGCGTGTTCGCCGGCCGCGGGGTAGCCCCACTCCCTGAACAAGGCTTCCTCGTGGGCGAAGTGTGCCACCGCGTCATACAGGATGGCCTGCATGTGGTTCTGGATCTCAGGCAGTTCCTTGCGCGCGATGATGGCCTCGTTCAGCTCGTTGACGAGTCGGATGAAACGCTGGTGCTCGGCATCTATCTCGGGGATGAACACGCTCAACCCCTCGTCCCAGTCGAGTCGCCACTGTAAGGAATCGTTTTGCACGGGCATATCCTTGCTCCCAGATAGAAGGCCGGAATTGTTGCGGAGGGGCTTTTCCCCCGTGGACACGTTAACCGGAACGGACCGCCGGTGCAATGCGGTCCCGTGCTGAGATTTACGGCGGAGATTCCGGGCGATGAAAGGCCGAATGAGAGAACTCAGACCTGCACGGCCAGCGTGCCGCTGCGCCCTTCGACGGTTCCCGGCTTGACCTCGAACCGTGGCAGGTCGGCGACCTTGAAACCCTGCAGATACTGGCGCATGGAGACCAGATCGTAGCCCTGCTCCTTCCAGCCTTGCAGCAGTTGCTCGAAGATGGGCATCCACTTCTGACCTTCGAGTTCGGCATGCAGAGTATAGACATGCCCGGTCTCTGAGGAAGTGCGCGTGAGGTCAAGCAGGTGCTGCGCGACGTTCTCGGGCGTGATGCCATCGCGGCCGATGAGTTCGTCCAGTGTGGGGAGCGTGGTCGGCAACTGCGGACAAGCGACGATCTCCGCATCCCAAGTCGGGATGAAGGGACGCGTGCCGCGCGTGTCCGAGCTGTAGTCGAAACCGAGACGCTGGGTCTGACGCAAGGCATAGCGGTTGGTCTGCCAGCCTGCCGCAGCATGGGACTTGGGTGCCTCGCCGAAGATCTCGGTGTAGCGGTCCACCGCACGCTGCATCTCGCGTTGCGTCCACTTCGCGTCCTTGTCCGCCACGTGGTCCTGCCAGCGGATATGGTCGTAGCAGTGGATGCCGACCTCGAAGCCTGAGTCGCGCACGTTGCGCATGATATCGGTGCATCTCTGCCCGATGTCCGGCCCCGGCAGCAGCGTGCCATACAGCAGCGTCTTGATGCCGTAGTGCTCGACCACCGAGGTGCGAGACACCTTCTTCATGAAGCCGGGGCGGAACACGCGCTTGATGGCGCGGCCGGTGTGGTCCGGCCCCAGCGAGAAGAAGAAAGTCGCCTGTGCCTGATGGCGCTGCAGCGCTTCTACCAGCCGCGGCACGCCTTCACGCGTGCCGCGGTAGGTATCCACGTCGATCTTGAGTGCGATCTTTTTCATTTCAGGATTGAGGATCGAGGATCGAGGATCGAGGATCGAGGATCGAGGATCGAGGATCGAGCAAGCGGAGCCGCAGCGCCCCTGCCTCCATCCTCGATCCCCAATCCTGTGCTTAGTCCACCAAGCCCTTGGCCTCGGCGATCTGTGTGCGGTACGCGTCGTAGATCTTGCGCAGGGTGTCGGGCATGGTGGTGGTCGGCTTCCAGCCCAGCTCTTCACAGGTGTTGGTGATCTTGGGCACGCGGTTCTGCACGTCCTGGTAGCCCTTGCCGTAGTAGGCGTCGGAAGTGGTCTCGACGATCTTCACCTTCTTGGCGGACTCGCGGTACTCGGGGTACTCGTTCGCCAGCTTCAGCATCATGTCGGCCAGGTCACGGATGGCGTGGTTGTTGGTCGGGTTGCCGATGTTGTAGATCTTGCCGGTGGCGACGCCGTTCTTGTTCTCGATGATCTTCATAAGCGCATCGATACCGTCGTCGATGTAGGTGAAGGCGCGTTTCTGGTGGCCGCCGTCGACCAGGCTGATGTTCTCGCCGCGGATGATGTGGCCGAGGAACTGGGTGACCAC
>JBBIIJ010000033.1:0-25903 GCA_037446535.1 Sideroxydans sp. | reverse complement strand
CCTCACTGCATTGGGGTTTGGGTTCTTGGTTTTGAATTTCTGTCCCCTGTGTGCCGCCGAGTAGCGCAGGACGGGCGGGGGTAGTCCGACGAATATGTTTGAGCACGTGGCCGCGTAGCGGATCGTGCGAGTTTATGAGGAGGCCCGGCTGTTCGAGCAACGCAGGGGCCCCCGAAGGGGCGGTGCAGTGGGGTCGCCTTCTTTTTTGTTACTTCTTCTTGGCGAAGCAAGAAAAAGTAACTTGCTGTCGGGCACCCCCCCCCCGACGAAGTTGGTTTTTGTGTACAGGTCGCGCGCCGAATCTGTTTACATCACCAGCATCTTCACCCCGATCAGGATCAGTGCCACCCCGCCGAATATCTCCGCCTTGCTCTCCAGCCAGGTGCCGCTCGTCTCCCCGATGCGCACCCCTACCCAGCTGAAGGCAAAAGTCGTCACGCCGATGACGGCGCAGGCGAGGTAGGCGTTGATCTCCAGCAGGGTAAGGCTGAACCCGGCGGCCATGGCGTCTATACTGGTGGCGATGGCGAGCAGCAGCATCACCTTGTTGGTGATGACCTCGATCTCCTCTTCCACGCCTTCTTGCAGACCTTCGTAGATCATTTTGCCGCCGATCAGCGCCAGAAGGCCGAAGGCGATCCATGCTGCATAGTCTTCCACCCAGCCGAGAACGCCGCGGCCGCCAAGATAGCCTACGAAAGGCATCAATGCCTGGAAACTACCGAAGAAGATGCCGGCCTTGAGTCCCAGTCCCTTGATGTCTCCCTTGGAGCCCAGGCCTATGGAGACGGCGAAGGCGTCCATGCTAAGGGCTATCGCCAGTATGATTACTTCAAGCATATGGGTCTGTTCCAGGTGGATGTGTGCCGCCGGGGCGTTGGGGCGCGGCATTATACGCGGCCCGGGGTGTAGGTAAGGGCTCAGGTTTGATGCCGCTCCCCGCTTCGGCTATAATGCGCGCCAAATCAAAGGCGGGATGAACATCAGGTTCGTCCCGCTTCTTTATGTCCAGTTCAAGGAGCATCCGGTGTCGCAAACAAGTCCTGCCATTCTAGTTTTAGCCGATGGGACGGTGTTTCGCGGAACCGCCATCGGCGCCTCCGGTAGCAGTGTCGGCGAGGTGGTGTTCAACACCTCCATCACCGGCTATCAGGAGATCCTCACCGACCCGTCCTACAGCAAGCAGATTGTCACGCTGACCTATCCGCACATCGGCAACGTCGGCTGCAATACCGAGGATGTGGAGTCGCGTCAGGTGTTCGCCAGCGGCCTCGTCATCCGCGACCTGTCGCAGACGGTGAGCAACTTCCGCAGCACGCAGTCCCTCTCCGATTACCTCAAGGCCAACAACGTGGTCGGCATCGCCGGCATCGATACGCGCAAGCTGACGCGCATCCTGCGCAGCAAGGGCGCGCAGAACGGCTGCATCGCCACCGGCAACGACGTCGAAGCGGCGCTGGCCGCAGCGCGCGCTTTCCCCAGCATGGCGGGCATGGACCTGGCGCAGGTGGTCACCTGTGACAAGCCTTACGAATGGAAGCAGCGCGAATGGGCGCTGGGCGAGGGCTATCGCGACGTCACCGAGCCGAAATTCCACGTGGTGGCTTATGACTTCGGCGTGAAGCGCAATATCCTGCGCATGCTGGCCGAGCGCGGCTGCCGCATCACCGTGGTGCCGGCCAAAACCAGCGCTGCCGATGTGCTGGCGATGAAGCCGGATGGCGTGTTCCTGTCCAACGGTCCCGGCGACCCCGAGCCTTGCGATTACGCGATCGAAGCTACGAAGAAGTTCATCGAGGTCGGCATTCCGCTGTACGGCATCTGTCTGGGCCACCAGATCATGGGGCTGGCCGTGGGTGCGAAGACCGTGAAGATGAAGTTCGGCCATCGCGGCGCGAACCATCCGGTGCAGGATGTGCAGACGAAGCGCGTGATGATCACCAGCCAGAACCACGGTTTCGCGGTGGATGCGGCGACGCTGCCCAAGAACGCGCGTGTCACCCACATCTCGCTGTTCGATGGCACGCTGCAGGGTTTCGAATTGACCGACAAGCCTGCGTTCTGTTTTCAGGGCCACCCTGAAGCGAGCCCCGGCCCGCACGATGTGTCCCCTTTGTTCGATCGCTTCGTGGCGATGATGGAGAAGAAGTAAATGCCGAAGCGTACTGACATAAAAAGCATCCTGATCATCGGCGCCGGTCCCATCGTGATCGGACAGGCATGCGAGTTCGACTATTCCGGCGCGCAGGCCTGCAAGGCGCTGCGCGAAGAGGGTTACCGCGTCATCCTTGTGAACTCGAACCCGGCGACCATCATGACCGACCCGAACATGGCGGATGCGACCTACATCGAGCCCATCACCTGGCAGATGGTCGAGAAGATCATCGCCAAGGAGAAGCCGGATGCGATCCTGCCGACCATGGGCGGCCAGACCGCGCTGAACTGCGCGCTGGACCTTGCCAAACACGGCGTGCTGGAGAAATACGACGTCGAGATGATAGGTGCGTCGCGTGACGCCATCGATATGGCCGAAGACCGCGAGAAGTTCAAGCAGGCGATGACACGCATCGGCCTGGCCTCGGCGCGTTCCGCAATCGCGCACAGCATGGAAGAGGCGCTGCAGGTGCAGCAGGCCATGGGTTTTCCCACCATCATCCGCCCGTCCTTCACCATGGGTGGTTCCGGCGGCGGTATCGCCTACAACCGCGAGGAGTTCGTTGAGATCTGCGAGCGCGGCCTGGAAGCATCGCCTACGCACGAGTTGCTGATCGAGGAATCGCTGCTCGGCTGGAAAGAATATGAGATGGAGGTCGTGCGCGATCGCAACGACAACTGCATCATCATCTGCTCGATCGAGAACCTCGATCCGATGGGTGTGCATACCGGCGACTCCATCACTGTCGCACCGGCGCAGACGCTGACCGACAAGGAATACCAGATCATGCGCGACGCCAGCTTGGCGGTGCTGCGCGAGATCGGCGTGGAGACCGGCGGTTCCAACGTGCAGTTCTCCATCAACCCCAAGGACGGGCGCATGGTGGTGATCGAGATGAACCCGCGCGTGTCGCGTTCGTCGGCACTGGCGTCCAAGGCCACCGGCTTCCCCATCGCCAAGGTCGCGGCCAAGCTGGCCGTGGGCTACACACTGGACGAGCTGAAGAACGACATCACCGGCGGCGCGACCCCGGCCTCGTTCGAGCCGACCATCGACTATGTGGTCACCAAGATCCCGCGTTTCGCATTCGAGAAGTTCCCGCAGGCCAACGACCGTCTGACCACGCAAATGAAGTCGGTGGGCGAGGTGATGGCCATCGGTCGCACCTTCCAGGAATCGTTCCACAAGGCGCTGCGCGGCCTCGAAGTGGGCGTGAACGGTCTGGACAGCAAGTGCACCGATCGCGAAGCCGTCATCACCGAACTCGGCAACCCCGGCCCGGACCGCATCTGGGCAGTGGGCGACGCCTTCCGCCTCGGCATGAGCGTCGAGGAGGTGTTCAACATCAGCAAGATCGACCCGTGGTTCCTGGTGCAGATCGAAGACCTGGTGCGTCAGGCGAAAGCGCTGTCGGGCCGCACGCTGGAAAGCCTGGATGCCGAACACATTCGCCAATTGAAGCGCAGCGGCTTCGCCGATGCGCGCTTGGCAGTGCTGCTGGATACCGACGCCGCCGCCGTGCGTGCCTATCGCCATGCGCTGGGCGTGCGCCCGGTGTTCAAACGCGTCGACACCTGTGCGGCCGAGTTCTCCACCAACACCGCCTACATGTACTCGACCTACGAGGAAGAGTGCGAGTCGCAGCCGACCGACAAGAAGAAAATCATGGTGTTGGGCGGCGGTCCGAACCGCATCGGTCAGGGCATCGAGTTCGACTATTGCTGCGTGCATGCGGCGCTGGCGATGCGTGAGGACGGCTACGAGACCATCATGGTCAACTGCAACCCGGAGACAGTCTCGACCGACTACGACACTTCCGATCGCCTGTACTTCGAGCCGTTGACACTGGAAGACGTGCTGGAGATCGTGGCGGTGGAGAAGCCCGCTGGCGTGATCGTGCAGTACGGCGGCCAGACGCCGCTGAAGCTGGCGCATGGCTTGGCCAAGAACGGCGTGCCCATCATCGGCACCTCGGTGGACATGATAGACATGGCGGAGGACCGAGCACGCTTCCAGGCTATGTTGCGCAAGCTGAACCTGAAGCAGCCGCCCAACCGTACTGCCAGCAATGTGGCCGATGCCGTCGCGGGTGCGGCCGAGATCGGCTATCCGCTGGTGATGCGGCCTTCCAACGTGCTGGGCGGCCGTGCGATGGAGATCATCCATGCGCAGCCTGACCTCGAGCGCTACATGCGCGATGCCGAAGAGATGGCCAAGGACTGGCCGGAGCGCATGCCCATCCTGCTTGACCGCTTCCTGAACGATGCGATCGAAGTCGATGTGGACGCAGTGTCCGACGGCAAGGATGTGGTCATCGGCGGCATCATGGAGCACATCGAGGAGGCCGGGGTGCACTCCGGTGACTCGGCCTGCTCGCTACCCCCGTATTCGCTGTCGCCGAAGCTGCAGGACGAGCTGCGCCGCCAGACCGTAGCCATGGCCAAGGAACTGAACGTCGTCGGCCTGATGAACGTGCAGTTCGCCATCCAGGGTGAGACCGTCTATGTGCTGGAAGTGAATCCGCGCGCCTCGCGCACCGTGCCCTTCGTGTCCAAGGCGACCGGCGTGCCGCTGGCCAAGGTCGCGGCACGTTGCATGGCCGGTCAGACGCTGGCGCAGCAAGGTGTCACCAAAGAGATCATTCCGCCGTATTACTCGGTCAAGGAAGCGGTGTTCCCGTTCATCAAGTTCCCTGGAGTGGACGTGATCCTGGGCCCCGAGATGAAGTCCACCGGCGAGGTGATGGGCGTGGGCGATACCTTCGCCGAGGCCTTCGTCAAATCGCAGCTTGCGGCGAGCGTGAAGCTGCCCAAGAGCGGCAAGGTCTTCATCAGCGTGCGCGAAGCCGACAAGGCCGGTGCGGCAGAAGTGGCGCGTGCACTGAAGCAGCTGGGCTTTACGGTCCTGGCGACGCGCGGCACGGCATCGGTCATTGCTGCGGCAGGTGTCGAGGTCGAAGTGGTGAACAAGGTGGCCGAAGGTCGTCCGCACATCGTGGACATGATCAAGAACGGCGAGGTCAACCTCATCGTCAATACCGTGGACAGCAAGCCCAGCGTGATGCGCGATTCGTATTCGATCCGCCACGCTGCGCTGCAGGGCCGCGTGACTTACTACACCACGCTGGCCGGCGCACGAGCAGCCTGTATCGGCATGCAACATCTGGCCGAGCTTCAGGTCTATGACGTGCAGTCTTTGCACCGTCGCGTGAAAAAATAAGAAGGGAAGACGGCATGAGCAAGGTTCCATTGACAGTGAACGGCGCTGAGATGTTGCGCCAGGAGTTGCACCGCTTGAAGACGGTGGACAGGCCGTCAGTCATCAATGCGATCGCGGAGGCGCGTGCGCAGGGCGACCTGTCGGAGAACGCCGAGTACGAAGCTGCGAAGGAGCGTCAGGGTTTCATCGAAGGGCGCATCATAGAGCTGGAGTCCAAGCTGGGCAGTGCGCAGATCATCGATCCGAAGACGCTGAATGCGGACGGGCGCTGTGTGTTTGGCTCTACCGTGGTGCTGGAAGACACCAGGAACGGCGACGTCGTGACCTACCAGATCGTCGGCGAGGATGAGGCCGACATCAGGCACCGCAAGATATCCGTCAAATCCCCCATCGCGAGGGCACTGATCGGCAAGTCCTGCGGTGATGTGGCTGAGGTGCAGGCGCCTGGCGGCGTGCGCGAATACGAAGTCGTAGAGGTTCAGTACATCTAGTCGGAGGGAGAGAGGGCACGAAAGCCCTCTTTCCTTCCTTCTGGCGCTACCTAGGTACGGTTTCCGAGTTGTTTCTTGGTGAGCGGTTGGCCCTTGCGCTTCTTGGGCGGTTTGGCGATAGGGATGTCCAAGGGGCGGTACACCACCAGCATCTTGCCGATGTGCTGCACGGGGCCGGCCTTCAGCGTCTCGCATATCTCCTGCAGCATGGCCGCCCTTGCTTCGCGGTCGTCGCTCATCACGCGTATCTTCAACAAATCGTGGCTTTTCAGACTGCGCTCGATCTCGTCCAGGACGGCTGGGGTAAGGCCTGCATTTCCAATGATGACGACGGGTTTTAGGGCGTGGGCGCGTGCTTTGAGTTCAAGGCGCTGCGAGACTGAGAGAGTTAACATAAAGGCCTTCCTGAGATAAGGCGCGGATTCTAAACGATGAAGGCTTCTAAAACCAGCAAACAGTGGATGCACGAGCACGTGACCGACCCTTATGTGCAGCGCGCACAGAAGGAGGGTTACCGTTCGCGCGCGGCCTACAAGCTGCTAGAGATCGACGAGCGCGACCACCTGATCAAACCTGGCATGGTGGTGGTGGATCTGGGAGCGACTCCAGGAGGTTGGTGCCAAGTGGTGGCGCAGAAGCTGGGGGAGCAGGGGCGCATCATCGCGCTGGACCTGCTGCCATTGCAGCCACTGCCGCGCGTGGAGTTCATCCAGGGCGACTTCCGCGAGGACAGCGTGCTGGCTCAACTCGAGGAAAAGCTGGAGGGAAGACAAATCGGTCTTGTAATTTCGGACATGGCCCCCAATATCAGCGGTGTGAGCTCGGCAGACCAGGCGCGCGCCATGTATCTGGCGGAGCTGGCGCTGGACTTCGCAGTCAACCATCTGGCGCCGGGTGGTTCATACGTGGTGAAGGTGTTCCAGGGCGTGGGTTTCGAAGATTACCTGAAACTTATGCGTAGCCACTTTGCCAAAGTGGTTGCGCGCAAACCCAAAGCCTCGCGCGACCGCAGTAGCGAGCAGTATCTGGTGGGCTTGGGCAAGCTTGAGAAATGATGGCGGACGGTGTCTAATGCAACTTCGTTTTGCGCTCGGTAAGGAGCCGGTGTGAATAATCTGTTTAAGAGTATCGGAATCTGGATGGTCGTCGCCTTGGTGCTGATGACCGTGTTCAATCAATTCAATGCGCGCCAGCAGTCGGCTGCGCAGACGCAGCTGGATTATTCGCAGTTCCTCGAGGAAGTGCGCGCCGGGCATATAGACAAAGTGGTCATCGAGGGGCGCACCCTGAAGGCGACCACTACCGATGGCAAACGCATCACCACTTTCGCGCCCAGCGACATCTGGCTGGTCTCCGACTTGCTCAAGAACGGCGTGAAGATAGAGGCCAAGCCGGAAGAAGAGCAATCCTTCCTGATGAGCATCTTCGTGTCGTGGTTCCCCATGCTGTTGCTGATCGGCGTGTGGATATTCTTTATGCGCCAGATGCAGGGAGGCAAGGGCGGTGGTGCGTTCTCCTTCGGCAAGAGCAAGGCGCGCCTGCTGGATGAGGCCAAGGAGCGCGTGACGTTCGCCGACGTGGCTGGCTGCGATGAGGCCAAGGAGGAAGTGTCCGAACTGGTGGACTTCCTGCGCGACCCGACCAAGTTCCAGAACCTCGGCGGCCGCATCCCGCGCGGCGTGCTGATGGTGGGCAGCCCGGGCACCGGCAAGACGCTGCTGGCCAAGGCCATCGCGGGCGAAGCCAAGGTGCCGTTCTTCTCCATCTCCGGTTCCGATTTCGTGGAGATGTTCGTGGGCGTGGGCGCTGCGCGCGTACGCGACATGTTCGAGCAGGCCAAGAAGAACTCCCCATGCATCATCTTCATCGACGAGATCGATGCGGTCGGCCGTCAGCGTGGTGCCGGACTCGGTGGCGGCAACGACGAACGCGAACAGACGCTGAACGCCTTGCTGGTGGAGATGGATGGTTTCGAGGGCACTTCCGGCGTGATCGTGATCGCGGCGACCAACCGTCCCGACGTGCTCGACCCTGCGCTCTTGCGTCCGGGCCGTTTCGATCGCCAGGTGGTGGTGCCGCTGCCCGATATCCGTGGCCGCGAGCAGATCCTGATGGTGCACATGCGCAAGGTTCCGGTGGCGCCTGATGTGAAGGCCGATATCCTGGCGCGCGGCACACCCGGCATGTCCGGTGCCGACCTCGCCAACCTCGTGAACGAGGCTGCATTGTTCGCCGCCCGCCGCAACAAGCGTTTCGTCGAGATGGACGATTTTGAGTCTGCCAAGGACAAGATCTTCATGGGCGCCGAGCGCAAGACCATGGTCATCACGCCCGAGGACAAGAAGAAGACCGCCTATCACGAGTCCGGCCACGCCATCATAGGCTGCCTCTTGCCGGGCTGCGATCCGGTACACAAGGTGAGCGTCATCCCGCGCGGTCGCGCATTGGGCGTTACCCTTTCCCTGCCGGAGATCGACCGTTACAGCGTATACCGCGAACAGATGTTGGCGAAGATATGCATGCTGTTCGGCGGACGCGTGGCGGAAGAGCTCTTCACTGGCGACATCTCGACCGGCGCTTCGAACGATTTCGAGCGTGCGACCCAGATGGCGCGCGACATGGTCACGCGTTACGGCATGTCGGAGGCGCTGGGGCCCATGGTTTACGGCGAGAACGAGGGCGAGGTCTTCCTTGGCCGTTCGGTGACGACACACAAGAACATCTCCGAAGCGACCATGCAGAAAGTGGATGCCGAGATACGCCGCATCCTGGACGAGCAATATGCGCTGGCTACCAAGCTGCTGAAAGAGAACAGCGACAAGGTGGAGGCGATGACCAACGCCCTGCTGGAGTGGGAGACCATAGACTCCGATCAGATCGCCGACATCATGGCAGGCAACCCGCCTCGTGCTCCCAAACCCAGTGCCGCCAGCCAGCCACCCGAGCCCCCAAAGGACGAGACTCCGACCGCAACAGCGACCAACAAGCCCGCAGAAGGCGTCTGATTGAAACCCACGGGGGCATAACGCCCCCGTTTTCTTTATGTTGCTTTGCGGTAAATATCGATTCGATCTGGCGCGCCCTCTCGTGATGGGCATAGTCAACGTCACGCCGGACTCCTTCTCGGATGGCGGTCTTTATGCATCCTCTTCAGGCGCAGTCGCCCACGCGCTGC
Organism: Sideroxydans sp.; assembly: GCA_037446535.1. GTDB lineage: Bacteria > Pseudomonadota > Gammaproteobacteria > Burkholderiales > Gallionellaceae > Sideroxyarcus. The sequence goes on along the minus strand of JBBIIJ010000033.1, from coordinate 16,863 downwards.
AATTGATAGAGGACGGCGCGGACATCCTCGACATAGGTGGCGAATCGACACGCCCTGGTGCTGCTCTGGTCAGCGAACAAGAGGAACTGGATCGGGTGCTCCCTGTGATTGAAGGATTGCGGGGCATCACTGTCCCTATCTCCGTAGATACCTACAAACCCTCGGTGATGCGCGCTGCAATCAGTGCAGGGGCGAGCATGGTCAATGATGTGAACGCTTTGCAGGTGGAAGGCGCGCTGCAGACGGTGGCAGAGAGCGATGCGGCGGTGTGCCTCATGCATAAGCAGGGCACGCCGAAAACCATGCAGCAACGTCCGGAATACCGGGATGTGGTGGAGGATGTGGAGGCTTTCCTGAGAGAGCGCGTGGAGGCTTCGGTCGCATCAGGCATCGCGCGCGAGCGCATCGTGATTGACCCGGGGTTTGGTTTCGGCAAGACGCTCGAGCATAATCTCGCTCTGCTGCGTCATTTGGGCAGTATGCGCTCTTTGGGGGTGCCCCTTCTTGCCGGACTGTCGCGCAAGTCCATGCTAGGGGCGATCACCGGACGTGAAGTGAATGGGCGCGTGGCGGCGAGTGTGGCTGCAGCGCTGCTGGCGGTGCAACGCGGCGCAGCCATCGTTCGTGTGCATGATGTGTGCGAGACGGTGGATGCGCTGAAGATTTGGAACGCAGTGAAAGAGGGATGACATGAGCAGAAGATATTTCGGAACTGACGGTGTGCGTGGCAAGGTCGGGGAGCACCCCATCACCCCCCAGTTTGTGATGCACCTGGGTTACGCTGCCGGGAAGGTTCTGGCTAAGGCAGAACATACACGGGGCGAGCGTCCCGCCGTGCTGATCGGCAAGGACACACGCATCTCGGGTTACATGCTGGAATCGGCGCTCGAAGCCGGGCTCATCGCGGCAGGCATCGACGTGTATCTGGCAGGGCCGATACCCACGCCGGCGGTGGCCTACCTTACCCGCGCGCTGCGCTTGCAGGCGGGAGTCGTCATCTCGGCGTCGCACAATCCTTTCGAGGACAACGGCATCAAATTCTTCTCGGGCAATGGGACCAAGCTGCCGGATGAAGTGGAGCTGGCCATCGAGGCGGCGCTGGACGAGCCCATGCAGACCAACGCTTCGGATGCGCTGGGCAAAGCCAAGCGCCTGGATGATGCGGTGGGGCGCTATATCGAATTCTGCAAGAGCACTTTCCCGTGCGACATGAACCTGCGCGGGCTCAAGATCGTGGTGGATAGCGCGCACGGCGCCACCTACCACATCGCACGTCACGTGTTCCATGAGCTCGGCGCGGACGTCGTGACCATCGGCGCTGAGCCCAACGGCAAGAACATCAATGACAGCTACGGCGCAACCAAGCCACAGAACCTGCAGAAGGCCGTGGTCGAGCACAAGGCGGACCTCGGCATCGCCCTGGACGGTGACGGCGACCGTCTCATCATGGTGGATGCCGCAGGGAAGCTCTACGACGGCGACCAGCTGCTCTATGTCGTCGCCAAGCACAGACACGCCGAGGGCGCGATGAAGGGCGGGGTGGTCGGCACGCTGATGACCAATCTGGCGTTCGAGCATGCCATGCAGCGTCTGGGTATCCCGTTCGCACGCGCGAAGGTGGGCGACCGCTACGTGATGGAGCTGCTGCGGCAGAAAGGCTGGCAGCTCGGCGGCGAGAACTCGGGCCACATCATCTGCCTGGACAAGCACAGCACCGGCGATGGCATCGTCTCTGCACTGCAGGTGCTACACGCCTTACGCATGAAGCAGCAGACCCTGGCACAGGCGGCGGCCGATCTGCACATGTATCCGCAGGTGCTGATCAACGTGCGTGTCGCAAAAAAGGACGATTACGCCAACCATCCCAAAGTGAAGCATGCGGTCGATACGGCCGAGATCATGCTGAACGGCAAGGGCCGCGTGCTGTTGCGCCCTTCCGGTACCGAGCCCTTGTTGCGCGTGATGGTGGAGGGCGAGGAGGCCGCCAAGGTGAAGCTCTGCGCCGAGAAGATCGCAGAATCGGTGAAGGAAGCTGCGAACCAATAGAGGGCAAGTCTTGTAGCCTTTGGCGAAGTCGTTTCGGGGACGCTGTCCGGAACGACATGTAGCCTGCCTTCCTCCGGCGGATTCAGGCTGGTTCGTCGAGAACCAAGGCAGTCACCTCTACTGCCTTCCCCTACCTGCGATTACCGGATTGGCTGTATGGCCGAATACAGCCCCCCACCCACAGGCAGTCCATGCCCGCATCGCTAAGATGCGTCCCATGCGATCGACACGCATCCGCAGTCGCTTCAACACTTGTACTGATTAGCTCAAACGATCCGGCGACCTCATTCGAGCGACGCCAGGTCTGAGTCACATGGTGGCTGGCTTCCGGCCGGCCAAGCGGGGGATACACTGATCAATTTTGCTTATTGGGAGACCTCATGACATTCGAAATGAAGGCGGTGAAGAATAATATCCTGGCATTGGTTCTTGCAGGCGGAGAAGGGACGCGCCTCCGTCCGCTGACGCTGACCCACCCTAAGCCAGCCCTTCCTTTCGGCGGAGAGTTCCGAATCGTCGACTTCGTGCTCAGCAATCTGGTGAATTCCTGCATCGATTCCATATATCTGCTCGCTCAATACAAACCCGAATCCCTGATTAAGCACATCAACGCCAATTGGAGTCTGGATTCCGATGGTGGTGAACGTTTTGTCCGTGTCGTGCTGCCTCAGCAGGAGCACGGAGGGTGTTTTCGCGGCACCGCCGATGCCGTCAGCCAGAACCTCGACCTGATACGGCGGCACGCGCCCGACATGGTGGCCGTCTTCGCCGCCGATCATGTCTATCGCATGGACGTGCGCCAGATGGCGCAGTTTCACAGCGACTGCGATGCCGACGTGACCATCGCTGCTACGCAGGTGCCGATAGAGAAGGCATCGTCGTTCGGCGTCATCGCTGCAGGGCATGACGGGGAGATATGGGATTTCCAGGAGAAGCCCGAGGTCCCCGTGGCCATGCAGTCCTGTCCGGAGCGTGCTTATGCCTCCATGGGCAACTACCTGTTCAACACCGAGGTACTGGTCGAGGCGCTGGAACATGCCTTGCGTCATGGCGAAACGGACTTCGGCGGGCACATCCTGCCACGCCTCATACGTAGCCATCATGTGCACGCCTATGACTTCCTGAGCAACAGGGTTCCGGGCGTCCAGCCGCACGAGGAACCAGGCTACTGGAGGGATGTTGGCACCCTGGAGGCTTATCTGAGTGCCCATGACGACGTGGCTGGGACGCTGCCGCGCTTCAATCTGCACAACCTTCACTGGCCGATGTTGCCCGCGTTGACGGCACTCGATGCAACATCCGCGCGTCCGTTGTCATGGAAGCGCGGCAAGGTTGCGGCTCCCCTTTATCCCCTCGGCAGCATGCTTTCGTCAGAATTCGATGCACTGCAGGCCGGCCGTGCCTGACAGCGTTCTCCTCCCCTTTGCATAGGTCCAAAGCCTATAGCAAAGGCTTAGCCCCACGAAGTTTCGTGGGGCTTTTTTTTTCTGGAGGGAAGACTGGGGGCGGGCTGCTGGATGAGGCAGGTTGCAGGGCTAGCCCAAATCGCCAGTGATGTAATGGCTCCGGCCGCCGCGTTGCGGCTTAACATTCACTACGCGAATGTTTACCCTTCGGGTACAAGAGCCTCCGCCGCTACATTACCGGACGATAAACCGAATCGTCGTCAGGTAGTGGCTGCGACTAACCTAAAGGTAAGTCTTCGCCGTTACATTACCGGCAGGTTAACCGAACCTGCCGGTAATGTAATCTTCAGTTTCTTTGCGTTTGGGGTTAGTGAAGACCGTGCTGGTGTCGCCGAACTCGATGAGGTCGCCCAGATACATGTAGGCGGTGAAGTCGGAGATACGTGCCGCCTGCTGCATGTTGTGCGTGACGATGACGATGGTGAAGTCCTTCTTCAGTTCGTCGATCAGCTTCTCGATATGGGCGGTGGAGATCGGGTCGAGCGCGGAGGTCGGCTCGTCCAGCAGCAGCACCTGCGGCTTGACCGCGATGGCGCGTGCGATGCACAGACGCTGTTGCTGGCCACCGGAAAGCCCAGTACCGCTCTGCTTCAGCTTGTCCTTCACTTCGCTCCACAGCGCGGCCTTCTTCAGCGCCCATTCCACGCGTTCGTCCATCTCGTTGCGACTGAGTCGCTCATACAGCTTCACGCCGAAGGCGATGTTGTCGTAGATGGACATGGGGAACGGGGTAGGCTTCTGGAAAACCATGCCGATCTTGGCACGCAGGGTGTTGAGGTCCTGCTTCTTGTCGAGCAGGTTCTGTCCGTCCAGTAGTACCTCTCCCGTCGCACTTTGCGCGGGATACAACTGGTACATGCGGTTGAACGTGCGCAACAGGGTGGATTTGCCGCAACCGGAAGGGCCGATGAAGGCGGTGACCATCTTTTCCGGGATGGTCAGGTTGATGTCCTTCAGCGCACGGTATTCGCCGTAATAGAAATTGAGATCGCGTACGATCAGCTTGGGGCGGGTGATGATGGGTTCGACGGTCATTATTACTTTTCGTCCTTAGTGACTGGTTGCATTCTGGCGGAACATGACGCGCGCCACGATGTTCAGCGCGAGCACGCTGAGGGTGATCAGCAGTGCGCCTGCCCAGGCGAGACTGTGCCAATCCTCATAGGGGCTCATCGCGAACTGGAAGATGACCACTGGCAGGTTGGCCATGGGCTGGTTCATGTTGCTGCTCCAGAACTGGTTGTTCAGCGAAGTGAACAGCAGCGGAGCAGTCTCGCCGCTGATGCGTGCTACTGCCAGGAGGATGCCGGTCAAGATGCCCGCGCGCGCCGCGCGCCAGGTGACGAAGCTGATGATCTTCCATTGCGGAGTACCCAAGGCGGCAGCGGCTTCGCGCAGGCTGTTGGGGATAAGGCGCAACATGTTCTCGGTGGTGCGGATGACCACAGGGATGACCAGCATGGAGAGGGCGAACGCACCGCCCCAGCCTGAGAAGTGGCCGACCTTGACCACGTAGATCTCATACACGAAGAGGCCGATCACGATCGAAGGTGCAGACAGCAGCACGTCGTTGATGAAGCGGGTGACCGGGGCAAGCCAGCCGCGCTGCCCGAACTCGGCCAGATAAGTGCCGGCCAGGATGCCGATAGGTGTGCCGATGAAGGTGGCGATGGCGACCATCATCAGGCTGCCGACGATGGCGTTGATCAAGCCGCCATTGCTGCCAGGGGGCGGTGTGGTCTGGGTGAATACATGCATGCCCAAGCCGGGCAAGCCGTGTTCCAGCAAGGTCCACAGGATCCAGCCCAGCCAGAAAAGGCCGAACAACATGGCGAGCACCGATATGGTGAGGCTGACGATATTGATGAAGCGGCGGCGTGCGTAGAGGTCGAACATATCAGGCCCCATGTCCTTCACGTTGGCCCAGCTTGTACAGCATGAGGCGAGCGAGTGAGAGGACGACGAAGGTGATGAAAAACAGGATCAGGCCGAGCTCGATGAGCGAGGAGGTGTAGAGCTCACCCACGGCTTCGGCGAATTCGTTGGCCAGTGCAGAGGAGATGCTGTTGCCCGGCATCAGCAGCGACTTGTTGAGTTCATGCGCGTTGCCGATGACGAAAGTGACCGCCATGGTTTCCCCCAGCGCTCGCCCCAGCCCGAGCATGATGCCGCCGACCACGCCGATCTTGGTGTAGGGCAGCACCACCTTCCACATCACTTCCCAGGTGGTCGCGCCCAGCCCGTACGCGGATTCCTTGAGCATGGTGGGTACGACGTCGAACACGTCGCGCATCACCGACGCGATGAAAGGGATGACCATGATCGCCAGGATGATGCCGGCGGTGAGCATGCCTATGCCCATGGGCGGGCCCGAAAAGAACGGGCCGAGGATGGGCCATTGGCCGATATGGTCGTTGAGCCAGGGTTCGACATGGTCCGCGAACAGCGGTGCGAACACGAACAGGCCCCACATGCCGTAGATGATGGACGGGATGCCAGCCAGCAGTTCCACCGCGATGCCTAGCGGACGACGCAGCCAGTTGGGCGACAGCTCGGTCAGGAAAATGGCGATGCCGAAACTGACCGGGATCGCGATCAACAGCGCGATGCCCGATGTGATCAGGGTGCCGACGATGGGGATCAATGCGCCATATTGGTCATTGACGGGGTCCCATTCGGGGCTGGTGATGAAGCCGAAGCCGAAGGCGTGGATGGCCGGCATGCTACCCACGATCAGCGATCCGATGATCGCTGCAAGCAGGGTAAGGACTGCGAATGCGGCAAGGCGTGTCAGATTGCGGAACAGCAAATCAAGCACGGTTTGTCGCTTAAGGCGCGCTTCGTGTAGGAACGTCGACATAATCTACGATGGAGTGTGGGAAGGATGCGGGGGCTTAAAGTGCCCCCGCAATTATAGCTTAGAACGGGTCACTCACTTCCACAGTGCTTTGCCGGAGGAATCCTTTACCTGCTCTTTCCATGCATCATGTATCGTTGCCTTCAGCTTGCCAGGCAACGGAACGTAATCGAGGTCAGCTGCCATCTTGTCGCCGTTCGCATAGGCCCAGTCGAAGAAACGCAGCACTTCCTTCGCGTTCTCGGCGTTCTCGGGAGACTTCGGAATGAGGATGAAGGTCGCTCCGGTGATGGGCCAGCTTCCCTTTCCTGGTTCGTCGGTCAGTATCTCGTAGAAGCCGTTGTCCTTGCTCCATTTCGCATTTGCCGCCGCAGCCTTGAAGCTGTCTTCGCTGGGTTTGACGAACTGGCCATCGTGGTTCTTCAGTTGCACGAAGTTCATCTTGTTCTGCAGGGCGTATGCGTACTCCACGTAGCCGATGGAGTTCTTGATCGTCTGTACGAAGGATGCCACGCCTTCGTTGCCCTTGCCGCCCGTGCCGACCGGCCATTTCACCGACTTGTCAGCGCCCACATCAGTCTTCCACGCACCGCTGACCTGCGATAGATAAGTGGTGAAGATGAAGGTGGTGCCGGAACCATCGGCGCGGTGCACAACGGTGATCGACTTGTCCGGCATGCGAAGGCCCGCGTTGTCAGCAACGATGCGTGGGTCATTCCACTTGGTGATCTTTCCCTGGTAGATATCCGCCAGGACCAGGCTGTCCAGCTTTAGCTGGCCCGGAGCGATCCCTTCCAGATTGACCACGGGCACAACGCCCCCAATAACAGCGGGAAACTGCGTCAAGCCGCTCTTGGTCAATTCATCAGGATGCAGAGGGGCGTCGGAAGCGCCGAAATCGACCGTCCTGGCTTGAATCTGTTTGATGCCGCCACCAGAGCCTATGGACTGATAATTCATTCCTGCACCAGTTTTCGCCTTGTAGGCCTCTGCCCATTTCGCATAGATGGGGTAGGGGAATGTCGCGCCTGCGCCAGTGATGTCAACGGCCAGCGCTGTGCCTGTGGAAAGTAGCGCTACGGACAGGCCGATACTGCGCAAAATGAGGTTCAGTCTAGGCATTTGGGTTTCTCCATTAAATGGTGGCAATCGTGAATCCGCGCATCCTACGTCGCGCCTGTTACGGAATTATTACACAATCCCGTGTATCCTTTAGGTGTGGCAAAGCATATCGAAAGCCGTCTCTGATCTTTGTCCGACTGCGTTGATTGACCATTCCACTTTTCGTCGGTACTATCGCCGCCTTCGAAACGTTGGAAGAATAGCCTGATGCGCCGAAAGCTAGTGGTTGGGAATTGGAAAATGTACGGCAATCTGGCGCGCAACAAAGCGTTGCTGGAGGGCGTGCTGGGCGGTGTAGGCGGGCTGCGTGACGCCGATTGCGGCGTATGCGTCCCTTATCCATACCTGGCTCAAGCGCAGGCTGCATTGCAGGGGAGTTGTGTGGCTTGGGGTGCGCAGAATCTGAGTCAGCACGAGCAGGGTGCGTACACGGGGGAGGTTGCTCCTGGCATGTTGAGCGATTTTGGCTGTCGTTATGTGATAGTTGGTCATTCCGAGCGACGCGCCTTGTTCCATGACAGCGACGAGATCGTTGCGGCGAAATTCGACGCTGCGCTCAAGGTAGGGTTGACACCAATATTGTGCGTGGGCGAAACTCTGGCGGAGCGTGAGGCTGGGGTGACCGAGCAAGTTGTGGCCCGCCAGCTGGATGCGGTGCTGCGCCAGGCGGGTGTGCAGGGCGTGTCAAAGTCCGTGGTTGCTTATGAGCCGGTCTGGGCGATCGGTACTGGCAAGACAGCTTCACCTGAGCAGGCCCAGGCGGTACATGCCTTCATTCGTCAGCGTGTTGCACAACAAGATGCTGCAGTTGCGCAGGGGTTGCGCCTGCTCTACGGTGGTAGCGTAAAGCCGGGCAATGCCGCGGAGCTGTTTGCGATGCCGGACATCGATGGTGGTTTGATAGGCGGCGCGTCCTTGGTGGCGGAAGAGTTCGTGACGATTTGTCGCGCTGCGCAAAAATAAATTTGTAGCTGGGGTGGAGAGTGGAAACGTTAGTCTGGGTGGTGCACGTAATTGCTGCGGTGGTGTTGATCGGTTTGGTCCTGATTCAGCATGGTAAGGGTGCTGACATGGGGGCCGCCTTCGGTTCTGGGTCGGCCGGCAGCCTGTTTGGTTCCAGCGGTTCTGCGAACTTCCTGAGCCGCAGCACAGCGGTGGCTGCGACTATCTTCTTTATCACCAGTCTTGTCTTGACCTATCTGTACGCCAAGCCTGCGCATGAGGCAGGGGTGATGGATAGGGTGGATGTAAATACGCTGCAGAAGGGTGTGGCGGCGCCGGCTGATACGTCCGATTCCAAGGCAAAAGAAATACCAAAATAATAAGAACACTGCGGAGTTGGCGGAATTGGTAGACGCGCAGCCTTGAGGTGGCTGTGTCGAAAGACGTGAGGGTTCGAGTCCCTTGCTCCGCACCAAATCGAAATAGAACCTGGGCCGTAGAGCCAAAGGTCGAAAAACCAGAGCATCGCTTTGCGCTCCGTCATGACGCGGGCTTACAGAGGGGGGGAGTCTCAAACATGTTGGAAAATTATTTTCCGGTGTTGCTGTTCATCGGTATCGCACTCGTAATGGGGGTTGCCCCCCTGGTGTTGGGCATGCTGGCAGCTCCCAACCGTCCCGACGAAAAGAAACTTTCACCTTATGAATGCGGCTTCGAAGCTTTCGAAGATGCCCGCATGAAGTTCGACGTTCGCTTCTACCTCGTCGCCATCCTCTTCATTCTGTTCGATCTGGAAATCGCTTTCCTGTTCCCGTGGGCTATCGTGCTCAAGGAGATCGGCACCTTCGGTTTTGTTTCCATGATGGTCTTTCTGGCCATCCTCGTGGTCGGCTTCGTCTATGAATGGATGAAGGGGGCCCTGGAGTGGGAATAACGGTTCGAGCAGAGAGAGGCGCTGCGCGGGCGTGACCGTGTCAGCGAGATCTGCCTAAGGGGAGCGATCTATGGGTATTGAAGGTATTCTCGAAAAGGGCGTCGTCACCACGACCGCCGATACCATCATCAACTATGCACGTACGGGTTCGCTGTGGCCGATGACCTTCGGTCTGGCCTGCTGCGCGGTGGAGATGATGCATGCGGCACTGCCGCGCTATGACCTCGATCGTTTCGGGGCTGGTGCGTTCCGTCCCAGTCCGCGCCAGTCGGATGTGATGATCGTGGCAGGGACGCTGTGCAACAAGATGGCGCCGGCCTTGCGCAAGGTGTACGACCAGATGGCCGAGCCGCGCTGGGTGATCTCCATGGGATCCTGTGCCAACGGCGGCGGCTATTACCATTATTCCTACTCCGTGGTGCGCGGCTGCGACCGCATCGTGCCAGTGGACATCTATGTTCCGGGCTGCCCACCGACGGCCGAGGCGCTGCTCTACGGCGTGATCCAGCTGCAGAACAAGATCAAGCGCACCAACACCATCGCACGATAGGCTGACCATGGCTACCGACCTGAAGATACTCTCCGCTAATCTGAACGAGGCTTTTGCAGGCAAAGTCGTGAGCCTGGAAGAGCGCTTGGGTGAATTGACGCTGGTGGTGAATGCCAGCGACATGCTGGCCGTGTTCACCCGCCTGCGCGACGATATCGATCTGCGCTTCGAAGAACTGATCGACCTGTGCGGCATTGACTACTCCACCTGGGGTAGCGAAACCTCCGAAGACGGCAGGTATGTGGTCGACGTGGCGCACGAAGGCAAGCGCTTCGCTGCCGTCTACCACCTGCTCTCCATCACCAACAACGTCCGCCTGCGTGTGCGCGTGTTCGCTGAAGATGAGGCGATGCCGATGCTGGAATCGATTGCGGGCATCTGGCCTTCCGCCAACTGGTTCGAGCGCGAGGCGTTCGACCTGTACGGCATCATCTTCGTTGGACACCCAGACCTGCGCCGCCTCCTCACCGACTACGGATTCGTCGGCAACCCCTTCCGCAAGGACTTCCCCTTGTCCGGCACGGTCGAGATGCGCTACGACGCCGCCCAGCAACGCGTGGTGTACGAGCCTGTGACGGTGGAGCCGCGTGAGATCACGCCACGCACCATGCGTGAAGAGAATTACGGTCGTCAGTAAAGAGCATAGAGAGACTGCAATGGCTGAAATCAAGAACTACACGATGAACTTCGGTCCGCAGCACCCTGCTGCGCACGGTGTGTTGCGTTTGGTGCTGGAACTGGATGGCGAGGTGGTCGAGCGGGCCGACCCGCACATCGGCCTGCTGCATCGCGCTACCGAGAAGCTGGCCGAGCACAAGACCTTCCTGCAGGCGCTCCCCTATATGGATCGCCTCGATTACGTGTCGATGATGTGCAACGAGCATGCCTACGTGATGGCGGTCGAAAAGCTGGCCGGCATCGAAGTGCCGCTCCGCGCGCAATACATCCGCGTCATGTACGACGAAGTCACCCGCATCCTGAACCATCTGCTGTGGCTGGGCGCAGTCGGCATCGACCTCGGCGCGATGACCATGTTCTTCTATACCTTCCGCGAGCGAGAGGACCTGCTGGACTGCTATGAAGCGGTTTCCGGCGCGCGCATGCATGCGGCCTACTTCCGCCCAGGCGGCGTGTACCGCGATCTGCCGGATTCCATGCCGCAATACGAGCCGAGCAAGATCCACAACGCGGCTGCCGTGAAGAAGATGAACGAGGCGCGTCAGGGTTCGCTGCTCGACTTCCTGGAAGACTTCACCAACCGTTTCCCCAAGTACGTGGACGAATACGAGACGCTGCTGACCGACAACCGCATCTGGAAACAGCGTACGGTGGGCATAGGCGTGGTATCCCCGGAACGCGCCATGGCGCTGGGTTTCACTGGTCCTATGCTGCGCGGTTCCGGCGTGGTGTGGGACCTGCGCAAGAAACAGCCGTACGAGGTATACGACCGCTTGGACTTCGACATCCCGGTCGGCGTCGAGGGCGACTGCTACGACCGTTACCTGGTGCGCGTGGAAGAGATGCGCCAATCCAACCGCATCGTTAAGCAGTGCATAGACTGGTTGCGCAAGAACCCGGGGCCGGTCATGGCGGATAACCTGAAGTACTCGCCGCCCAAGCGCGAATCCATGAAGCAGAACATGGAAGAGTTGATCCACCATTTCAAGCTGTTCAGCGAAGGCATGCACGTCCCGGCCGGCGAAGTGTATTCCGCCGTTGAACATCCCAAGGGCGAGTTCGGCATCTATCTGGTGTCGGATGGCGCGAACAAACCGTACCGCATGAAGATCCGCGCGCCGGGCTTCGCCCATCTGTCCAGCCTGGACGAGATGTCGCGCGGCCACATGATCGCCGACGTGGTGGCGCTCATCGGTACGCAGGACATCGTTTTTGGAGAGGTGGACCGCTGATGCTATCCCAACAAGTCACCACGCTCATCGAGAAAGAGCTGAAGAAATATCCCGCCGACCAGCGCCAGTCGGCCGTGATGGCGGCCCTGCGCTTCGTGCAGGACGAGAAGGGCTGGATCGCCAACGAGGACATGGCCGACATCGCGGCCTACATCGGCATGCCGCAGATGGCGGTGTACGAAGTGGCGACCTTCTATCACATGTACAAGCTGAAGCCGATGGGCAAGTACACCCTGACGGTCTGCACCAATCTGTCCTGCACGCTGTGCGGAGCGGGCGACACGGTGTCCTATCTTGAGAACAAGCTGGGCATCAAGATGGGCGAGGTCACCTCTGACGGCAAGTTTGGCCTGCGCGAGGGCGAATGCATGGGGGCCTGTATCGATGCGCCCATGTTCACCGTCAACAACCGTAAATTGTGCGGGCGCCTGACTCCGCAGAAGATAGACCAGATCCTGACGGACCTGGAAGGAGGCAAGGCATGAGTTCCAAGATCATCCTCGCCACCGCCGCTGACGGCTTGGCGAAACTGGACAACTACGTGAAGGCGGGCGGCTACCAGGCACTGCGCAAGGTGCTGTCCGAAAAGATGTCGCCTGATGCGATCATCGCCGAAGTGAAAGCCTCCGGCCTGCGCGGCCGGGGCGGTGCGGGTTTCCCCACCGGCCTGAAGTGGAGCTTCATGCCGCGTAACTACCAGGGCGAGAAATACGTGGTATGCAACTCGGACGAAGGCGAACCGGGCACCTGCAAGGACTGGGACATCCTGCGCTACAACCCGCACATGCTGATCGAAGGCATGGCCATCGCCGCCTACACCATGGGCGTGAAGGCAGGCTACAACTACGTGCACGGCGAGATCTTCGAGGCTTACGAGGTGATGGAAGCCGCGTGCGAGGAAGCGCGCAAGGCGGGCTACCTGGGCAAGAAAATCCTCGGTTTCGATTTCGAGTTCGACCTGCACAACCATCTGGGCTACGGCGCCTACGTGTGCGGTGAAGAGACTGCGCTGCTGGAATCCATAGAGGGCAAGAAAGGGCAGCCGCGCTTCAAGCCGCCTTTCCCCGCGAGCTTCGGCCTGTACGGCAAGCCGACCACCATCAACAACACCGAGACCTTCGCCAGCATCCCCTACATCATCAACAACGGCGGCCAGAAGTTCGCCGACCTCGGGGTGCCCAACAGCGGCGGCATCAAGCTGTTCTCGATCTCCGGTCATGTGAACAAGCCAGGCAACTTCGAGGTTCCCATGGGCACGCCGTTCCGTACGCTGCTGGAGATGGCGGGCGGCGTGCGCAACGGCCACAAGCTCAAGGCGGTGATTCCCGGCGGGTCATCCATGCCGGTGCTCCCCGGCGAGATCATGATGGACCTCAACATGGACTTCGACTCCATCCAGAAGGCGGGTTCCTATCTGGGCACGGGCGCGGTCATCGTCATGGACGATACCACCTGCATGGTGCGCGCGCTGGAGCGCCTGTCCTATTTCTACTTCGAAGAGTCCTGCGGGCAATGCACGCCGTGCCGCGAAGGCACGGGCTGGCTGTATCGCATCATCCACCGCATCGAGAAGGGCGAGGGCAGGCCGGAAGACCTGGACCTGTTGCTCGACCTGTGCGGCAACATCGCAGGGCGCACCATCTGCGCCCTGGGCGATGCGGCGGCCTGGCCGGTACAGGGCTTCCTCAAGCACTACCGCAAGGAATTCGAATATCACATCGAGCACAAGCGCTGCTTGGTATAAGGCTGACGGACGGGTGAGCAATGATCAACATCGAAATTGACGGTAAGCAGATCCAGACGGAAAACGGTTCCACCGTGATCGAGGCCGCACACCAGGCCGGTATCGCCATCCCGCACTTCTGCTATCACAAGAAACTTTCCATCGCGGCTAACTGCCGCATGTGCCTGGTACAGGTCGAGAAGGCGCCCAAACCGCTGCCGGCCTGCGCCACGCCGGTGACAGAAGGGATGAAGGTGTACACCCATTCCGAACAGGCGGTGAAGGCTCAGCAGGGGGTGATGGAGTTCTTGCTCGTCAACCACCCGCTGGACTGCCCGATCTGCGACCAGGGCGGCGAGTGCATGCTGCAGGACATCTCCGTTGGCTACGGCGCCGGGCATTCGCGCTATCAGGAAGAGAAGCGCGTGGTGCTGGGCAAAGACCTGGGGTCGCTGGTGTCTGCGGAGGAGATGAGCCGCTGCATCAATTGCACGCGCTGCGTGCGTTTCGGAACAGAGATTGCAGGCCAGATGGAACTGGGCCAGGCTTTCCGCGGCGAGCACGCCGAGATCATGTCCTTCGTCGCCGGCACGGTGGATTCCGAACTTTCCGGCAACATGATAGACCTGTGCCCGGTGGGTGCCCTGACCAGCAAGCCCTTCCGCTACAAGGCCCGCTCTTGGGAACTGTCGCGCCGCCGCTCCGTGAGCGCGCACGACAGCCTGGGCTCCAACCTCGCTGTGCAGACCAAGAACAACCGTGTGCTGCGCGTGCTGCCGATCGAGAACGAAGACATCAACGAATGCTGGCTGTCGGACAAGGACCGCTTCGCATATGAAGGCCTGAATTCGGCTGAGCGCCTGACCAAGCCCATGATCAAGCAGGACGGGCAGTGGCAGGAAGTGGAATGGCAAGCAGCCTTGGAATATGCAGCCAACGGCCTGCGCCACATCGCCAACGGTGCCGGCGCCGACCAGATCGGCGCGCTGGCCACGGCCAACTCCACCGTGGAAGAGCTTTATCTGCTGCAGAAGCTCATACGCGGCATCGGCAGCGACAACGTCGATTTCCGCCTGCGTCAGAGCGATTTCTCCGGGGACGGTAAGCAGGCCGGTACGCCTTGGCTGGGCATGTCTGTCGCGGACATCAGCCGTGCCGACCGCCTGCTCATCGTCGGCAGCTTCCTGCGCAAGGACCATCCGCTGCTCGCATCCCGTATCCGCCAGGCTGTGAAGCGCGGCGCACAAGTCAATATCATCCACTCGACGGACGACGACCTGCTGATGAAGGTGGCGAACAAGACCGTGGTCGCACCGGATGCCATGGTCGACGCGCTGGCCCAGGTGGCCAAGGCCGTAGCTGCGAAACAGACAGAAGGTATCGCAGGCAACCTGCTGGGCGGCGAGCGCGTCGCCGTGCTCTTGGGCAACTTCGCGCAACAGCACCCGCAGGCGGCACAGCTGCAGGCGCTGGCGCAGCAGATCGCCACCGCGACCAACGGCAAGTTCGGCTTCCTCACCGAGGCTGCGAACAGCGTAGGCGGCCACTTGGTGCAGGCCGTGCCTGGGGCGAAGGGCATGAACGCCGCCTCCATGCTGGCCGCACCGCGCAAGGCCTATGTGCTGCTCAACGTGGAAGCGGAACTGGACTGCGCCAATCCGCAGCAGGCCGTGGCCGCTATGCATGCTGCCGATCTGGTGATCGCGATGAGTGCCTACAAGCACCAGGCCACCGAATACGCCGACGTGCTGCTGCCCGTCGCGCCGTACACCGAGACCTCGGGCACCTTCGTGAGCTGCGAAGGGCGCGTGCAGAGCTTCAAAGGCGCGGTCAAGCCGCTGGGTGAAGCCCGTCCGGCGTGGAAGGTGCTGCGCGTGCTGGGCAACCTGCTCAAGGTGGACGGTTTCGATCAGGAAACCTCCGAAGCGGTACGCGACGAGGCATTGGGCGGCGTGGATGTCGCAGTCAAGCTGAACAACGCCATCAGCGGCGTGACCGTGCAGGCAGCACAGCCTGCTGGCCGTCCGCAACGCGTGGCCGATGTGCCGATCTACTCCACGGATGCCGTGGTGCGCCGTTCCGCCCCGCTGCAGGCGACTCATGACGGTGCCACACCCAAGGTGTGGATGCGCAGCGAGGAACTGACGGACATCGGCGTTAAGGCCGGCATGAACGTGAAGGTCAGCCAGGGCACGGGCAGCGTCAAGCTGGCGTGCGCGGCGGACGATGGGTTGCCCAAGGGCGTGGTGCGCGTGGCGACAGGCCATCCTGCCACCGCGGTGCTGGGGGCGATGTTTGGAACGATCACGGTGGAGCGCGCATGATGGAACTGCTGCAAACCCTGCAACAGACAGGGCTGGACTTGCTGGGACCGGCCTGGATGCCGGTGTGGACCGCGATCAAGATCCTGGTCATCGTACTCCCCATCATGGGCGGCGTGGCCTACCTGACCCTAGCAGAGCGCAAGGTGCTGGGGTGGATGCAGGTACGTCCAGGCCCGAACCGCGTGGGCTACTGGGGCCTGCTGCAGCCCGTCGCCGACGGCCTCAAGCTGCTGATGAAGGAAGTCATCATCCCGGCCAACTCGAACAAGTTCCTGTTCCTGGGTGCTCCGGTGATGGCGCTGACGCCCGCGCTGGCAGCCTGGGCCGTGATCCCCTTCGATGACGGCATGGTGCTGGCCAACGTGAACGCAGGCATGCTCTATCTGCTGGCGATGACGTCGCTGGGCGTGTACGGCATCATCATCGCAGGCTGGGCCTCCAACTCCAAGTACGCCTTCCTCGGCGCGTTGCGCTCCGCGGCGCAGATCGTGTCCTATGAGCTGGCCATGGGCTTCGCGCTGGTGTGCGTGCTGCTGGCGGCGCAGAGCATGAACTTCGGCGACATCGTGCGCGGTCAGCAGAGCGAATACGGCCTGCTCGGCTGGTACTGGATCCCGCTGCTGCCGATGTTCGTGGTGTATTTCCTTGCCGGCGTGGCCGAGACCAATCGCGCCCCGTTCGACCTGGCCGAGGACGAATCGGCCATCGTGGCAGGTTTCCACACCGAATATTCCGGCATGGGCTTCGCCCTGTTCTTCCTGGCCGAATACGCCAACATGATCCTGATCGCGGCGCTGACCTCGGTCATGTTCCTGGGTGGCTGGCTCAACCCCTTCCACGGCTGGGGCGCGCTGGGTGCGCTGACCGACAAGGTGCCGGGACTGATCTGGATGCTGGGCAAGATGTCCCTGTTCCTGTTCATCTACCTGTGGTTCCGTGCGACCTTCCCGCGCTACCGCTACGACCAGCTGATGCGTCTGGGCTGGAAG
>JBBIIJ010000032.1:0-26637 GCA_037446535.1 Sideroxydans sp. | reverse complement strand
ATACGGTCCGAACCGCCTTGCCCAATGCGACGGCTAACGTCGTGACCAATACAGTATTGGATCCCGCTGCTTGCTCAAGCGGCGCGCAACAGGGCATCAACACCAATGTCACCATCACCATCACTTGGCAACTGCCGGGTGGCGACGCCCACATCTACACGACCTCCACCGTGATCAGCGCGCAAAAGGACAATTGAGATGAGCAAACACCTTAAACGCCGCGAAGAACTGGGTTTCAGCCTGCCGGAAATCATGGTGGGCATGGTCATCGGCATGCTGGGCATCCTCATCATCATGCAGATGACCTCCCTTTTCGAGAACCAGAGACGCTCCACCTCGGGCGGGGACGATGCGCAAAACAGCGGCGCGATCGCACTGTTCGGCATCAGCCGTGACATCAAGCAAGCCGGCTACGGTGTCAGTTCGCCGGCGCTTGTCGGCCGCACCCTGGTCACGCCCAACGTCACGCTTACCCCCTTGTCACCCGTATCCATCGTTCAGGGCGGGACCTGCTCTGGCTGCAACATCAACCGTGACGCCAACACGGACGCCCTGTTGATCGTCTATGGCAGCAGCAACGCGGATGCCGGGGGGCACCTTATCAAAGACACACCTGCAAACGGATATAGCGTGACCGGGGGAGCACAGACAGCCGTTCCCCAAGTCGGCAGCGGCGGTACGACGTTCAGGAATGGCGACTATGTCACACCCGACAACGGGCAAGCGGCAGGAGCTGGGGGCACCGACCCGCATTACCTGTACCAGGTCTCCGGCGCAGACCCCTCGGTCGTGCCGATAAACGATCTGGCTTATGGGGTTGCCCACCCCTTCCTGAAGTACGTTACTGCGTCAGGAACTTTGCCGCTTCTGTTCAACCTGGGCCCCACTCCTTCCATCATCCTATATGCCGTAAATAACGGCGCCCTCTGGAGCTGCAACTTCATGGCAGCTGGCGGCTGCCCGGCAACCCCGGCTCAAGGCACGAACTGGACGCAGCTTGCGGGCGATGTCGTCAGCATGCGCGCGGAGTGCACTTCCGCCGCTCCAGCCTACGGGGTGCGCATCGTGCTGGTCACCAGGAACTCGCAGCCGGACCGCAATGTCAATTCCCCTATGCCTGTCTGGGGCGGCGCCCCCATCAACGCCATCGACCTGACCGCCACGCAGGTGGCAAATGGCTTTGCCTGGAACAACTACCGGTACAAGACCTTTGAGACCATCGTGCCGGTCCGTAACGTAGCGTGGGGTGGAAGGGGGATATCGGGATGTCAATGACACTTACCAGGCGGCCCCATGCCATCGGGTATCGCAAACAAACCGGCGTCGTGCTGGTCATCACGCTCATTGTCCTGGTCGCCATGATGCTGGCAGCCATCTCGCTGATACGCTCCGTGGACACCACCAACATCATCGCGGGCAACCTGGCTTTCCAGTCGGCTGCCACGGATGCGGCCGACGTGGGTGTCATGCAGGCCTCGGCATTGCTGACCGCTGTAGTGAAGGCCGGGAACCTGTACTGCGACCAGACGCTGCCTCCTCCTGCCGGCTGCCCCAAGGGCTATCGTTCGCGGATAGAGCCGCACCTCGAGCCCCCCTATCCCAACACCACGTGGGACTCCTACTGGAACAACGTCAGCGTCAACGCCCAGAGCGTCGTCAATCCGCCAGCTGGATTTTCCATCGACTATGTCGTCGAGCGCTTGTGCCACAGCGCCACTGGGGCCGATACATGCAGCGAGGCGACCCCCGTGGAAGACAGGGTCTGTGCCGCCGGCGGCGGCCCCAAAGATGCGCCGGGGCAGCCTTGCCCGCCCATAACACCAATCTATTACCGCGTGACCGTGCACTCCGCCGGTCCAAGGAACACCGTCAGCTACGTTCAAAGCATCTTTGCACTGTACTAAGGAGAGTCGCCATGAATACTCGCCCCATGTCCCTCAAACTCGCTGTTTCCGGATTCGCATTGACTGCCATGCTGAGTGCCCAGGCCGCGAACACCGATCTTGCAACCGCTCCCCTGATCACCAGCTCATCAACCAGCGTGTTGCCCAACGTGTTCCTGATCCTGGACGACTCCGGCAGTATGGATTGGGACTACATGCCGGACAATGCGAGCAAGTTCACTGGCACTTATGGTGGGGCCAGCAGCCAGTGCAACGGCGTGTTCTACAACCCCAACATACGCTATCTGGCGCCGGTCACAGCCACGGGAGCCAACTATGCAGACTCCAGCTTCACCTCGGCGCTGAAGGATGGTTACAAACCTTCGCTGGGCTCCACCAATCTGAGCACCGGCTTCGTATCACCCGGCGGCGACCCTGCGCAAGCTGCCTTCTATTACACCTACCAGGGGACCCAGACCACCGAAGCCCAGAAGAGCTACTACGACACCGCCAGCACCTTCTACAGGGAATGCCTCAGCCCGTACGCCACCATCACGGTATCGGGCACCACCAGCACCAGCGTCACCAGCGTCAAGGTAGGCACAACCACTATCACGTCGGGCTCCACGACCGCATCGACCACCCCGAACACGGTCGCCAGCCGCATCGTAAATGCGATCAAACAGGCAGGCTACAACGCGACCTCGTCAGGTAGCGTCGTCACCATCACCGGTCCCACCATAAATGTTCCAGGATTGACGCCGGTCGTCACCGCCACCCCCACGACCGGCATGACATTCACCACCACGTCTTTCACCTCTGCGCCTTTCACCAAGGTCGTGGTCTCTGCCACATCAGGTCCCGCCACGGCCGATATCAACGGGGACGGGGTGGTCGATGCCGCTGACAAGAACGAAATCACCAACTTCGCCAACTGGTACAGCTACTACCGCACCCGCATTCTAATGATGAAGACGGCGACCGGCCTGGCCTTCAAGCCCATCGGCGGCAACTACCGCGTCGGCTATTCCAGCATCAACAACAACACCACTTCGGACTATCTGGGATTGAACACGTTCGACGCGACTCAGAAAGCCGCCTGGTACGCGAAACTCTATGCCGCGACCCCGGGCAACATGACGCCTCTGCGCCAGGCACTGTCCAATGTGGGCAAGATGTATGCGGGCAAGCTGAGCACTCTGAACGGCAGCACAGTGGTCGACCCCATCCAGTACGCATGCCAGCAGAACTTCACCATCCTGACCACCGACGGTTTCTGGAACAGCAATGCCGGCTCCAAACTGGACGGGACTGCGGTGGGCAACCAGGACGGGAACGACGTGCGCCCCATGTATGACGGCGCCGTGCAGGAACAGCGCACGTCCCAGAACCTGCAGACCGACACGCAGCTGACACTGACCACCAGCCAGACGCAACAATGGACGCAACAGCTGCAGAGCCGGACTAGCTCGCTGCAGCGGCGCACCGGAACGCTGCAGTGGCAGACCAACCTGCAACAGACCACCGCCCCCTTGCAGTGGCAGACCAAGCAGCAGCAGACCACCGAAACCCTGCAGTGGCAAACCAACCTGCAGCGGACCTACGGACAACTGGCCATGTGGACCGACCAGATGGAGGTGAAGGCCCCCCTGCAGTGGTCCGCCACGGAGCAGAGGACCAGCGGCATCTTGCAGAGACAGGTCTCGCAATTGCAGACAAGAACCTCTTTGCTGCAGCGTCAGACCTCGCAACTGCAGCGCCAGATCTCGCAACTGCAGAAGCAGACCTCACAGCTGCAAAGATCCACTTCGAGCCTGCAGAAGCAGACTTCGCAACTGCAGAAGCAGACACAACGTTTCCGGAAATGCACGAACACCGGCAGCCCGACCTGGGGTACATGTACTGACGTCAGTTTCGACTGCACCACGGGCACCGGGGATGCGGCCTACCCCTATTGCCGAGCCGGCACCCCCTCCGGATGGAGTAACGTCTCGACCTGCACGACCGGCACCACGAATCCAGCCACTTTCTGCCGCACAGTGGTGGCGACCGCGTACACCAACGTCAGCTCGTGTACAGCCACCACCACCCCGAACGCCAGCGGCATCACCACCCAGTGCCAATATACGGCCTGGTCCACGCCGACCGGGGCGAGCTCCTGCACCCCGTTGGCCCAATCCACCGGACCGAGCTACACGGTAGGCACAGCGACACAGTGCCAGACCGTGGTGACCTCGCCCTGGGCGAACGCCACCAGCTGTACTGCCACCACCACGCCCGATGCCAGCGGCAACACCACCCAGTGCGCCTACGTGGATGGGGCGTGGACCGGTGTCAGTTCTTGCACGCCGGTGGCCAAATCCACGGGGCCGACCTACAACGGCGGCGGGACCGCCACCCAGTGCCAAACGGTGGTGACCTCACCATACGCCAACGCCGCCTCCTGCAACGCCAGCGCCACGCCCGATGCCAGTGGCTACACCACGCAGTGCCAGTACACCGCATGGAGTGGATGGAGCAATACCGGTTCGTGCACGGTCGCAGCCCAGTCCACAGGACCGAGCTATACGACAGCCACCGCCAGGGATTGCCAATATGCGACGTCGGCATGGACCAACGTGGGCGCAGGGGGAACCTGCACGTTCGTAGCACAGTCTGCAGGCCCGACTAACTACACGGTAGGCACCGCGACGGACTGCCGACTGTCGGGTGCCACCACCGCTTACGTCACCCTGGCCAACCCCAGCTGCTCCGTGACCTACAACAATCCGGGAACCAGCACCGCCGACAGCGGCGGCATGGCGACCAGCGCCTGTACGGTTGCAGCGCCCTCGACACCGGCACCGGTAGGCGCAGGCCAGACCTGCGCCACCAGCGCCAACATCACCTGCTCGACAGGCACTCCGTTGCCCGCGAGCTACGTGACCAACTATCCCGTGCCCAGCTGCACGGTCACCTATAACGCCGGGGGCAGCAGTACCGCCGATGCCAGCGGCAATGTGGTCACCAGCTGCCCGACCGATGGCTCCGGCGGGCCCTCGGCAATGTGGTCACCGGCCACACCGGTAGGTCCCAACAACAGTTGTGACTGGAACGCGCCGCACGCCGGCAACCCTCATATGTATTGCTTTGTCGTAAGTGGAGTAACCGATTATGTGACCACCTTCCCGCCGAGCTGCGCGACCACCACCGTAAGCGGCACGGGTTACGTCACCGCAGATGCAAGCGGCAACATTACTTGGTCCTGTTCCAATACCGGCGGCACCTATTCCGCCGCGCAGACGGTGCCCAACAATGCGACCTGCGTCGGCGGTCCGATCGCCACTGGGACAGGCGGCGGCTCAGTCCAATGTGTGACGAGCACCCCAAGCACGAGCTACGTCGCGACCTACCCCGGCACCTGTGCGGTCACCTATAACGGCCTGACCGGCACATCCACCGCCAACGGTACCACCGTGGTCACGGCCTGCCCGGTCAGCGGCACTTTCTCCACCGCAGCCAACGTGGGGGCAGGCAACAGCTGTAACGGCGCGCTGACTAACATACAGTGTTCGACCGGCACAGCGTCTACCGCTTATGTCGCCACCTATCCGCCGAGCTGCGCGATCAACTTCAACGCTGCCGGAACAAGCACCGCCGACGCCAGCGGCAAGGTGGTCACCGCATGCCCGGTGAATGCCGCATTCAACGGCTGGAACAACGCAACCGGCAGCTGCACCCCGGGCGCCAACGTCAACTGCCAGTATGTGTGGGGAGGCTGGAGCAATGCCGCCAGCTGCACCACCAACTTCAGCTCAGGCGCAGGGACATGGTCCGTCACGACAGGTACTGACTGCCAATACACGGCTTACACCGGGTGGAGCGACTTGGCTGCGACCTCGTGCACCGACGTCGTGCCCAGCCCGACGTCGCCCTATACCGTCGGCACGGCACGCAACTGCCGTGTAGTCAACGTCACCACACCGGCGAACACGCCGGCCAACCCGGCACCTGCGTGGGTCGCGACCGGAAGCTGTACCCCGATGACCCCGGGTACCTTCAATGCCGCCGGCCAGAACATCCAGTGCCAGACCGTGACCACCGGACCTACGCCAGTTGCCAGCTGCACGCCCGGAACGATAGCGGCCAATTCCGGCAACAACTGGACCACCACCACCTGCGCCAACAACACCCTGCGGGCGAGCGAGCCTGTGCTCAGCTGTACCGCCTCGGGGCCTACGGCCGCCAACAACTACGTGACGACCACTTGTCCCGCGCCGCTCACCACAGGACCGACCGTTGTCGCGGGCTGTACTCCTTCGTCGGCGGCTGCAGCCAACAACTGGACGACGACGACCTGTACAGCGCAAACCGGGACCGGGACCAGCGATACCCTGGCCGACGTGGCCGAGTATTACTACCTGACCGACCTGCGCACGGTCGCACTGGGCAACAACCTGTCCGGTGCGCCGGGCGCGGTGAACGGTACCGACATCAGCGCCAATATCGTGCCCAGCGGCGGCACTTGCGTGGAATGCGACAAGGCCGCGCACCAGCACATGACCACCTTCACGCTGGGGCTGGGTGCACGCGGCAGGATGGTGTTCGACCCCAGTTACCAGTCGGCCACCACCGGCGACTTCTACGCGGTCAAACAGGGCAGCACCGCCAACGGGACCACTGTATGCCCGTGGCAGACGAGCGGCGCCTGTAACTGGCCCACCCCCTCCTCCGGCGCCATCGAGAACATCGACGATCTGTGGCATACCGCTGTGAACGGCCGTGGCACCTACTTCAGCGCCACCGACCCGTCCGGGCTGGCGCTCGGCCTGTCCAACGCCCTCGCCGGCGTGTCGGCCCGCCTGGGTGCGGCTTCTGCGGCCACGACCAGCACCGCGTTCATCACTCCGGGTGACAACTTCCTGTTCCACTCGTCCTATGCGTCACCGGAGTGGACCGGAAACCTGGTGCGCTACCAGATCGATCCCGTCACGGGCAGCATCATGTCCACCGCCGATTGGTCCGCACAGGTCCAGTTGGATGCCGTAGCCGACTACACGACGAGGAACATCTACTTCTTCAACGCCGCCTCTGCGACCAAACTCTCGCCTTTCGTGTATGCGAACCTGAGTCCGGCCCAGCAGTCGAGCTTCGCTTTGGGCAACCTGCTGACGTTGGCACAATTCTGCTCGGTCGGTGCCACCTGCCTGAGCGCGGCTGACCAATCGCTCGCCGCAGGGGCCAACTTGGTGAACTACATCCGCGGCGACAGGACCAATGCCGGCGCCTTGGCCGACAACACCAAGTACTATCGCGAGCGGAAGCATCAACTGGGCGACTTGGTGAATTCCGAGTCGGTCTACGTCAAGAGAGCGACGGCGGGATACACCGATGCGGGATATAGCGGGTTCAAGTCCACCGTCAGCACGCGTCTGGCCATGGTCTACATCGGCGGCAACGACGGTATGCTGCACGCGTTCGATGCCACGACCGGCGACGAAAAGTGGGCTTACATCCCGACCCAGGTCATCCCGAACCTGCACTACCTGGCGGACAAGAACTATGGCCCGCTGCACCGGTACTTCGTGGACGCATCGCCGGTCGTGGGCGATGTCTGCACAGGCGGCTGCGGCGGGGCTGCCACGTGGAAGACCATCCTGGTCGGCGGCCTGGGCGGTGGCGGCAAGGGCTATTACGCCCTGGACATCACCGACCCGCTCAACCCCAAGGCCTTGTGGGAGTTCACCGATGCCAACATGGGTTACACCTATGGCAACCCCTATATCGTCAAGCAGGGCGACGGCACCTGGGTGGTCATCGTCTCGTCCGGCTACAACAACACGACCGGTGACGGCATGGGGCACCTGTATGTGCTGGACGCAGGCACAGGAACGCTCATCCGCGACATCTCCACCGGCGTCGGCTCGCCGACCGCTCCCAGCGGCCTGTCGCGTATCTCGGTGCCGGTCCAGCAGCCGGGCTATGACGCGACGGCGATGGCCGTCTACGCGGGCGATAACCTGGGCAGTCTGTGGAGGTTCGACATCAACAACAATCTCGGTGCAGGTGGTTACGACGCGCAGTTGATGGCAACCTTGCGTGATGCGGCCGGTAACCCGCAACCGATCACGGCCAAGCCGACTGTCGGTTTGTCCGGAACAACCATGATCGTGTACGTGGGCACCGGACGTTATCTCGGCCTCTCAGACATCAGCGATAGCAGCCAACAGTCCCTCTATGCGATCAAGGACACCTTCCCCACCGGAACGACGCCCAGTGCAGCGATCTGGGGCGATCCGCGCATACAGGGGACTTTCGTCAAGCAGACAGTATCGATAGGCCCTTGCCCGGTCGGCGCTCCCCCGACCGTCTGTTCGCCGGGGGCCACCGTTCAGATCGTATCGAAGAATCCGGTGGACCTCGCCGTGAACGGTGGATGGTATATAGATTTCCCCATCGCAGGGGAGCGCAACAACACCGACCCCATCATTTCGAAGGGAACGGTGATCCTGACCACCAATCTGCCCAGCTTGAGCTCCTGTGAGATCGGCGGACGAAGCTTCCTTTACCAGCTCGACTATCTCTCCGGCGCTGCCGGGGGCATAGCCGCTTCATCCGGAGTGGGAGGCATAGGCATCGCTAACGAGATATCTTCGCGCCCCGTCGTCGCAACGCTCAGCGACAACACCGTCAAGATCTATGTACAGGGTTCCAGCGGCAGCGATGTTGCACCCGGCGGAGCCAGCGGGACCGGCGGCAAGGGCGCAGGCGGCATCATCACCCAGGCCGCAGTCGGCACCTCGTCTGTCGGTGGCATCGTCCGCAACGTCTCATGGCGAGAATTGATACAGCAGTAACCGCACCTTGAACGAAGAATTACGGCACCCTTGCGGTGCCGTAGTTCTTTTCGGGGACTCAATTACGTCGGACGGCAGGAACGACTCGCCTCTGCCAGCCCTTTCGTACAGGCTGGTGGAGCACAGTCATTCGTGAATCGATGCAGTGATGGAGTTCTGAAGGCGACTACGGCACCCGAGCCGGTGCCGTAGTTCCGGGGGAGGTCAATCGGCGGAGGTCAATGCCTTGGGCAGGGGGAACACCACGTTCTCGGAGATCCCTTCCACCTCGCGCACGGCGGTGCCACCCAGTTCCTTCAGGCGCGCGATGACCTCCTGCACCAGCACCTCGGGTGCGGAAGCGCCGGCGGTGATCCCCACGCGCTGCTTGCCCTGCAGCCAGTCGGCCTTGAGTTCGCTGGCGTTGTCCACGAGATAGGCGGGAACATTGAGGTTCTTCGCCACTTCGCGCAAGCGATTGGAGTTGGAGCTGTTGGGTGAGCCGACCACGATGACGAGGTCGCACTGGCTGGCCAATATTTTCACCGCGTCCTGGCGGTTCTGCGTGGCATAGCAGATGTCGTCCTTCTTGGGGCCGGTGATATGGGGGAAGCGCTCCTTGAGTGCTGCGATGATGGTCGCGGCGTCGTCCATGGACAGGGTGGTCTGCGTCACGTAGGACAGGTTCTGTTCGTCCTGCACCTGCAGCTTCTGCACGTCCGCAGGCGACTCGACCAGATACATGCCGCCGGTGCTCTGCCCCATCGTGCCTTCCACCTCGGGGTGGCCCTTGTGGCCGATCATGACGATCTCCTTGCCCTGCCCCCTCATGCGCGAGACCTGCAGATGCACCTTGGTCACCAGCGGGCAAGTGGCATCGAACACGGTCAGGCCGCGCGCTTCCGCCTCGCGGCGCACCGATTGCGGCACGCCGTGCGCGCTGAAGATGAGGATGCTGCCGGGCGGCACGTCCTGCAGGTCTTCGATGAAGATTGCACCCTTGGCCTTCAGACCTTCCACCACGAACTTGTTGTGCACGACTTCGTGCCGCACATAGATGGGTGCGCCGTGCAGGGCCAGCGCCCGCTCCACGATCTCGATGGCGCGGTCCACGCCGGCGCAGAAGCCGCGCGGGTTAGCGAGTAGCAGTTCCATGTTCTTTCCCTCTGAAGCCATCCAGGATCAGCAGCGCAGCGCCGCAGGTGATGGCGGAATCGGCCAGGTTGAATGCGGCGAAGTGATACGGACCCCAGTAGAAATCGAGGAAGTCCACTACGTAGCCGTAGGCGATGCGGTCTATCAGGTTCCCCAGCGCGCCACCGAGGATGAAGGCCAGCGCGAAGCTGAACAGCTTCTGTGATGAGTGTTTGCGCAGCAGCCAGACTATCCACACCGAAGCGACGACCGCGATGCCAGAGAACAGCCAACGCTGAATTCCCCCAGCGTCATGCAGGAAACTGAACGCGGCACCCGTGTTGTGCGCCAGCACGAGGTTGAAGAAAGGTGTAACGGCCAGACTCTCGCCGAACACGAAATGGCTGGTGATCGCCGCCTTGCTCGACTGGTCGAGCACGATGACGACGAACGCGACCAAGAGCCAGCGCATGTACTCCCCTCGCCCACTGCTGGGAGAGGGGACGGGGGAGAGGGAAACCATCATGCCGCAGCCCTCTCCTCTACCCCCGTCAAAGCCCCCTCTTCCTCTGGGAGAGGGCATGGGGTGAGGGGCGGGAGAGGGGAACGAAACTCGTACTTATGCATGCTTGCGCGCCTCGCCGCTGCCGAACAGGTTGCTCACACAGCGTCCGCACAATGTCGGGTGGTTCGCATCGCTACCCACGTCCTCGCGGTAGTGCCAGCAGCGCTCGCACTTCTGATGCGCGGAAGGCTGCACCCTGACATCCAGCTCGCCTTCGCGCAGGTGCACGTTGGCGCGTGAGGTGATGAAGACTAGACGCAGGTCGTTGCCCAGGCGCGCCAGCAACTCATAGGTCTCCTTGGGCGCATAGACGTCCACCTCGGCCTGCAGCGCGGAGCCGATGGCACCCGTGGCACGCTGCTCCTCCAGCTTCTTGTTCACCAGCTCGCGCACCGCGCGGATGTCGTTCCAATCGCTCACCGCAGTCCCGTCCATGCCGGGATCCGGCAGCGCGTACCATTGCTGCTCGAACACGCTCACATCATCACGACCAGCGAGCGTCACCCAAACCTCCTCACCCGTAAAGCTGAGGATAGGTGCGATCAGTCGCGCCAGCGCGTGCGTGATGTGATACAGCGAGTTCTGCGCGGAACGGCGCGCCTTCGACTTCTCACCCGCCGTGTACAGACGGTCCTTCAGGATGTCGAGGTAGAAGCCGCCCAGCTCCTCCGAGCAGAAGCCCTGCAGCTTTTGCACCGCGAGGTGGAACTCGTAGCGCTCATAGTCAGCATTCACCTCGTCCTGCAGCTGCTGAGTCAGCGACAGCGCATAGCGGTCGATCTCCAGCCACTCGGCCACCGGCAGCACGTCGCGCTCGGCGTCGAAGTCGGCGATGTTGGCCAGCAGGAAGCGCAGGGTGTTGCGGATGCGGCGGTAGCCGTCGGTCACGCGCTTGAGAATCTCTTCTGACAGCGACATCTCGCCGGAGTAGTCGGTCGAGGCGATCCACAGGCGCAGGATGTCGGCGCCCAGCTTGTTGCAGATGTCCTGCGGCTCGATGCCGTTGCCGCGCGACTTGGACATCTTGTAGCCCTTCTCGTCCACGGTGAAACCGTGGGTGAGCAAGGCCTTGTACGGCGCGCGGCCGTCGATGGCGCAGCCGGTGAGCAAGCTGGACTGGAACCAGCCGCGGTGCTGGTCGGAACCTTCCAGGTACAGGTCGGCCGGGAACGCCAGTTCATCGCGATGGCGCAGCACAGTGTAGTGCGTCGCGCCCGAGTCGAACCACACGTCCAGCGTGTCGGAAAGCTTGCGGTAGTGTGCCGCCTCGTCGCCCAGCAGGTCCCCGCTATTGAGAGAGAACCAGGCTTCGATGCCAGCCTTCTCCACCAGCTTCGCGACCTGCTCCAGCAGTTCCGGCGTGCGCGGGTGCAGCTCCAGCGTCTCCTTGTGCACGAAGAAAGGCATGGGCACGCCCCAGTTGCGCTGGCGCGACACGCACCAATCGGGGCGGTTCCTGATCATGGCCTCCAGGCGCGCGCGTCCCCACGAGGGGAAGAACTGTGTCTCGTCCACCGCCTTGTTCGCGAGATCGCGCAAACGCATCCCCTCTCCCCCCGGGAGAGGGCTAGGGTGAGGGCTTTGAGAATGGCGAAACGCAGTGACCAACCCCTCTCCCCCAGCCCCTCTCCCGCTTGCGGGAGAGGGGAGTGAGGTCTGCTCCATGCCGATGAACCATTGCGGGGTGGCGCGGAAGATGATGGGCGTCTTGTGGCGCCAGCAGTGCGGGTAGCTGTGCTTCAGCTTTTCCTGATGCAACAAGTGGCCGCTCGCCTGCATGGCCGCGAGCACGATGTCATTGGCCTTCCACACGAACACGCCGGCCAGCGGCGTGCCACCCACGGCGGGCGTGGTGGAGATGAACTTGCCGTCGTCGCCCACGGGATTGTCCACGGGCAGGCTGTACCTCTGTCCGACCACATAGTCATCCACACCGTGCGCAGGTGCGGTGTGCACGAGACCCGTACCGGCATCCAGCGTCACATGCTCGCCGCAGATGATGGGTACGATGCGCTCGTAGAACGGGTGCTGCAGTGGCAGGTCCTCCAGCGCCTTGCCGTAGCAATTGGCGGCGGTGCCGTCGCCGCGGTCGTTGCTGCCCGCGACGCCGTAGCGCTTCAGGCAGGCCTCGACCAGGTCCGCTGCCAGGATGAGGTAGCCTTTGTCCGTGCGGATCAGGTCGTACTGCAGCTCGGGGTGCACACTCACCGCCTGGTTGGCGGGCAAGGTCCACGGCGTGGTGGTCCAGATCACTGCGTAAACCTTTGCGCTGCCCGGCAGAGAGACGCCGAACGCCTTCTCCACGGCGTGCAGGTCCTTCACCTCGAAGCCGACGTCGATGGCCGCCGATTCCTTGTCCTCGTATTCGACCTCGGCCTCGGCCAGCGCCGAGCCGCAGTCCAGGCACCAGTTCACCGGCTTGCGGCCCTGGTACAGGTAGCCGCGCTCGAAGATCTTGCCGAGTGCGCGGATGATGTCCGCCTCGGTCCTGAAATCCATGGTGAGGTAGGGGTGGTCCCAGTCGCCCAGCACACCCAGGCGGATGAAGTCCTTCTTCTGGCGCTCCACCTGCTCCGCCGCATAGGCGCGGCACAGTTCGCGGAACTGCGCGGGCGGGATGTTCTTGCCGTGTTTCTTCTCCACGTGCAGCTCGATGGGCAGGCCGTGGCAGTCCCAGCCGGGAACATAGGGCGCGTCGAATCCGGCCAGGGTCTTGGATTTGACGATGATGTCCTTGAGGATCTTGTTCACCGCATGGCCCAAGTGGATGGCGCCGTTGGCATAGGGCGGGCCGTCGTGCAGGATGAACTTGGGACGCCCGGCAGCAGCCTTGCGGATGCGCTGGTAGCGCTGCTGCGCCTGCCACTGTGCCAGCATCTGTGGCTCGCGTTTCGCAAGGTCGCCGCGCATGGGGAACGAGGTATCAGGCAGGTTAAGGGGGTATTTCTTTTTGTCTTCAGTCATGTTCATCTCAAACAATATCGTGCAGCAATTTCTATTCTGTCATTCCGGCGAAAGCCGGAATCCAGCTGATCAAACAATCTCGCGAAGCGAGACAAAACCCAAATGCGTTTTGGGCAAATGCACTAGATTCCGGCTTTCGCCGGATAACCAGCGACTTGGCTGTCGGTTTTTGACGGCCTAGTCGAATGGCTAGTAGGTCCATCAATGACGGCAAAGCTCATTCATGCTCGATAAACCATTGCTTTGCATTCTCAACATCCAACGCGATCTGCCGCGTCAGCGCATCCAATCCATTGAACTTCTCTTCATCGCGCAGCTTGTGCAGGAATTCCACGCGCAGGTGCTTGCCGTAGATCTGCTGCGCGAACTCGAACAGATGCACCTCCAGCACGGGCTTGGCATCCGTCTTCAGCGTCGGGCGCACTCCCAGGCTGGCCACGCCCTGCAGCACGCCCACCCCGTCCGAGTGCACCTGCACCACGTACACGCCCTTAAGTGGCGGCAGGTTGTGCTTGAGCTGGATGTTCGCCGTGGGAAAACCCAGCTTGCGCCCCATGCCGTCGCCGTGCACCACGCGCCCGCTGATGCTGTAAGGGCGGCCCAAGTAGTCGCGCGCCACGCGCATCTGCCCTGCCGCCAGCGCCGCCCGTATCGCCGTGCTGGAGATGCGCACGCCGTCGTGCAGCACGCTGTGCACCGCCGCCACCTCGAAGCCGCGCTCGTCGCCTATCTTCTGCATCAGCGCGAAATCGCCCGCGCGCCCGCTCCCGAAGCGGAAATCGTCGCCGATCAGCACGAACCTGGCGTGCAGCCTCTCGTGCATGGCGTGGATGAATTCCGCTGCCGACTTCTGGGCGAACGCCTCATCGAAGCGGCACACCTGCACGCGGTCGACCCCCATCACGCTGAACAACTCCAGCTTCTCGCGCAAGCTGGTGAGGCGCGCCGGCGCCTGTTGCGGCGTGAGGAACTCGCGCGGATGCGGCTCGAAGATCACCACCGAGGTCAGCAATCCGCGCGGCTCCGCCGCCGCCCGCAGCTCCCTCAGCAACGCCTGGTGGCCGAGGTGCACGCCATCGAAATTGCCAATGGTGACCGCAAGCGCCCGGGCGTCGTTAGAATGGAGTCCGCGAAGAATCTGCATAAGCTTGAATTATAACTTGAGAAGGCCTTTTGACGCCTATCTAAGCAAGGAGAAGGGATGATGGACTACCCGCAGGTGGAGCTGGACTTCATGAACCATGACCACGCCGAATTCGTGGGACTGCGCGAGGAACTGCTCGCTGCGCTCGCCCGACAGGGCGTTCCCGCCGAGGTGGACGCGCTGCTAGCCCGCCTGCTCGCCCACACCCGCGACCATTTCGCCGAAGAGAACCGCCTCATGCAGGAGGCCAGCTTCCCGCCCTACCCCATGCACAAGGGCGAGCACGACCGCGTACTGGCCGACATGGAGGCTCACATCACGCGCTGGAAAGAGGGGCGCGACGCCGTGGCACTTGCCAACTGGCTGGAAGTGGGCCTCGTGGACTGGTTCGTCGGCCACGTCAGCACCATGGATTTCGTCACCGCACGCTACATCAAGAACGCACAAGGGAAACAATGACTACCGCCATAGACACCGCAAAGCTGTTCGACCACACCCCCTTCGTCGAATTGCATACCGCCCTGCTCGACCTGCTGGACGGCCAAGCTGCCGAGGCCGAGATCGACGGAAAGCTGCAGGCGCTGCAGAGCCACCTGCAGCTGCAGTTCGCGGCCGAAGAAGAGGCCATGCAGGCGACGCATTTCCACGCTACGGAGGCACACAAGAGACACCACGCACACGCGCTGGACAAGCTCGCGCAGCGCATCGCACAGTGGCATACGGCACGGGACAGAAAGCAACTGCTGGATTATGTGGAGAACGAACTGGCCGAATGGTTCGTCAGCCATGTGAACATCCGCGATTTCGTCACGGCGCAGCACCTAGGGCTACCGGAACAGGAGAGGTCCAGCGCCGCCCATTCGACAGAGGACAACCGCTTATGCGGGGGTAACTAGCCCCAACAACCTCCGGCCATCCCTCCCACCCTCAGCGGTAGGATGGTGAGCGCAGCGATATCCATCGAAAACCGCCGGGGGTTGCCCGGCAGCAAGTTACCTTTCTTGTCTTGCCAAGAAAGGTAACCCAAAGAAGTCGCCCCCGGCTTGCCGCCCCCTTCGGGGTTCCCTCGATATTTCACAAACAAGCGGGGCTGCGCAACTCGCCCTAGCGGGGCACACAAAACGTGCCCCGCCGCGGCGCTCGAACAGTGCTCGCCTAAACCTCCGCTTGTCTGTGAAATATCGAGGCGGCGCACAGGAGGGAAAAAGCCGAACCCCGAAATCCAAAACCAGCGAGGCGGGCAAAAGCCCGCCTCGCCAAAATCAAAAACGCCGTGCGCAAAGCGCACACAACACCGCTTACCACCTTTCCTTCCCCTGTGCGCCGCCGAGTAGCGCAGGACGGCCGGGAGTGGTCCGACGAATATGTTTGAGCACGTGACCGCGCAGCGGGTCGTGGGAGTTTATGAGGAGGCCCGGACGTTCGAGCAACGCAGGGAACCCACGAAGTGGGCGGCACACCGGGGTCGCCTTTTCTTGGGTTACTTTCTTTTGGCGAAGCAAAAGAAAGTGACTAGCTGTCGGGCTACCCCCGACGGTGTTGGTTTTATCGAGCGCGTCGCAACACGCTATGCCGTCCCACCCACCGTCAACCCATCTATCCGCACCGTCGGCTGCCCCACGCCCACTGGCACGCTCTGCCCTTCCTTGCCGCACGTGCCGACACCCGGGTCGAGCGCAAGGTCGTTGCCTATCATGCTGATGCGCGTGAGCGCATCCGGGCCGTTGCCGATGAGTGTGGCGCCCTTCACCGGGTAGGTGACCTTGCCGTCCTCGATCATGTAGGCCTCGGTGGTTGAGAACACGAACTTGCCGCTGGTGATGTCCACCTGGCCGCCGCCGAAGTTGGCCGCGTACAGTCCGTGTTTCACCGAGGCGATGATCTCGTCGCGCGTCTTGTCGCCGTTCAGCATCATGGTGTTGGTCATGCGCGGGATGGGCAGGTGCGCGAACGATTCGCGCCGAGCGTTGCCGGTTACATCCACGCCCATCAGCCTCGCATTCATGGTGTCCTGCAGGTAGCCGCGCAGGATGCCGTCCTCGATCAGCACGGTGCGCTGGGTGGGATTGCCCTCGTCGTCCATGTTGAGCGAACCGCGCCGGTCCGGGATGCTGCCATCGTCCACCACGGTGACGCCCTTGGCCGCGACGCGCTGTCCCACGCGGCCAGCAAAAGCGGAGCTGCCCTTGCGGTTGAAATCGCCTTCCAGCCCGTGCCCCACCGCCTCGTGCAGCAAGATGCCGGGCCAGCCCGAGCCCAGCACCACGGTCATGTTGCCAGCAGGCGCCGGGCGAGCGTCGAGGTTGACCACGGCCTGGTGCACCGCCTCCTTCGCGTAGCGCTCCAGCATCTCGTCGCTGAAGTAATCGTAACCGAAGCGCCCACCGCCGCCCGCCGAGCCCTGCTCGCGACGGCCGTTGCCCTCGACGATCACCTGCAGTGACAGGCGCACCAGTGGGCGGATGTCGGCGTTCATCAGGCCGTCGCCTCTGGCCACCAGCACCACCTCGTATTCGCCGGCCAAATTGGCCATCACCTGCGTGACGCGCGGATCGAGCGCACGGGCATGTCGTTCCAGCTTCTCCAGTAACGCGACCTTCTGCTCCGCCTTCAGCGTGGCGATGGGATCGTGCGGCAGGTAGAGCTCGTGAGCCCTGCCCGCATGCAGGTGGGCAGCCTTCTGCCGGCCGCCTTGGCGAGCGATGGCGCGGGTAGCCAGCGCAGCATCCTCCAGCGCATGCAGCGTGATGTCGTCGGAATAGGCGAAGGCGGTCTTGTCGCCGGACACGGCGCGCACGCCCACGCCCTGGTCTATGCTGAAGCTGCCTGATTTGACGATGCCTTCTTCCAGCGCCCAGCTCTCGGCACGGCTGTACTGGAAATAGAGGTCGGCATAGTCCACCTTGTGCGCCAGCATCTTGCCGAACACCTGTTCCAGATGGCGCGGTTCGAGGCCGTGCGCGGTGAGCAGCGCCTCCTGCGCCAGGTGCATCGCAGTGTTCATGCCTTGGCGCCGCAAGTGATGGTGCGGTGTGTCAGCGCGGGCAGGCTCTTGCGCAGGCTGGCCTGATAGGAAGGGTTCACCTCGGCGATGACCACGCCGGAGCCGC
This sequence comes from Sideroxydans sp., assembly GCA_037446535.1. GTDB lineage: Bacteria > Pseudomonadota > Gammaproteobacteria > Burkholderiales > Gallionellaceae > Sideroxyarcus. The sequence goes on along the minus strand of JBBIIJ010000032.1, from coordinate 9,022 downwards.
GCTGCAGTTCGTCCATGACGCGGCCCCACGGGTCCACGATCATGGTGTGGCCATGCGTCTCGCGGCCGCTCACGTGATAGCCGCCCTGCGCCGCAGCGATGACATAGGACAGGTTCTCGATGGCGCGCGCACGGATCAAAGGCTCCCAGTGCACCTTGCCCGTGGTGGCGGTGAAGGCGGAGGGCAGCACGATGATGTCCACGTCCTTCATGGCACGGAAGAGTTCAGGGAAGCGCAGGTCGTAGCATACTGCCAAGCCGATGCGGCCGAAGGGGCTGTCCACAACCACGACCTGATCGCCCGCCTCTATGGTGGCCGCTTCGTTGTATTGCTCGTTGCCCAGCGTGAGGTTGAACAGGTGGATCTTGTCGTAGCGCGCCACCTGCGCACCGCTCTCGTCGAACACCAGCAGGCTGTTGCGCACCTTGTCCGGTGCATCGGCCACCAGCGGCAGCGAGCCCATCAGCCAGATCTGGTGCTTCTTCGCCATCTCGCTCATGAAGCTCTGGATGGCGCCCTGCCCGGCCTGTTCGCGTACCTTCACCTTATCCTGTTCGGTCATACCCATGATGGCGAAGAACTCGGGCAACACCACCAGTTTCGCTCCTTCCTCCGCCGCCTTGGCGATCAGGCGACGCGCCTCGTTCAGGTTACCTTCGACCTTGGGGCCGGACGCCATCTGGATGGCTGCTACCTTGTAGGCGTTCTGCTGCGCGGCGATGCGGCTCTGGGTGTTATCGAGTGACATGTGCGATGGCTTTCTGTGTGTTGTTCTTCAGGGGATGTCTGTGGTTCGGGTATCAGGGGTGGGCTTGAGCCTCTCCAGCGCGGCCTTGACCTGCCCTATCCTTTCGACCTTGGGATCGGCCCAACTGCCGCTGACATTGTAGTCAAACGCCACCAGCTTATCGAGCGGGTCGCGCAACAATTTGTTGGCCAGCAACACGCTCACGCCCACGGTCGGGCCGGCTGCGAACGACAGCAACGAGACGTTGTCGCCTATGGTCGGGAACACGCGCACCTTGATGTTCTGCGTCTCGTGCTCCAGATCGATCTGCCCGGCAAGTGTGACCTTGGCGGCCGCGCCCGTCATGATGAAATCGGAGGTCTTGAGGAGGCCATGCTCGATGTCCGCATCGCCTATGATGCTGTCGAACTCGAAACCAGGACTGAAGACATCGTTGAAGTCCAGCGTGATGCGTTTGGGCACCGATTGCAGGCTAAGCACGCCCAGAAGCTTGGCCGCCCCCGGATTGACCTGAAGGAAGCGCCCTTTCCCGGTATTCAGGCGCAGCTTGCCGTTCAGGCTGGCATAGTTGAACTCGTCCGGCGTACCGCTCCAGGACATATCGCATTCCAGCGTCCCGCTGCCGTCCTTCAGACTCTCCGGATAGCCGGAGCGCGTCAGTATCTTCCCGGCGTTGGCGATCTCCAGCCGCGCGCTGAGGGACGTACGCTCCGGAGCGGGACTCCATTTTCCGTTCGCGTTCAACACCCCGTCCGGATTGGTCAGGCGCAGATTGTCCAAGAGCACATCCCCATCCCTGCCCTTGAGCAGGAGCTCCAGCCTGCCTAGCTGACGGCCTTTCCAGACCAGCTTGTCGACTGCCACATCGATCACAGGCAGGGACCGAGGGGCCGGCTTCTCAGGTGCACCGACGGCCTGCACCGTTTTTGTCGCCGCATATTCGTCCGCACTCCCCCCAAGTGTCGCGTTCTTCAGCCTGACCAGCAGCTTGCCTTCTTCCTGCGGCTGCCAGATCAGGTCGCCGTTCAACTCACGCGAGCTCAATCGGGTACTGATCAGTCCGTTGCGCCCGCTGCCGCCGATGTTCAGCTGATGCACGACGTTACCGTAACCGTAGACCTTGTCCACAGTCACATTGATGCCAGCGATGTTGGGCATTACCCCTTCTCGATCCGGCAGCTCGGACCAGCCGCTCCACCCCTCCAGCGCGAACTGCGGAAGGGAACCTGACACCCAGATTCCTTCCCTCGTCGCCTTCGCGTCGGACTTACCCAGCACGACGGCACCTCGCCTGATCGCTCGACTGCCCTGCGAAGCGGCACTGCGCATCAGGTCAGCACTCACCACGTCTCCATAGCGCAGCCTGAACTCGTCCTGCCTGGGATTCAGATCCTTCTGCTCGAAGCGCAGCGGCACACGATCCGCCGCCGCTTTGGCGAAAGGCTGCGGCAGGTCGGACGCCAGCCCGCGCAGATCCGAAGTCACCAGGACATCGGCCAGCTTGCCCTTCACCTTGACCTCGGTCACCCAGTCCGCCGTGCCGTGCAGGCGCCGCAACAAAGGGTAGCTGTAGCTCTCGGGCAGACTGTCGGCGTTCAGCTTGCCCGAGGCATGGGTCAGCAACACGCCGTTCTCGCTGCGCAACGAGATGTGCGCCGGCCCACCCAGCGCCTCCGCCCTGATGTCATTCGCCTGCAGCGAATCGGAAGTGAAGCTCAGCGTACCTTTCACGTGGCGGAGCAGGGGCACGTGTTCACCCAGATCCACGTCGTTGTCGGAGAAGTGGTAACTGCCCGCCACCTTCACCGGTGCATCCCCTCGCAGCGGGATGTCGAGCTGGAGCTTGAGCAGCCCATCGCCTGTAGCACGGATATCGTCCGTGTACCCATCCAGATAACCGCGCACCGGACTCTTGGTGATGTAGTCCAAACAACGCTGCGTCGCATCAGCGGCCTCGCCCTTGACCTGCATGACCAATGTATCGGCCAGAGTGTCGGGCAGCACGACGCTCACGTTACGCACCGCGGCACCGCCGGTCATCGCAGTGGAAGCGCGCACCTCCAGCGATCTGCCTTGGATCAGCAGATCCGTCAGCGCATGCTCGATGTGCGGCCAACCCGGATCGAACTCTATGGCCACGTCGGATGCCTTGGCTTCGATCTTGAACAGACCGTTCTTGCCGTCCGGGAAAGGGAAGTTGCGCAGGTCACCGCGCACGCGCATCACGAACGAACTGGCCAGACCGTCCTGCAAACCCGTTTGCAGCCATCGATAGGTGGCCTGATCGAAAGCGTGTACCGGGATATAACGCACGGCGTGCTTCACCGAGGCACGCGTCAGGTTGATGGTGAGGTCAGCCACGCCCGGCCCGCCATCCATCTGATAGCCGCCGTAGACCGTGCCTTCCAGATCGGCGTTGCGCAGCTGTGCGTCGTTCAGCTTCAGGTCCCATCCGCGCGCGCTGCGCTGCCAGTCCAGCCTGGCCTCCGCCTGGTCGAACGACAGAGGCTCCGACAGGAAGTCCGGGGCCAGCACCTTCAGGCTACGGCTGTCCACCTGCAGCTTGCCGGCGCTGTCACTCCCGTCCACCTCGCCGCTCAACCCCGAAAAGCCGGGCTGTGTCCCCACCTGCTGCAGCCCTATGTTCTCGAAGCGTGCGCGCAGGCGGTAATGCGCGAGGTGCTCCATATCCCCCTGCCAGCTCGCCTGCAGTTCGCTCACCCGCCCCTGCGGGGACAATTCGAGCAAGCGCGCCTTCACATCGCCCTTCAACGGCAGATATCGCAGCAAGTTATTGATGTCGGCAAGCTCGATGGCGTTGGCGCGCACCTCTCCCGAGGCAGAGCGATAACTTTCCCCGGGGGAGACCCGCAGGAACAGGTCCGTGGGCTTGAGCCTGAACCCGTCGCTCATGCGCAGTGCGAGCCGATTCGTGGACACCTCCAGCCCGGCCTCCGACTGCTTCCACCCCAGGCGTCCGCTCAGGCTGGTCAAATCGATCTGCGGCAATCCTTCGGCCAGCTGCGCGCTCACGTCGTACATGGCGACATCGGCATCCGCCTGGACTATGCGTCCCTGCTCCACCCCAAGCCAGACCCTGGCGCCTCCCTTGCCGCTTTTGAACGCGTCAGGCAAAGGGAACCATTTGCCCCATGCCAGCGCATCCAGCCGGTCAAGCTGCGCATACACCTCACCGCGCCATTCATCGAGCGCAGTGAAGCTTGCGCCATAGAGGTCGCCACGCAGGTCGATGCGCCCGGAAAGGTCCGCGGGCGGCGAGGCGCGCAAGGCGAAACGGTGATGGTCACCTCGGTTGTCTATGAGCAGATCAACTTGCCCGAGGGTGATCGCGGGCGCCTGGCGCAGGTCGTCCTGCCAGACGATGTTGCCGTTGTGAACGGCGATGCGCGACTGATGCAGCAGCCAGTCGGCGCCTGCCGCATCCGATTGCACGCCGGCCTGCTCACCTGACAGTATGCCTGCCACGTATAGCCTTCCCTGCGAATCGCGGTGTATGAGGAGATTCGGGCTATCGAGCTCCAGGCTGTAGAAGCGCAATTCACCGGTGAACAGCGTGGTCCAGGCGATGGTGTTGCGCAGCCGTGGGAACTCCAGCGCCGCCTGTCCGCGTTCGTCCAGTATCTTCACTCCGGACAGCAGCAAGCGGGGCCGCAGCCCGCTCCAGTCGGCCTCTATGCGGTCTATGGTCACAGGGCGGCCTATCGAGTAGGCCGCCGCCGCCGCGATGTCTGCGTGGAAACGCTCCACATCTGGCAACACCCAGTAACGCAAAGCCAGCAGTGCGCCCGCCCCCATGGCGGAAAGCACGAGGGCGAATAGCAGCACGAGGCGCAGCAGATGCCTGACGCCGCGCGCAGTGTGACGTAGCGCGGGCCTCAGCATCGCGCTGTGGACTGGCCTGGATGTGTATGGAAAGGCGAGCGAAGGGACATGGAGTATCTATAATGCATAGCCTGTCGTATGCCCGCATTTTAACCGAATCCCGCCATGAATAATTCGCAGCCCCCCTCCGTCCCCGACCCTGATCAGCTGCTGGGCCACGCCAGGCAATGCAGTCACTACGTGAGCCGCCTGCTGGAGGCGGAACCCGAGCTGGAAACCTGGCTGCGCGTCAACCTACTCACTCCTTGCGACGCGGAACGGATGCAGCACTGGCTGGAGGAATTCCCCGCCGACGATGAAGAACAGCTGGCGCGTGCGCTGCGCCGTCTGCGCAAACGCGTGATGCTGCACCTGATCAGCCGCGACCTGGGCGGGCTGTGTGGCCTTCCCGAGGTGATGCAGGGCATGACCGCACTGGCCGAACTCGCCGTGCGCCGGGCACATGAGCTCACCATGCGCGCGATGGTCGCCCTGCATGGGCGGCCTGTCGGCGCGGAGAGCAGCGCCCCGCAGGAACTGCTGGTGATCGGCATGGGCAAGCTGGGCGGCGGGGAGCTGAACGTCTCATCCGACATCGACCTCATCTTCGTCTACCCCGAGGACGGCGAGACAGACGGTGCGCGCGCGCTCTCCAACCATGAGTTCTTCAGCCGCATGGGGCGCAAGCTCATCGCGCTCATCAACGACCTCACCGCGGACGGCTATGTGTTCCGCGTGGACATGCGGCTGAGACCGTACGGCGACAGCGGCCCGCTCGCGATGAGCTTCGCAGCACTCGAGGAGTACCTCGTGGCGCAGGGCCGCGAATGGGAGCGCTACGCCTGGATCAAAGCGCGCGTCATCTCTCCTGAGCGCAGCGATTACACCACCGAACTGGAGAAGCTGGCCCAGCCTTTCGTGTTCCGCAAATATCTGGACTATGGCGCCTTCGATTCGATGCGCAAGCTGCACGCGCAGATCCGCGCCGAGGTCGCCCGCCGCGACCGTCATCACAACATCAAGCTGGGACGCGGCGGCATACGCGAGATCGAATTCATCGCCCAGGTCTTCCAGCTGATCCGCGGAGGACGCGATGCCCGCCTGCGCATCCGGCCCACCCAGCGGGTGCTGAGCCAGCTGGCACGGGATGGTGAACTCGCGGCGGACGTGGTGGCGCGCCTGGACGAGAGCTACGTCTTCCTGCGCAACCTTGAACACCGTCTGCAGTACGTGAACGACCAGCAGACGCAGGATCTGCCGGAAGATGCCGCGCCCCAGGCCATCGTCGCGAACGCGATGGGTTATGCCGATTATGGTGCGTTGCTGGCGGACCTAGACCCGCTGCGCGAATTCGTGAGCACGCAGTTCGAGGCGGTGTTCGGCGCAAGGCAGGGGGGCGGCGAAAGCGACTGGTGGCAGGAAGGCAGCAGCGAGGAGGACTTGGGCGCAGCGCTCGCCGCACTGAACTACAGCGACGTGAGCGCACTGGCCGGCCTGCTGCAGCAGTTCCGTTCCGGCAGCCGCTACCGGCAGCTCCCCGACATCAGCCGCCAGCGCCTGGATGTGCTGGTACCGCGTTTCGTGACGCATTGTTCAGCTGAACAGAACCGGGACGAGGTGCTGCGCCGCGCGCTCCATCTGCTGGAAGCCATCGCCCGCCGCGCCTCCTACCTCGCCTTCCTTGCCGAGTATCCGCAAGCCCTGCCCGGCCTGGTACGCATGCTGGCCGCCAGCGCCTGGGCGGGCGAGTACCTGATGCAGCATCCCATCCTGCTCGACGAGCTCCTGGACACGCGCGAACTCTATGTGGCGCCGGACTGGTCGGCCCTCGACGCCCAGCTACTGTCCCACCTCGACGAACATGCCGGCGACGCAGAGCGTGAGATGGACACCCTGCGCCAGTTCCAGCAGGCCCAGACCTTCCACCTGCTGGCCATGGACCTGCAAGGAGTGCTGCCGCTGGAAAAGCTCAGCGACCATCTTTCCGACTTGGCCGACCTGCTGCTGCGCCACGTGCTGCGCCTGTGCTGGCGCGACGCGCGCAAGAAACACCGGGAAGAGGCGCGTTTCGCCATCGTCGCCTACGGCAAGCTGGGCGGGCGCGAACTGGGGTATGCCTCCGATCTCGACCTCGTGTTCCTCTATGACGATCCCGATCCGGATGCAGGACAGATATACGCGCGCCTCGCGCAACGCATCAACACCCTGCTGTCCAGCCATACCGCCGCAGGACGCCTGTACGAGGTGGACCTGCGCCTGCGCCCCAACGGCGAGAGCGGCCTGCTGGTCAGCTCCGTCGAAGCCTTCGAGGACTACCAGCGCAATCACGCCTGGGTATGGGAACACCAGGCCCTGACGCGCGCGCGCTTCTGCGCTGGAGACAAGGACATAGGCGCGCAGTTCGAGCGCATCCGCGACGAGATACTCCGCCTGCCGCGCGAACTTCCGGCGCTCCAGCGTGAGATCGTCCAGATGCGAGGGAAGATGCACGACGGGCACCCGAACAAGTCCAGCCTCTTCGATATCAAGCACGACAACGGCGGCATGGTCGACGTCGAGTTCATGGTGCAGTTCCTGGTGCTCGCCTATTCCGCCAAGTATCCGCAATTGACAGCTAACAGCGGCAACCTGGCGTTGCTGGAACTGGCTGCACGACTGGGTCTGGTCGAAAGCGGGACGAGCGAGGCGGTGCGTCAGGTCTACCGCAAGTTGCGGGAGATACAGCACCAGATGCGCCTGAACAACCAGACGCCCTGCCGCATCGGGCGCGGGGCGCTCGATATTGCGCCCGTGCTGTCGCTCTGGGAGGGCTTGCTCGGGGAATGAGGGAAGCGGCTAGCTGCCGGCAGCAGCATCCGCGGACTTGGTGCGGCCAAGCAACCTATAGCAGGTGATCTCTCCCTTGCCCTTGACGTTGATCACGTTGGGCGGATCGAAGCGGTATTCGTTGTGCAGGCGGTTGTAGGTTTGCTTGTCGGTCAGTATCTGCCCGTGTTCTGCGTCGTCGGTCAGGCGACTGGCAACGTTCACGGTGTCACCCCACAGGTCGTAGATGAAACGCTTGGTGCCTATCACGCCGGCCACCACCGGGCCGGTGGCGATGCCTATGTGCACTGCCAGGTTACGTTTGGACAGCAGCGGATGGTTGGCCACGTAGTCGTTCATCTCCAGCGCCATCTCCACTACGTCCGCCGCGTAGTCCTGTCTCTCCCGGGCCAGGCCGCCCACCACCATGTAGGCATCGCCTATGGTCTTGATCTTCTCCAGGCCATACTTGGCCGACATCTCGTCGAAACCCGAGAAGACGGTGTTGAGCAGACCCACCATCTGCTCCGGCGACATCTGCTCGGTGAGCTGGGTGAAATTGACGATGTCGGTGAACATCACGGTCACGTCCGCGTAGCCGTCGGCGATCAGTCCTTCGTTGCTCTTCAGGCGTTCGGCTATGCTGGAGGGCAATACGTTGAACAGCACGCGCTCGGAGCGCTTCTGCTCCTCGGCCAGGAGCGCGTGCTGCTGATCCAGCTGGGTCTTGATCTTCTCCGTTTCGACCACGAAATGGCGCACTAGGAGATAGAGGATGGCGGACATCGCGGTGAAGTTGAGCGCAAAGAACACACCTATGGTGCTCATGGGGATGCCGCTGCTTGCGCCCGACCCCAGGTAATAATCGAAGAATCCTGACAACACGGTCAGGACGATGTAGGTGAAGAACCAGGGGATGGATTCGCGCCAGCCCGAGACCACCACCGCGCCGACTGGAGCAAGCAAGGCCCACAAGGTCACGCCGCTGGAGGTGACCGAGCTGCCCAGGCTCCATTGCATGATGAAAGGCGCGAACAGGAAGAGGCTGAGCTGCACGAAACGGAATACGGCGAAGTTGCGCGTCTTCACGTAATAGAGCAGCGATGCGACCGAGATCGCCTGATAACCCAGAGGGACGTTGCTGGAAAAGTTCGAGCCCATCATCCAGTAGATGAACAGCCAGAACATGACGGCGAAGGTCATGAAGGCGGCCGCGAAGATGAGCAGATTCTTGCGCAGCTTCTCTTCCTGCGTCTCCACCATCCCCGGCTTGATCTCACTCGAACTGATGTGCTGCACTGCGACGCCCCTGGGTGATTCCGACGGCCGGGATATTACATGAACAGGTCGCAAAAGGGATACGCCGGAATATATAGCCCGCCCAACGTCGGGGTTTCGCCCATACCCTTCATTAACGCCGGAGAAACAGCTAGAATCGCTGCCTTCGCAACAACACCAAACGAATTAAGGAAATCACCATGTCCATGTCCGACCGCGACGGCTTCATCTGGTACGACGGCAAGCTCGTACCCTGGCGCGAAGCCACCACCCACGTGCTCACCCATACCTTGCATTACGGCATGGGCG
>JBBIIJ010000031.1:0-27803 GCA_037446535.1 Sideroxydans sp. | reverse complement strand
CAAAGCATGCATAGGATATTCAGACAATTCGTCACACCGGCGAAGGCCGGTGTCCAGTTGGTAAAAACGCTGGATTCCGGCCTTCGCCGGAATGACGGTTCAGTGACGGCGGCCGATGAACAAGATAAACAATAACGCATTGACCAAGATACCCCGCGGCGTATGGGTGCTGGGCTTCGTCAGCCTGCTGATGGACGTCTCCTCGGAGATGATACACAGCCTCTTGCCCCTGTTCATGGTCACGGTGCTGGGTGCCAGCGCGCTGACAGTGGGCGTGATCGAGGGTATCGCCGAATCCACCGCATTGCTTGCAAAGGTGTTCTCGGGCGTGCTGAGCGACTACCTGGGAAAGCGCAAAGTGCTGGCCGTCTTCGGCTACGCGCTGGGGGCGTTCAGCAAGCCCATGTTCGCGCTGGCCTCCGGCGTGGGCATGGTGCTCACCGCACGTTTCCTCGACCGCATCGGCAAGGGCGTACGCGGCGCGCCGCGCGATGCACTGGTCGCCGACATCACGCCTGCCGAGATACGCGGTGCGGCGTTCGGCCTGCGCCAATCGCTGGACACGGTGGGCGCCTTCCTGGGTCCGCTTCTGGCGGTCGGCCTGATGCTGCTGTGGGCCAACGATTTCCGCGCCGTATTCTGGGTGGCGGTGATCCCGGGCATGCTCGCCGTAGCGCTGCTGCTGTTCGGCGTGCACGAGCCTAGGAGACATGAGGCGCACAAGCCCATCAACCCCATCAACCGCGAGAACCTGAGGCGCTTGGGTGCTGCCTACTGGTGGGTGGTGTCTATCGGTGCGGTGTTCACGCTGGCGCGTTTCAGCGAAGCGTTCCTCGTGCTGCGCGCAGCCCAGGGTGGCATCCCCATAGCCATGGTGCCGCTGGTGATGGTGGCGATGAACGTGATCTATGCGGCAACGGCCTATCCCTTCGGCAAGCTCTCCGACAGCATGAGCCACACTCGCTTGCTGACGCTGGGCCTTGCAGTGCTGCTCGCCGCCGATCTGGTGCTGGCCACGGACGACCACTGGACGACAGTGCTTGCGGGGGTGGCGCTGTGGGGCGTGCACATGGGCATCACACACGGGCTGCTGGCACGCATGGTGGCCGACGCGACCCCTGCCGACCTGCGCGGCACGGCCTACGGCTTCTTCAACCTGATGAGCGGGCTGGCCATGCTGGTCGCCAGCGTGCTAGCAGGGTTACTGTGGGATAGGCTAGGGGCAGCGTATACCTTCTACGCCGGGGCGGGGTTCTGCGTGCTGGCCGCCGCAGGGCTGTTGTGGCGGCCAGCGCAGATCGGACGTTAGCGCTTCTTGTTCTTCTGTTCGGGAGCGACGCTGCGCTGCTTCCACGTGGAGTAGCACTCCAGTCCGCAGAAGTACACCATGTAATCCTCGACTTCGAAGCTTGCGGCCTCGGAGAGCGGGATCTCCTTGTGGCAGACTTCGCAGGAGATCTGCTCGGACGCGGGTTGCGGGCGGGGATGACTGGTCATGACACACCTCCTTCCAGGGCGTAGACACGCAGCCAGATTATCCCTCTCCGAGGCACGCCGCAATCGGCGCAACACCCACCCTCACATCAGCGCGTAGCGCTTCTTCGCCGCCACCGCATTCACGATGTAACCGCGCGTCTCCTCATAGGGCAACCGAGTGCGCAGCGTGTCGTACACCTCGTCCGGACGCATGGCGTTGATCCTGTCCAGCGCCTCATCCTGGCGGTCGCTGCCCTTCTTCGCGCTGCTGAAAGCGCGGAACACGTTACCCGGGCCGGTGTTATAGGCGGCGATGGCGCAGTACTCGCGCGACACCGGGTTGCGGATCTCGCGCAGGGAACTGTCGTTGAGCAGCACGCCGAGATAGGTCGCCCCCAGCTCGATGTTGTTGCCAGCATCGAACAGGTATTCCTTGGTGGGCATCACGTCCTCGCCCTTGGCCTTGTGGTAGGCCTCTCGCCCGCCACTGGAAGGCACCAGTTGCATCATGCCGTAAGCCGGCGCGCTGGAGACCGCATAAGGATTGAAGGAGCTCTCGATCTTGATGATGGCGTAGATCAGGCTGCGGCTGACCTCGGTGGTGTCGGAATGCTTGCGCACCGTCGCCGCGTACTGCAACGCGCGTTTGTCCATGTGCGCGTTCACCATGTTCATCTGCACGTAGAGCACGTTCTTGCTCACGCCATCGGCATCGATGGTACGGCGCTGCAGCTTGTTGACGACCAGATAGTCCGCATAGCGCTGCACGTCCTCGCGCGATTTGAGCACGGCGCCGCCCTGGTCCACGACCAGCTCCTGCAGGTAGGGATTGCCGTTCAGCTCGATCTCCTTGTCGGAGAACAGGTCCACCGCGCCGGGATCGTCCGGCGTGAGCAAGGCGACCACCGCCGCGTTGCGCAACTTGTCCACAGCCTTCTCCTCGTCCAGATGCTCGATGAGTATGGTGCCCGCGTCGTAGTCCACCACCACCCGGTTCTTGTAGTTCTCGGTGTACTTCACATAGCGCGTGCGGGTGGGCAACGTGCGGGACTCGCGCTTGCCCCACTTCACCCCGCTCTCCTTCTGCACCTTGCCCATCAGCCTGTCGAACTCGGCCTTGACCTTCTTCATGTCGGCGACGAGCAGTTCGGGATGGTACTCGTAGGCGTTGACGCGGCGCTGGGCCATGTCCTTGATGGCCTGCTGCGGGTCCTTGGCCAGCGCCACCTGCATCACCTGCTGGGTGGTGCAGCCGGGCAGGAGCAAGGCCCCGGCCACGATCAATGTCAGACTGCGCTTGAACTTCATCCCAGATATCCCATCCACATCAACACCCGTCACTCCGGCGGAAGCCGGAATCCAGCAGTCAAGAAAACCCCACGAAGTGGGACTCCCTCACGACCTTTGTCTGCTACGCAGGCCGACATTTGGCTGGATTCCGGCCTGCGCCGGAATGACGGCACCTTAACGATTCTCCAGCGCCTCCCAGCGCGCCATCAGCGTCATGAGCTCGTCCTCGATCTCGGTCGAACGCTGCTGTAGCTGTCGCGCATGCGCAGGGTTGTCGCGAAACAGTGTGCCAGAGCCCAAGGCCGCGGTGATCTCCTCCTGCTCGCGCTCCAGCGCCTCGATGCGCTGCGGCAATTCGTCCAGCTCCTTCTGCTCCTTGAAGCTCAACTTGTTTGCGGCCTTGGGCTTGGGTAGTTCGGCCTTGGGAGCGACTTTGGCGGGCGTCGGTGCGGGCGCCTTCTGCGCCTGCTGCTCGAACTTCTTCACACGCACCCAGTCCTCGTAGCCGCCTACGTATTCCATCAATTTGCCATCGCCTTCGAAGGCGATGACCTGCGTGACCACGTTGTCCAGGAAGGCGCGGTCGTGGCTCACCAGGAACAGCGTACCATCATAGCTAGCGAGCAGCTCTTCCAGCAGTTCCAGTGTCTCGATGTCGAGGTCGTTGGTCGGCTCGTCCAGCACCAGCACGTTTGCGGGCCGGGTGAACAGGCGCGCCAGCAGCAGACGGTTGCGCTCGCCGCCGCTCAAGGACTTCACCGGCGAACGGGCGCGCTCCGGGGCGAACAGGAAATCGCCCAGATAGCTGATGACATGCTTCTTGGCACCGCCGATCTCGATGTAGTCCGAGCCCTGGCTGATGGTGTCGGCCAGCGTGGCGTTGTCGTCCAGTTGTGCGCGCAGCTGGTCGAAGTAGGCCACGGAAAGTTTGGTGCCCAGCTTGACGCTGCCGGAATCCGGCTGCATCTCGCCCAGGATGATCTTGAGCAGCGTGCTCTTGCCCGCGCCGTTGGGACCGAGCAGGCCAATCTTGTCGCCACGCTGGATGCGCGTGGAGAAATCGCGGATGACAGGGCGCTCGCCGAAGGACTTGCCCACATGCGTGAGCTCCGCCACCAGCTTGCCGGAACGCTCGCCGGCATCGAGGTTCATCTCGACCGTACCTTGCTTCTCGCGCCGTGCAGCGCGTTCGCGCCGCAACTGTTCCAAGCGCAGTACGCGGCCTTCGTTGCGGGTACGGCGCGCCTTCACGCCCTGGCGTATCCACACCTCTTCCTGCGCCAGCACCTTGTCGAACTTGGCGTTGACCACGGCCTCGTCCGCCAGCATGCGCTCCTTGATGCGCTGGTAGGCGGCGAAGTTGCCGGGGAAGGACGCGAGTTTGCCGCGGTCCAGCTCGACGATGCGCGTGGCGACGTTGTCCAGGAAGCGCCGGTCGTGCGTGACCAGCAGCACGCTGCCGCGGAAAGTGGTGAGCAGGCCTTCCAGCCACTCGATGGAAGCGAAATCCAGATGGTTGGTCGGCTCGTCCAGGATGAGCACCTCGGGCTCGGCCACCAAGGCCTGCGCCAGTGCCACGCGCTTCCTCACCCCGCCGGATAGGTCGCCTATGCGTGCATCTGCATCCAGTTCCAGCTTGGCTATGGCGGTCTCGATGCGCGCCTGCACCGCCCAGCCGTCCTGCGCCTCGAGTTTGGTCTGCAGGGGCTGCATCTCCGCCAACAGCTGGTCGTAATCGGCGTCAGGCTCGGCGAGCTGGTGCGAGAGGCGGTGGTAGTCGGTGATGAGCTGCTGCAGCTCGCCCAGGCCGCGCGCCACCTCGTCGAACACGGTGGCGTCCGGTTTCAGCTCTGGTTCCTGGCTCACGTAGCAGATGCGCGCGCCCGGTTGGCGCCACACCGTGCCGTCGTCCAGATTGGCCTGGGCTGCGAGCACCTTGAGCAGGCTGGACTTGCCGCCGCCGTTGCGCCCGATCAGGCCGACGCGCTCGCCTTCGTCGAGTTGGAAATCCACGCCGTCCAGCAGGGCGACGTGGCCGAAAGCCAGGGAGGCCTGGCCCAACGTGATATACGGCATCAGCTATTCTTTTCTTGCGGCAGCGAGGACTGGTAGAGGAAGGAGAAGCCCACGGCGAAGAAGCCCATCGCGAAGTAGCCGAAGGAGGTAGTGAACCTGTCCAGCACCAGATGGGTGTTGTAGCTCTCTATGCCGGGCGCGAAGAAATGGAAGACGAACAGGGCTGCCGCCAGCACGTTGCCGGCCAGCACCACGCGGTGGCCCAGCACATAGCCGCTGCCTTCGGGTTTACCCTGCGGGGGCAGGCCGCCGCGGAAATGCCACACCAAGTACACGGCCGCGAACAGCAGCAGCGCGCCCACGATGCGCCCCGGTATGTCGCCCTCGACAGTCGACACACCTGCGATCTCCAGCAGCACTCGGCCTGCCGCCGCCACCCAGCCCATCGCCAGCGTCTGCAGCATGAGGAACCAGGCTGCAAAGATGTTCAGATTCGGATACTTCATGCCTTAGCCTTTCTCTATCAACTGTTTCAGATCCTCTATGACCTCCTGCGAATGCCTGGAAGTCTCGACCTTCACATAGACCTTCGCCACCTTGCCCTGCGGATCGATCAGGAAGGTGTAGCGCTTCGCGAACCTGAAGACGCCCAAGTCGGTCAGCGCGCCGTAGCTCGCCGCCACGGCAGTCGTCTTGTCGGCCAGCAGCGGGAACGGCAGATGGTATTTCTGCGCGAACGCCGCATGGCTGCCGCTGTCGTCCACGCTGATGCCCACCACCTGCGCGCCCAGTGCCGTCAGCTTGTGCATGTCGTCGCGGAAGGCACAGGCCTCCTGCGTGCAGCCAGGCGTGTCGTCCTTGGGGTAGAAGTACAGCACCAGCCACTTGCCCGAATATTCCCGCAGGCTGTGCACCACCCCGTTCTGGTCGGGCAAGCTGAAATCGGGCGCCGCCCCACCCACTTTGGGCAATTCGCCCGCACGCGCCATCTGCGCCACCAGCAAGGCCGCAGAGGCCAACAAACCGAACAGGATCAGCCATTTCATGTCACCCTCCTTGCACGGACTGCGGGAACGGGATTTTACGTTAGATTGCGCGCCCGGACGCATCTCAATGACCTGTCTCCGCTTTTCCTCGCCCGAAAAGAAAAGCCCCCATCCACTCGGACGGGGGCAAATGCCTTAACAAAAGGGGAAATGTTAAGACGACACGCTCAGGGAGGAGAAACGTGTAGGCAGCTTGCGCCACCCGAAACCTAAGATAAGGAAGAACTAATATAGTTCCCGACCCGCAAAAAAATATCTCGGCAGCGACTTTCGCGGGCCGCCAAGCCTGCGGGAAGGAGATTTACGCTAGAATGCGCGCCACATCGCGTATCCGTCCTCGTAGTTAAATGGATATAACCGGCCCCTCCTAAGGGTCAATTACAGGTTCGATTCCTGTCGAGGACGCCATAGAACAAACCAGCAGCTCCGCCCTGGCCTATCGCCCGAAGTTCACCAGGACACCACAAGTCACTACGGGCGATCAGGAGTCGCATTGAACAAGCTGGCCTTACCTCTCGCCCTCGCTGTTTTCCTGTATTCCTGTTTCGCTCCCTGTGCACAGGCCGAAGACGATAAGACCTGGTACATAACGCCACGCTATGGGTTTTCCACGTCCACCGGGATGCTCGGCGTCGAGGTACAGGTCGATCACTTCGCGTTGTCCGCCGGCGCTGCCCCTATGCTGCTCATGGGCTGCGATTCGATAGGAACCTATGCGATCAAGTACTACTTCAACAGCACGGGCGATTCCTGGTCCTTAAACCTATTCAGTGCGAGTATGTGTACCAGGCTCAGCGGTATTGGCGCCGACTACCGCTGGCGCTGGACTCACTGGGATGTGACCGCCGGGTTAGGGCTCGGCAGCGATGGCACGGTCACCGGTGTGGTGCCCTCCTTCGCTTTTGGCTACGCGTTCTGAAGCGGACTCACTTCGCAAACCCTTTCTTGTGGGTGGCAGGCACGCAAGTGAGCTGCGGAAAACAACTCGGCCCAGGCGGTTTAATTCGCCCGAACACACCATCAACGAGCGCCTATTCTCAGTCACTTAGGAGTTTCTTAATTGGATGCGGAACTTCAAACAAGTCGCGCCACCTAAGACCAAGTTTGGATAATTGGCACTGCCTGAACGTAAATTGAAGTTCCTGCTATCCCTTTTCGCCCACCACAAACTTTACTGAGCACAAAATGGACAACACAGCACGGCGTCTTGCCGCAAGAACGGCAATCTTCATTGTCGTGTTTGGTTGCGTGCCGTCAGCGTTTGCTGCCGGTGGATGGTACCTACTTATCCCCCCTCGTGACAGCGAGCAGAAAATTCTCGATTCCAAACCGCTCTCTCAATGGCACCAGCAGGGCGCGTATGACTCGGCATCAGAATGCGAAGCGGTGAAGGATTCGTTAACACGGGTCGAACACAATATCTATTCCACGTCCGCTGCGGATCACGCCAAAGACATTCGTGAAAAGGAAGACCCTGCTGTCTTAAGGTTCGATGAATCAACTCTCGAAACGTACAATGCAAACGTTAATGCGCTTCTCACAAGTCGCTGTATCAAGAGTGATGATCCAAGGCTGGGCAAGTGATGCAGCGGGCGAATGCCATGACCGACATGGTTAGCCAAATTTTCAAGGCGTAAGTCGTTAATGAAAAGTACGGAGTCAAGGAAATGTACAAATTAGTTGCCATCCTTTGCTGCCTGTTTGCGTGCAACACAGCATACGCTGCCAAGTATATCCACGGACACACCAACAAGAATGGCACGTACACACAAGGACATTTCAGGAGCACCCCCAACTCCAAGCGTTACGATAATTTGAACTCAAGAACCAGACAGACAAATCCATACTCAGGGAAGAAAGGCTACCAGCGCGACGAGTTCAGCAGCCCTTCCGCAACGTACCAGCGCCGACACAAGAAATAGAGTCCACCACCGCGCGTTGGATGAACTGTTTTCTTGGTCTGTCGAGGGCCAAAGAATGATCCAGCAGTCCGGCGAAAGTCGCAAGAGTCCACTATTCATGGGAGTACCACATGACCGATGAAAACCGTGTCGCCTACGACAGGGAGCCAGTCCAAGCCATCTGCGCGGAAATAGGTGAGGCGGCAGTGCTAGCCGATCTCGAGAAAATGCATCGCGAGGATCAGAAAATAATCGACCGCTTCAAACCACCGACACGCGCGGCTCACCCTGCTCCATCCTTCCGATCACCGCGGCCTGGGCAAATCCCGCCTCGCGGAACCTTGTCAGTACCTCGTCGGCGGCCTCTGGTGCCACAGCAACCAGCAAACCGCCGCTGGTCTGCGGATCGGCCAGCAACTGACGCTGCCATTGTTCCAGCGTCGGGGCGAAATCCACTACGTGGCCGTAGCTCGCGAGGTTGCGACCGATGGCGCCCGGGCCTATGCCCTGCTGCGCCAGTGGCAGCGCCTCGGACAGGACAGGCACCTGTTCGAACTTCACCTCGGCCGCCAACCCTGAGCCCCTGCACACTTCAAGCAGATGGCCGAGCAGGCCGAAGCCGGTCACGTCGGTCAGCGCGTGCACGCCGGGCATGGCAGCCAGTGCGCTGCCCACGGTGTTGAGCTTGGTGGTGGTGGAGACGAGTTGGGCATAGCCTGCCTCGGACAGGATCTCCTTCTTCAGCGCCGCGGCCAGCACGCCCACACCCAGCCCCTTGCCCAGGATCAGCACGTCGCCAGCTTTCGCCTCGCTGTTCTTCTTCAGCTGGTCCGGGCGCACCACGCCCAGCGCGACCAGGCCGTAGATGGGCTCGGGCGCGTCGATGGAGTGGCCGCCAGCAAGCGGGATGCCTGCCGCGCGGCACACGGATTCGCCGCCCTGCAGGATGGCGCGTATGGTCTCCACGGGGAGCTTGTCTATGGGCATGCCGACGACGGCGAGCGCCATGATCGGTGTGCCGCCCATGGCATACACGTCGGAGATCGCATTGGTGGCCGCGATGCGCCCGAAGTCGAAGGGATCGTCGACGATGGGCATGAAGAAATCGGTGGTGGCGATGATCGCCTGCTGGTCGTTCAGACGGTACACCGCCGCGTCATCGCTGGTCTCGGTGCCGACCATCAGGTCAGGGAACGGCAACTTTTGCTGTACTTGGCCCAGTATTTCCTGCAGCAACCCCGGTGCTATTTTGCAGCCGCATCCGCCACCGTGCGACAATCGGGTCAACTTCACTTCAGACACATCTACTCCTACTGCTTATGTTGTTCAGGACCGCGAACCTATCACAGCTCGCCCAATTTGACGAAATCATAGACGTACGAACCCCCGAAGAGTTCGCCGACGACCACATCCCCGGCGCCATCAACTGCCCCGTACTGTCCAACGAGGAGCGCATCACGGTGGGCACGCTGTACAAGCAGGTGTCCCCCTTCGAGGCGCGCAAGGTCGGCGGCGCGCTCGTCGCCAAGAACATCGCGCACCATCTGGAGACGCGTTTCCACGACCGCCCCAAGTCCTGGCGGCCGCTCGTCTATTGCTGGCGCGGCGGGCAGCGCAGCGGCGCGATGAGCATCATCCTGGCCCAGGTGGGCTGGGCCGCGCACAAGCTGGAGGGCGGCTACAAGACCTACCGCCGCGACGTGCTGGAGAAGCTGGACACCCTGCCCGCCACCTTCAGCTACCGCGTGGTGTGCGGCGCGACGGGCTCCGGCAAGAGCCGTCTGCTCGCTGCCCTCTCTACCAGCGGAGCGCAGGTGCTGGACCTGGAGGGCCTGGCGCAACATCGAGGCTCCGTGCTGGGCGGACTGCCAGAGCAGCCGCAGCCGTCGCAGAAATGGTTCGACACCTTGCTGCTGCAGGCGCTGCAGGGCTTCGACCCCGCACGACCCGTGTTCGTGGAGGCGGAGAGCAACAAGATAGGGCGCATCTCCCTGCCCCCGGCGTTGCTCAGCGCCATGTACGGGAGCAGCTGCATCGTGCTGGACGCTGCCCTCCCTGCGCGCGTCGCACTGCTGATGGAGGACTATCGCCATTTCCTGGCCGACACCGAGACACTCACCAGGCAGCTGCAGGTGCTGCTCCCCTTCCAAGGCCATCAGCGCCTGGAGCACTGGAACGCACTGATACAGGGCGGAGAGTTCGAGGCACTGGTGGGCGAGCTGCTGGAACTGCACTACGACCCGAGCTACCTGCGCGCGCTCGGCAAGCACTACCCGCAGCTGGATCAGGCGCGCCGCGTGGCGCTGGACGACCTATCCATGGAAGCCCTGCTGCCCGTCGCCCGCGAGCTGCTGGCTGGCTAGAGATTCACTATGGGCAGCTCTGAATAAGTCAGATTCGTCATTCCGGCGAAAGCCGGAATCCAGTGTTTCAATGACCTGGACACCGGCCTTCGCCAGTGTGACGACTTAGTCAGCGGTTCCTTTAGCTGGTCACAGGCACGCGCCGCGCCAGCGCGCACAGCAACTCGTAGCTGATGGTGCCTGCAGCGCTCGCCACCTCATCCACCGACAAGCCCTCGCCCCACAACACAACGCGGCTGCCCGGCTGCGCATCGGGGATGTCGGTCAGGTCCACCGCCAGCATATCCATCGAGACGCGCCCCAGCAGGCGTGTGCGCTGACCGTTGACGAGCACCGGGGTGCCGGTCGGCGCATGGCGCGGATAGCCGTCGCCATAACCGCAGGCCACGATGCCGATGCGCATGGCGTTGTCCGCGCGGAAGGTCGATCCATAACCGACCGCATCGCCGGCACGCAGTTCGCGCACCGAGATCAGCTCGCTGCTTAGCGTCATCGCTGGCTGCAGGCCGAGCTGCCGCGCGCTGACATCGGGGAAAGGTGAGCTGCCGTAGAGCGAGATGCCGGGGCGCACCCAGTCGCTGTGCGCAGCGGGATAGCGCAGGATGGCAGCGGAATTGGACAGCGACCGTGGCACCCTGTAGGGCTCGGCCAGCTGATTGAACACCTGGAGCTGCGTAGCGATCCCTGCCGACTCGTCTGCCTGCGCGAAATGCGTCATCAGCGTGACATCGCGCACCACTCGGTGCGACTGGAGCCGCTCCATCACGGCCGGCACCTCCGCGGGCATGAAGCCCAGGCGGTTCATGCCGGTGTTGACCTTGAGCCAGACCGACAGTCCGTTGCGGCGCGGATAGGCGTCCAGCCAGGCCAGCTGCCGCTGGTTGTGGATGACAGTCGTCAGTTCGTATTCGGCCATGAGCGGCAGCTCGTCCTGCGAGAAGTAGCCCTCTAGCAGCAATATGGTCTGACGGAAACCCGCTTCGCGCAGCTGCACCGCATCGCTCACGTCCAGCAGCGCGAAACCTTCGGCCTCGCGCAATGCTTCGGCCACGCGCAGCAGCCCGTGGCCGTAACCGTTCGCCTTGATGACCGCCATCACCCGCGACGAGGTGGCGCGGCGCACCACGCGCAGATTGTTCTTCAATGCGGAGATGTCTATGCGGGCTTGGATGGGGCGGGACATGGATTCGAGCGATGCGATCAAAACTGGCGCGAATGATAGCAGGCCTACCCTGGCCGCGCCCCAAAACGCGCCGCGCAGGCCCAGAATCCTGGAACGCGGCGGAAGTTTCGTGTTATAAAACGCCGTCCATACAACAACACCAAAACGTGAATCGCGGCTTCCCCACCAATTCGGCAGCGCAGCACATCCGGCCCGGACCGGGCCATGAAGCCGCATACGACGCGCATCGCGCATCAGCCTCCGCGAAAAGAACTGGGGCATGAACCGCGGCTTCTATATCATCCTGGCGGCACAGTTCTTTTCCGCACTGGCAGACAATGCCCTGTTGTTCGCCGCCATCGCCCTGCTCAAGCAAGTGCATGCCCCCTCCTGGCACACCCCCGTATTACAGCAATCCTTCATCGTCTCCTTCATCCTGCTCGCCCCCTTCGTTGGCGCTTTCGCCGATTCGCTGCCCAAGGGCCGGGTGATGTTCATCAGCAACTCGATCAAGATGGCCGGCTGCCTGGCGATGCTGGCCGGCGTGAACCCGCTGCTGGCCTACGGCTTGGCCGGCTTCGGTGCCGCCGCCTATTCGCCGGCGAAGTACGGCATCCTCACCGAATACCTGCCGCATGAGCGTCTGGTGTGGGCGAACAGCTGGATGGAAGGCCTGACCGTCGCTGCCATCATCATGGGCGCAGTGGTCGGCGGCGTGCTCATCACGCCCAGCATCGCCCAGGCAGTCATGGCAGGCCTGCATCTGCCGGCTTTCGTCTCGGTGGCCGAACTGGCCATCTTCGTCATCTTCTTCATCTATATGGTCGCGGCGCTGTTCAACCTTTACATCCCGGTCGTGCCCATGGAGCACAAGCCGCTCAACCGCAACCCGATCTTCCTCGTCAAGGACTTCGCCCACTGCTTCATGCTGCTGTGGAAGGACCCGCTGGGCCAAGTCTCACTCGCGGTCACCACGCTGTTCTGGGGCGCAGGTGCGACGCTGCGCCTGCTCGTGCTGGCCTGGGCCGCGCTCGCCCTGCACTACAGCATGGGCGAGGCCGCCAAGCTCACCGCGTGGGTCGCGGTCGGCATAGGCATAGGCTCGATACTCGCCGCCCGTTTCGTCAAACTGGAGCACGCGGTGAACGTACTCCCCGTTGGCATAGGCATGGGCCTGGTCGTGCTGACCATGATCCCCGTCACCAGCCCGCTGCTCGCCATCCTACTGCTGCTCGCCATCGGGGCGATGGGCGGCTTCTTCGTGGTCCCCATGAACGCGCTGCTGCAGCACCGCGGCCACCTGCTGATGGGGGCGGGCCGGTCCATCGCGGTGCAGAACTTCAACGAGAACATCAGCATCTTCCTCATGCTGGGGCTGTATGCGCTCATGGAGAAACTGGAATTCTCCATGGATGCCATCATCCTCGTGTTCGGCCTGCTGATGGCAGGCACCATGGCCCTGCTCTACCGGAGACACGGCCACGACCAGGACAGCGGAAAACGGTTCTAGCGCGGACGGCCCCTCGTCCACGCGCATCACCAACGACCAGGGAGCACACCATGACCTATCGCACCGCCGCCTTATGCGCAATGCTGCTGCTCAACGCTTGCAGCCCCAGCAGCGAAGAGAAGCCCCAGAAACTATTCAATGAGCAACGTGACGCGCTCGACAAGGCCAAGGCCGTCAACGCCGAACAGCAGAAGCAGGACGAAGAGCAGAAGAAAGCCATAGAACAGCAGACACAGTGAATCACGGTCGGGGCGGACCGCACTGACAAACGCCCCGTTCTGCATTATCGTAGCTGCCAGTCGGCTCAACCTTGTCGGGGGAAGCATGGTAGATGAGACACTGAAACGCCTGCTGGATGCGGAAGCCAACGCCGAACAGGTCGTCGCGCAGGCGGACGCCGAGCGCCAGTCCATCATCGAGCAAGCCAAGCGCGACGCCCACGCATTGGAGGAACAGCACGCCGGGCGCATCGCCGAGATCCACTCCTCCTTCCTCGCCCAGGCCGAGCAGCACGCCCAGCAGACCATAGCCACCATGCGCAAGCGCCACGCCGAACAGGCCAACGCCTTGCGCACCCTGGCGCAGCGCTACGAGGGACAGGCGCTGGACGCCGCCATCGCCTTGCTCACCAAGACCGGCCAGCGATGAGCGCCACCCAGTTCGCCTACCTGCACACCCGCGTCAGCCTTTACGCGCGGCAGCTGCTCAGCCCCGCGCAGCTCGACGCTCTGATAGACCGCCCCTACGGCGGGGAGCCGCAAGAGACGGCCCAGTCCTCGGTCCCGCAGTACACAGGCGACCTGGACCAGAACAACGTGAACACCCTGCTCAGCGAACTGGCCGTGCTGATACGTCCCCTGTCCGGCTCGGCGCGCGACCTGCTGGGTTACTGGGCGCATCGTTTTGAGCTCGGCAACCTCAAGACCATCATCCGCGGCAAGATGGCCAACCAGCCGCAGCAGGCCATAGAGGCGCAGCTGCAGGACATGGGCCGCTTCACCAGCCTGCCCATACGAGAACTGCTGCAGAGCGACTCCACCGCCGAACTGCTCCGGCGCCTGGAGCAGACCCCCTACGCCGAGATCGCGCATCAGGCACGCCACCTGCTGGAACAGGGTGAACAGCTGTTCGCGCTCGATGCCGCGCTGGATCGACGCTATTTCGCCGGGCTCGCGCGGCGCGGCGCGGCCATAGACGAGAGCTCGGTCCAGCTGCTGCGCAGCCTGGTGGGCAGCGTCATCGATCGCGTGAATCTCGTCTGGCTGCTGCGCTACCGCTACGCCTACCAGCTGCCGCCGGCCCAAGCCTACTACCTCCTCATCCCCGCCAGCCACCGTCTGCAGCCGCAAAGGCTGCAGCAGATCGCGCAGTGCACCACCTTCGAAGAGGCCATCGCGACACTGCCCGCGCCGTTCGACCGCATTCTGGCAGGCGCGACGAGTACCACCGAAGTGACGCTGAGGCTAGAACGGGAAAGCTGGCACATCGCCACGCACGCGCTCAGGCACAGCAGCTTCAACGTCGCGCGCGCGCTCGCCTACATGATGCTGCGCGAGCGCGACCTCAGGCGGCTGCGCGCCGTCGTCCGCGGCCGCAACATGCAGATGCCACCAGCCATGATACGCACTGCGCTGGGCCTGGCCGGGAACGTAGGGGAGGTGCACTGAATGTTCATGCCCCTGCCCATGCAGCGCATAGAGCTCACCCTGCTCAAGGACGACGCCCCGCAGGCCGCGCTGCTGCTCGCCAACTACGGCAACTTCGATCCCGAGTTCAGCGAGGTGCCGCCCGAGCAGTTCCCGGAGCTGCCGGGCAAGGCCTACCGCCAGACCTACACCGAGACGCGCTCGCACCTGGACAAGGCGCTCGCCCATTACGAGCTCGCTGCACCGAGCGCGGTGGACGCCCCCATGCAGCCGGTCGCGCCGCAACAGCTGACCGAGCTCGCCGCCTGGCTGCGCTCGGTGTGGGAGCATTGCTCGGAGCAGCAAGAACGTATGCGCCTGCTGCGCGAGGAGCATCGCCGTACCGCGCAACTGCTGGCCGCGCTAGACCAGTTCATGGACATCAGCGTGGACCTCGCGCTCCTGCAGAAGAAGAGCGCGCTGCTCGACGTGCGGGTGGGCATGCTGCCGCGCGCCAACCTGCAGCGCTTCGAGGAGGCGTTGAGCCTCGCCGGCTACGTCGCCATCCTCTTCTTCAGCAGCGAGGAACAGGTGCACCTCATCATCGCCGGCACCGCAGGACAGGCGCAGGACATCGAGCGCGTGCTGCAGGCCGCGAACTGGCGGACGCTGGACGTCCCCGCCGAGTTCCGCGGCCGTCCGGACGAGGTGCGCCACAACCTGAGCGAACGCCTCGCGAACCTGGGTGAACAGATGGCACAGGAGGACGCACAACGTCGCGCCGAACCGGCTCAGGGGCAGCTGCGCGAGCACCTGCTGGACGCTGCGCATCTGCTCGCGCGCGCCGCGCCCTACGCCGAGCTCGCTGCCCTGATGCTGGGGCGCGGCAGCCTCGCCACCATGAGCGGCTGGGTGCCTGTGGAACGCCTGCCCCAGCTCAGACAGCTGCTGGCACAGACCCTGGGAGAGCGTTACGCGCTGCGCGTGCGCGAACCCCGGGCCGAGGAGCGCATGCAAGTCCCTTCCGCCATCCGCCACCACCGCTGGCTGCAGCCCTTTGCCCGCCTGGTGCTGAACTACGGCGTGCCCCGCTACGGCGAGATCGACCCCACCCTGCTGTTCGCCGTCTCTTTCGTGCTGATGTTCGGCATGATGTTCGGCGACGTGGGCCACGGTGCGACCATCGCCGTGGCCTCAGCCCTGCTGCGGCGCCGCCTGGGCCACTACACGGTGCTGGGCATCGCCGTCGGCGTGAGCTCCATGTTCTTCGGCCTGCTCTACGGCAGTGTGTTCGGCTTCGAGCATGTGTTCGACGCGCTGTGGATATCGCCGCTGTCCGACCCCATGCGCATGCTGAGCGTGGCGCTCGCGTGGGGCGTCGCCTTCATCCTGCTCGCCACCGCATTGACCATACGCAACCGCATCGCCGAAGGCCGCCTGCGCGAGGCGCTGTTGTGCAGCCCCGGCGCGGCAGGCCTGCTGCTCTACCTGGGCCTGCTCGCCGCCGCCTGGCGTTATGCCGGCACTGGCGAAATCGGCGTGCTGCCGCTGCTGGCGATCGTCGCCGCGCTGGCCGCGATATTGAGCTATTCATGGCAGCACAACCGCGATGCGGTGTTGGGCGAGCGCGTGCTCATCGCGTTCATGGAAGGCTTCGAGTCGGTCATGGCCTATGTCTCGAACACCCTGTCCTTCCTGCGTCTTGCTGCGTTCAGCCTCAACCACGTGGCGCTGTCCGTCGCCATCTTCACCGTGGCGAACATGCTACACACGACCGGCTACTGGCTCACCGTGGTGCTGGGCAATGCATTCATCCTCGTGCTGGAAGGCGCGATCGTCGCCATCCAGACCTTGCGTCTGGAATACTACGAAGGCTTCTCGCGCTTCTTCGGGGGCGACGGGCGGGCATTCCGGCCGCTGACGCTGGGTGGAAAAAGGGAGTTGGCAATCAAGATCTGAGTATCGATGACAGGAGGCAAGCCATGAACAAGAACGTATTGATCGCTGTCGTAATCATCCTCGGCGCCGGTGCCGCAGCGTATTTCTACTGGGAGCAAAGCGCACCGGAGCCGCAACCCGTGCCGGCACCGGTCAAGCCGGTTGTCGCCCCTCCGCCTCCTCCCCCAGCTCCCGCACCGGCGCCGACTCCGGCACCTGCACCGACTCCGGCGCCGGCTCCTGAAGTGCAGCCCGCTGCGCCCGTGCAGAAGAAACCGGCCCTGCCTGAACTTTCCGAGAGCGACAAGTTCATGCTGGATATCATCGCCGGCTTGGTCAACAACAAATCGTTGATGGAGTACTTCCACACCAAGCGGATCATCCACAACATCGTCGCCACCGTGGACAACCTGCCGAGGGAGCGCGCGCCGGTCAAGGTGATGCCCATGGAATATGTGAAGGGGTTGTTCATCACCGAAGGCGACGAGGATAACCTGACCATCAGCCCGCGGAACGCCGAACGTTATGCGCCCTACATGAAGATAGCCGACGCGATCGATGTGAAGAAGCTTGCTGCCGTCTACGTCCGCCTCTACCCCTTGTTCCAGAGGGCATACGAAGACCTGGGCTACCCGGGACAGAGCTTCAACGATCGCTTGCTGGAGACGCTCGACGACCTGCTGAACGCACCAGACCTCCCGGGACCCATCAGTCTCGTCCAGCCGCACGTGCTCTATGAGTACGCGGTTCCTGAACTCGAAGCGTGCTCAGCGGGCCAGAAGATCATGATGAGGATAGGCAACGACAACGAGGCAAAGATCAAGGCGAAGATCATCGCGTTCAGGAAGCAGGTGGTGCTGCAGATGAAGTGAGAACAACGGACGATCGGCAAGGGGGCGGACATGAAACCTACTTATTTCGACCTTACCGTGCATGATGTGGGACGGGCCAGGGAGTTCTTCCAGAACGTCCTTGGCTGGCGTTTCGAGAAGTTCCCGATGCCTTACGAGTACTACCGTATCCAGGCAGGCCCGGAAGGCGAGCCCGGCATCGACGGCGGGATAGGCGCAGTCAAGGACGCCCCGATCAGCGGCGGGAATCCGCTGACCCAGGTCACAGTGCCGGTCGAAGACCTGGATGAGGTGATGGCCCAGGTGCTGGCGAACGGCGGACACATCATCGAACCCAAGATGCCTATCCCCGGCATCGGCTGGTATGCCACTTGTTCCGAACCGGGCGATCTTCGTTTCGGAATCATCCAGGCTGATGAGACGGCCAGGTGAATCCAGAAGAATGTGAAATCCGGCCATGCTTGAGACATCTGACTTGATCACTACCATTGCATCTGTCGTTTCAGCTGTCGCGACATGCGTAGCGGCCGTGGCGGTCTGGTTTGCCCGTGAACAATTGCGGACCGGCCGCGAGATTTCCCAGCTTCAATTCGAAGATTCGCTTGCGAAAGAATATCGTGACCTCGCAAACCGCATTCCAACGAAAGCTCTTCTGGGGGAAGGCCTTTCCCAGAAGGAATACGCCAAGTCTTTCGATGACATCTTTCATTACATCGACCTATCCAACGAGCAGGTATACCTCCGATTCCGGAATCGCATCGGGAAAGATGTATGGGAAAACTGGCGTGATGGCATCAAGACAAATCTCGCACTCCCCGCCTTCCGGCGAGCCTGGAACGAAATTAAAGAAAAGTCCGACAGTTTTGGTGAGCTGCGACGTCTAGAGAAAGAAGAGTTCAGTCGGGACCCGCACGAATGGGATAAAGATGAAACTGCTAAATAAGTCGTCACACCGGCGAACGCCGGTGTCCAGTTTATTGAGAACACTGGATTCCGGCTTTCGCCGGAATGACGAATCTGGGCTTATTCAGGGGCTTCGCTTTAAGGAAACCCGCTATCAACCTGCCTCTCAAAAAATTGCTGAAGTGATTACAGGAAAGGACCAACCATGAACTGGCTCATCGCTATCGTCACCCTGAACCTGCTGCTCACGCTGGGCCTGGGTGCCTACCTGGAGTTCCACCCCATCCGTGACGGCGCGCGCGCGCAGCGCTGGTGGAAGGGCACGCTGGGTACCAACCTCGTGGTGATTGCCGGAGCGAGCATCGCAGCGCTGGTGCTGGGGATAGACAACGCCATGGCACAGCAGGCAGCAACGGGCAGCGGCGAGATTTCCACAGGGCTGGGCCTCGCGCTGATCGGTGCGGGCATACCTACCGGCCTGGCAGCGGTGGGTGCGGGCTTCGCCGTGGGGCCGGTGGGCGCCGCCTCGCTCGCCATCATCGCCGAGAAGCCGGAGATGTTCGGCCGCACGCTGATCTACCTGGGCCTCGCGGAAGGGATCGCGATCTACGGCTTGGTGGTCACTATCCTGCTGCTGGGCAAGATCGCATGAACGGAGCCAGCACCCTCGCCCCCGCGCGCATGATCGCGCTGGGCAGCGCCGCGCTGATGGAGGGTTTTGCGCTGATCGGCTTCGAGACCCATGCCGATCCTACGCCTGAGGACGTGGAGAAGCTGATGCAGGAACTGCTGCGCAACCAGACCGCGGCCCTGGTGGTCATCGAGCAGGACCTGGCGAAGGACCCCGGCCGCTACCTGCTGCGCGCGCAGAGCGAGGGCGGCCGCATCGTCATCACCGAGATACCGGAGCTCCATCTGTCGGCCGGCTACCACTCGCGCGTGGAGAGCCTGGTGCAGCGCCTGCTCGGCCCCGCGGCGCTGGAGACCCAGGAATGACGGACGCGACCGACATCGCCGGGCTGGAGGCCGCGCTCTCGGCGCGCGCGCAGAAGATGGCCGACGAGCACATCGCGGGCGGACACTCTGCACGCGAACGCATCCTCGCCGACACGCGCCAGCGCCTGCGCATCGAGGAGGAACGCGAGGTGCTGGCCGCCAAGGCGCGCGCCGAGCGCGCCTACCAGCAGCAGGTGCAGGCGGCGGAGCTGGAGCAGCGCGCGGAGCTCGACCGCCTGCGCTGGGAGCTGGCCGATGCCGCGCTGGCCAAGTTGCGCATCCGCCTGTCTTCGCTCACCGAGGACGACGCGCGCTATCTGCCGCTGCTGCGCGACTACTTGCGTGAAGCGGCACAAGCCATAGAGCGCGACGAGCTCGTCGCGCGCTTCAACCCGCGCGACCTGCAGCGCATGCAGCAGGACTGGGAGCGCCATGCGCGCGAGGCCGCCCCCGGCAAGAGACTGACGCTCTCGCCCGAACCGCTGGACAGCATAGGCGGCGTGCTGGTGGAGAGCGCGGACCGCACCATCCGTTGCGACAACACTTTCGAGGGACGCATGGAGAGACTGGACGAGACCTTGCAGGGCGCCATCGCCGAATGGCTGATGCCTCAAGCCGGAGCGACGGGCAATGGGTAAGGTCGTCGAGGTCAACGGACCGCTGGTGACGGTGGAACTGGCCGACGTGCGCACCGGCGAACAGGTGCGCATCGGCAAGCTCGACCTCACCGGCGAAGTCATCGCGCGCCACGGTGCACGCGCGCTGGTGCAGGTGTACGAGCCCACCGAATCGCTGCGCCCCGGTGAGCCGGTGACGGCACTGGGCTACCCGCTGTCGGTGGAGCTCGGGCCCGGTCTGATGGGCAGCATCTTCGACGGCGTACAGCGCCCGTTGCTGGAACACGCCAAGCAGCACGGTGACTATGTGCCGCGCGGCGTGCGCGTGCCACCGCTGGACCGCAGCAAACTGTGGCACTTCGAACCCAACCCTGAGCTAAAAACCGGCACACGCATCGAAGCCGGCGCCATCCTGGGCAGCGTGCAGGAGACGACCTCCATCGCGCACCGCATCCTGGTACCGCCTGGCATGGACGGCCAGTTGCTGGAGCTCATTACCGCGAGCGACGTCACGGTGGAAGCCGTGGTGGCTCGCGTGAAGCAGAACGACGGCCAAGTGCGCGAGCTGCAGCTCTTCCACCGCTGGCCGGTGCGCAGCCCTCGTCCCTATCGAAACAGAGACAACGCCGTCGCCCCGCTGCTCACCGGGCAGCGCATCCTCGACACCTTCTTCCCGCTGGTGAAGGGCGGACGCGCCGCCGTGCCCGGCCCCTTCGGCGCGGGCAAGACCGTGGTGCAGCAGCAGATCGCGCGCTGGTCGAACGCCGACATCGTGATCTACGTCGGCTGCGGCGAGCGCGGCAACGAGCTGGTGGACATCCTGGAGAGCTTCCCCAAGCTCATCGACCCCAACACCGGCCGCTCGCTGATGGAGCGCACGCTGCTGGTGGCCAACACCTCCAACATGCCGGTGGTGGCGCGCGAGGTCTCGATCTATGTCGGGGTCACGCTCGCCGAGTATTACCGTGACCAGGGCTACGACGTGGTGATGGTGGCCGACTCCACCAGCCGCTGGGCCGAGGCGCTGCGCGAGGTCGCTGGCCGCCTGGGGCAGATGCCGGTGGAGGAAGGCTATCCTGCCTACCTCGCATCCCGCCTCGCCGCATTCTATGAGCGGGCGGGACGCGTCGAGACGCTCGCCGGCGGCAACGGCTCCATCACTCTGATCGGCGCTGTTTCGCCGCCCGGCGGCGACTTCTCGGAACCCGTGACCAGCCACACCAAGGAGATCGTACAGACCTTCTGGGCGCTATCGAAAGACCTCGCGGACGCGCGCCACTACCCCGCGGTGGACTGGGTGGAGAGCTTCTCCGGCTATGTCGCGAGCTGCAGCAGCTGGTGGGCAGAGCAGGTCGACCCGCGCTGGGCGGAGCAGCGCGCCGCGGCCCTCAGCATCCTGGCGCAAGCCGAGGAGCTCGCACGCATCGTCAACCTGGTCGGCCCCGAGGCCCTGTCGCCGCAACAGCGCTGGGCGCTGGAAGGCGTGGCGCTGTTCCGCGAAGGGGTGCTGCAGCAGAGTGCGCTCGACGCTGTGGACAGCTACTGTTCGCCGCAGAAACAGTTCGCCCTGCTCGACCAGATGCTCTCCATCTACCAGCAAGGCGCACGGCTGCTCGAATTCGGCGTGCCGGTGCAGGAGCTGCTGCGCCTGCCGCTGCTGGCAGAAGCGCAGCGCCTCAAGGGGCAGTATGCGAACACCCAGCTGAAGGAGCTGGGCGAGTTCGCCGCCAAGGTCAACGGTGAGTTCGAGCGCCTGCGCAACGAATATGCGCAGCACGGGAAGGCGACGGGATGAACAGCGAAACCAAAACGTTTCCTGCTGTACCAGTCCCCTCTCCCGCGTGCGGGAGAGGGTTAGGGAGAGGGGGCGCCTTAGGCAACGCCAAAGCCTTGCGCACTCACCAGACGTTGGCCGAACAACGCCTCTGGTACCACCTGCGTGCACATCGTTTCGAAGATTTGAAGTTCAAGCGGCAGAAACCTATCGGCAGTTACATCGTGGATTTTGTGTGCATGGAACAAAGGCTCATCGTCGAACTAGACGGTGGGCAGCACGCGGAGCAGGTTGCCTACGATACAAAGCGTGATGAATGGCTGCGTGATCAAGGTTACAAGGTGCTGCGCTTCTGGAATAACGACGTGATGCAGAACCTGGAGGGAGTATTGGAGCAGATTCGTAACGCTTTTACCCTCTCCCCCAACCCCTCTCCCTTAAGAACACCCTCTCCTCAATCCTCTCCCGCAAGCGGGAGAGGAGGCGAACGAGAAAAGCAATGTTCAATTCCCGGGAGAGGGGAGCCATGCGCTGAACTGCTGAACGAAGCGTCAAACGAGTCCCCTCTCCCGCTTGCGGGAGAGGGTTAGGGAGAGGGCTCACGATGAGCGACAAAGAATACCGCCTCGCCTCCGCCGCGCGCAGCGGCCTGCTCTACATGCGCGGTGTGCCCGGCGTGGCGCTGGGCGACCGCGTGGTGGTGCGCGACCACAGTGGGCGGCGGCGCAACGGGCAGGTGATACGCACGTCTGACGAGCTGGTGCTGATCCAGGTTCTGGAAGGCACGGACAACCTCGACCTCGAGCGCACCTGGGTGCGTTTCCTCGACCAGCCGTTCGAGATCGCGCTGTCGCCGGACATCCTGGGTCGTGTGTTCAACGGACTGGGCCACCCGCGCGACGGGCGGCCGCCGCTGTTCTCGCAACTGAAGCGCAACATCAACGGCGCACCGGTGAACCCGGCCGCGCGCGCCTACCCGCGCGAGTTCATCCAGACCGGCATCTCTTCGGTGGACGGACTGGACTCGCTGGTGCGCGGCCAGAAGCTGCCGATCTTTTCCGGCTCCGGCCTGCCGCACAACCGGCTCGCCGCCCAGATCGTGCGCCAGGCCAAGCTGCCGGGCGAGGAGTCGCAGTTCGCGGTGGTGTTCGCCGCGATGGGCGTGTCCTATGCCGATGCGCGCTTCTTCCAGGAGACCTTCTCCGGCAGTGGCGTGCTGCGCAACGTGGTGATGTTCCTCAACCTGGCGGATGAGCCTGCCATCGAGCGCCTCATCCTGCCGCGCGCCGCGCTCACCGCCGCGGAGTACCTAGCATTTGACCTAGACCTGCACGTGCTGGTGGTGATGACCGACATGACGCACTACGCCGAAGCACTGCGCGAGGTGGCCACCGCCAAGGGCGACGTGCCCGCACGCAAGGGCTATCCCGGCTATCTCTATTCCGACCTCGCCGAGATCTACGAGCGCGCGGGCCGCATCCGCGGCAAGGCGGGCTCCATCACCATGATGCCGGTCGTCTCCATGCCATCCGACGACATCACTCACCCCATCCCCGACCTCACCGGCTACATCACCGAGGGACAGCTCGTGCTCTCGCGCTCGCTCAACAACCAGGGCGTCTATCCGCCGGTGGACGTGCCGCCTTCGCTGTCGCGCCTGATGAAGGACGGCATAGGCAAGGACCACACGCGCGAGGACCACGGCCGCGTCGCGGGACAGATCTACGCCTCGTATGCGCGAGCGATTGAGGTGCGCAACCTCGCCTCCATCATCGGCGCGGAGGATCTGTCGGAGACCGACCAGAACTATCTCGCCTTCGCCGACGCCTTCGAGAAGCGCTTCGTGGGCCAGCGCGAGGACGAGGAGCGCAGCATCGTGGAGACGCTCAACCTCGCGTGGGAGCTGCTGTCGCTCCTGCCGCCACAGGCGCTCACGCGCGTGAGCGTGGCTGACCTCGCGAAGTACCACCACTGGCAAGGCGCAGGCGCGGAGGAGAAATGAAGACCCGCCTCAAGGTGCGCCCGACCAAGAGCACGCTGCTCTCGCTGCGCCGACAGGTGACCTCATTGCAGCACGGGCACGACCTGCTGGAACGCAAGCGCGAGCTGCTCACGCGCCTGGTGCACCAGAGGCTGAAGAGCTACCGCGAGCTGCGGCTCACCGTGCACGACGCGTTGCAAGGCGCCTACCACTGGCTGTCCATCGCGCACATGCGCATGGGCAGCACGCAGCTGCGCCAGGCGGTGCTTGGGCTAAAACCCGCACTCTCCGTGTACATCCTGCCGCGCAGCAGCATAGGCGTGGAATATCCCACGGTCACCGTCGAGAGCGCGCCCATCCAGCCGGTGGGCCTGATGTGGACCGATGCCAGTTTCGACGAAGCGCGCCAGCGCATGACCGACATCGCCATGCTGCTCGCGCAGCTGGGCGAAGCCGAGACTGCCCTGTGGCGGCTGCTCACCGAACAGCGCAAGACGCAGAAGCGCGTCAACGCGCTCAAGTACAACGTCATCCCGCGCTACCAGGAGACCATACGCTACATCGAGTCGGCGCTGTCGGAAGAGGAACGCAACACGCTGTTCCAGTTGAAGGTCATGCGCGGCCAATCCGAGGAAAGACAGGATGCCCCGTCCTGAATCCCGCATGAGCTTCGTCCGCTTCTGCATCGCGCTGCTCGCAGCCATCACCCTGCTCGCTGGCTGTGGCAAAGAGAAGGCCGCACCCATCCCCGCAGGCAGTGTGGTGCTGGCCTTGGGCGACAGCCTGACCTTTGGCGCGGGTGTCACGCGCGAAGAGGCATGGCCCAACCTGCTGGCAGCCAAGACCGGCTGGACGGTGGTCAACGGCGGCGTGAGCGGCGACACCAGCGGCGGTGCACTTGAGCGACTGCCCTCGCTGCTGGAGGAGCACAAACCTGTGCTGGTGCTGGTGACGCTGGGGGGCAACGACATGCTGCGCCGCCTGCCACAGCAAGAGACCGTCGCCAACCTGGAGAAGATACTTGTGCTCGTCAGGGAGCACGGAGCGAAAGCGATACTGCTCGCCACGCCACAGCCCAGCATTGCCGGTGCTGTGTTCCAGAACCTTTCGGCACCCGAGTTCTACAGGCAGGTGGCCGAACAGGAGCAAGTTCCGCTGATCGAGGACACCATCCCCAATGTTCTCTCTGACCCGCAACTGAAAGGCGACCCGCTGCATCCCAATGCCAACGGGCACCGGCTATTGTCAGAGAAGATATTCGAAGCGCTGCAGAAGATCGGCTATGCGTCTTAGGGAGACTTTTCGGGAACCTCAGGCAGCTGCGCTGCCGCCTTGGCTTTTGTAGCGACCTTGGGTTTCGCCCTGGGCGGTTCAGGTGACCACGTGGGACGCTCGGTGCTTTCTGAGTCGACTATCACCAGGTAGCGCCCCGGCCATCGTGTGGGGACGCGGTCCGGCCTGAGCACCCAGAACGTCTTCCCATCCGCCAGCGCCTGATCGTAGTCGGCATCGAGCAACCCGTAATGGTCTATGAGCATGTTCAGGGTGGCGGGGATACGTACGCACCCCTTGGATGTGGCCCGCCCTAGGCTGCTTTCCAGACGGTCAGGGTCGGTCGCGTGCAGCAGTAGCCGCATCTCGCTGTATCCGTCACGTCCCCAGCCTCGCTGGGCCTGCACCCACCCGAATTCGTATACGCGCATCCCCTTGCGCCCCAGGCCGCGTATGCCCAGTTTGTTGCGTGTGCCCTGGGCGCGGTAGTCCCCGTTCTCCAGCTTGTGCGGGAACACGCCCTGGGGCGTGATGAAATGCTCGTACCTGCCGGGCTTGCCGGTCGAGGCGGGCGAGGCACCGATGAAGTGGAAACGGGCGGTCGCATCGTTCGCGTCCAGCCAGTACAGGAAGACCGCCTGCACGTTCGGGTTGCGGTCCAGCACCAGCATGTACTGGGAAGTCGTGACCTGCACCCCGGCCGTGGCCAGCGCACCTTCCGCCAGCTGCGCGTAGCGCGCCTGCGCTTCCGGCGGCGGGGCCAGCTTGCGGTCCACTTCCTGCTCGAAGACAGCTGACAGCGATGCGCCGTCTTCGGCTTTCGATGGCATAGCGATGATTGCGAGCAGCAGTGCGACGACGGACAGTGTTCTTCTCTTCATGCGCTCATTGTAGCGGCACCTTCATCCATGAGCGCTGCCGGCTGGCGAAATCGGGACGACTCATGTACTGTTCAGCACAGGCCTTGCTGCCATCGATCTTGCCGATTCCACACTACAAGGGCGTAGCCATGAAGATAGGGATACCGAAAGAAATCAAGACGAACGAGAACCGGATCTCGCTGGTGCCCGCAGGGGCGGAGGCGCTGGTCGCGGCGGGACATGCGGTCGTCGTGGAGAGCGGCGCCGGCCTGGGCAGCTGCTTCACCGACGCGCAATATGCCGAAGCCGGTGCGAAGATCGTAAAAAGCGCCGAAGAAGTCTGGGCGGCCGCCGACCTCATCGTGAAGGTGAAGGAACCGATCAAACAGGAATGGAAGCTGATCCGCCGCGGCCAGGTCATCTTCACCTACTTCCACTTCGCGGCGAGCGAGCAACTGACCCGTGCACACATGGCTTCCGGTGCAGTCTGCATCGCGTACGAGACGGTCGAACTGGAATCGCGCGAGCTGCCCCTGCTCACTCCCATGTCGGAAGTGGCCGGGCGCATGGCGGTGCAGGAAGGCGCCAAATACCTGGAAGAGCTCAATGGAGGGCGCGGCATCCTGCTGGGCGGCGTGCCCGGCGTGCCGCCTGCCAAGGTGGTCATCATAGGCGCCGGTGTCGTCGGCGTGAATGCGGCCAAGATGGCAGCAGGACTCGGCGCCCATGTCGTCATCCTCGACGTCTCCCTGGAAAGGTTGCGTTACCTCAGCGACGTGATGCCCGCCAACGTCCAGCTCGTGTTCTCCAACCGCCACAACCTGCTGGAGCAGATCGCCACCGCCGACCTTGTGATCGGTGCGGTGCTGATCCCGGGAGCCGTCACGCCCAAGCTGATACACCGTGACGACCTGAAGTCGATGCGCGCCGGGGCGGTGATGGTGGACGTTTCCATAGACCAGGGCGGATGCATAGCGACCATGCACCCCACCACGCACGAGAACCCCACCTTCATCGTGGAAGGCGTGGTGCACTACGGCGTGGCCAACATGCCCGGCGCCGTGCCCATCACCTCCACCCTCGCGCTGACCAACGCCACCCTGCCTTATGTGATGAAGCTGGCCAACAAGGGATACAAGCAGGCGCTCAGGGAATCTCCCGCCCTGCTCAGCGGGCTCAACATCATCGGTGGCAACATCACGCACAGGAAAGTCGCCGAAGCGTTCGGCCTGGACTATCACCCGCCCGAGTCCTTCCTTGACTAGACTTGCTGTGCAGAAAAGACACAGGCCAGACGGACAACTTCAGTAAGGGGGTGAAATGAACGAAGTCATCGGATATGTGGTGGCAACGCTGTGCGTATTAGGAATGGCAGGCAAAAGCGCTGTGGCAGAGGGTGTTTCGAGCCTGGCACCTTTAACTGTTAGACGTTGACGCTGTAGAAAAACTCTTTTCAGAACGAATCTGGAACATAAAAAAAGCGCGAGGTTCTTCGCGCTTTTTCATGTGTAGTAGTTCAGACTTAATCTGACAGTAGTCCTTGCCAAAGGGTGGGGTTACCCGGTTTGATAGAGGTGCGAATCTTTATCAACCAAAGCGCGCAAGCGCACAGGAGTAACCCCATGAGTAGTGTTCAACAGAACGTCATCAAACACAAGGTCGGATTGCTGAATCTGGCCGCCGAACTCGGCAACGTATCCCGCGCCTGCAAGGTGATGGGCTTTTCACGCGATACCTTCTATCGCTACCAGGCCGCAAGAGACGAAGGCGGCGTGGAAGCCCTGATCGATGCCAATCGCCGCAAGCCCAACATCAAGAACCGTGTCGAGGAAGCAACAGAAGCTGCCGTTGCCGCCTTTGCTTTGGAGCAGCCGGCCTTCGGTCAGGTGCGTGTCTCCAATGAATTACGCCAGCGCGGCATCTTCGTCTCACCATCCGGAGTGCGCTCGGTCTGGCTGCGGAAGAATCTCGAATCATTCAAGAAACGCCTGTCCAATCTGGAGCGCCACGTTGCCGAAACCGGTGAGGTGCTGACCGAGGCACAGGTGCAGGCGCTGGAAAGGAAGCAGGATGACGATGTTGCCTACGGTGAGATCGAGACTGCCCACCCAGGCTATCTCGGCGAGGGTGTCCGGAATTTTGTGTAAACGGAGTTTCTCTACTGCTGCGCCATCCGATCCTCGAACTGGATGGTAAATCGGTTTAGTGCAGACTTCCAATCA
>JBBIIJ010000030.1:0-27974 GCA_037446535.1 Sideroxydans sp. | reverse complement strand
CAGCGAAGAAGCTAGCTGCCAAGAAGCCGGCAGCGAAAAAGGCTGTCGCCAAGAAGCCCGCGGTGAAGAAGGTCGCAGCGAAGAAGCCAGCTGCCAAGAAGCCGGCAGCGAAGAAGCCTGCCAAGAAGGTTGCAGGCAAAGGCATCCTCGGCGCTTAAGCGTCTCAGAGCCTGGGCGGACGCATCTCGCGTCCGCCCTTTCCCTTTCTGCGGCGCGATACGTCCGGCCGGCGCAGATCTCCCCCGAGTTTGTTGAGTCCTTCGGCAAACCCTCTTTCCTTTTCCATTACAATCCCGACGAGCGAGCGTCGCGATGCAACGCCTATCCATCTCAGGTGATCACATGGACAAGAGACAACTTGCTGTGCTGTGCCTGTGTCTGTCGTCATTGACGGCTTGCAACAAGAAACCGGAAGAAGGTGGGCCGGAGACTTCTGCTGTCCCGGTGACAACGGCGCAAAGCACCTTGCGCAATCTGGCGATGTTCGAAGAATCGGTCGGGGTGCTGGAAAGTGTTGCCGATCCGGTCATCGCTGCCGAAGTGGCCGGGCGCGTGATCGAGGTACGCGCTGCGGCGGGCAGCGAGGTGAAACGTGGCGGGCTGCTGGCGGTGCTGGACAGCGGAGATACCGGGCTCACCCGGCGGGCGGCCCAGGCCGAGGTGCGACGGGTCGAGGCGCTGAGCGAGAACCAGGCGCACAACCTGGCACGGCTCAGGCAGCTGCGCGAACAGAACTTCATCTCTCAGGCTGCGCTGGACGACGCGGTCACCCAGCAGGCCGCGACACAGGACCAGTTGGCGGCGGCGCGCGCGCAACTGGCGCTGGCTGAGCGCAACGTCGGCAAGACCCGCATCGTATCGCCGGTGGACGGCCGGGTGGAGAAGCAGATCGCTGTGGTCGGTCAGTACGTCAGGCAGGCTGATCCGCTGTTCCGGGTCGTGTCGCTGCACAAGCTGCGTGCGCGGCTGTCCTTCCCCGAGACGCTGGCCGGAAAGGTGAGTCGGGGCATGAAGGTGAAGTTGAGCAGCGCCGGCTCATCCCTCACATCGCCCGGCCGCATCGCCGAGATCACGCCCATGAGCGATGCTGCGAACCGTGCCTTCTATGCCTACATCCTGCTCGACAACCCTGGAGACTGGAAGCCCGGTGCCACCGTGACCGGCAGCGTGTTGCTGGAAGAGCATGCGGATGTGGTGAGCGTACCTGAGCAGAGCGTGGTGTTGCGCCCGGCCGGTACCGTGCTCTACGTGGTGGTAGACGGCAAGGCCCGGCAGCGCCTGGTGCAGACCGGCGTTAGCCAGGACGGCTGGGTCGAGATCGTGCAGGGGGTGCGGGAGGGCGAGACCGTGGCGGTCGAAGGGGCCGGCTTCCTCAGCGACGGCGCGTCAGTGACGCTCGCGAACCCGCATCCAGCTTTCGTCGATAGGTAACCGACCTGAGGGGCATTCGATGAATCTGCCCGAGCTGTCCATCAAACGTCACGTCCTCGCGTTCATGTTGAGCGCGGTGATGATGCTGACCGGCCTCATCGCGTATCAGCGCGTCGGCATCGACCAGTTCCCGATGATCGAATTCCCCATCATCACCGTGACCACCACGCTGCGCGGGGCGAATCCGGAGAGCGTGGACATGAGCGTCACCAACGTGATCGAGGCGGCGGTGAACAGCGTGCCGGGCATCGAGCACGTGCAGTCGTACTCGTCGCCCGGCGTATCCGTGGTGGCCATCACCTTCGGCCTGGAGAAGGACGTGAACGTGGCCTTCAACGAGGTGCAGGCCAAGGTCAATCAGACCATACGGCGCTTGCACAAGGACGCCGACGTGCCGGTGGTCGCCAAGCTGGACACCAATGCCAGCCCGGTGATATGGCTCGCTCTGCAGGGCGACCGCACCCAGCAGCAGCTCAACCTCTATGCGGCCAACATCATCAAGAAGAAGCTGGAGACCATAGACGGGGTAGGCGAGGTGAGGCTGGGTGGACGTCGCGACCGCACCATACGCGTCTACATCGACCCGGTGCGCATGGCTGCGCTCGGCCTGGCCGCGCAGGACCTCATGGCCGCCTTCGCGCGCGAACACGTGCAGTTGCCCGGTGGTTTCCTGGTTGGCAACTACGGCGAATACCTGCTCAAACTGGATCTGGAGTTCCACTCGCTGGAAGAGTTGCGCCGGCTTACGGTGGCCTATCGCGACGGCGCAGTCATCCGCCTGCGCGACATCGCACGCATAGAGGATGGACTTGCCGACTACCGCCAGCTGGCACGTTTCGACGGCAAGCCCACGGTGGGCATAGGCGTGGTCAAGGTGTCCAACGGGAACACGGTGGCGATGACCGAGGCGGTGCTGCGCAGGCTGGAAGAGGAGATCATCCCGGCGCTACCTTCCGGCATGACCATACGCGTCGCGTCCAACGACGCGACCTTCATCCGCGAGATGATAGATGCCCTGCGCGAGCACCTGTTCGCGGGTACCCTGCTGGCGGCCGTCGTGGTGTGGCTGTTCCTGCGCAGCGTGCGCTCCACCTTCATCATCGCCCTGGCCATCCCTGTGTCGCTGCTGGGCGCCATCGCTGCCATCTACTTCCTGGGCTACACGCTGAACGCCATGACCATGCTGGCGCTGCTGCTGCTGATAGGCGTGGTGGTAGACGACGCCATCGTCGTGCTGGAAAACATCCATCGCCATCAGGAGATGGCGATGGATGTTTCGGCGGAGGCTGACGTGAGCGAAGCGAACGTCAAGTCCGCAGTAGCGGACGGCCGGAGCCAAAACGCTTCCCGCCATCAGGAGATGGCGATGGATGTTTCGGCGGAGGCTGACGTGAGCGGAGCAGACGGCCGGAGTCCCCGTAAACTCGATCCCGTGGATGCGGCCATCAGCGGCAGCAACGAGGTGGTGTTCGCGGTGATCGCCGCTTCGCTGGCACTGGTGTCCATCTTCGCGCCGGTGATCTTCATGAGCGGCATCATAGGCATGTTCTTCAAGTCGTTCGCGGTCGTGGTGACGGTAGGCGTGCTGGTGTCCCTGTTCGTCTCGCTCACGCTGACCCCCATGCTGTGCTCGCGCTATCTCAGGGTGGAGAAGAGGCCAGGCCGGCTCTACCTGCTGCTGGAGCGGCTGTTCCGCTTGATGGACGCATCCTATCGCGCGCTGCTGGAGGGAGCCCTCTCCCACCGCTGGAAGGTGGTGGGGCTGACGGCGTTGACCGTGGTGTCCAGCAGCTATTTCTTCGTCAGCATAGGCAAGGCCTTCTTGCCGGACGAGGACCAGGGGCGCTTCATCGTGTACAGCAAGACGCCACTGGGCTCGACCATAGGCTACACCAACGCCAAGCTCGCGGAGGTGGAGCGGGTGCTGGCGCAGCACAAGGAAGTCGCCGCCTATTTCACGGCGATAGGCTCCGATGCTGCGGGCCAGGTGAACCAGGGCTACACCAGCGTGCGCATGCTGCCGCGCAACGAACGGGACGTGAGCCAGCAACAGCTCATCGCCCAGCTGCACGGGGAGCTGGCGAGGATACCCGGCATCCGAGCGTTCCCCAGCCAGGCGGCGGTCGTGGGTGGACAACGGGGCGAGCCGCTGCAGTTCGTGCTGACCGGACCCAACCTGCAGGAGGTGGCAAGACTGTCCGGTGAGCTGCTGCGCAAGCTCGCGGAGGAAGCACCGGAGCTTGGACGCATAGACCTGGACCTGCAGCTTGAGCTGCCGCAACTCTCGATCAAGGTGCAGCGCGACAAGGCTGCCGCGCTCGGCCTGTCGGCGCAGGACGTGGCCGCCGCGGTGAACATGCTGAGCGGCGGTGTGGACGTCGCCCAGTACAACGACGAGCCGGGCGATGGCGAGCGCTATTACATCCGGCTCAAGGCAGGCGAGGGGAGTTTCACCCGGCCCGAGGACCTGCGTCGCATCTACCTGCGCACTCGGGACGGCACGGTGAGGCTGGACAACGTGGCCACTTTCGAACAGAAGCTGGGTGCGGCCGTGGTCGGACGCTACGACCTGCAATACTCGGCGACCTTCTTCGCATCTCCTGCCATCCCATTGGGCGAGGCGACGGTGAGACTGAAGAAGGTTGCCGCTGAGCTCCTGCCGGCGGGCTACCGCGTCAAGCTCATCGGGGCGGCCGAGGAGTTCGGTAAGACGGTGAATTACATGCTGTTCGCCTTTGCGCTGGCATTGGTGTTGCTATACATGGTGCTTGCGAGCCAGTTCAACTCCTTCATCCAGCCCTTCATCATCATGGTGGCGCAGCCCCTGGCCATCATAGGCGGCGCTGCCGCGCTGTGGCTGGTGGGCCACACGCTCAACATCTACTCCATGGTGGGGATGGTGCTGTTGATCGGGCTGGTGGCGAAGAACTCCATCCTGCTGATAGACCTGACCAACCAGCGGCGCGAACAGGGCATGGGCATAGATCAGGCGCTGCGCGACGCCTGCCCGGTCCGTCTGCGGCCGGTGCTCATGACGTCGGCCACCATCATCCTCGCGCTGCTGCCTGCAGCCCTGGGCCTGGGGGCTGGCTCGGAGACCAATGGCCCGCTTTCGGTCGCAGTGATAGGCGGCATGGTCTCATCCACCCTGCTCACGCTGGTGGTGGTGCCGGCCGTATATTCGCTGGTGGAGAACGGGCTGCTGCGCTGGCGGCAGCGCCGGCCTAGCTGATCAGGAAGATCGTCGCCAGTCCCAGGAAGATGAAGAAGCCGCCGCTGTCGGTGATGGCGGTGATCATCACGCTGGAGCCTATGGCAGGGTCGCGCCCCATCCTGTGCATGAAGAGCGGGATGGCCATGCCGACCAGCGCGCCCACCGACAGGTTGAGCAGCATGGCGCTGGTCATCACGATGCCCAGTGGCACGCTGTGGTAGAGGAAGTAGGCGAAGAGGCCGGCGATGCCGCCCCACACCAGGCCGTTCAGGCCGCTGATCGCCAGCTCCTTCGCCATGAGCCGGCGTGCGTTGGCCTGCGTGATCTGTCCCAGCGCGAGCGAGCGGATGATGATGGTGGTGGTCTGGTTCGCCGAGTTGCCCGCGATACCGGCCACGATGGGCATCAGCGTCGCCAACGCAACGAACTTCTCTATGGTGCCCTCGAACTCCCCAATCACGCGCGAGGCGAAG
The DNA here is from genome assembly GCA_037446535.1 of Sideroxydans sp. Lineage (GTDB taxonomy): Bacteria > Pseudomonadota > Gammaproteobacteria > Burkholderiales > Gallionellaceae > Sideroxyarcus. Next base: position 22,856 of record JBBIIJ010000030.1, on the reverse strand, counting down.
AAGGCGGTGCACAGGTTGAGCGCCAGCCATGTCCAGCGGTTCTGCGCGGACTTCCACACCGAGGCGAAGATGTCCTCTTCTTCGCGCAGGCCGGCCTGGTTGAGCAGGTCGGCTTCCGACTGGGCGCGGATGAAATCCAGCACCACGTTCACCGTCACGCGTCCCACCAGCTTGCCCTCTTCGTCCACCACTGGCGCGGACACGAGGTCGTAGCGCTCGAAGGCCTGCGCCGCCTGGTCCGCCTTGTCGTCCGGGTTCAGGCGTATGGTCTCGGTCAGCATCAGCTTGCCCACTTCGACCTCGGGCTCGTTGACCACGATGAGGTTGATGGGCAGCACGCCAAGGAACTTGTCGTCGCGGTCGACCACGAACACCTGGTCGGTATGGTCGGGCAGCTCATCGAAGCGGCGCAGGTAGCGCGACACCACCTCCAGCGTCACGTCCTCGCGCACGTGCACCATGTTGAAGTCCATCAGCGCGCCGACCGAATCCTCGGAATAGGACATGGCCGCGCGCAGCTGCTCGCGTTCGTCTATGGACAGCGCCTTGAACACGTCGCGCATCACGTGCTGCGGCAGGTCGGGGGCGAGGTCGGCGATCTCGTCGGTGTCCAGACGTTCCGCCGCTTCGCGCAGTTCCTCGCGGCTCATGGCCGCGATGAGCGATTCGCGCACCGCGTCCGAGACCTCGATCAGGATCTCGCCGTCGCGGTCCGCCTTCACCAGGTCCCATACCAGGAGGCGCTGCTCTATGGGCAGGGCTTCCAGGATGTAGGCGATGTCCGCAGGGTGCAGTTCGTCCAGCTTCTCGCGCAGCTCGGCCAGGTGCCGCTTGTGCAGCATCTTGTCCAGCAGCTCGTGCCGCTCGTCCCGCGGCATCTCCTGCTGGCGTACCACGGTCTCCACCAGCGTCTGCTTCTCCAGCAGGTGCTGCACCTCCTGCAAGTGTTCCTGCACGTTCTCGGTGTACTCGGTGTGGTGGTCGTGATCTGGTCTGTTCATGGAAAGCTATCCTGGGCGGCGCAAAAAACGGTAGATATCCGGACTGTCCTGGCTGGAGGATAACTTATAATTCCGGCGTCACTTCCGCCATTTTCACGGGGCACATCCTCATGCCTAGCGATATGAACACCGAACACCAGACCAGCCAGCAGACGGTGCTAAATCTAATAAAAAAGCACCGGCTAGTCGAGGACTTCGTCCACAAGCAGGACATGCCGCGCCATGACCTGGTGGAGTCGCTGGTGCGCAAGCAGAACCTGGCGAAGCTGCGGGAGCTGCTCAACCAGCTTCCCCCTGCCGGAGTCTCGGAGATCCTGGAGGAGCTCACGCCAGACGACCAGCTCTTCGTCTGGGACCAGTTCGAGGACGAACGCAAGGAGCTGATACTCAAGGATGTGCCGATCTCGCTCCTGCAGGCCCTGGGCAAGCGCGAATACAAGAACGAGAAGTCCAGCATCAAGGCCTTCGAGCTGCACGAGGGGCGCCTGCGCGAGATAGAGATAGGCACGAGGGAGGATCTGATCGAGGTCAGGCCGGTCTGGGTGGACATGGTCAACCCCACCTTTGAGGAGCGCATCTGGGTGGGGGCCGTCTTCGGCATGGAGCTGCCCGACCCGAACAAGCTGAACGACCTGGAATCGAGTGCCCGTTTCTATGTCGAGGACAACGGTGCGGTGCACCTGCGTTCCGACTTCCTGCTGGACAAGGAGGACGTGTCGCGTAGCGTGCCGGTGGCGTTCGTCCTGTACCAGGACACGCTGATCTCGCTGCGCTCGGTGGAGCTGCCTGTCTTCCGCCTGCAGCGCCTGCGCGCCATGATGCAGCCGAACTACGTGCTGGACTCCAAGGACGTGCTGCTGGACCTGTATGCGGCCGACGCCGAATACTCGGCCGATGCGCTGGAGGACGTGTACCAGGGGCTGCGCGAGGTGAGCAAGCAGGTGCTCGACAACAACAGGGTAGGCGAGAAGGCGGACGATACGCTGACGGCCATCGCCCACGAAGAGGACCTGAACGGTCTGATACGCAGGAACGTGCTGGACACGCGCCGCGCGGTGTCCTTCCTCATGCGCGGCAAATTCCTCAGCCGGCAGCAGATCGAGGACGCCCAGCAGATCCTGCGCGACATCGATTCCCTGGACGGGCATACCGCCTTCATCTTCGACAAGATCAACTTCCTGATGGATGCCACGGTCGGCTTCATCAACAACAACCAGAACAAGAACGTCAAACGCCTGACGGTGCTGAGCGTGGTGTTCATGCCGCTCAACGTGCTGGCGGGCATAGGGGGCATGTCGGAATTCTCGGCCTGGACCCAGGGTATCCCCTGGCCTGTCGCCTATACGCTGTTCACCGTAGGGCTGTGCGTCGTCGCGTGGCTGACCTATCTGCTGCTGCGCTTCTTCGAGCGGCGCGAGAAATCTGGGCTGGGCGAAGCGAAGCTCTGAGGGCTCAGTTCACCTGCACCAGCGGCCGGATGAACTGGTAACCGGATCCGCGCATGGCCTGCAGCGGATTGCGGCCGTCCTCCAGCTTGGGCAGTTTACGGCGCAGGCGACTGATGCTGGCCTCAAGGGCGCGTGGATCATAGACGGCGGGGTCCTTGCCCAGTGCGCGTATCAAGGCGTCGCGGCTCACCTTATGCTGGGACTCGCCGGCGAGCGTCCTCAGCAGAACCATCTCCCAGTGGCTCAGCGGTATGGCCGGCCCCTCTGGCGGTTGCAGCTCGGAGCGGGCGAGCAACAGCTTCCAGCCTCGTGCGGGTGCTGTCGGGGACTCAAGGCGAAGCAGCAGGTTGTCGATCACCGCCAGCATCTCGTCGAAATCGACAGGCTTGACCAGATAATCATCCGCACCTGCGCGCCGGGATTTCAGCCGGTCGGCGGACTGGCTGCGTGCGGTGACCATGACGATGCCCAGACTCAGCCCGTAACGATCGCGAAGTCTGGCGGCCAGCTCGGTGCCGTTCTCTCCAGGGAGGTTGACATCGAGCAGGACGATCTCCGGCTGGAATCGCTGCAGGCAGAGGTCGAGCTCGTCCCCGTCCGCCGCTCCCTTTGTCTCGTGCCCGGCGTAGATCAGGAAGGAGAGGATCTCTTCCTGCTGGGCAAGGTCATCTTCTACAACGATAATGCGCGCCATTTCTTGTCGATCATGAGGTTCTGTAGCTGTGTCCGATTTACGCACGCAACCGGCCGGTGTGCAAGCTTTCCTGCGCCGCGTGAACTTGCAGGGCCGCTTCCTGCTGGTCATGGGCGCTGCTTCGCTCTTACTGGTACTGGTCATCTGGGGGGTGTTCACGAGTGTGACCACCAGAGTAGTGGACCGCCTGGGTGTACGCTTTGCCGAGAAGCAGGTGCTGTATGACAAGGCACGTACTTTGCAGCCCTTGATACGCGAGGTCGCCCTGGCTCAACGCATGGCAGACAGCGTAGTCATCAAGCGGTGGGCCGCCAACGAGAGCGATGCGCGCTTGCGTGCCGCGGCACTGTCCGAGATGGAGGCGTTCCGGAAGAGCTTTCAGGACGGCAGCTTCTTCCTGGCGCTCAAGGGTTCGGGGCACTATTACTACAACGATGCCGGTAGGCAATATGCCGGGAAGGAGCTGCGCTATACGCTGCGAGAGACTAATCCGGGTGACGCGTGGTTCTACGCCACCATCAAGAGCGATCGGGACTACCACATCAACGTGGATCCGGAGGTCCAACTGGGCGTGACCAAGGTGTGGATCAACGTGCTGCTGCGCGACGGTGGCAAGGTGCTGGGGGTGATAGGGACGGGGTTGGACCTGAGCGGCTTCATCCGCGACGTGGCGGACGTCAACCAGCCAGGCATCACGACCCTGTTCCTGGACCGGGAAGGGGCGATACAGATCTACCGCGACGTGCAGTACATAGACTACTCGAGCATCACGAAGTCCGCCGACAAGCGTCGCTCGGTGGACCTGCTGCTGGATGAACCTGCTGACAGGGCTTGGGTGCGCGAGGCCATCGCCCAAGCCGAAGCAGGTCGCCAGACCGTCGCCACCGGCCTGGTGCGGATCAAGGGTAAACGCTATCTGGCTGGCGTGGCTGCATTGCCCGAGGTGGGTTGGTACGACATGACCCTGCTCGATCTGGGTGTGCTCCTCCCCCGGCGCGATTTCCTTGATATGGCGCTTGCCATTGGGGCTGGTGTGCTGGGGTTGCTGCTCGTGCTTGCGTTCACCGTGCATCGGCTGGTGCTCCGGCCGGTGGCCAAGCTGACCAATGCTGCCGAGCATGTGGCACAGGGGGATTTCGTGCGCGCCGGGGTCGAGCACGGCAGCGGGGAGGTCGGTCGGCTGGCCTCGCGGTTCAGCTCGATGACGGATTCCATCCAGAAGACCCAGAGCTCACTGGAGGAAGCGGTCGCCCGGCATACACGCGATCTGCTCGACGCGAAGCGCATGCTGGAGATATCGCTTCAGCAGGAGAGGGTGGGCAGGCGGGCACAGGTCAACCTGCTCGCCCTGATGGCGCACGAAGTGCGCAGCCCGGTCGCCGTGATAGGCAACACCGCGCAGATGCTGAATGCGCTCGCGGCGAGCGAAAAGCCCGAATGGATGCCGCGCATCGAGAAGATCATGGTCGCGGTACGTCAGCTTGCGCAGTTGATGGACGAGGTGCTGGACGAGGACCGCATCGGCCTGCAGAGCAAGGGGCTGGAGCGGAAACAGGGCGATCTCAACGTCTTCTGCGACGAGCTGCGCCTGGGGCAGGTGGCGTCGTGCGGAAGGGACATACGGTTCGAACCCAGTGCTGACGATGCAACCATCTATGCCGACTGGCAACTCATCAAGATCGCCGTCTCCAACCTGATCGGCAATGCCGAAAAGTACTCGTCACCCGGCAGCGAGATCACGCTGCGCGTCCGGCGTACTGGTTCGCACATGATGGCCATCGAAGTGCACAACAAGGGAGTACCCATCCCGGCGGAACTCCAGTCGCGCATGTTCGACAAATTCACCCGTGGTGGTCAGAGCGAGGGTGTGCCCGGTGTCGGTCTCGGCCTCTATCTGGTCGACTGGATCGTGCGGCTGCATGGCGGGCGCGCCGAGGTCGTCTCGGCCTACGACGGCAACACCTTCCGCCTGGTGCTGCCCCAGCGCTAGAGGGGCGCCGGGTTCGCCGGCGCCTGTCAGGATTTGTCAGCTTTCCCTAAAACCCCGTTGATATGATGCGCCGTCGAAAACCGCCTGCAGGTCGGTTTTCGATAAGGAACGGCTGGATAAGCCGTCACACCGGCGGATGCCGGTGTCTAGTTCATTGAAACACTGGGTTCCGGCGTTCGCCGGAATGACGAATATGGGTTTATTCAGGTCTTCCTTAGCCGATCCTCTGCGTGCCGCGGCGCGAGCGCGGGCTAACCCTGCAGGTATCTTCGGTCAATGACGAGCTGCCGCCTTTCCGACAACCGTGACGATTTGCTCTCAGATTCGAATGCGCCGGGACCGCCCGGCGGGCTCCTGAGCATGCTGGTTTCAGAGTCTTGCGTGTCTTAACGCATTGATTATACGAAGTAACGACGCTTGTGTGGATGCGATGGCATGAAGCGTGCTTGCGGTGTTGGCAAATTAGTATCGACTGATATGTTGATGTTTTAAGAAGAGCAGATGTAACGAGGAGAGGAGTGGCTGCAGGAATGCAGGCGTGGCGCAAACGCAAGCGCGCCCACCGCTGGAAGATGAACCCGAAATGAGTGTTTCCCCCGGCAAGAAACTAGAGCGATACACCCGCATGATCTGCGGGGCGGCCGCCTTTTTGCTGCTGTTCCCGCAATCGGCAGGGGCGGTGGGCACTGCCGCCGGCACGCTCATCTCGAACGTGGCTACCGTGAGCTACGGGCTGGGCGGCGTAGCGCAGCCTCCCATCACCAGTGTGGCCGCCACGATCCGGGTGGACGAGGTCATCCAGCCCACGCTGACCTGGCAGGACGGTACGCCGGTCATCGTCAATTCGCCGGGGGCAAACGGCGTGCTGACCTTCCTGTTGACCAACAGCGGCAACGGACAGGAGGCCTTCGGCCTGACACGCATCAACGGCCCGACCCCGCTCCCCGCTGGGAACTACACGCCGCTGAACGGCAGCGTCGGCTCCATGTACCTGGAGAACGGCCTGCTGGCTGGCTTTCAGCCCAGCGGGCCGAATGCAGACACGATCTACGTGCCGGGAGTGAACGACCCCAAGCTCACGCCTGATGCCGGGCAATTCGTCTATGTCGTCAGCGATACGCCGGTGGTCGTGCCCAACTCGCGCGGGGACGTGCAGCTGCAGGCGGCATCCCTGACAGCAGGTGCTGCGGGTGCGGCGCCCGGGACCAGCCTGGCGAACGCGGGACAGGGCGGCGGATTTGCCGTGGTGGGCAGGGGCCGAGCCCAGGCGAGCGCTACAGGCAGCTATCTCAGCAACGGCCTGGGCTTCGCGATGACCAAGACCGTCACCAGCGTGGTCGATCCCAATGGCACGGCTGTGCTCATGCCGGGCGCGGTGATGACCTATCAGATCCTGGCCACGCTGTCGGGTGCCGGCACCGCCAACAACCTGGTGATCAACGATCCCCTGCCCGCCCAGGTTACCTATGTGCCGGGCAGCATCATGGTGGATGGCGTTGCCAAGACCGATGCGGCAGATGCCGACAACGCCCAATACATCAGTACCACACAAACCGTTTCTGTCTCGCTGGGGAATGTTGCCGCCCCGGCGAACATCGTCATCACCCTAAGGGCAACGATCAATTGAAGGAGGCTGCTATGCAAATTTCCCGTTCACTCTTCACCGCCACACTGCTTGCTTTGCTCAGCGGATTCTCGCTGGCTGCTTATGCGGCGGATGGTGCCATCAAGGTGACGAGCGTCGCCGAGGTGGAAGTCGCGACGGTCGGTCCGGACGGCAAGAAGACCCTCAGGCGTGCCACCCCTGAGAAGGCGGTCCCTGGCACCGAGGTGTTCTATACCAACACGTTCGAGAACGTCGGCAGGCAGGCGGCGAGCGACATCGTCATCAACAACCCCATCCCTAATGACACTGCGTACAAGGCGGGCAGCGCGTTCGGCAAGGACGCCGTCGTCGTCTTCTCGGCTGACGGCGGCAAGACCTTCGACGTCGCAGACAAGGTCCAGGTCAAGGGTACTGACGGCAGGCAGCGTGCCGCGCTGCCCAGCGAATACACCAACATCCGTTGGATATACAAAGGCCAACTGCAGCCAGGCAAGTCCAGTGCGGTCGGCTTCCACGCGGTCATCAAGTAAGGGGCAGGCATGAACCCCTTCGTCTCGACTTATCCCGGGCGCTACACCATGCCCGAAGCGATGACGGATCCGCCCAGGGTCCGTTCACCCATTTCTGGGCATGGCCCGCTGAAGAGGAGTGCGCCATGAACAGAAAGAAATAGCAGCAACTTTGTAGTGAGATCGATTCAAGCAGTTAGTAGATGTGTTTTTAATTAAGGAGAACTTGAAATGAAACGAACCAACAAGAACAGCCCACCAAAATTGGCTGCACTGCTGGCCGGTGCGGCACTGCTGGGCCTGGCTACCCAGAGCGCGCTGGCTGCCGGCACGGCATCCGGCACCACCATCAGCAACTCCGCGACACTGAGCTACGCGGTGGGTGGCGTGAACCAGACCAACATCACCTCCGCACCCGTGACGTTCACGGTGGACAACAAGGTCAACGTGACGGTCGCCGAAGGCAACGCGACGTTCACCACTGTCGTGCCCGGACAACTGGCTACGGTGACCACCTTTACCGTGACCAACAACGGCAATACGACGCAGGACTATGCGCTGGCCGGTGCGAACATCGTTGCTGGCCAGACCCTGTTCACCCCCGTGCTGACAGACAACTTCGACACCACCAACGTCAAGGTGTTCGTGGACGTGAACAACAACGGCACGTATGAGCCCGCCACCGACACTGCCACCTTCATTGACGAGCTGGCAGCCAACGGCACGAAGACCGTGTTTGTGGTCGCAGACATCCCCGTCGCGCAGGTTAACAACGACGTCGCTCTGGTCAGCTTGACCGCAACCACGGCAGACGGCGGTGTTGTTGGTACGCAAGGTCCAGCATCCGTCCAGACGGCGACCGCAAACACCGCTGGCGTGGACGTGGTGTTCGCCGACGCTGCAGGTTCTGACGAGATCGCTCGTGACGGCAAACACTCCGCACGTGATGCCTACAAGGTGGTTTCCGCCATCATCAGCGTGAGCAAGATCGCGACCCCGATCTGCGATCCGTTCAACGGTGCAACCAATCCCAAGAACATCCCGGGTGCGGCGGTGCAGTACGCGATCACCATCACCAACACCGGTGCGGCAAACGCCACCTTGAGCACGGTCACGGATGCCCTCAACGCAGCGCTGGCCTTTGATACCACGTTGATCAGCGGTGCGGGTGTCGGGGCGAACTGCGCGGCTGGCACAGGCTCCCTGTCGGCCACGGGCTTCGGCGCGGTGGCAGGTACAGGTGCCACGACCTACGCAGCCCCCGGTCTGGCAGCGCAAGCCGTCACCGCCGGTGCCTCCGTTGCAGGTGCTGTGGGCGCACAGACAGTCACCATCAACTACGGTACGCTGGCCAGCCCGGCAACCGCTGCCCTGGCGGGTGGGGTGTTGAAGGCAGGCGATTTCGTCACGGTCTATTTCAACGCGTTCGTGCAGTAAGCGCAGAGATAGTCAGTGCTTGACAGTCTGACAAGCAGTCCATCCCTGACCCGCACGGTGCGCCGTGCGGCAGGGGATGTCTTCGGCAGGTTGGCCGCAAGGCCAGCCCGCCTTTTGCTGCGCACTTCCCGTGTGCAGCAAAAGGCGTCCGCGTGTGCGGCCGCTATCATCTTCAGTGCAGGCGCCTGGGCAGTCACCCCGGCCAACACGCCCATCACCAACACCGCCACTGCGACCTACACCGTGGGCAGCGGTACGACGCAGACCAACCTGAGCACCCTGGGTACTTCCACTGTCAATACCGCGGCGTGTACCAACGTGGGATTGAAGGTCGAGCTGCTGCAGTACATCCCGCCCGCCCGTGCCGCGCAGGCTCCGGCCAGCGCGCGGGTCGAGATGGTTCCTCCCAGCGCGCATTCCGCGAACGGTGCGTTGACCGGCCCGTACACTCCGCTGGCCGGGCCCACGCTCAGCGGTACCGCTACACCTGCCGCGCTGCCTGCCAACCTGCTGCTCGCTCCGCTCAAGGATGCGGCTGGGAAGACCATCGCGACGTATTCGCGCAACGAGCCCATCTTCGTGCGCGTGGTCAGCTATGGTGCCAACACCAACGCGACCGTGGCCGACACCGTCGTGGTGACGCTGGCCACCAATCGGAGTGGGGACCGGGAAGTGCTGCAGCTCACCGAGACCGGCCCTTCCACCGGCGTGTTCGTGGGCGCAATCGCGACCGTGTTCCAGTCCATCGAAACCAACGTCGTCCCCAACAACGGCCACATCGACGTCTCGCCAGACGAAGAGACCATCACCGGTATCTACGTCCATACCGACTGCGGTACCGGCGCGAACATCGCCACTTCCGCCAGCGGCTTGATCGACCCGTACGGCGTGGTGTTCGACTCCGCGACCGGGGCACCGGTCAACGGGGCGACCATCACACTGATCGACACCGCGACCGGCCTGCCTGCCATCGTGTACTGCGACGACCAGGTCACCGTGCTGCCGCAGCCGCTTACCAGCGGTGCGACCACGGTGTGCGACCCCACCATGGTCGCCGGCGGCTTCCGCTTCCCGCAAGTCGCCGCAGGCAGCTACCGCCTGGATGTCGTGCCGCCTGCGGGGCACGTGTTCCCCTCGGCCGTCGCCTCGGCCAACCTCCCTGCGACCATAGGCGTGCCCGCGGATGTACCGGCGATCCTGGGCAATCCGGGCCTGACACCCGGCGCCTCTTACGGCGGTGTGTTCACGCTGTGGGGGTCTGCACTGAAGGTGGACATCCCTGTGGACTCCGGCGCCAACACCCTGACCATCCAGAAGACGGCGGACAAGGCCGTGGTGGCTACCGGCGAATACGTGCCCTACAACCTGAACATCAGCAACAACAGTGCGGTCGCCCTGACCGGTGTGCAGGTGGCGGACCGCCTGCCGGTCGGCTTCCGCTACCAGAAAGGCTCGGTCAGGCTGGATGGCGCAGCTGCGGCCGAACCGCAGATCTCGGCTGACGGCAGCATGCTCACCTTCACGCTCAACCTGGCTGCTTCCGGCAAGGCGACCGTGCGCTACGTGCTGGAAGTGACGGCTGGCGCACGTGCTGGCACCGCCGAGAACACCGCTGCCGCCGTGGGCGGTGTCTCCTCCAACACCGGCCGCGCGAGCGTGCTGGTGCGCGAGGACCTCTTCCGCAACAAGGCGATCCTGATCGGCCGCGTGATCGACGTGTCGCGTCCGGACAACGAGGAATTCGCCAACCCGAACGACGCGAAGAGCATCTGTGATGACAAGGTGGACAACGACTTCAAGGGCCTGGCCAAGGCGCGCATCGTGATGCAGGACGGCACCTATGTGCTGACCGACAAGGAAGGCCGCTGGCACATCGACAACCTGCGCGCCGGCACGCACGTGGTGCAGCTGGACCTCGATTCCCTGCCCAAGGACTATGAAGTGGTGAGCTGCGAAGACAACGACCGCTTTGCGGGCCGCAACTATTCGCAGTTCGTCAACGTGCAGGGTGGCAGCCTGTGGCGTGCCGACTTCCACGTGCGCAAAAAGCCCTCGCTCGCGCGCCGCCTCACCCAGACCCTGAGCGCGCGCGCCGAGTCCGACGCCACCGTGGTGGGGTTGCGCGTGGAAGGCAGCACGGAAGTGACCGGCTACAGCGCCACCGTCATGCTGCCCGAGTACGCGCTGTACGTGAACGGCAGCGCGACGCTGAACGGCGAGCGAGTGGCCGATCCGGACGTGGTGGGCAACGCGCTGATCTTCCGCAGCCTGTCCAAGCCTGCCAAGTGGCAGGACCAGTTCCAGTTCAGCCTGGAGAACATCGGGCCCAAGGCGCTCATCCAGTCCTCCGTGCGTTTCACGCCGCCCGGCCGTGCCGCGCAGACCGCACCCCTGGCGCAGATCGCCATGCTCAACCACGCGGCGACCAGTGCGGACAGCTCCGCCAACGTGCTGGTCGAGGCCGCCGACAGCCGTCCCGCGAAGACGCCCATGGACGACGATCCAACCCGCCTGGTGGAGCGCCTGCCTTACAACGAGCTGTGGCTGAGCAAGGCCGAGGCCGGCACCGAATGGCTGCATCCGCAGAGCAGCTTCCACCCCAACCTGCCTGTGGTGAAGGTGGCAGTGAAGCACGACCCGAAATACAAGCTTGCGCTGGCGGTGAACGACGAGCCGGTGAATGCGCTGCTGTTCGATGGCGCGCAGAACAACGATGCCCGCACCGTGACCCTGAGCACCTGGAGCGGCGTGCCCGTGCATGAAGGCGACAACAAGTTCGAATTGGCGGTGCTCGATGCCGAGGGCAAGGAGATCAGCCGCGAGGTGCGAAGCATCCACTACGCATCCACCCCGGACCACGTCGAACTGTTGCCGCTACAGTCGCGCCTAATCGCCGACGGCAAGACGCGATCCATCGTCGCCGTGCGCTTCCTCGACAAGGACGGCGTGCCGGTGCGCCGCGGCATCAACGGCGAGTTCCAGCTGAACGAGCCCTACCGTTCGTGGGATCGCCGCGAAGGCATAGAGCGCGAACCGCTGGCGGGTGCCGTGGGCGGCAAGGCGCGCTTCGAAGTGAAGAACGACGGCATCGCCATGATAGAGCTGGAGCCCACCACCCAGTCGGGCGAGGCCGTGCTCACCTTCCAGTTCAACGATGCGCGCATCCAGCAGCTGCGCGCCTGGCTGGAACCGGGACAGCGCGACTGGATATTGGTCGGCTTCGGCGAAGGCACGGTGGGCTACAAGACACTGTCCGGCAACATGCAGAACCTCAAGGCCACCGATGCGGACAACCTGCTGTATGACCGCAACAAGCTGGCCTTCTACGCCAAGGGTTCCATCAAGGGCGACTATCTGCTGACCGTGGCCTACGACACCGCCAAGCAGACCGGCAACAAGCTGCTCAAGCAGGCCATCGACCCCACGCAGTACTACACGCTGTATGCGGACGCCACCCAGGCCCAGCACGACGCCGCCTCTTCCAGCCGCCTGTACCTGAAGCTGGAGCGCAAGCAGTTCTACGCCATGTTCGGCGACTTCGACACCGGCCTCACGGTGACCGAGCTGTCGCGCTACAGCCGCACCGTGAACGGCGTGAAGAGCGAATACAAGGGCGAGCAGCTGGGCTACAACGCCTTCGCCACCGTCACTTCCCAAGCCTACGTGAAGGACGAGATACAGGGCAACGGCACCTCGGGCCTGTACAAGCTGTCGCGCGGCAACATCGTGATCAACTCCGACAAGATCCGCATTGAGACGCGCGACCGCTTCCAGTCGCAGAACATCGTGAGCACCCAGCTGCTGACCCGCTACCTGGATTACGACATCGACTACACCTTCGGCACGGTGAACTTCCGCGAGCCCATCCAGAGCCGCGACGGCAGCTTCAACCCGACCTACATCGTGGCCGAATACGAATCGGCCGATCCCAAGGACAGCAAGGCGACCTTCGGCGGACGCGGCAGCTTCAAGCCTTTCAAGGAACTCGAAGTGGGGGCCACCGCGGTGCATGAAGGCACGGTGGGCGCGACCGGCAACCTGACCGGATTCGACGCCACCTATTATCTGAGCGAGCAAACCAAGGTGCGCGCCGAACTGGCCGCCACCGACCGCAACCGCACGGGCGTGGTCGGCAGCGGCAACGCCTGGCTGGGCGAGGTGACCCACCACGAGGCGGCATGGGACAGCAAGGTCTATCTGCGCGAGCAGACCGGCGGCTTCGGTTTCGGCCAGCAGGCGGCCTCCGAGATCGCCACACGCAAGATGGGCTTCGACGGCCGGCTGAAGCTGGACGCCACCACCCAGCTGAAGGGCCAGGCCTACCAGCAGGACAACCTCACCACCGGCGCGAAGAACGCCGTGATCGAAGCACGCGTGGACGAGAAGGTGAGCGAGGCGCTGAACGCCTATTACGGCGCGCGCACTTCCCGTGACAGCAACGTCAACGGCAACAGCCACAGCGACCAGCTGCTGGCCGGTGCGGCCTATGCCGCGCTGGACCGCAAGCTCACCCTGCGTGCCACGGGCGAACTCGCCGCGGGCACCGCAGGCAGCGTGCCCATGCCGAACCGTTTGATCCTGGGCTCAGACTACAAGCTCACCGAACAGACCAAGGCCTTCGCCGAACAGGAGTTCGCGCGCGGCGAGAAGATCTCGGCCAACACCACCCGAGTCGGCCTGCGCACGCAACCCTGGATGGGTGCCGAGATGTCCGCCTCCGTGGCAGACAACTTCACCAACGACGCGGAGCGCCTGTACGCCAACATGGGCATGGTGCAGCGCTGGCAGATCACCGAGCACTGGCAGACCGACTTCAGCGTGGACCGCAGCCAGACGCTGCGCAACACCGCACCCCAGTTCAACCTGAACACGCCGCTGCCTTCGGGCACCACGTCGCCGGCAGTCGGGTACACCGGCGACTTCACCGCCTTCGCCGTGGGCGGCGGCTACAACGACAAGCTGTGGAGCGGCAACGCCCGTGTCGAAGTGCGCAACGCGAGCCTGGGCAACCAGAAGAACTTCCTGATCGGCATGCAGCGCAACCTGGAAGAAGGGCGCTCCGTGGCAGCGGGCTACAGCATGCGCGAGATGGACGGCCCGCTGCTCTACACCCGCACCAGCGACCTGCGCCTGTCCATGGCGCACCGCCCGCACGACAGCGAATGGGTGTGGCTGGACCGCGCCGACTACATCACCCAGACCTCGCGCACCACCGGCAGCAACCTCAAGGGCGACAAGCTGGTGAACAACTTCAACGCCAACTGGATGCCCAGCCGCCGTACCCAGGTCTCGCTGCAGTACGGCGCGAAGTACGTGCTGGAGACCATCGACAATACCGACTACGCCGGCTACACCGACCTGATAGGCGCAGAGGTGCGCCACGACCTGAACCCCAACTGGGACGTGGGCGCGTTCGGCTCCGTGCTGCGCTCCATGAACGCCGGCGTGCGCAGCTACGGCCTGGGCGCTTCGCTGGGCTACAAGCTGATGGAGAACATGTGGGTCGCCGCGGGCTACAACCTGCGCGGCATGGATGACCGCGATTTCGCCAACGCGGCCTATCGCGCGAAGGGACCGTACATCACGCTACGCATGAAGTTCGACCAGGATACCTTGGGGCTGAACGACGGCAACGCGCGTTCGCGCCCCTTGAGCGGAGAGTAAGGAAGAAGTCATGAGCACTGCACACAGATATCGGCAAACCGTCACCGCTGCTGCGCTTGCGCTGTTGTTCGCAGCGCCGGGTGCGCGCGCCGACAGCGTGGGACAGGTGCAGACCACCAAGTACTTCGCGCCGGAGACCGTGGCGCTGATCAAGCAGCGCGTGCAGGACGTGGCCAACGGCGTGCCCGGGGCGACGCTGGGTTTCCACGCAGGCGACACGGTGAGCTACATCATCCAGTTCACACCGGTCAATAACGGCGCGACCATAGGTGCGGGCGGCTACATCACCGACTACATACCGGCCAACGTGCAGGTGACCAACGCACAGTTCGTGCAACCCGACGGCAACGGCGGTTTTTACCAGGTATCGCCGCCCGCGCCGGCAACCATGCCAGACGGTTGGGGAAATCGCGGTGTGGCGGCAACAGCGTTCAATCCGAACTGGACCAGCGATCCCTATACCACGGCGGCCTGTACAGCCGCAGCTAAGACCTTGGCTAACTGTGCGGGCAGGATGACCGAACTGGTGGCGGATACCGGCATTTTCTATTCGACCGATCCCCGCACGGCGGTGTTTTACGACCCCAGCACGGACGGCAGGGTGCACCAGTGGCGTGCGCCGACGGGCAATGGTTTCACGGTCACGCCATCCGCCGGAGCAGGGCTGATCACGCTGATGGGCGGCCCGGCGGGTTCCGCTTCGACGCACAACTACTGGGATGCTGCGATGACCAACGCTTTCGGATCGACGGCTGCTGCTGTAGCGGCATTGCCTGCGCCGACGGCCGGTGTCCCATCGCTAGTCACTAGCGGCAAGGGGCCTGCACCCTTCAATGCCGGGTCGCCCGTCGCAGGCCCGGACTCCGGCTATCAGCTCGACTACACAGGGGGCATCGGTCCATGGCAGCGCATCAGCTACCCCGGCTCAATGGTGGGTTCGAATGCTACTGGCCCGGCGTTGGCGATAGGCACCCCCACCGTAACCGCCATGCCAACCTCTGCGGGCGTCTCATTCCCTTTGCCGCTCGCGACCAATGCCGTGCGCTGGTCCGCAGGACGGCTCACCGTCGGCTCGAACAGCTACGTCAAGATCAGCATGCAGTTGTTGAGCGATCCCCCCGCCAGCGGCGTCGTCAACAATTCCGAGGTGTTCGGCGGGGACGCCAGCGCAGACAACGGCGCTGGTACGGGCAAGGATAATCCCTGGGCATATTCAGTCATGAGCGTGGCCAGCAACATTTCCACCCTGTTCATCCTGAAGGAAGTCGTGTGTGTGTACGACGCCACGGGTACCTGCGTTCCGAACAACGGGGCCAACTTGCCGACTACTGGCACGCCTGGACCAGGTCCCAAGGTGCGTTACCGCATTTCCTACATCAATACCAATAACGGCACGCAGCACAATGTGACCATCTGCGACCAGCTCCCCAACACCGCAACGGCGATCCCGTTCGCCAGCGTCACGCAGATCAGCGCCAATCCCAATATCGGCGTGCCGCTCAGTCCCGCAGCGGTAGCCTGCGGTTTCGGCGCGGGCGGCACCACCTTCAGCTATCCTACGATTCCAGTGATTGCGGGTGGCGGTGCTGGCATCATCGAGTTCGACGTTCAGCTGCCTGCGCTTACGGCGGGCACAGTGGTTTCCAATACCGCAAAGGCCGTCAGCACCGAGATACCGGCGGGTGTCACGTCCTACGCGCCTTCCAACGTCGTGACCTCCGCCGCGGCCAACCTGCTCATCAGCAAGAGCGTGTATTCCTCCACGCCCAGCAAGGGTGAAACGGTGACTTACACAGTGACCGTATCCAATATCGGCAGCACGGCTGCCAACGTCACTACGCTGGTCGATACGCTGCCGGGTGCTGCGACTGCCGTTGTAGCGAACCAGGTGGCGAGCCGCTTCAACTACGTGGCGACGGGCGCGGTCACGGTGAACGGCGCATCCCTTTCAGGGGTAAGCGCCACGGTGACGCCGCCTGCGACGCCCGCCACGGTCAACAACGAGGTCGTCACCTGGACCTTCCCCGCTGGCACGACCGTACCCGCAGGCGGACAGCTGGTGCTGGCCTTCACCGCCACGGTGGGCGCCAACGCGGCGACCAATGTCATGGTGTACGGCACCGCCTACAGCAACACGGCCACCATCAATTGTTCGACTGCGTGCGTGGTGGCGCCGGTCGCGCCTAACACCGTCACGTCCAAGACCACAGGTCTGACCGCGGCTGCGACGCTGACCATCCCCGTTCTGCAATTGACCAAGAACATAGATTGCGTGTTTGTCGCTGGGGTGTGCACGCCAGGTTCCTATACGGCCGGCAGCAGCATTCCTCCCGGGGCCCTTCTGCGCTACAAGCTGAGCTACGCCAATCCGGAAGCCGCGCCGCAGACCATTACTTTGACGGATACGCTGCCTGCCCCGGCGGCCACCGTTACGGCGGCGGGAAACCTGTATGTCGCCAGTGGCCCGGACATCCGCCCCAGCACGCCCGCCTTGTCGGTGAATCCGGCGGCGGCGGGCAGTCCGCGCGGTGCGGATGCTGCGCCGACGCCCATCGCCGGGGCGACGGTGGTCAATTTCACGGCTGCCGTATTGCCGGGCGGCAGCTCCGGGGTTTTGTATGTGGATGTGCAGGTCAATCCGGCGGCGGCGGCGGGAACGGCGGTGACCAACAATGCCTCCATCCAGAGCGCAGAGCGTCAGGCGGCCGGAGGGGCCGCCGTGGCTGCCACGCCTGCGACGGCGACCATCGCCGCCTTGACCATCAGCAAGACTGCCGGCGCGCTCACCTCGCTGGCAGCGGGCGGGTTCACCGTGCCTTACACCATCACGGTGAGCAACCCCACGGCAGCGCCTGTGGTCCTGACCAGCGTGAGCGACACCCTGCCCAAACCGCTGCCCAACCTGGCGGGTCGCACCATCCTGTGCGGCAATGCCGCAGGCGGAACGACGGCGGCCAATTGCCTGGCCGCAACCACGGTGACCATCAACGGGTTGCCCGCCGCCGCGCCTCCGATCGGGCCAACGCAGACTGCCCCGACCGCTACCGTCGGCCAGATCGACACCTGGACGCTGGGCGGAACGGCCGCGCAACGCACGCTGAATGCGGGGCAGACCATGACTCTCTCCTTCACCGCGGTGTACAGCGCCACGGTTTCGCGCGGCCAGACCTATACCAACGCGAACGCCAGTATCACTTCAGGCGCAGGCACATCCAGCAGCGGACCGGCCGCGCCCGTTACCATCCCCTATAACACCATCTCGGTGAGCAAGGCGGTCGTCACGCCGGCATCTGCGTCCGTCGCGCCCAACAGCCCAGTGACTTATGCGATCACAGTGACCAATACCGGCACGACGCCGGCGCCCGTCACCAGCGTGGTGGATACGCTGCCCGTCGCACCCGCAGGCACGGGGACCATCGCCTATACTTCGACCACCTCCGTAATGGTCAACGGCGTGGCGCAGACTGGGGTGGCAGGCGCGCCTGCCGCAGGTCAGTACACCAATCCGGCGCCGGCTGCTGCAGTCCCGGGCACAAAGCAAGCAGTGACCTGGACCTTCCCGGCTGCCGGAACTACAGCGATCAATCCCGGGCAGACCATGGTCATCACTTTTGTCGCGCAGTTCGGCGCGATACCGACCGGTACGACCTATCTCAACGACGTACGCGTGAATTACACCGGCGGTGCTACCACGAGCGAATTCGTGCCCAATCTCGCGCCGGTGAGCGTGCCCGCCATCTCGCGGATCACCAAGACCATAGACTGCATATATCAGGGAACGCCTACCCCGACCTGCGCCCCCGGCTCCTACGTGGACGGCACGCCCATCCCGGTGAACGCCAAGCTGGGCTACAAGATCGTGTATGAGAACCTGTCGGCTGCGGCAGGCAGCGGCATCACCGTCACCGATACCTTGCCGACGCAGGTGGCGGCGAACGCTATCAGCAACATGATGGTGAACGGCGTGGCAGCGGTGGCTCCTGCCAACGCAGCGGGCGGCGGCACGGTGACGTTGCTGACCGCAGGAACGCTGGCGGCGGCCGCCAAGGGCACCATCACCTTCGACCTGCAGACCACGGCTGCAGCCGGTGCAGGTGTGACCAACCTGGCCAAGATGGTGAGCACGCAGGACCCGGTGGGTGCGAGCAGCTCCGCCACGGCGCAGGCCGCTGGCGGCAACCTCACGGTGAGCAAGGCGGTCACTACGGCCACCTCGTCCACCGTGGCGCAGGGCGGCACCGTGTCCTACACCATCACCGTCAACAACGGCGGTTCTGCCGCCGCCACGCTGAACAACATTGCGGACACGCTGCCCGGCGTGGCCAACGCTGCGGGCGCGACCTGGCGCTTCACCTATGCGGCGACCGGCGCCATCACGCTGAACGGCGTGGCCATCGCGCCGGCCTACACTGCGGTGGTGACCGCACCTGCCGCACCCGCCACGCTGAACAAGGAAGTGGTGAACTGGACCTTCACCGGCGGCATCGTCATCCCCGCAGGCCAGACCCTCACGCTGACCTTCACGGCCACGGTGGGCACGCTGGTACCCAAGGGTGCGGCGGCTCCCGGCGCGACCTACTACAACGACGTGACCGTAAACTACACGGGCGGTGCGTTCGCCAGCGCGTCGGCCAACAGCCAGGCGCCCGTGCTGGTGCCGTTCAACACGCTCACGATGAGCAAGACCATAGACTGCGTGTACGACGCGACGCTTACGACCTGCCAGCCCTATGTGGCAGGTGCGCCTGTCCCGCCCAGCGCCAAGCTGCGCTACCTGGTGTCCTACGCCAACCTGTCCTCGCTGGCCCAGACCGTGACCGTCAAGGACACACTGCCTGCGTCCACTACAGCGGCCGGCAACCTGTACGTGGGCAGCGGTCCGGACCTGCGGCCAAGTGCGCCTGTGCTGTCGGTGAACGCGGCGGCGGCGGGTGCTCCGCGTGGGCCTGATGTGGCGCTCACCGCGGTGGCGGGCAATACCGTGGCGACGATGACGGCGGTCAGCTTGCCTGCGAATGCCAGCGGTACGCTGTACATGGACGTGCAGACCAACGCGCTCGCCGGCGGCACAGTCAGCAACTGCGCCATCGTCACCACAGCGCCCGCCGACACATGCGCGTTGCCGGGCGTCGGCGTGACCAGCACCTCGACCGTAAGCGTGCAGAACGTCGCCGTGCTGAGCATCAGCAAGACCACCAGCACATCCAGCGTGGTGCCGGGGGGCATGGCCACCTACACCATCAGCATCTCCAACACGGGTACCGCGGCCACGACGACGCTCAAGGTGTACGACTTCCTGCCCTACAGCGGCACGGCGGTGGATGCCACCAGGCGGCTGTCATACGCGGCCAACTCGTCCAGCTACACCGGCGGCCTCGCTGCGCCCACGATCACCACCCAGGTAGCGCCCGCCGTACCGCCTTACGCCAGCAACATGAACCAGCAGCAGGTACTGTGGGACTTCGGCAACTTCGCGCTGGCACCGGGCGCGACGGCGACCATCACCTTCAAGGCGACGGTGGGGACCAACATGCCTGCGGTGAGCTATTACAACAGCGCACGCTATGAGTACACCAGCGGCGGCATCGGATTCAACGGCAACCTCAACAATGCGGCGCTGATCACGGTGAACAATGCGCAGCCTTCGTTGATGTTCCTCAAGACGGTGACGGTGTATTCCGACCCGGTGAACGGCACGACCAACCCGAAGTTCATTCCGGGCGCGCTGGCCGGCTATACCCTGGTCGCCACCAACTCCGGCACGGGCTCGGTGGACAACAACACGCTGGCCATCACCGATGCGGTCCCCGTCAACACCGCGCTGTACGTGAAGGACATCGGCGTGGCGGGCTCGGGCCCGGTACTGTTCAGCCAGGGGGCAACGAGCAGCACGCTGAGCTACACCTACACCGCGCTGGGGGACGTGGCCGACGACATTGATTTCTACGGCGGCGCGACGCCCGCGTGGGGCTACGTGCCCGTCCCGGGTCCGGACGGCTGTGACCCGCTGGTGAGCAGCATACGCATCAGCCCCAAGGGCACCTTCGTCGGCAACCCCACGGCGCCCAGCCCCAGTTTCAATTTGAATTTCCGAGTTTGTGTGAAGTAATTACTTAGCGAGGCATCCACCATGAACAAGCTGACCCTCTCTCTACTGACCGCCGCCCTCTTGGGAGGCATCGCGTCCGCGCAGGCTGACGAGCTGCTGCCCAGGGACCTGCAGAACATAGAAGCACTGCAGCGCCGGGCGGATAAGATGGCGTTCGGCGAGACCGGTTCGGACAACTACTACCTCGCCAAGGCCCGCGCATGGCTGGACCTCGCGCTGAGCGAATACCACCAGAAGGACACCACTGGTGCAGTGCTCGCGGCCACCGCGCAGGCAGCGGAGCTGATAGATGCCGTGGAAAAGAACAAGACCGACATCAGCCGTGATACGCCCAGGACCTTGCCCGGCAGCGAGGTGGTGCGCACCGACCTGTGGGACAAGATCGCACTCCTGAAGAGCCAGCCCAAGTTCGCCTGCGGCCAGACGCAACTGGCCGAGGCCGAGGTGTACCTGGTGTGGACCGGCCACGAGAAGATGGAATCGGGCTGGGCGCACGCGGAATCCTATGCACGCAGCGCGGAGAACCTGATCTATGAGGCGCAGGTCAAGATAGACAACTGCGCGCGTACGCCTGAACCGCGCAAGACCGAGAAGTTCTCTCTCTCGGGTGACGCCCTCTTCGTGTTCGGCAGCGACAAGCTGGTCCACGGCGCGGAAGCGAGCCTGGACAAGCTGGCGGAGAACATCAAGGACTGGACGGCCATCGAACTGGTGGACCTGACCGGCCACACCGACCGCCTGCGCAGCGACGGCAACGAGGCCAAGAACAAGGAGCTCGCGCTGCACCGCGCCGAGCGCATCAAGCAGTACCTGGTGGGCAAGGGCATTCCCGCCGACAAGATACAGACGCACGGTGCAGGCTCGACCAAGCCCATCGTGACCTGCTCCAAGAAGCTGGACAAGACCGCGCTGGTGAGCTGCCTGCAGCCCAACCGCCGCGTGGAGATCATGCTGCGCGGGGAGAAGTAGGAACAAACTCGCATGACCAACGGCGTCATTCCGGCGAAAGCCGGAATCCAGTTGGCAAAAAGCCCCCACGCTAGTGGGATGGCAGTTGGGTTTGTCCGCTACGCGGAGTGGATGTTCTGGCTGGATTCCGGCTTTCGCCGGATAACCAGCGACTTGCCCGCTAGCGGGCTTAGTCGAGTGGCTAGTAGTCTCATCAATGACGGGCTGGCAGCAAGCGTAGCCCGGATGAAATAAAATGGAATCCGGGATGTTAAGGTCGTCCGCTACGAAATCCTTCCGTCTGCTCTAGCCCTCTGATCCTCTCGACAGATCACCCTCGCTTCAGGGTATCTCCGCATCCGGCATGCGGTCCAGGATGATGATGGTCTTGCGCAACATGCCGGGCGCCTGGCGGTGCCTGTCGTAGTAACGCGGGTTGGGGACCATGGCGGCGAGGCGCGCCGCCTGCTCGGGCGAGAGCTGTGCGGCGCTCACGCCGAAGTAGTGTCGGGCCGCGGCCTCTGCGCCGAACACGCCGTTGCCCCATTCGATGACGTTCAGGTAGATCTCGAAGATGCGCTCTTTATCCATCACTGCCTCCAGCATGAGCGTGATGATGACCTCTTCGCCCTTGCGCCAGGGGGTGCGCTTGGTGGAGAGGAAGAGGTTCTTGGCCAGCTGCTGGCTGATGGTGGAACCGCCGGCGACGATCTTGCCCTTCTTCAGGTTCTTCTCATATGCCTTCTGGATGCCTTCCCAGTCGAAGCCTTCGTGGTCCACGAACTTCGCGTCCTCGGAGGCGATGAGCGCACGCTTGAGGTTGTTGGAGATCTTGGCGTAGGGCACCCACTTGTACTGCAGTTCGGCTTTGGGGTTCTTGTCCTGCATCACCTCCAGCCGGTCCTCCATGAAGGCGCTGGTGGCGGGATTGAACTTGATCCACCAGCAGACATGCGCGAACAGCCACAGCTGGTACAGCACCAGCAGCAGGAAGAGCGCGAGCAGGACGCGCCAGATGAGACCTCTTACCTTCTTCATTTGCGCAACGCTTCCAGCACGGCCCTGGTATCCGGGCGCACGCCGCGCCACAGATCGAAGGCCACCGCAGCCTGTTCCACCAGCATGCCCAGGCCATCGGCGACCATCGCTGCACCTTGCCGGCGGGCGTAGGCCATGAACGGCGTCTCGCGTCCGTACATCATGTCGTAGGCCAGCGCGCCCGGTTTGAACAAGCCTTCCGGCAGCGGCGGCAGTTCGTCGCGCAGCCCAGTGGAAGTCGCGTTGATGACGATGTCATAGCTGCGGCCCGGCAGGTCCTCGTAGCGGCGCGTGCGCACCGAGCAGGGACCTTCGAACTCCTTGACCAGCGCCTGCGCCTTCTCCATGTTGCGGTTGGCGACCTCGATGCTGACGCCGGTATTGAACAACGGCCACATCACGCCGGCGGCCG
>JBBIIJ010000029.1:0-28686 GCA_037446535.1 Sideroxydans sp. | reverse complement strand
CTCCATGGAGATGGGCTCCTTGGCGATCTTGAGGATCTTGCGGATCTTGTCTTCCGGCATCTCCATCTTGACGGCCAGCGTGGCGGCATCGGCCTCGATGCCGGTCTCCTGCAGGATCTGGCGCGAAATGCGGTTCATCTTGTTGATGGTCTCGATCATGTGCACCGGGATGCGGATGGTGCGTGCCTGGTCCGCGATGGAGCGGGTGATGGCCTGACGTATCCACCAGGTCGCGTAGGTCGAGAACTTGTAACCGCGGCGGTATTCGAACTTGTCCACGGCCTTCATCAGGCCGATGTTGCCTTCCTGGATCAGGTCGAGGAATTGCAGACCGCGGTTGGTGTATTTCTTCGCGATGGAGATCACCAGACGCAGGTTGGCCTCAATCATGTCGCGCTTGGCGCGACGCGCCTTGGCTTCGCCATTGGTCATCTGCTTGTTGATCTCTTTCAGATCGAGGATGGGGATGCCCACGCGTTGTTGCAGGGCGATCATCTTCTTCTGCTGGTCGACGATGGCCGGCTCGTGGCGGGACAGCGTCTCGGAATACGGCTTGCGGGATGCGATCTCATGCTTCACCCAGTCCAGGTTGCCTTCGTTGGGTGGGAACACCTTGATGAAGTGCGGACGCGGCATGTGCGCCTTGGTCACGCACAGCTCCTGGATGGTGCGTTCGCAGCCGCGCACTTCTTCCACCAGCCCGCGCATGGTGTCGCACAGGGCGTCCACCTGTTTGGCGGAGAAGCGGAACTGCATCAGCTCATCGGAGATCTGCTCTTGCAGCTTGTCGTACTGCTTGCTGCGGTAGCCGTGCTTTTCGTAGGCCTTGCCCAGCTTGCCGAATAGGTCACCGATCAGCGCGAAACGTTCCAGCGCATCCGTTTTCAGTTGCGCCAGGTTGGCGGCAGCCGCAGCTGCGGAAGCCTCCTCGTCTTCTTCTTCCTCTTCCGTCTCTTCCTCTTCGGATTCTGCCTCTTCTTCGTCCTCTTCCTCACCGATCTTCGCTTCGTCTTCGCTGTCGACGAAACCGTCGATCACCTCGTCGATGCGCAATTCGTCTTTGGCGACCTTGTCGGCCAGAACGAGGATCTCGGCGATGGTCGCGGGGCAGGCGGAGATGGCCTGAATCATGTGCTTCAGGCCGTCTTCGATGCGCTTGGCGATCTCGATCTCGTCCTGGCGAGTCAGCAGGTTCACAACGCCCATCTCGCGCATGTACATACGCACGGGGTCGGTAGTGCGACCGAACTCGGAATCCACTGTGGAAATGGCAGCTTCGGCTTCGGCAGCCGCGTCCTCGTCGGCCACCGGCGGTGCGGTCTCGGTCATGCCGAGGGTTTCGGTATCCGGGGCGACGTCGCACACCGTGATGCCCATGTCGTTGATCATGCTCACCACGCCTTCGACCTGCTCGACTTCGAGCATCTCCGGCAAGTGGTCGTTGATCTCCGCGTAAGTCAGGTAGCCGCGCTCCTTGCCAAGCAGGATCAGCGCCTTCAGGCGCGTGCGGCGTTCTTCGACTTCCTGGTCCACCGTGCCGGCAGCGGCAGCGGCGGCCTTGCCATTGGCAGCCTGCTGTTTGCCGTTGGTCGCGCTCTGTTTGGCAGTGACGGTCGGTTTCTTTTGTTGCGGAGTCGCCATATTGGATTCCCGAAGTTGATTCTTGCTCGAAATACCTGGCACACGAAAAAGATGGTGCCATCGAAAGGCCGCGGATTATACCCGATTTCCAAAACCTTTCCGAGGGTTAGCTTGGTCCGGCCGGCCGGGCGCCAGCGGTAACGCACATCCCATGCTTTCAGCTTACCTGCGCCTTCAATTGCCTGAGCTCTTCCTTCAGCTGCTCGTGGCGTACCCGTTCCGCTTCGCCCATGCGCAGTCCCATTGCGTGCAGGGCCGACATCTCGGCCTCTATGCTTTCACGCCGCATCTTGCGCAGGATGCCCGTGAATTCGGATTCGACATCGAAGTCATCGCCCCAATGCACCACCTCCCCCTGCGCGGCGGCAAACACCGCTTCGTGCATGGTGCCCTGGAAATGCTGGATCATCGCCGCCGTGCTGGTCTCATCCGCCGACTCATGCAGCCAGTCGGCCAGTGCGGCGATCGCAGCCCCCTCTGCCCCCTCGTGTTGCCAGTCGCCCGGCAGTCGGCGCGCCAGCTCGGGATGCATCACGAGGCAGCGCACGAGGACGCGCAGCCCGGATGGGGCACTGCGTTTAGCCTTCGGCGCAGCCTTCCTCGGCTCAATGTGCTGCGGTGCTGCGACCGGTTTGATGGCCCACAAGGCCTCCAGTTCCGCCTGCGTCACGCCGGCCAGCGCTGCCACTTCCTTGCGCAGCAGCAGTGCCGTGGTCGGAGCTGTGATGGCCGTGACCAAGGGCTGTGCATGCTTCAGCAATGTGCTGCGCCCCTCCTGCGTGTTGAGGTCCACCTGGGCAGTCAGCTCGCGCAGCAGATAACCCGAGAGCGGCAGGGAGTTCTCCAGTTCATGCTCGAAGGCCTCACGTCCGAACTCGCGGATGTAGGTATCCGGATCGTGCTCTTCCGGAAGGAAAAGGAAGCCGATGCGCTTGCCGTCCTGCAGGTGCGGCAGCGCGTTCTCCAGCGCGCGCCAGGCGGCCTTCTGACCCGCCTTGTCGCCATCGAAGCAAAATACGATCTGGTCGCACAGGCGCAGCAGCTTCTGCACGTGAAAGGGCGTGGTCGCGGTGCCCAACGTAGCGACGGCATATTCGACGCCATGCTGCGCCAGCGCCACTACATCCATGTAGCCCTCGACCACGATCACGCGCTGCTGGCCGCGTATGGCTTTCTGCGCCTGGAACAGGCCGTAAAGCTCGTGCCCCTTCTCGAACAACTTCGTTTCGGGGGAGTTGAGGTATTTGGGCTCGCCCTTGTCCAGCACACGCCCGCCGAAGCCGATGACCTGGCCGCGCACGTTGACGATGGGAAACATGATGCGGTCGCGGAAGCGATCGTATCGCTTGCCGCCTTCGCCCTCGATCACCAAGCCTGTCTCGACCAGGCTGGTGTCCTGGTAGTTGGCCACGGCGGCGAGGTTCTGCCAGGCATCCGGCGCATAGCCGATGCCGAAACGCGCGGCGACTTCGCCCGATAGGCCCCGCCCTTTGAGGTAGGCGATGGCGCGCTGGGACTGCTTGAGCTGTTCACGGTAATAGCGCGTCGCGGTCTGCATCAGGTCGTAAAGGTCTGGTGCGACCTTATGTTGCGGAACGTTGGAAGCCTCGCGCGGCACGGTCATGCCGACGCTCTTGGCCAGTTCCTCCACCGCCTCGACGAAACCTATGCCCGTGTGTTCCATGACGAAGCCGATGGCCGTGCCGTGAGCGCCGCAACCGAAACAGTGATAGAACTGCTTGCTCTGGCTGACCGTGAAGGACGGGGATTTCTCGGTGTGGAAGGGACAGCAGGCGACGTAGTTGGCGCCAGCCTTTTTGAGCGGCAGGTAGCGCTCGATGACATCAACGATGTCCAGGCGATTGAGCAGATCCTGAATGAAACTTTTTGGAATCACTCCGCCCTCGCTTTGACCATGAAGACTGAAGAACCGCCGCACACCCGCGCCGCGGGCATGCGTTGCTTTACTTGGACAGCTGCGCCTTGATCAGGCCGGAGACCTTGCCCATGTCGGCTCGGCCGGCCAGCTTGGGCTTGACCACGCCCATCACTTTGCCCATGTCCTGCGGACCGGCAGCACCGCTGGATGCGATCGCTTCGGCGATGGCAGCCATGATCTCCGCCTCACTCAACTGCTGTGGCATGTAGCCTTGCAGCACGGACATCTCGAACTTCTCGACGTCCGCCAGTTCCTGACGACCCGCAGCCTCATACTGGCTGATGGAGTCACGGCGCTGCTTCAGCATCTTTTCGATGATGGCGACGACGTCAGCATCCGTCAGCTCGATGCGCTCGTCCACTTCACGCTGCTTCATGGCAGCCATCAGCAAACGGATGGCCCCGAGGCGCGCCGTTTCCTTGGCGCGCATCGCGGCTTTCATGTCGTCATTGATCTGTTGTTTGAGGCTCATGGCAAAAATGACAAACGCCGCAACCTCCGTGGATTGCGGCGTCGTTCATGGGTAAAAGATCAATACAGCTTCGGGGGCAGAGTCTGGCTGCGCAGGCGCTTGTAATGGCGCTTCACGGCAGCGGCCAGCTTGCGCTTGCGTTCTGCAGTGGGCTTCTCGTAAAACTCGCGGGCGCGCAGTTCGGTCAGCAGACCGGTCTTTTCCACAGAACGCTTGAAGCGGCGCATCGCCACTTCGAATGGCTCATTCTCTTTAACTCGTACGGTTGTCATGGACAAACTACCTTTTACCAAAAAATTGAGGGCGCGATTCTACAAAACAAATGCTTGCTTCACAACCGGTATTTATTGCACCGAGATTCGCCCGAACTTGCGCTTGCCGACCTGGGCCACGACGACGGCACCCGCCTTGATCTGCAGACTCTTGTCGCTGACCTTGTCGCCATCGAGCTTCACCCCCCCCTGCTCTATCATGCGCAACGCTTCGGAGGTGCTGGCGACCAGATTGGCCTGCTTGAGGAGGTTGGCGATGGCGATGTTGCCGTTGGTCGACTGCACCGCGATCTCTGGCATGTCGTCAGGCAGCACGCCTCGCTGGAAGCGCGCCTCGAATTCGGCCAGCGCATCGACGGCCGCCTGGTTCGAGTGGAAACGGGCTACGATCTCCTGTGCCAGCAACACCTTGATGTCGCGCGGGTTGCGTCCACCAACCACTTCTTCCTTCCATCTGGCGATGGTGACTAGGCTTTCGAAGGAAAGCAGCTCAAGGTAGCGCCACATCAGTTCGTCCGAGACCGACATCAGTTTGCCGAACATGTCGGCAGGCGTATCGGTGATGCCGACGTAGTTGCCCAGCGACTTGGACATCTTGTTGACACCGTCCAGCCCTTCCAGCAAGGGCATAGTGAGTATGCACTGCGCCGGCTGGCCGTAATGGCGCTGCAGCTCGCGTCCCATCAGCAGGTTGAACTTCTGGTCGGTACCGCCCAATTCAAGGTCGGCCTTGAGCGCGACCGAGTCATAGCCCTGTACCAGCGGGTAGATGAACTCGTGGATAGCGATGGGCTGACTAGCGCGATAGCGCTTGCCGAAATCGTCGCGCTCCAGCATCTGCGCCACAGTGTGAGTGGCCGCCAGCTTGATGAGGTCCACCGCGCTGAACTTGTCCATCCACGCCGAGTTGAACACGATCTCGGTCTTGTCCGGATCCAGCACCTTGAACACCTGGTCGCGATAGCTCTGCGCATTTGCGAGCACCTGCTCACGTGACAAAGGCGGGCGGGTCGCATTCTTGCCGGTCGGGTCGCCGATCATGCCGGTGAAATCCCCGATCAGGAACAGGGCGTGGTGCCCAAGATCCTGCAATTGGCGCATCTTGTTGAGCAGCACGGTATGACCGAGATGGAGGTCTGGTGCGGTCGGATCGAAGCCCGCCTTGATGCGCAGCGGGCGCCCCTGCTCCAGTTTCTTGACCAATTCGGACTCGATCAGCAGCTCATCGCTGCCGCGTTTGATTTGACTGAGGGTTTCTTGATGGCTCATAGCGCTATTCGAATACTAAAGACCGCTGGTCGGCTGCCGACCAGCGGCTGAGCGGATTTTGAAGGGGTAAGGCTTTCTGGTAAAGTGCACTTCCGATTCCGCGAACGCCCCGCAACTGACTCAAAACTGGGCGGGAATTCACTAGCTCTACCGCCTTGGGAGGCGCGATGTTACAGCAAAACTCTCTATTGGACGCGCACAAGTTGAAGCTGCGCTGGTTCGTCACCCTGTCGACCCTGCCCTTGCTGGGCGTGGTGACCGCGTTCGGCATCATGCCGCAGACCGACATCTTGTCCGGCCCGCAGAAGACCGTGATCGAAGACATCGCGTTGCCTTCCGAGGCCAGCGCCCCCAGCACCGCGACTTTCTGGCGAAATGACCGCGTGCAGCGCGGCGACACCGTTGCGGAACTGCTGCGCCGCCTGAACGTAGAAGATGCGGCCGCAAGCACCTATCTGCGTGAGAACAAGGCGACCGCCTCGTTCCGCCAGCTCGGCGTAGGCCGGGAGGTCCAGGCCGAGACCGCCACGGACGGCAGTCTGCTGGCCCTGCGCTACCTCGACAACGATGCCAACCAGGTCATCGTTGCCAAAAGCGACTTCGGCTTCAAAACGGACATCAAGCCTGCCCAAGTAGAACAACGGAGCTTTGTGCGCACCGGCGAGGTCAAGACCACTTTGTTCGCGGCGACCGACGAGGCGGGATTGCCCGACCCGGCGGCCAATCAGCTAGCCGAGATCTTCGGTGGCGACATCGACTTTCACCGCGACCTGCGCAAGGGCGACAAGTTCAGCGTGATCTATGAGATGACCTATATCAATGGCGAAGCTGCACGTACCGGACGCATCCTCGCCGCCGAGTTCATCAACCACGGCCAGCCTTACCGTGCAGTCTATTTCCAGACCACCAATTACACAGGCGATTACTACTCACCGGATGGCAAGAGCATGCGCAAGGCCTTCCTGCGCTCCCCCATTGAGTTCTCTCGTGTCAGTTCCGGCTTCAGCAAATCGCGTTTCCATCCCGTGCTGAACAAGTGGCGCGCGCATAAGGGCGTGGACTATGCAGCCCCTATCGGAACCAAGGTCAAAGCGACTTCCGACGGGGTCGTGAGTTTCGTGGGTAAGCAAGGGGGTTACGGTAATGTGGTGATGCTGAGCCACCAAGGCCGCTACCAGACCGTATATGGCCACCTGTCGCGCTTCGCCGGTGGCATCCATAACGGACAACGGGTCAGCCAGGGCGAGGTCATCGGCTATGTCGGCATGACCGGCCTGGCCAGCGGCCCCCACCTGCACTACGAGTTCAAGATAAGCGGCGTGCAGCGTGACCCGCTGAAGGTGGCGCTGCCTGACGGCAAACCGATCAGCGACGTCCAGAAGATGGCATTCGTGGAAGCGACCCGCGACCTGCACACCCGTTTATCGCTACTGCGTAACACCCGCGTCGCCAAACTCGACTGAACAGGCCTTGACGCCAGCCGCAGACCTCTACATCGGCATCATGTCCGGCACCAGTCTGGACGGTGTCGATGTTGCGCTGGTCGATTTCTCGCAGAGTCAACCCCGCCTGTGCGCGACCCACTATCAGCCCTATCAGCAGCCGCTCAAGGATGCGCTGCTCGCGCTGCACCAGCCAGCTCATGACGAATTGCACCGGGCACAGGTCTTGGCGAACGAGCTGGCACGGGAGTATGCCTCTGCGACGCAGGCGTTGTTGGCCAAGGCCGGCGTCACCCCAGAACAGGTTCAGGCAATCGGCTGCCACGGCCAGACCGTACGTCACCGCCCAGAACACGGCTACACCATACAGCTCAACAATGCGGCACTATTGGCGGAGCTGACCGATATCCACGTGGTAGGCGACTTTCGCAGCCGCGACATCGCGGCGGGTGGACAAGGTGCGCCGCTGGTGCCCGCCTTCCATCACCAGATGCTGAGGCACCCAGACGTCCATCGTGTCATCGTCAACATCGGAGGCATAGCCAATTTGACCAATCTGGCCCCGGGTCGCGAAACATCCGGCTTTGACAGCGGTCCGGGTAACCTGCTGATGGATGCGTGGATCCTCAAACATCAGGGCCAGGCCTTCGACAGGGATGGCGCGTGGGCTGCGAGCGGTGAAGTCTTGACAGACTTACTGCAGCGACTTCAGACCGAGTCGTTCTTCGCCGCCGCTCCGCCCAAAAGCACCGGGCGTGATCTGTTCAACTTTGCCTGGGCGGAGGCACACCTGACCGGGCGCGAGGCACCCGCCGACGTCCAGGCGACCCTGTTGGCGCTGACTGGCGAAAGCATCGCTGCCGCCATCAAACGTTTCTGTGTCGGTGCAGAAGAAGTCTATCTGTGCGGCGGGGGCGCTCATAACAAAACGCTGTTCTCACACCTGCAGCGCGCTTTGCCTCAATGCCGAATCGACAAGACTGAAGCATTGGGCATCGCGGCCGACTGGATGGAGGCCGTCGCCTTCGCTTGGCTAGCTAGACAGACTTTACATTTGCGCCCGAGCAACCTGCCCGCCGTCACTGGCGCCAGGCATCCCTGCGTCCTGGGCGCAATCTACCCCGCATAAACAGAAAGGGGCGCATCACGCGCCCCTTTCTTCATCCCAGTTCAGTGCTTTATGCCGAGAACGACGATCCGCAGCCGCAAGTGGTGGTAGCGTTCGGGTTCTTGATGACGAACTGCGAACCTTCCAGACCTTCCGTGTAGTCGATCTCAGCACCGACCAAGTACTGGAAGCTCATGGGATCGATCAGCAGTTGCACGCCGTTCTTGTTCATGACGGTGTCATCTTCGTTGACCACCTCGTCAAAAGTGAAACCATACTGGAAACCAGCACAGCCACCACCGCTGACAAACACGCGCAACTTGAGGTCGGCATTGCCTTCTTCCTCGATCAGCTGCTTGACCTTGTTGGCCGCGCTATCCGTAAACAGCAGCGGGTCTTGATTCTCGATTACTGCATTCATGCTCTTCTCCTTGATTACTTCGAGTCGGTACCGCTCAGCTTGAGCGATACCACTTTTTCCGACGCTTCGCTCAGGTGCACCAGCTTGCCTTCGACGATGGCGCCCAGCTGTATCTCCAGCGTCTTGTACTTCACGTCGCCTGTGACCCTGGCCTTGCTTTGAAGTTCCAGATATTCGGACGCAAGGATCGGTCCGGTGACAGCGCCATTCACCACGAGATGGGTCACGCTGATCTCGCCATCCACTTTGGCGTGCTCGCTCAGCACCAGGGTGCTGGCCTTGGAGGGGTCGGCGATCACGTTGCCGCTTATCTCGCCGTCTATCCGCAACCCTCCGGTGAAATGCACATCCCCTTGGATCTTGGTGCCCTGACCTATCAGAGAGTCAATGCGATTCTGCGGTTTACTGTGTTTACTGAACATCGAGCCATTTCCTCCCTATGAAAGCAAGACCGTCTGCTTGGCTTTGGGCTCCTGCATGCCTTTTTCGTATACCCTGATCTCCACGCTGTCGATGCGCGTCTCGGCTGGTAGCCGAAATACCCTATCCACGCGCTGGTAATACTTGAAGTTCAAGCGATGTGTCGCAGGCCCATTCCCTTCCTTTTGCGGAAATTGTAGCACCACTTTCTGTCCGTCCTGATCGCCGTTGACCACAATCTGCAGCTCTCCCTCGAACTCCCTTCCACGACGTTGGACACCCTGCACCAACAGCATGCGACAGTGATATTCGCCAGGTAAGCCGCCTACCTCAACCTTGAGGTTGTGAATAGACAGCTCCGCGTCGCGACCACCGGTGAGCGGCAGATTCTGGAAGAACGAGAGATCCTCCTTCAGTTTGGCGTTCTCGTCATGCAGCGCTTTGACCTGTTCCTGCACTTCGTCGGCTGCGGCTTGCTGCATCTGCGCCTGACGCTCGTCCACAGCCAACTGGTTGGCTTGCTTGGCATTTTCCGCCTCCAGAAAAGCCACGCGGTCGCGCAACTCGGATATCTCCGTTTCCGCCTCGCCTCGATGGAAGCCTGCCAACTCCATGCCGGCATCATAAGACCACCACACCACGTACCCCATCACCAGCAGGAAGGGCAGCGCGACCGCCCAGCGCACATACCAGGGGATATGCGGACTGACCGACAAACGCGGTGCGGAGATGCTGAACTTGCGGCGAAGACTGCGCAGCATGGCAATGATCAGGGCAGCAAGGGGACTGCGTTCAATCCGGTGTACTCCGGCAAGTCGAACATGATGTTCATGTTCTGCAGTGCCTGCCCGGCAGCTCCTTTGACCAGATTGTCGATCACCGAAAGCACCACGACCGTATCGCCGCCCTGCGGCCGATGTACCGCGATGCGGCACAGATTGGAGCCGCGTACGGCGCGGGTCTCAGGCATGCCGCCTGCGGGTAGCACGTCCACGAACGCCTCGTTGGTGTAGCGCTGCTCGAACAGCGCCTGCAGATCAGCATCCTTCTTGAGGCGCGCGTACAGCGTGGCGTGGATGCCGCGTATCATGGGTGTCAGATGGGGAACGAAGGTCAACCCTACCGGCTTTCCCAGGACGTTCGTCAGCCCCTGCCTAATCTCCGGCAGATGGCGGTGACCACCCACGCCATAAGCCTTGAAACTGTCGGACGCTTCGGCAAACAGGGTGTGCACCTCGGCTTTTCGTCCGGCACCGGACACGCCCGATTTCGCATCGGCGATCAGCGAGCCCTCTTCGACCAAGCCCGCTTCGAGCAAAGGAATGAAGCCCAGCTGAACAGCCGTCGGATAGCAGCCCGGATTGGCGACCAGCCGCGCCTGCCTGATCTTCTCCCTGTTTACCTCGGGCAGGCCATACACAGCCTCAGCCACCAGATCGGGACAGGCATGAGTCATGCCGTACCATTTCTCCCACTCGGCGATATCCTTGATACGGAAGTCCGCCGCAAGATCGATGACACGTACGCCCGCCTCCAGCAGGCCACGTGTCTGCTGCATCGCGATGCCGTTGGGGGTGGCGAAGAACACCACATCGCACTGGTCGAGATGGGCCTCATCCGGGTGGGTAAAGGCCAAGTCGATGTATCCGCGCAGGCTGGGGAACATCTGACTGACCGGAGTCCCCGCATCGGCGCGCGAAGTGATCGCCGACAGCTCGACTTGCGGATGCGCCGCCAGCAGGCGCAGCAACTCGACCCCTGTATAACCCGTCCCACCTACGATCCCGACCTTCAACACGATTCATCCTTCAAACAAGACATGCGGATAATAAATGAAAAGGCCGCCCTTCGGCGGCCTTTCCTGTCCTGCACAAGCGATTAACGCTTGGAGAATTGCTTGCGACGACGCGCCTTGCGCAGACCGACCTTCTTACGCTCGACTTCACGTGCATCGCGGGTGACCAGACCTGCCTTGCTCAAAGTGGGCTTGAGGTTGGCGTCATAGTCGATCAGTGCACGGGTGATGCCGTGACGGACAGCACCGGCTTGACCGGATTCGCCGCCACCGGTCACGTTCACCATGATGTCGAACTTGCCCAGGGTGTCGGTCAGTTCCAGCGGCTGGCGCACGATCATACGGCCAGTCTCGCGGGAGAAGAACACGTCCACCGGCTTGTCGTTAACGACGATATCGCCCTTGCCGGGCTTGATGAACACACGTGCGACCGCGCTCTTGCGACGGCCAGTACCATAGTTATAAGTCACGCTCATGATTAAGCCTTCAACAGATCGATAGGTTTCGGTTGCTGCGCGCTGTGCGGATGGGTCGCACCGCCGTAGACCTTGAGCTTGCTCAGCATCGCGTAGCCCAGAGGACCCTTCGGCAACATGCCGCGCACGGCCTTCTGCAAGACGCGCTGAGGATGGCGCTGTTGCAGCTTGATGAAATTGGTTTCGTACAGACCGCCCGGATAGGTGGAGTGACGGTAGTACATCTTGGCCTTTGCCTTGTTACCGGTCACGCGCAGCTTGTCTGCGTTGACAACCACGACGAAATCGCCGGTATCAACGTGCGGCGTGTAGATGGCCTTGTGCTTGCCGCGCAAACGGGCTGCGATCTGGCTGGCCAAACGCCCCAAGATCTGGTTACTGGCATCGACCAGCAGCCAGTCGTGCTGAACTTCGTGCGGCTTTGCGGAAAATGTTTTCATGGCATTTCCTAAATCTAAAATAATATGGGACTGCGAAGGGCGCGCATTCTATGCGAGACATATTCGCCTGTCAAACCAAATTCAGCGACTTGGCAGCGACTGGACCTCGTCTACTTCAGCAAGCCGTCCAGCCAGCCCTTCCAGCCCGCATATTTTACAGGCAATCCCGCCAATGCCAGGTTTGCCTCTATCTTCTCCCCGCCAGCATGAACCACGGGCGCACCTGCCGCGAGTCGTCCCGCGCCTGTCAGACTGGCTTCGACCTGGGGCAGGCGATATATGGGTAGCGATACACACTGGGCGATTCCCAGCTGCAGGCACGGCAAAGAGGACAGTCCACCCGACAGATAGGCACGTTCTATGCCGAACTCGCGCTGGAAATCCTCCAGGATGCGCGCCACTCGGAAGACGACACCTTCCTGCAATAGCAGCGCGATGCGCTGCGCCGGGAGATGCCCTACCGGCTTCGAGAAGGTGACACCCAGGTCACTCCGGAAATAAGGCGCCCCCAGCCCGCTGGGCTCGGCCAAGCAATAGATGTCGTCGCTCGCCATGTCCTCGATGCGACATTCCCCGACAGGATAGGGCGCCAGTGCCGCGGCGATGGAATTGAGCGTCCCCTCTCCGGCCATGTACACCTGCCGCTCGGCGTCCTGCAACACCAGGGTCTGCAGGTAGCCCGCGGACGCACCCCGACCATCAGGCAGGAAGCAGAGGACGAAACCGCCCGTTCCCAGATTGACTAGCGCCTGCGGCCGCCCGGGCTCGATGGCGGCAACCATCGCGGCAGATTGGTCGCCCACGCAGGCCTGCAGCACCAGGCCGTTGTCCAGCACCAAGCCCAGCCCGGCGGAAGGTCCGATCTTCGGCAAGATCTCCGGGGGGATATCGAACAGAGCGCACAGCTCCGGCGACCTCTGCCGACGATGTATATCCATCAGCAGGGTGCGTGCAGCCATCGACATATCGGTCACATGATGCTTGCCACCCGTCCACCGCCAGATAAGGAAAGTGTCCAACGTACCCAGCAGCCACACGCCGCTTAGCAGCCGCTCCCGCCAGCCTGGATGCTGCTTCAGCAACACGCGCAGCTTTGGTGCGAGGTAATAAGGCGTTAACGGCAGACCGCTGAGGTCGCGGATCACCGCCTCGTGAGTGCGCAGTTCGTCGCAACTGGCGGCCCCGCGGTCGTCCTGCCAGGAGATTAGCGGCGTGACTGGCAGCCCGGTATCGCGCTCCCATATGAGGAAAGAGGAACGCTGGCTGCTCAGCCCGAGCGGTGGCCGAACGTCGGTCTGCGCCAAGCATTCTGCCAGCACGGCATCCGCGGTTGCCGCATAGTCCGAAGCGTCGCTCTCATAACGCCCGCCTTCCGCGATGATCCGCGGGGCAGGACGGGAGACGATGCCGCTGAGCGTACCCTCCCGGGACAGCAATCCCGCCTTGATCGCGGTCGTACCCAGGTCGAGTGCGACGGCGACGGTCATGGACGGCAGGCCTCGACTTCCCTTCCCACCCTGGCTGCATCCCAGCCCAGCACGGGTGCGACCAGCTCGGCCAGGCGGCGCAGATCCACGTCGCTCAACCGAACCAGCATCAGCAGCGGCATGCGTCGGCGCAGCAGATCGGACAGATGCAGCACCATCTCATCGCGTGCACATAAAAGCAGATCGGAGTGGACGAAAGGCAGCTCAGGCACGATGCGTGCCGCAAGCTGCGGTTGCTCTTCGACGAGGCGGAACGCCTCCAGGACCCGTAGGCCGTGGCGGCGTATCAGCCACTTCGCACTCTTGGCATCGATTCCTCTGCGCTGTGCCAAGGCCTCTGTCTCTTCCGACCACGCGGTGAAATCCTGCGGCTTCCACGGGAAGTCCCTACCCTTGGTCGCGCAGCCCGCCGCCACCCCGAGCTGTTTGCATACCGTATCGACGATGACCGTCGCATCTTCGCGTGCCGAGGTGATCTTGCCGCCGACGGCGTGATGCAGGCCGTTGCCTGACGTCCTCAGCTCCCAGTCGCGGCTGGCTTGGGATGGATGCGCGGCGTCGCACTGCTTCATGACGCGCAGCCCGGCATAGCTGCTGATGACGTCCTGCTTCGTCCAACCCGCCTTGAGGTAACGGTTGGCGGCCGCCAGCAGGTATTCGATGTCTGCCTCTTCGACGACCACGCGCTCGATGTCGCCGTCATAGTCGGTGTCGGTCGTGCCGAGCAGTGTGCGCCCGTACCACGGGATGACGAAGAACACGCGCCCATCTTCCCTGGCGGTGAGCAGGATGGCCTCGTCGCCTGACAGGGCGGGCAACACCAGATGCACGCCCTTGCTCAGCCGGCACCAGGCCCGGCCTTGCACAGTCCTGGCCATCCATTGCCCTGTCGTGTCCACGCATTGCCGGGCGCGCACGGTCGCCGTCGCATGGGTCGCGACGTCGCGCACCGTGGCACCGCACACCTGCCCGCCCTCCTCGTTCCACGCAGCCACTTTGGCGTAGTTCACGCACACGGCACCCCGCGCCAGCGCGCCGGCCACGAGCTCCAGTACCAGGCGCGCATCATCGGTCTGCGCATCGCCATAGGTGAAACCGCCGTGCAGTCCGGCTTCATCGAGAAAAGGGAAATGACGGGAGAACTCCGCACGCCAGAAATGGCGGTGCCGCATGGTCTCGTCGGGGAACCCGGCGAGCGCGTCGTATAGACTCAAGCCTGCCTTGAGCTTCAACGTGCCGTTGCGGCTGTCCGCGTACACCGGCACGCCGAAGCGCAGCGGCCACACGCGATGCGGCGCCACCTGCAACAGCATCTGCCGCTCCTTCAGCGCCTTGCGCACCAGCCTGAAATCGTAAGTCTCCAGATAACGCAGACCGCCATGGATCAGTTTGCTCGAAGCCGAAGAGGTTGCGTTCGCCCAGTCGCCCTGCTCCACCAGCGCCACTCTCAACCCGCGCAACGCGGCATCGTAGGCCGTCCACGCGCCGTAGATGCCGCCGCCGCAGACCAGCAGATCGAAATCGTCTTGCAGTGCCGCGAAATCGCGTTTCATCTATCCCTCGTCTGCAGGGCCTTTTGCGGCAGGTCGCTGATCAGCACGTCCACACCCAGCCGCAACGCCCGGCCGATCTGCTCGTCGCTGTTGCAGGTATACACCGCGATCAGCTTGTCGCGCTCCCGCACCACGCCGACCATCGCCTCGTCCAGCGTGGAGATGTGCACACACAGGCCACGCAGGAAGGGTTGTTCCAGCAAAGCGCGCTGTGCGAAAGCCGCGTCGTGCTCCGGCTCCAGGTTGAACACCAGGGGAAACTGCGGCGCGATGTGGTGCGCGTAGATCAGGCTGTCCAGATCGAAAGAGGATGCGATGACATGGTCGCCCTCGGGCGCACCTGCCAGCTCCAGCGTCTGTCGGACCTTTCGCTGCTGCTGATCTGCGGGCTCGCCCGGATAGTTCTTGATCTCCAGCAGCAGACGGCAGCGTACGCGATAGGCCGAGAGGAAATCCTGCAGACTCATCACCCCTTCCCGGGCTGCCCCCGCAAAATGCGCGGCGAAATCCATCGTGCGCAGTTGCTCATGATCGAAATCGTCTATGCGCTTGTCCCGCATTCCGAGCTTGGCCAAGTCGTCGTCGTGCCACAGCACGTTCACCCCGTCGCAGGAGATCTGGATGTCGGTCTCCATGCCGTCGATGGCGTGGGCGAGCGCCTTGTCGAAAGCGGTGCGGGTGTTCTCCGCCGCCTCCTTGTTCGCCCCGCGATGGGCGTAGATCATGGTCCTGCTCATGGCAATCCTTCTATGAATCTCTGCATGGATGTCTCCATCGCCGCGTAGTGCGGGTTGTACATCAGCCGCCGCAACAGTCCGCGTTGCAGGTGCTGCGGAAGTATCTCGCCCATCCACGCCTCCTGCGGCCGCGTGAGGCAGGCGATGTAACGCCCACCGTTGCTTTCGTAGTAATGCAGGCAATTCACATAATCGCCCGCTGCGCCGTAATGCTCATCCTCAGGGGACATCACGATCGCCGTGTGCGCGCAGCTCAGGATGCGCTGCTCGGGCAAGGCGCTGTCCACCCACTCGACCTTATCCTGCCCGATGCTCTCGGTCGCATACCACACCAGATGGCTCAGTGGATGGCTCGCCCGCTGCATGAAACGCAAGGTCGCGGCCGAGTGCACGGTAGCGTCGTCTGCGCTAGCTGCGGCGAACACCGGGATGTCCAGGCCGTCCCGGGGCAGGGCTTGCGTGAGGGCGTACATCTGGGCGGCCGCATTCTTGCAGAACGACTCGTACTTATATAAGTCGAGGTCCGGCAGCACGCTCAACCAGGCCTCTTGAGGCACCAGCCAACTATATAGTCTGTGCAGATTGGCCCATCTCGCACGCGAGGCGATCTCGAAAGCCGGAGAGTAGAGAAAGAGGCCGCACACCCGATCATCCTGTGCGGCGTGAAACACGCTAAGCGCTGCGCCCGCAGAGAACCCCGCCAGGTACAGTTCATCCACCTCCGCCGCCAGACAGTCCGCGCCGTAAGCCAGCACCTTGGTCCACTCCTGCCAGCGTACTTCGAGCAGGTCCCCCGGCCGCGTACCATGCCCTGGCAGGAGTATGGCCATCACGCGGAAGCCCTGTCGCTGGAAGAAGGCCGCCAGATGGCGCATGTGGTAGGGAGAGTCGGACAAGCCGTGCGTCAGCAACACACCGCGCCGGAAGGGCTTATTGCGCCCCCTCTGAAAATCACCGGTGGGATGCAGTTCGAAAGGCGAGTTGCCTGCGACGATCGTTTCCAGCTCGCTTTTCCCCTCGTGCACCTGCCACAACATGGACTGCATGCGCTGCACGTAGTCGACGAAAGACGATCCCGGGTGAGGAAAGTCGGTGTTCAGACCCGACGGTCGGTGTCGCCTGCCCAGCCCCCCTTTGTCCTCGACCGCCACTCTTCGCATCAGCACTCCGTCATATCCACGTAACAAGCGGACACTACCTTGTACGCCTCCACACCGATCACGCGAGGCGACATGGCCGCCATTCTACCTGCTGAATTCCGATATCCACCTCTACGTGAGACGGATTGTGTTTTTGCCTTGGTCTTTGCGCAAGGCATAGGCGGCGCGTTAGAGCATGTTTGCTCATTCACTTCTGCGTTCTCCATCCTCTCCAGCACACGGAAACCATCGTGACCAGACGTCTGACCGCCCTGTTCCGTGCCGCACGCCTTGCGCTGCACATCGGTTATGGCCTGACGCTGGCGTTGGCCTATCCTTGGTTTGGGCCCGGACTACAGCGGCGCATACTGCGCAGCTGGTCTGCCGGCCTGCTGCACATCTTCAACATCCGCGTCGGGATCACCGACGGCGCGCATCTACACGGTAGGCGTCGCGGTCTCATCGTCGCCAACCACATCTCGTGGTTGGATGTGTTCATACTGAACGCCTTCCTGCCCATGCGCTTCGTCGCGAAATCCGAGGTACGCGGATGGCCGATCATAGGCTGGCTCTGCGCAAGAGCACAGACCTTGTTCATCGAACGCGGCAAGGCGCGCGCCGCGGCGCGCGTCAACGCCCAGATGGCCGCCCTGCTGCAAGACGGCGCATGTCTGGCCGTCTTCCCCGAAGGCACCACCACCGACGGCACGTCCGTCGCTCACTTCCATTCGTCCCTGCTGCAGCCCGCGATAGACGGGGAGGTACAGGTGTTGCCGATCGCCATCCGATACGAGGATGGACTCGGCGCGCACTGCACGCAGGCCGCCTATGTCGGCGAGATGTCCTTCGGCGCTTCCCTGTGGAAGGTCCTGAGCGCTCCCTCCCTGCACGTGCGACTTACCGTCTCCACACCTCTTGAGGCCTGCGGCATG
The DNA here is from genome assembly GCA_037446535.1 of Sideroxydans sp. Classification (GTDB taxonomy): domain Bacteria; phylum Pseudomonadota; class Gammaproteobacteria; order Burkholderiales; family Gallionellaceae; genus Sideroxyarcus. The sequence continues at coordinate 11,143 of JBBIIJ010000029.1, read as the reverse complement.
GACAGGCGCGACCTTACACTGACTGCACAGCGTTGTATAAGCGCAGCGCTGGCCGCCATGCACGCCACGCCGCATCAACGGCGCGCACAGGCCGTACCAGGCGATGCGCGCTTTCAGTCTCTCTACAGCGCCCTGCTTTACCCCAGCCTCACCCAAGAGGCATTGCAGCGGCAGGCCGAGCAGGTTCACCAATCCTTCATCTGGTTTTAACTCCGGCGCAACATCCACTGGCTACGCTGTTGCCATCCACTTGAAAGGAGAACCGCATGCTTGACCTGATCAGCACGCAAACGCAGGCACCGAGAGGCAGGCTTACCTTCAGCCTGGCTAGAACGTGCGCGGAGATAGAAGAGGCGCAGCGCATCCGTTTTCGCGTCTTCGGCGAAGAGATGGGCTCGAGGCTGCCCAGCGCCGCCTTGGGGCTGGACATCGACCGTTTCGACAGACACTGCGAGCACCTGCTGGTGCGTGACCACGGCAACAACAAGGTGGTCGGCACCTACCGCATCCTGCCGCCGGAACAGGCGCGTATGGCAGGCGGCTATTACTCCGAGACCGAGTTCGACCTCACGCGCCTCATGCATCTGCGCGACCGCATGGTGGAAGTCGGCCGCTCCTGCGTGCATCCCGATTACCGTGACGGCGCGACCATCACCCAGCTGTGGAGCGGCCTTGCCGACTACATCGGCAAGCACAATCACGAATATCTGATCGGCTGCGCCAGCATCAGCATGGGCGACGGTGGCCATTACGCCGCAAGCGTCTACCACAAGGTGCATCGTCTGCACGCCGCACCGGCTGAGTACAGCGTATTCCCGCGCTGCCGCCTGCCACTGGAATCACTGAACCGCGAACTGGACGTCACCATCCCACCGCTGATCAAAGGCTACCTGCGCCTCGGCGCCTACATCTGTGGCGAACCGGCCTGGGATCCCGACTTCAACTGCGCCGACCTGTTCATCCTGTTGCCGGTGTCGCGCCTTAACGCGCGCTACGCGAAGCACTTCTTGCGTCAGGCGGCCTAGCCTTCCGTTTACGTTCTCTCCTCACTGCGCGCACGCAATGTGCGCGTTCTTTTTTTGATGCACGACAACTGACAGGAGCTGCGATTGGAAAGTCCCTACAAAGGCAAGACCGGGCTGGTGCGCTTGTGGAACGCCTTCGGCTATTCGCTGGACGGCTTCCGCGCCGCCTATAAACACGAGGACGCCTTCCGCCAGGAAGTGCTGCTCGGCGCGATCCTGATTCCGATCGCCCTGTGGCTGCCAGTCGCCTACTTTGGCAAGGCTCTGATGGTCGCCAGCGTGCTGCTGGTCATCATCGTCGAACTGCTCAACTCAGCGGTCGAGGCGGCAGTAGATCGCATCTCACTGGACAACCACATCCTTGCCAAGCGCGCCAAGGACATCGGCAGCGCCGCCGTATTGGTGAGCCTAGTCAATGTGGTCGCGGTGTGGATGCTGGTACTGGCGTCATAAACATTTCAAGAAGGCGTAACCGCTCCTTCATGTTCGGGCGGCAGCATGCGTGTCATGAACATCCCGAACGAGACCATACAAACCGCCCCACTGCTGAACATCGCGCTGGTCACTGAGACCTATCTGCCCGAGGTGAACGGCGTCGCCATCACCATCGGCCGCATGGTGGAGGGATTGCGCCGGCGCGGGCATTTCATCCGCATGGTGCGACCGCGCCAGCACAAGCAGGATGTCGCCGTCAGGGAGGCGGGCTACGAGGAGACGTTGGTGTCGGGCATGCCCATCCCCGGCTACCCCGAGCTCAAATCCGGCTTACCTGCGAGGGGACGCCTGCTCAGGCTATGGCGGGAGCAGCGCCCTGACGTCGTGCACATCGCCACCGAAGGTCCTCTGGGTTGGTCGGCATTGTCTGCAGCACGCAAGCTGGACATCCCGGTGAGCACGGATTTTCATACCAACTTCCACAACTACACACAGCACTACGGGATCGGCCTGCTGCAAAAGCCCATCGCTGCCTACCTGCGCCACTTTCACAACAAGGCAGCCTGCACACTGGTGCCCACTGGGTCGCTGCGGCAGCAGCTTAAGCTCGACGGCTACGAGAACGTGCACGTCGTATCGCGCGGCGTGGATGCGGAGCTGTTCCATCCGTCCAAGCGCGACACCGAGCTGCGTGCCTCGTGGGCCGCTACGGACGACACACCGGTCGTGATGCTGGTCAGCCGGCTCGCACCGGAGAAGAACCTGCACGTCGTAATCGAGGCCTTCGAACAAATGAGCGCTGTCCGCCCCTTGGCCAGGCTGGTGATGGTGGGAGACGGCCCTGCGCGCGCCGAACTGCAGCGGCAGCATCCGTTCGTGATCTTCGCCGGCATGCAGACCGGCGAAGCGTTGGCACGGCACTATGCCTCCGGCGACATCTTCCTCTATCCCAGCCTGACCGAGACCTACGGCAACGTCACGGTCGAGGCCATGGCCAGCGGACTGGCGACCGTCGCTTACGACTATGCGGCCGCACGCCAGCATATCCAACACGAAGTGAATGGCCTGCTCGCGCCGTTTGGCGACACCGAGGCCTTCGTCGCACAGGCCCGCGGGCTGATCGGCGACATGGACCGCGTGCAGCGCTTGCGCCTTGCCGCGCGGGAGTCCGTGGAATCGCTGACCTGGGACCACATCATGGGACAGATGGAAGACATCCTGATCGACACCGCTCGCACGAAGGGAGACCAGCATGGCCAACCCGAGCTCTCCGCTACAACAGATTAAGACCTGGGACATGGAGCTGTGCGCGTTCTGCAACCGGCAGAGCCGCAACTTCACCGTGCGCAACCTGTTCCGCCTCGCCAGCCGCCTGGGCGATGGCATGTTCTGGTATGCGCTGATGGGCGCACTACTGTTGCAGGACGGCGTAGCCGCACTACCCGCTGTACTGCACATGGTGGCCGTCGGCCTGGCTGGCACAGCGATCTACAAGTTCATCAAGGGCAAGACCCTGCGCCCACGGCCGTTCAACGTCTATCCGGCGATCAAGTGCATGGGGCGGACGCTGGACCAGTTCAGTTTCCCGTCCGGCCACACCATGCATGCGGTCGCTTTCAGCATCGTAGCTGTCGCCTATTATCCGGCGCTGCTGTGGCTGGTCACGCCCTTCGGCATACTGGTTGCGCTGTCGCGCCCCATCCTCGGCCTGCACTATCCCAGCGACGTGCTCGCAGGTGCGGCACTCGGTTCACTCATCGCCCTGCTCTCCTTCCTGGTCGTGTGAATGAGCTGGCGGCTCTGGACCGCCACCAAACGCTAACGCATATCCGATACCCGCTCAGCGCTTGCCTCCATCCACCTAGGGCATGCTGAACACATCCTGCGGCAGCGGGATGCGATGGCGCAGCTGCAACGGCCCGACAAGGTCGATACGCCTGCGGATGACGGGATCATCGGCGTGAGGATTGGCGTCCCATATCGGCTCTTCGCCGGACAGGATGCGATCGATGTGGGTCAAGCGCCGTCCCGTCTCGCTCAGGTAGTAGTTGAAGCGCCGAGTCGAACCGGCATCCAGCCGTCTTGCGGCGCGATAACACAGTTCGGACAGTCTGGCGTTGCGCAACATGGTCTCTGCATTGGCCAGCAAGGACACTCCCCGCAACGCCACCGCCGGAGAGCAGTCGAAATTCCAGGCGACATACGCCGCAAGCTCCACCCGGTGCAGCTCCATCAATGCCCCAGGCTTGGCGAAGAGCTGGTCACGAACATGCATGTCCATCGCCCATTCGCAGGCGGCATGCGTCAGCATCGGCACATTGCCCCACATCTTCTCGTGCGCGGGAACAAAATGGTTGTGGGCGATCACGTCCACCAGCAGATGGCTGACGAAGCCAAGCGACAAGGCATATTCTTCATCGTTCTGAGCCTCCGTCAGCAGCTTGCGCGCACGCTGCCACTGGTGCGTATTGGAAAACGGCTCGCCCCATGGACGGCCGCTCAGCAACCCCAAGTCAGGCAAACAAGCACCAGCCAGTACCAGCTTGGGAAACGCTCTGACTGCGCGCCGGTAACGCGAATCGGTGAGTGGCACCGCCCACAGCAGCAGCTGCGCGAAATAGACGTGGGTATAGAGTCCCCACGCGCACGCATCACCGCTGAACAACAGCAGCGGGACCAGCCAGCGCCAATGCTTGAGGAGGCATCGCATACGATGCAGTGTCGTTGCGCGATGCGACGTTTTGATGACGGAGGAATGATTTTGTTGTGACGTTGCCGCGCAGCAAGGACGTTCTGACATAATGGCGCAAATTTCCATGCGCATCCCATGTCCTGGTTCACCACCAATCTCGTCAGTGCGTTCCTGCTGCCACCGCTCAACCTACTGGTCGTCGGGGCCGTAGGGATAGGTTTATGGCGCAAGCGCCCGCTTGTCGCACGGATCCTGCTCGGCACATCCTTCGCCTCACTATGGCTGCTCTCCACACCTTATATCGCCGAAGGGCTGCTGCATAGGCTGGAAGGCGAACCTCAGGTCCCCAGCCTGACGTCGCCCACCGCAGATGCGATCGTAGTGCTGGGGAGCGGCTCCTATTTCCACGCTCCAGAATATGGGGGGGAAGACACCGTCAGCGAAGGAACGCTGGTACGGCTACGCTACGCGGCGAGACTCCATCGCGAGACAGGGAAGCCGATCTTAGAGAGCGGAGGCACTCCCCAAGGCAACAGCCTATCCGAGGCGGCTCAGATGAGAGCGGTGCTCGTGCAGGACTTCAAGGTACCCGTAAGCTGGATGGAAGGGGAATCCGACGACACATTCCAGAACGCCACGATGAGTTACGCTATCCTGAAGGAGGCTGGCATACGGCGCATCTACCTGGTCAGCCATGCATGGCATCTGTCGCGCGCAGCGGAGGCCTTCCATAGTGCCGGGTTTGAGGTCATCCCCGCCCCGACCGCCTACACCACCCGTTGCCGAACCGATCTGCGTGCCTTCATCCCTAACGCCGTCGCGCTGCGCGACAGTAAAATCTTCATGCACGAGTTGATCGGCATGATCTGGTATCGATTAAAATCCAAGCTGTAATTCTTCGGGAGCCAACGCCATGAAAGCACGCATCAAATGGGTAGAAGAAGTTTCCTTCCTCGGTGAGACCGAAAGCGGCCACGCGGTGTTGATGGACGGCCCGCCCGCCGGCGGCGGACGCAATCTGGGACCGCGCCCCATGGAGATGCTGCTGATCGGCACTGGCGCCTGCACGGCTTACGACGTGGTGAACATCCTGAAGAAATCCCGGCAACAGATCACCGATTGCGTGGTGGACATCCAGTCCGAACGCGCCGATACCGACCCCAAGGTGTTCACGAAAATCCACTTGAACTTCAAGGTGACAGGCAAGAGCCTCAAGTACGAGCAGGTCGAACGCGCCGTCCACCTGTCAGCCGAGAAGTATTGTTCTGCGTCCATCATGCTGGGCAAGACCGCCGAGGTGACGCACACCTTCGAGATCATCGAAGCATAAACCCTCTGCCGTCATTCCGGCGAAGGCCGGAATCCAGCGGGTTTATCGATCATGCAGTTGGGTTCTATCCTCGCGTCGCGAGGGAGTGTTTGACTGACTAGATTCCGTCCTTCGCTTGACGGATCAGACCCAGTAAACGGTGCGCGTCATCACCTTGGACATGCCGCGCATTGCCAGCTTTACCGGCAGCGGCAATTCGGCCGCCCCCAGTTCCACGGCCATGTCGCTGTGGCCCACTTCGTCGACGTACATCTGCTGCGCCACTGCACGACTCTTGGCATCCTGCGGCGGCAGGCTGTCCAGGTGACTCTGCAGATGCGCCCCCACCTGACGCTCCGTCTCGGCGAGGAAACCTAGGTTCCACTTGTCGCCCAAAGCACCAGCAAGCGCGCCGATGGCCAGCGAGCCGCCATACCAGAGCGGATTGAGCAGGCTGAGATGACCGCCCAGCTCGTGCACACGGTGCGAGGTCCACGCCAGGTGCTCAGTCTCTTCCCACGCAGCCTGTTTCAGCTTTTCCTGTACCAGGGGATCACGTGCAGTAAGCGCCTGCCCCTGATACAACGCCTGCGCGCAAATCTCGCCAGTGTGGTTTATGCGCATCAGAGCTGCGGCATGCTTCTTCTCCGCCTCGCTCATTTCGGCATCGGCGATGTTCGCATCCGGATAAGGGCGCGCAGTCGGCGCTTCTGCGAGCAGCGTGCGCAGGCCCTTGTCAAATTCGATGATCAGTCTGTCCAAGTTCAACATGGCTTCCTCCCGATGGTTATGCGGGCAATTTAGGCATTCGCCTTGGCACTGTCAAATAAAAACGGCCATCCGAAGATGGCCGTCACTCTTACCCAAGAGAGGACTGAATCAGAACTTCTTGTTCAGGCCCAGAGCCAGCAAGGACGAGCTGCCGCCAAGTGTCAGGTTGCCGTTGCTCAGGATATTGCCGGCCACGCTGTAAGCGCGCGTGGCAGAGCCATTGCTCATGTTGCTCAGTGCGACATAGGCAGTCGTAGTCTTGTTCAGACCATAGAGATAGCCGACTGTGAAGCCGCTACCGCTGCTATTGGCTGCTGTCATCTTGTTAGCTGCATAGCTGGCAGCCAATGCACCGGGGCCAACGGGGGCCACTACGCCAAAACTGTACGCGGTGACGGCGCTGGCGGCACCGGTCGTGTTGGACTGGTAAGTACCGGACAGCTTGGCCACGCCCAGGTCGTAAGACGCACCCACAGCATATTCCTTCACAGCAACGGTTGCAGTCGCACCAGCACCCAACAAGCTGGTACCTGCAGTAGCGCCCAGATACACGCCACCCACGGAGAGCGGGCCGTTAGCATAGTTGGCCGACAGCAGGTAGGCGCTGGTCTTGTTGTCAACCGTGATGGTGGACGCTTGACCCGCGTTACCCAAGCCGCCGGTAACTTCAGTACTGTAGTTCGCGGCCAAAGTCAGGCCGTTGAAGTCCGGGCGAGATGTAGGCCACGGCGCGGGCGCACGAGCCGCTGCCGCCAAGGAACCGATATAGAACCCGCCACCCTTCGTGACGTTCTGAAGCGGGGACACTTGGGAACCGGAAGTCGCGTCGTACTTGACCGCGAAGTCATAGCCTGCGGTTTGCAGGTAGCCGGTTGCGACCGTGCCGAAGTCGCCGGCCACTGCCAGCATCTGCTGACGTGCCTTGAGCACACCAGCGCCGTCCGTACCGATGGTCGCGTTGACTTCGGTATCCATACCGTATTCCAGCACGGCGACAGCGGTCAGACCGTTGTCCAGACCTTCAGTGACCTTTACGCCAAAGCGGGAAGAGGACAGTCCGCCGGACACAGCCAGCAGATCGCTCTTCTGGCCAGAGCCAGAAACATTGATGACGGCAGCATCAACTACGCCGTACAGGTTTACGTCAGCGAAAGCTGGGGCAGAGAAAGCAGCTGCAACAGCCAATGCGATGATTTTCTTTTGCATGTAACACTCCTCGATGATAGATGTATTTTTTGACTATGAAGACGATGCTTATAACCACATCCACTTCACGGTCTAACCCTACTAGCCGAACCTTACGGCCTACTTACAAGCTTCGGGATGGTGCAACTTGCCTCACCACCAGAGTCCTCAACCACAAAGACTCTGCGGGCATTCTGCCTTAACAATTTTTGCCTTGTGGAAATATTTAACGATTTTTTAACGTTTGTGTTGCTTCCGCGCAACAAAACAAATAGGCAAATCAGCATGACACGCTGATTTAATTGGAGTTACTGGAGTGTTGCCGATTTAACGAAAAATTTATGGAGAGAACAAAAAACGGGCGTCCGAAGACGCCCGTTTGTTATTTCTAAATTGCCTGAATCGAATTTAGAAAGAGTGTTGCAGACCTGCGCCGAAGCCGGAGTACTTCGCACCGGCTGCACTGGCGATACCCTGACCTGCGGACAGTGCGTACTGGCCAGCCGCCTTGTTAGACAGAGCGGAGTACATCACGAAAGCCTGGGTACGCTTGGAGAAGTCATAGCCGTAGCGCAGGGAGAACTGCGTAGCGCCGGTGTCCTTGGCAGAGCCCAGATCACCTTGCTTAACGAAGCTCACGCCGAAGTTGTTCGCGCCGGCCTTGTAGCCTGCAGCCCCTTCGAAGCCAGTGCGGGTGTTCTTATCGACACCGGTGCCAGCCAGGTTGGCGCTGGAGATGCTAGTACGCTCCACAGTCGCACCGACCCACAAGCCATCGGCAACGGTGAACGCGCCCACAACACGCATGGCTGTGTCAGCGCCGGTGCCGCGTGTCGCGGTCGGAGTCAGAGCGTCGTTGTGGCTTTCATAGGCAGCGGAAACGTACAGTTGCTCGGTCTCGAGAGTGCCGGAGAGAGAGAACACGCTCTTGTTCTGCTTGGTCGCTGCGTTGTTAGCCACCGCGTAGGTATCGGCAGCAGGTGCATAAGCCACCTTCACGTCGAAGCCGGAGAACTTGGGCGAATGGTACTGAACCACGCCAGCCTGGCGTGTCACGAAGCTGGCTGCGGTGGCAGCTGTATTCACGCCAGCAACTGCTGCAACGGCACCAGAACGGCCGATCAGGTTAGTGGCAGACGCGAATGTGGTGTTGTCGAACAGTTCGATCTTGTTATGGCTCAGCTTGTAGGGCGTATCCCAGTTGGCGATCATCACTGTGCCAAAGTCATCGCTCTTGATGCCAGCACCGGTGTTGCGCACGCTGGTGAAGGTTGCTGCACCACCACCCAGTTCCACTTGGGTTTCGATTTGATAGATAGCCTTCAAACCACCGCCCAGGTCTTCTTCACCCTTCAGGCCGAAGCGCGATGCGTTGGACACTACGCGATTCACCGTGTAGGAAGCACCCGTTGCCGGCGCCGTGAAGGGAGGAACAGTCGACTTGTCGGAAGACACGGACTCGAAATCAGCGATCAGCTTGCCGTAGAAGGTGACGTTGGCGTTGTCAGCGAATGCGGGCGCGGAGAAAGCAGCAGCCACAGCCAGCGCGATGAGTTTCTTTTGCATCTTTACTACTCCTAGGTTGGTTGGTTTCATCGGTCAGCGCACCGACCGAAACAATCACGTAAATTCCCTCGTCGAGAATTCGGAGCGGATTCTGCCGCAAGAAACTCGCACCACCCGGGTGTAACAAAAATTTCACAGACGCAGTTGTTCTTTCTACAACAACATCCCCCTCACAGAAAAAAGGGATTTCAGTGCCATCCCTGGATCGTCGGCGCGCATGAACGCTTCACCGACGAGGAAGGCATGCACCTGATGGTCTCGCATCGTTTTCACATCCTCTGCAGTGAGGATGCCGCTCTCCGTGACGACGATGCGATCCGTCGGGATGTGCTGCAGCAGATCAAGCGTGGTCTGCAGTGTGACTTCGAAGGTACGAAGGTTGCGATTGTTGATGCCGATCAGCGGCGTCGTCAGCTGTAGCGCGATCTCCAGTTCGTTCCCGTCGTGCACCTCCACTAGCACAGCCATGCCCAGTTTGTGCGCCAGCTTCTCGAAGGCCTTCATCTGGCTCAGCGTCAATGCAGAGGCGATGAGCAGGATGGCATCCGCCCCCATCGCCCGTGCCTGGTAGATCTGGTGCTCGTGCACCATGAAGTCCTTGCGCAGCACGGGCAAATCGCAGGCGGCGCGCGCCTGCTTCAGGTACTCCGCGCTACCCTGGAAGAACTGCTCGTCGGTCAGCACCGACAGGCAGGCCGCGCCATGCTGCGCGTAGCTCGCCGCGATCTCCGCCGGGCGGAAATCGGCGCGTATCACCCCTTTGCTCGGGCTGGCCTTCTTGATCTCCGCGATCACTGCCGCCTGCCCGGCAGCGATCTTGCTGCGGATGGCGCCGACGAAATCGCGGGGGGCAGCAGCCTGCTCGGCTTCGGCGCGGATGACGGGCAAAGGTTTGGCGGACAGCGCAGCAGCGACTTCCTGGTTTTTGACGGCGAGTATCTTGTTGAGAATGTCGGACATGCTGTGCTCTCTATGAATAGGCGCGCATTCTATCGCATGCCCAATGTTAAAATGCGCGCCACACGCAACATTGGGAAGCTCATGGAAGACATCAAGCAATACATGAAGTCAGTCGGACAGCAGGCCCGCGCTGCTTCACGCGCCGTGGCAATGGCCGACACCAACGCCAAGAACCGCGCGCTAGAGAACATCGCGACCGCTATCCAGCTCGGCAGCACGAGACTCATCGCCGAGAACGCGAAGGACGTCGCCGCGGCCAAGGCAAACGGCCTGGATGCCGCCTCCATCGACCGCCTGACACTCACCGAAAAGACTGTGAGCAGCATGGCCGAAGGCCTGCGCCAGATCGCCCAGCTGTCCGACCCCATAGGCGAGATCACCGACATGAGCTTTCGCCCTTCCGGCATCCAGGTCGGCAAGATGCGCGTCCCGCTCGGCGTCATCGGCATCATTTACGAATCGCGCCCCAACGTGACCGCCGACGCGGCCGGCCTGTGCCTGAAGTCCGGCAACGCCTGCATCCTGCGCGGCGGCTCGGAAGCCATCCATTCCAACCAGGCCATCGCCGCCTGCGTGCATCAGGGCCTGCGCGAAGCGGGGCTGCCAGAGACCGCAGTGCAGGTGATCTCCACCACCGACCGTGCAGCAGTGGGCGAACTCATCACCATGAAAGAATATGTGGATGTGATCGTACCCCGCGGCGGCAAGAGCCTGATCGCGCGCATCTCCGAAGAAGCTCGCGTGCCGGTCATCAAGCACCTCGACGGCATCTGCCATGTGTACATCGACGACGAGGCCGACCTGGACAAGGCCATCCGCATCGCCGACAACGCCAAGACGCACCGCTACGGTGTGTGCAACGCGATGGAGACCTTGCTGGTGGCCCAAGGCGTAGCCGCGAGGGTGTTGCCGCCGCTGTGCAAGATCTACCAAGACAAGGGCGTGGAACTGCGCGGCGACGCCGCCGCGCGCGCCATCGTCCCACAGATGAAGCACGCCACCGAGGAAGACTGGCTCACCGAATACCTCGCACCCATCCTCGCGGTGCGCGTGGTAGCCGGGCTTGATGCGGCGATACAGCACATCAACACCTACGGCTCGCTGCACACCGACAGCATCGTCACCGAGAACTACACCAAGGCGATGCGCTTCCTGCGCGAGGTGGATTCTTCCAGCGTGATGGTGAATGCCTCCACGCGC
>JBBIIJ010000028.1:0-28688 GCA_037446535.1 Sideroxydans sp. | reverse complement strand
TACGCGGACGGCTACGAGATCGAGAAGGACGAACTGGCCATTCCCGACGGTACATGGAAAGAGATATTCAACAGCGACTCGGCCCTCTATGGTGGCTGGAACATGGGGAACGAGGGTGCCTTCCTCCATTCGTCCCACGGACGCATCAACACCAGGATCCCGGCCAACGGCTTCGTGGTGCTGGCGAGGCAATGAATCCCTGAGAACCGCACGATGCAAAATGAAACGGGCGCGTAATGCGCCCGTTTCATCTGTGAGTCTTTCAGGGAGCTATTTTCATCCCTGCCCCTTCTGAGATTTCACGATGCTCAGTGCCGTCGCCACCATCGCTCCCATGTCCGCCAGGTTGCCCGGCAGGATGAGGGTGTTGCCCTCCTTCGCGACGTGACCGAAGGCCTCCACGTACTTCTCCGCCACCTTGAGGTTGACAGCATCCATGCCGCCGGGCGACTGGACGGCCTGGGCGACCTGCCGGATGGCGTGTGCGGTCGCGTCCGCCACGGCCTTGATGGCCTCTGCCTGACCTTGGGCGACGTTGATCGCCGCCTGCTTCTCACCCTCGGACTTGGCGATCGCAGCTTGGCGCGCGCCGTTGGCGAGGTTGATCTGTTCCTGCTGCTTGCCTTCGGAAGTCGCGATCACCGCGCGCTTCTCGCGCTCGGCGGTGATCTGCGCCTGCATGGCATGCAATATCTCCTTGGGCGGCGTGAGATCCTTGATCTCGTAGCGCAACACCTTCACGCCCCAGCTCGTCGCTGCCTCGTCCAGCGCGGCCACCACCGCACGGTTGATGGCCTCGCGTTCCTCGAAGGTCCGGTCCAGCTCCATCTTGCCGATGACGGAACGCAAGGTGGTCTGGGCAAGCTGGGTGATGGCCATGACGTAGTTGCTGGTGCCATAGGAAGCCAGCCTGGGATCAGTCACCTGGTAATACAGGATGCCGTCCACCTGGAGCTGGGTGTTGTCCTTGGTGATGCAGACCTGGCTGGGAACATCCAGCGGCACTTCCTTGAGCAGATGCTTGTAGGCGATCTTGTCTACGAAAGGGATCACCACGTTCAGGCCGGGAGACAACGAGGCATGGAAACGGCCTAGTCGCTCCACGACCCACGCGTTCTGCTGTGGCACCACCTTGAGCGCCTTGACGATGAAGATGATGGCTGCGACGAATATGAGGAATGCGATTTCCATATTGCCTCCTTGTCGTTATTTGCGAGGGGTAAGGATGAGCGTGGAGCCACGCACCGTGGCGATATAGAGCGTGCCATCACGTGCGGTGTCCGGGGATTCCAGCTCGGCATCCCATTCCGCGCCGCGGTAGAAGACCCGTGCCGATCCGTCGTCGTTCCACCTGAGCACCTTGACCGGCTGGCCGACGTCGAAGCTGGCGCTAGCAGATTCGCTGGGCCGTGTGCCCTTCCAGCGCCGCAACACGATGGTACCCGCGATGACCGCGACGGCGCAGAGCGTCAGCTGCCATACCATGCTCGCCCCCAGCACGGCGGCCAGGCCCGCGACCGCCATGGCCACCGCCACCATCAGCAGGTAGAACGTGCCCGTGACCATCTCCAGCCCGAGCAACACTAGGGCCAGCAAGAACCAGTAGATGTAGTGCTCCATGACTTCCCTTCCGTGCTATGCAGTGACGGTCGCTTGCGTTAATGCTCGTCCACATCTAGCAGCAAAGCGTCTGCCATACGCAAGACTGCCAAAACAAAAACGGGCACTTGCTGTGCCCGTCTTTACCGTTACAGATGCCGCAGTCATTTTCCCCCATGCTGCTTGAGCAGCTTGGCGACATCGTCATGTTTGCTCATCAAAGCGTAGACCAGCGGAGTGCGCCCTTTCTTGTCCTTGACGTTGACCTTGGCTCCCTTGGCAAGCAGGAGTTCGGCCACATCCTTGTGGCCACGGTAAGCAGCCTGATGCAGCGGCGTAACTTCGTATTTGCCGAAAGCGTATCCCTTGTCCTCGACGTTGGCGCCGTGGGCGATCAGGACTTCTGCCACATCCTTGTAACCGAAGGTGGCGGCAAAATGTAGCGGCGTTCCGCCGAAGTTGTTCTTGACCTCCACATTGGCACCCTTGCTGATCAGCAGCTCGACGATGTCCTTGTGGCCGAAGGCGGCAGCGATGAAGATAGGTGTCACGCCGTATCTATCTTTCGCATTGACGTCAGCCCCTTGGGCGATGAGCCGCTCAGCCACATCCTTCTTGCCTTCCCTGGCGGCCTCGAAAAGCGAGGTGCGTCCGTCCGCATCCACCTTGTAGACATCTGCTTTTGCAGCGCGCGGCGGCTGTACCTGAGGCGACTTGCTTTCTGGGGCGATCGCTCGCGGCTCACTGCCAACTGGCGACTTCTCGGAAGCGCAGCCGGAAAGAACGGACGACACCAGGATGCAGCACAACACCGACAGATACAGTGACCGTGAATTCATGACATCTCCCAATTTCGGTTAAGGACAAGGAACAGCTGGCGCCTTGCTGGGGACGCAAGCTTTACAACCGGCAATATAACAGCGAAGCCGTCAAACAAGCCATATACAAAAGCAGGTAATTCTCCGCCTGTTTTACAGCAGGAAACCCCGGACGCACAAGGCGTATGACCTCTAGCTCCAGAAGGTCTTTTGAACCTGGAAACGTTTCCACGCTTTGCCGAACTCGGCGATGCGCTCGGCATAGTCGTGCGCCATCCAGCCACGGATGAGCGCGATGATGTCGCGCCGGGCTGCGTTGTCCAGTTCGTCGAGCAGGCGATGTGCGACCGCGATGTCGTTCAGGGTGCCGAGAATATCTTGCAGTTCGGTCAAAGCGGCCACGTAGTCCTTGGCCCTGGTGTCGGGGTACAGACTGCCGAACATCTCGACGCTGTAACGCAGCTTCTTGCAGGCGATGCGCAGCGCGTGCATCTGTGCGGCGTCCTCGCCGGTCAAAGCCCTGCCGCATTTCGTCACCTGCCTTGCGCGCCGCTCCAGCGTCTGCGTAGCGAATTGCTCCAGCGTGGTTTCCGTGTCGCCCGGCTGGCCGTTGTGCATCCATGCACCAAAGCGCAGCAGCATGCGCTGGAAGTCCTGTGAGGCCAGGCTGCTCTCCATGCCGGCATGCTGCTTCTTGCGCGCCTTTTCGCTCACGCTCAGTACGTCGTGCAGTTCGGCATACTCCGGCAACCGGGTGCAGATCGGCGCGAGCGTCTGGGTGACGAACACGTCCCATTCGCGCGAACGTCCCAGCTCCACGCACAGCTGCGACACCTGTTCGCGCAGGGCCGCCAGCTCGGGGTCGGCATGGAAACGCTGTGCCACGGAGAGCACGACGCGCAGGCGGCGCAGCCCCACTCGTACCTGATGCAGGTATTCCTCGTCCAGCTTCAGCAAGGCACCGGGCACGTTGGATTCGACATGTGCGAGACAGGCGAAGGTCAGGCTCTGCAGCGCGCTGGCGATGGGCTGCGACCTCTTCAGCGGCGGGAACCCGCCTTTGCTGATTGATGGTTTCGCGGCGGAGAACAACAGGTAGCCGTATTCGGCCTTGCTGGTGTGCTCGACGTTCAGGGGCACGATGTCGAGCAAGGCGAGCGCGAGGCTGAACAACTGGCGCGCGTCACCGGATTTGAGCTCGAGTTCGACCTCCGAGATTGGGCAGTTGGCCTGCCCCGCACGTATCTCGCCGCTATCCAGGCACAGCTCGATCTCCGCCCCTTCGTAATTCACGATGCGCACGTTGCGGGTGAAGTCGGTGATGAACACGGGCTGCAACCGGCTGCGCACGCCGTGGGGCAACTCCGCACCGCTGGCCTTGAGCGCGTCGAAATCCAGCTGCTCGGACGCCACGACCATCTCCCACTCGTTGCGCTGGTGCAGCCCCGCACTCACCTGCCCGCCGCCCTTCAGCGTCTGCACCCATTGCCTGCCCACGCGGCGCAGGCGCAGCGCCATCGCGTGCTGGCGCAGCTGTTGGTCGCCGGTGTCGTAGTAGATGCTGTAAAGCTTCTGCGTAAGGGCGCGGCCGGCAGACAGTGTGCGCAGGAAGGGATGGCGCTTGAGCTTCTGCAGGTGCTCGGGCGCGATGTGCAGCTTGAGTTCTGTCTCGACTGTCACAGGGACCTCAGATCAGCACAGGCCGATCTGGCAGTTCGTTGGCCTTGGCGCCAGCATGCGGATAGTGCCGGGCGAGATGCTCGCCCACGCTGCGTATTCCGGCGATGACGCCCTCTTCGAACCTGCCTTCCCGGAACGCCGCCTCCATCTGCTGGCAGATGCCTTCCCACACTGCGGCGCCGAGTCTGGCATGCACGCCGCGGTCGGCCACGATCTCCACGTCGCGGTCCGCCAGCAGCAGATAGATCAGCACGCCGTTGTTCTGCTCCGTGTCCCACACATGCAGCCGGGAGAACACCTCGATCGCGCGCTGGCGCGCAGTCTGGCCGGCAAGCAGCGGCCCCAGATGCAGGGCGTGTTCGACCGCGAAGCGGATCTGCCCGGCGTGGGTCTGCTCCACTTCAGCGATAGTGCGCTCGATGTTATTCAGCGCTGCGCGCGGGAAGGTGCGGTGCATCGTTGCGTGACCGACCATGAGGTGTCTGATGATGCGTTTGAAGTCCATTACCACTCTCCCGATGCGCCGCCGCCACCGAAACCGCCACCACCACCGCCAAAATCCCCTCCCCCTCCGCTGCTCCAGCCTCCCCCGCCCCCACCTCCCCATCCGGTGGGGAAGGACGGAGAGTCCCCGCGGTTGGAGCCCATTACCAGCGAAAGCACGAAAGCGAACACCCCGGCCACGATGGCACCGACCAAGGAAAGCAGCAGCCAAGCCAGGCCGCCGATCAGGCCTCCGACGATCAGGCTGGCAGGAAGCGTGCCCATCAGCTGGCGCAAAAGGATGTTGCCCACGAGGAAGATCGCGATGCTGATGCCTAGCAGGTCACCCAGGTCGGAACCAGTGCTGACCGAGCCAGTGGAAGACTGTTCGGGGGGTGGCAGCGGCTCGCCTTCGACGACCTTGATCATGGCGCTCACCCCGGCATCGATGCCCGCGTAGAACTCGCCGCGCTTGAAATAGGGAGCGATGACGTCGGACACAATGCGCTTCGCGGTCGCGTCGGGCATCACACCTTCGAGGCCGTAACCGACCTCGATACGCAGCTTGCGGTCATCCTTGGCGATGAGCAGCAAGGCACCGTCGTCCACGCCCTTGCGCCCCAGCTTCCACGCCTCGGCGACGCGGATGCCGAACTGCTCTACAGTCTCGGGCTGAGTGGTGGGCAGCATGAGCACCGCGATCTGAGAGCCCTTGGCGGATTCGAAGGCCCTGAGCTTGTTCTCCAGCAACTGTTGCTGGCCGGCATCGAGCGTACCGGTGAGGTCGGTCACCCGCTGCTTGAGCGGAGGGACTTCGACTTCCGCTTGTGCTGTGCCATACAGCAGACAAAAAACCAACAGTACCTGCGCCCATACTCCCCTCGCCCGCTTGCGGGAGAGGGGCCGGGGGAGAGGGTTAGATAAAGCGCAGATCGAGCTCATATCCCTCTCCCTAACCCTCTCCCGCAAGCGGGCGAGGGGATTTGTCGGACGGTTCCATTACTTGGCAGGTGCTGCCTTGGGAGCTGCGGAGAAGTCCACCGCCGGCGCCTTGGACACCGCCTTCTCGTCCTCCACGGTGAACGAAGGCTTCACGCTGTAGCTAAACAGCATGGCGGTCAGGTTGGTGGGGAAGGAACGCGCGAGGACGTTGTATTCCTGCACCGCCTTGATGTAGCGGTTGCGCGCGACGGTGATGCGGTTCTCGGTGCCTTCCAGCTGAGCCTGCAGGTCGCTGAACACGGCGTCCGATTTAAGCTGCGGGTAGTTCTCGGACACCACCATCAGCTTGCTCAGTGCCTGTGTCAGTTCGCCCTGGGCTGCCTGGAACTGCGCGAACGCCTTGGGATCGTTGATCAGCGCAGGGGTCGCCTGGATGGTGCCGACCTTGGCGCGAGCCTCGGTCACACCGATCAGCACATCCTTCTCCTGCTGCGCGTAGCCCTTGACCGTGTTCACCAGGTTGGGGATCAGGTCGTAGCGGCGCTGGTACTGGTTCAGCACTTCCGCCCAGTCGGCCTTGATCTGCTCGTCGAATTTCTGAAAATCGTTGTAGCCGCAACCGCTCAAAAGCGCTGTCAGCAGGACTATCCATAAGGCTCGCATCGTGAACTCCTGTCAGTGAAAAAACGCGGGAAGACTATAGCACCAAATCGATTCACCTAAGCCATATGCCCTGCTGCGCGCAGGCGTGCCAGCGGGTCCTGCAGATAGAAGCGCTGCAACTGCGCATACACCGCGGGGTAATCCTCGTGCAGCACATCGGGCGCCTCGAAGAAATATTCGGTGAGCACGGCGAAGAACTCCGCTGGGCTCTCGGCGGCGTAAGGATCGATCAGGGTGTCCTCACCCCCATCCACGCGACGGCAGAGGTCGTCGTAGGCAAACTGAAAGTCGTGTGCCCAGGTCTCGGGATCCATGCCGCCATGCAGCGGCGGACGACCGTTTGCGCTGCCGTTCTTCACGTCCAGTTTGTGGGCGAATTCGTGGATGACCACGTTGTAGCCCTCGCCCAGTCCGGAATACTCCACGTCCTGCCAGGACAGCACCATGGGGCCGCCATCCCAGGATTCGCCGCTGCGCGCGTGGCGCACGTGGTGCACGACGCCCGCCTCGTCCATCTGCTCGCCGTCGTGGATGAACTCGCCGGGATAGACCACGATCTCCTTCCAGCCCTCGTACCAGCCGTAGCCCAAGTTGAGCACCGGCAAGGCGGCGAACGCAGCGATGATGGTGGCCATGCCGATATCGACCTCCATGCCGGCAACGCCGTTGAACGACTTGTCGGTCAGTAGCCTGTTCGAAAGTTCCCGCAGGCGTGCGATCTCCTCTGCCGACAGTCCGTCGAACACCGGCAGTCGCATGGCCGATCGCCACGATTCCTCGTCCACCAGGAGTGTGACGCTCTCTTGTCCGAACAATCTGGCGAACAGCGATGCCATCCGCCCTTATACCGCCTCGCCTGCGGCATGGCCCGACGCCCACGCCCACTGCAGGTTGTAGCCGCCCAGCTCTCCGGTGACGTCCATCACCTCGCCGATGAAATACAGGCCGGGCACGCCGGTGCACTCCATGGTCTTGGAAGACAGCGCGCGCGTATCCACGCCCCCGCAGGTCACCTCAGCCTTGTTGTAGCCCACGGTGCCGGTAGGCGTGATCTGCCAGCCCTTCAGCTGGTCGGCCAATGCGCGCAGGTCCTTCTCGCCGTACTGGTTGAGCGGTTTGTTCTCCCGCCATTGTGTGGCCACGATGTCGGCGAGCCGCTTGGGCAGGTACTGTGCGAGGAAATTGCCGAGCAGCATCTTGCTGCCGCGCTGCTCCGCGAAGGCCGCGTGCATGTCCAGATCGGGCAGCAGGTCGATGGAGAGCGGCTGGCCCGCCTCCCAATACGAGGAGATCTGCAGGATGGCCGGACCGCTCAGGCCACGGTGGGTGAACAGCAGGTTCTCGCGGAAGCTGCGCTTGCCGAAGCTCACCACTGCCTCCAGTGAGACACCAGTGAGCTCGGCATAGGGCGCCCACTGCTCGGGGTGGAAGGTCAGCGGCACCAGCCCCGGCTTGATCCTGGTCATGGGCACGCCGAACTGCTCGGCCACCTTGTAACCGAAGGGGGTCGCGCCTATCTGCGGGATGGAGATGCCGCCGGTGGCGATCACCAGCGACTCGGCGCGGAACTTGCCGCTCGATGTGGTCACGTAGAACGCATCGCTGCGCCCGATCTCCTGCACTTCGCACGGCCTGCACCAGCGCACACCCGCCTTGTCGCATTCGGCCTTGAGCATGGCGATGATGGCCTCCGAGCCGTCTTCGCAGAACAGCTGGCCCAGCGTCTTTTCCTGGTACTTGAGGCCATGCCTGTCCAGCATGGCGATGACGTGTTGCGGCGTGTAGCGCGCAAGTGCCGAGCGGCAGAAATGCGGGTTCTGCGACAGGTAGTGCTCGGGCCTGGCGTTGAGGTTGGTGAAGTTGCAGCGCCCGCCGCCGGAGATGCGCAGCTTCTCTGCAAGCTTCGCGGAATGGTCGAGCAGCAGCACCTTGCGGCCGCGTTGGGCTGCGGTCAGCGCGCACATCATGCCGGCCGCGCCGGCACCGATGATGAGCGCGTCGAAAGCTTGATCGGCTGCCATCAGACGCTGGCCTGAGAAGATGCGTCGCCCTCGGCATCCAGCCGCTTCCACAGGCAGGCGCCCTTGCTGGCCTTGTCGATGTCGGCCAGTTGCGTAGCGTGCAGTGCCAGTTCCTCCTCCGAGGCAGGCAATACGCGTACGCTCAGGCGTATCGCTTCGCCACTGGCGTTGAGCTGAACACCATCCGCTTCGCCGCCCTCGTCTCCTAGCAGGCTCTCCTGCCCGCGCGTCATGGCCAGATAGACCTCGGCCAAGAGCTCGGTATCGAGCAGGGCGCCGTGCAGGGTGCGATGCGAGTTGTCGATCAGGTAGCGGTCGCACAGCGCATCCAGGTTGTTCTTCTTGCCCGGATGCAGTTCCTTGGCGAACCTCAGGGTGTCCACCACCGGGTTGTCCAGCGGCGGCATGCCTGCCAGCGCGAGTTCCGCATTAAGGAAGCCGATGTCGAAGGGTGCGTTGTGGATGATGAGCTCCGCACCGGAGATGAACTCCATCAAGGCATGCACTATGTCGGTGAACTTCGGCTCGTCCTGCAGGCGATCCAGCGTCAGGCCGTGCACCGCGGCGGCTCCCTCGTCTATCTCGCGCTCGGGGTTGATGTAGCGATGGAACCTGCGTTCCGATACCGTGCGCCCGTTCAGCTCGATGGCCGCAACTTCGATGATGCGGTGCCCCTGCCTGGGGTCCAGGCCCGTGGTTTCGGTGTCCAGTACGACCTGTCTCATGATTTGGCCCTCAGTTCCTCTATGCCGCGGTTCGCCAGCTCGTCCGCGCGTTCGTTGCCGTCATGCCCGGAGTGGCCCTTGACCCATATCCATTCGACATGATGCCTGCCAACTGCCGCATCCAGTCTGCGCCACAGGTCGTCGTTCTTCACGGGCTGTTTGCTCGCCGTCTTCCAGCCGCGCTGTTTCCAGCCGGGCAACCATTCGGTGATGCCTTGCAGCACATACTTCGAATCGGTATGCAGACGCACCTTACACGGTCGCGTCAGGGTCTCCAGGGACGCGATAGCCGCCATCAGCTCCATGCGGTTGTTGGTGGTGTGCGCTTCGCCGCCGCACAACTCGCGTTCCTTGCCCTTGGCGCGCAGCAGCGCGCCCCAGCCGCCGATGCCGGGATTTCCCTTGCAGGCACCGTCGCTGTATATATCCACCACATCAGTCATCTTGTTTCTCTTTCCGTATACCTTTGTTCAGTTTGGGCGATGCCGGCACGAGCTTGCGTACCAGCCCGGGGTTCCACTGCGGCTTGATCAGGCGCATGCCCGGCACGCGTTTGATCGCATGTATGAAATACAGGCCGCCGCTGACCGCCCACCAGCGGTCGCCAGCCCGCTCCATGAAGGCTGCGCGCTCCAGCCACTTGCCCTGCCGGAAGGGAGGTGCATAGGCAGCGAACTGCCCCCCCACCACCTCGAAGCCCAGCAAGGCCAGCCAGTCCTTGAGGCGCGGGAGCGTGATGAAACGGCCGCTCCACGGATACCCCTGTTTCTTGCCCATGGCACGGTGCATGCCCCACAGGCTGAACGGGTTGAAGCCGCTGATGACGACACTGCCACCCGGCATCATCATGCGCTCAACCTCGCGCAACATCTGGTGCGGGTTCTCGGCGAATTCCAGCACATGCGGCATGAGCACCAGGTCTATGCAGTCGCATGCGAACGGCAAGTCGCTGCAGTTCACTCGCACGTCATTGCCGACCTGGTTACCCGCAGCGAGACGCAAGGGCATGCGGCTGTTGCGCAGGAAATCCTGTTCGGGGAGCCCGAGCTGGACTGCATTGAAGCCGAAGATGTCCGTCACCGTACGGTCGAAGTACGCCTGCTCGCGGGTCAGTATGTAGCGGCCCTGCTCGCTGGCGAACCACTCGCTCAGACTGTGCGCGATTAACTTAGAATTGGGCATCGTATCCGCTGACACATCATGTTGAACATCATCGCCATCCCAGCCCTTCAGGACAATTACATCTGGACCATCCACGATGAAGGACACGCTGTCGTGGTCGATCCGGGCGAGGCAACTCCGGTGCTGGATTTCCTGCAGCGGAACCGGCTGCAGCTGGACGCCATCCTGTGTACCCACCGCCACGCCGACCATGTGGGCGGCATCGCAGAGCTACGCGAAGTATATAACGTGCCGGTGTACGGACGAAGCCATCCGCGCAATCCGCACGTCACTCACGACCTGCGCGAGGGAGACACGCTGCGGCTGGCCCCTCCGGGCATCGCGTTCGACATCATCGAGGTCCCCGGCCATCTCGACGACCACATCGCCTACATCGCGCCTGGCGTGTTGTTCTGCGGGGACGTGATGTTCGGCGCAGGTTGCGGCAAGAACTTCGAGGGGACGCTTGCGCAACTGCACCGCTCGCTGCAGCGGCTGGCCGCGCTGCCGGACGACACCTTGGTGTACTGCGCGCACGAATACACCGCCTACAACCTGCCTTTCGCGCTCGCCTGCGAGCCGGACAACCCGGACATCCGCCGACGCATCGCCGAGTCCGCTCGCCTCCGTGCGGCGAATCTCCCCACCGTGCCATCCAGCATCGCACTGGAGAAGGCGACCAACCCCTTCCTGCGCTGCACCAGCCCGGAGCTAGTCAGGACTTTGCAGGCCCGGGGTCTCAGCGATATCGACGAAGTTGCCATCTTTTCCGCGCTGCGCGAGTGGCGCGATCATTTTTGATTGCGGGAAACGAAGTTCTAGTTTATTCTGCGCGCCCTTTCCGGAGAGGTGGATGAGCGGTTTAAGTCGCACGCCTGGAAAGCGTGTGTGGGGTAATACCCCACCGCGGGTTCGAATCCCGCCCTCTCCGCCAGATATGAACCGTCCCTAGTGGACGGTTTTTTATTTCGTGCCGCCGGTAAAGGGCCCGCGGCTATACTGCGCCACACTCGCAACTTCCACACGGACCGCAAGATGGGCAACAAACGTACGGCATTCTTCATTTCGGACCGCACCGGCATCACCGCAGAAATGCTCGGGCGCAGCCTCTTGAGCCAGTTCGATGGCATAGAGTTCACACGCATCACCCTGCCTTTCGTCGATTCGATTGAGAAGGCGCAGGAGGCGGTGCAGCGCATCAACGCGGCCGCGCAGGCGGACGGGAGCCGCCCCATCGTGTTCAGCACGCTGATCCTGCCCGCGGTGCACGAAGTCATCGAACAGAGCGACTCGCTCATCCTGGACCTCTTCGAGAGCTTCATCGTGCCGCTGGAGAACGAGCTGGGTATGCAGTCCTCGCACGCGGTAGGCCGTTCGCACACGCCCGGCGTGCACTACACCGAGCGCATGGATTCGGTGAACTACGCGCTCAACCACGACGACGGCGGAATCCCGCGCGACCTAGCGCGTTCGGAGATCATCCTGGTGGGGGTGTCACGCTGCGGCAAGACGCCGACCTGCCTCTATCTCGCGTTGCAGTACGGCATCTTCGCCGCAAACTACCCGCTGGTACCTGAGGATTTCGAGCAAGGCCTGCTGCCCGCCGCTCTCCGCCAGCAGCAACGCAAGAAGCTCTTCGGACTGACCATACAGCCGGAGCGGCTGTCACAGATACGCTCGGAGCGCTCGCCCAACAGCCGCTACGCCTCACTGGAGAACTGCCGCTACGAAATCGCCCAGGCAGAGAAGCTGATGAACCAAGCGGACATCCCGCGACTCGATGTCACCAACATCTCGGTGGAGGAGATCGCCACCACCCTGCTGCACCTCACCGGGCTGAAACGCTGATCAGCTCCGCTGGCGTACGGCCTCGAACAGGCACACCGCCGTGGCCGCGGCAGCATTCAGCGACTCGACCTGTCCCGGCATGGGGATGATGAAACGTTCCTGAGCCGCACCCTGCAAAGCTTGCGACAGCCCCGCCCCCTCGTTGCCTATCGCGAAGGCCAGCTTGCCGCGCAGATTGCAGGCGTACAGCGTCTTTTCCGCCTGCAGGGAGGCGGCCATGATCTTGCCAGTGAATCTCGTCGCGACCTCGACCAGATCGGCCGCTTCATGGATGTGCAGCACGAAATGTCCCCCCATGCCTGCACGCAGCACTCGGGGCGACCATACATCGGCGCAGCCCCTCGACAGGAACAGCGCATCGCATCCCGCGGCCGCGGCGCTGCGCAGGATGGAGCCCAGGTTGCCCGGGTCCTGTATATCCTCGAGCAGCAGGGCGAATTGGCTATGCTCGACGGGAATCTCGGGCTTGGGGATGTCTATCAGGGCCAGCAGGCCGTTGGGGGTCTTGAGCTCTGAGAGCTGAGCGAAGAGCTTGTCGTCGAGCTGTGTCTGCGGCACGTCGTCGCAGGCCGCGAGCAAGCCTGCGATCTCGGCATCCTGCAACGCCTGTTCGTTCACCAGCAGGTGTCGCGGCTTGCCGCCGGCGTCGAGGAAGGCTCGCAGGAGATGCGGCCCGTCCAGAAGAGTCTGCCCCGAATCGCGCCGATCACGCGCAGAGGAAGCCAGCCTGTGCAGCGACTTGCAGAAGGCGTTGTCGCGCGAGGTGATGCGCTTGAGCTCGCTCATCCTTCTACGGTTTCGGCGCTCTGGTCGAGCAGGCTGCCCATCTCTTCCAGCGCCGGCAATTCGCTCAGAGAACGCAGGTTCAGGTCATCCAGTAGCTGCTGGGTGGTGGCATACAGCGCGGGCTTGCCCGGCGTGTCACGCGTGCCTATGGCCTCTATCCACGAGCGCCCCTCCAGCGTCTTCAGGACCTGGGACGAGACGGCGACGCCGCGTATGTCCTCGATGTCGCCGCGCGTCACCGGCTGGCGGTAGGCGATGATGGCCAGGGTCTCCATCACGGCACGCGAATAACGCGGCGCCTTCTGTGGGTTGAGCCTGTCCAGGTGTTCCTGCAGCTCGGGGCGCGCGCGGAAGCGCCAGCCGCTGGCCACACGGTTCAGTTCGATGCCGCTGTCCGCGTATTTGTCCGCGAGCTGCTTCAGCAGATCCTCCACGAAGGGCGTCTCGACCGGGGCGGCGCTCAGGCGCTTCAGCTCGGCCATGGACAAGGGCTCCTGCGTGGTGAGCAAGGCGGCTTCGAACACGCGCTTCAGCAGCGGGACGTCCGGCGCCTGTTCGGCCTCCGCGACAGCGGGGAGCCCTTCACTCGGCGACGTCGGCAGTGATGGAACGGCTGGTTCTGACATAGATTTTCCCCAACGATTCGGTTTGTGTAATCTCGACCAAAGTCTCTTTTGCGAGTTCGAGGATGGCGATGAAGGTGACGACGAGCACGGGGATGCTGGCGCCCTCTTCGAACAAGCTCTCGAACGGCACGAAATCGGTGTCGCGCAGCTGGCGCAGCACCTTGGTCATCTGCTCGCGCACCGACAGCTCCTCGCGCACCACCTTGTGATGCGCATTGACCTTGGCACGGGTGAGCAGCGTCAGCCACGCGTTGCGCAGGTCTTCCACGCTGACGTTGGGCAGGCGCTCGACCACTGTGCGCTCGATCAGCACCTGCACCAGTTCGAAGTCGCGTCCCGCCTGCGGCAATTCGTTCAGCTTCTGCGCGGCCAGCTTCATCTGTTCGTATTCGAGCAGGCGGCGCATCAGCTCGACGCGCGGGTCTTCCTCGCTCTCCTCTTCGCCCTGCTTGGGCGGGCGCGGCAGCAACATGCGCGACTTGATCTCGATCAGCACCGCCGCCATTAGCAGATACTCGGCCGCGAGTTCGAGACGGTGCTGCTGCATCGCCTCGATGTAGGCCAGATACTGCCTCGTGAGCTGCGCCATGGGGATGTCGAGCACGTCGAGGTTGTGCTTGCGTATCAGGTACAGCAGTAGGTCGAGCGGCCCCTGGAAGGTCTCCAGCACCACCTCCAGCGCGTCTGGCGGGATGTACAGGTCCTGCGGCATCGCCATCATGGGCTCGCCGTGGATGCGAGCCACAGGATGGACGGCGGACTGCTCGGTCTGTACTTCCGCTTCGCTCATTTACTTGTATTCCAGCCCCATCGCCTCGCGCACGTCGCGCATGGTCTCCTGTGCCAGCTTGCGCGCCTTCTCACAACCGTCGGCGATGATGTTCTTCACCAGGGTAGGGTCATCCAGATACATCTGCGCGCGTTCACGCATGGGCCTCTGCTCTTCCAGCACGCCCGCGATGACCGGCTGCTTGCATTCGATGCAGCCTATGCCCGCGCTCCTGCAGCCCTGCTGCACCCACTGCTTGGTCTCTTCGCTCGAATACACCTGGTGCAGCTGCCACACGGGGCACTTGTCAGGATCGCCCGCATCGGTGCGGCGGATGCGCGCCGGGTCGGTGGGCATGGTGCGTATCTTCTTGCCCACCTCAGCCTCGTCCTCGCGCAGGCTGATGGTGTTGCCGTAGGACTTGGACATCTTGTGCCCGTCCAGCCCCGGCATGCGCGATGCCTTGGTCAGCATGGCCTCGGGCTCGGACAGGATCATCTTGCCGCCGCCTTCCAGATAGCCGAAGAGGCGCTCGCGGTCACCCAGAGAAAGGCTCTGCTGCTCGTCGAGCAAGGCCTTGGCGGATTCCAGCGCTGCGTCGTCGCCCTGCTCCTGGAAGCGTGTGCGCAGCTCGGCATACAGCTTGGCCTTCTTGCCGCCCAGCTTCTTCACCGCGGCCTCGGCCTTTTCTTCGAAGCCCGGCTCGCGGCCGTAGATGTGGTTGAAGCGGCGCGCGATCTCGCGCGTAAATTCGATGTGCGGCACCTGGTCCTCGCCCACCGGCACTTGCGTGGCGCGGTAGATCAGGATGTCCGCGCTCTGCAGCAGCGGATAGCCCAGGAAGCCGTAGGTGGAGAGATCCTTCTCGGAGAGCTTCTCCTGCTGGTCCTTGTAGGTCGGCACGCGTTCCAGCCAGCCCAGCGGCGTGATCATGGAGAGCAGCAGGTGCAGCTCGGCGTGCTCGGGCACACGCGACTGGATGAAGAGCGTGGCATGCGCAGGATCGACACCGGCAGCGAGCCAATCTATGACCATGTCCCACACGTTCTGCTCGATGACCTGAGGCGTGTCGTAATGCGTGGTCAGCGCGTGCCAGTCGGCCACGAAGAACAGGCACTCGTACTCGTGCTGCATCTTCACCCAATTCTTCAGTACGCCGTGGTAATGCCCCAGATGCAGGCTGCCTGTGGGACGCATCCCGGATAACACGCGATCAGCAAACATAGATGACTAGATTCCGAATATCAAAGACAAGAACTTGTAGACCAACTGTACCAGCGGCATGAGTATCCAGCTCAGGACCGGCGTGACCGCCAGGAAGATCAGGATGAACATGCCGTAAGGCTCGATTTTAGACAATTGGATGGCCTGCCGGTAGGGCAACAGGCTGACTGCGACGCGGCCGCCGTCCAGCGGCGGCAAGGGCAGGAGGTTGAGCACGATCAGGACCGCGTTGATCTTCATCCCCCACTCCGCCATGCTCATGAGCGGCTCGGCGAAATAGTTGCCGGGATCCATCCAGGCCAGCTTGTAGAGCAAGGCCCAGCCCATGGCCATCACTAGATTGGAAGCGGGTCCGGCGATCGCCACCCACAGCATGTCCTTCTTGGGATGGCGCAGCGCAGCGAAGTTGACCGGCACGGGCTTTGCCCAGCCGAACAGCACGCCGCCCACGAACAGCGTCAGTAGCGGCAGAAGTATGGTGCCCACCGGATCGATGTGGCGTATGGGGTTGAGCGAGATGCGCCCCTGCTGGTAGGCGGTCATGTCGCCGAAGTGGCGCGCCACATAGCCGTGCGCCGCTTCGTGCAGCGTGATGGCGAACAGCACCGGGATGGCCGCGATGGCGATGGTTTGTATCAGGCTGTCCATTCAGTCCTCCGTTAATCCGAACGGTGCGACGTCGCCGCGTCCGGCGCGCAGCAACACCGGTGTGTCGCTGGTCAGGTCTATCACCGTCGTGGGATCTATGCCCACCGTGCCCCCCTCTATGATGAGGTCCACTTGCCGCTCCAGGCGCTCGCGTATCTCGTCCATGTCGGTCAGCGGAAACCTGGCGTCCGGAAGGATCAGCGTGGAGCTCAGCAGAGGCTCGCCCAGTTCCTCCAGCAGCGCCAGCGCGACCGGATGGTCCGGGATGCGCACGCCAACCGTGCTGCGCTTGGGATGCTGCAGGCGGCGCGGCACTTCCCTGGTCGCTTCCAGGATGAAGGTGTATGCGCCGGGCGTGTTGTTCTTGAGCCAGCGGAACTGCGCATTGCTCACCCTAGCGTAGGTGGCAAGCTCGGACAGGTCACGACACACCAGCGTCATCAGATGTTTGTCGTCCAGCCCACGGATCTGGCGGATGCGGGCAACCGCGTCCTTGTCGTCCAGGTGGCAGCCGAGCGCATAACCGGAGTCGGTGGGATAGACGATCACGTCCCCGTCGCGCAGCATGGTTGCGGCCTGCTTGATGAGGCGTGGCTGCGGGTTGTCCGGATGGATGGTGAAGAATTGCGTCATGGCTCAGGCAACGCCCTTCTCCCAGCGTTCCCACACCGGCCGGCAATCCAGTGGGAGATCCGGCAGGCGCCCCAAGTCACGGTAGCTCTCTTCCGGCCCGTGGAAATCCGAACCGCAGGAGCACAGCAGGCCGAACTCCCGGGCATAGCGTGCGAACTCGGCGAACTGCGAGGGAGTATGGCTGCCGCTCACCACTTCGATGGCCTCGCCGCCGAAGTCGACGAACTCCTTCAGCAGCTCGTGCAGCGACGTCTTGCCCATGGCCTTGCGTCCCGCGGTGTAGCGCCCGGGATGGGCCAGCACGGCGATGCCCCCGCTGCCGCGTATCCACGAGATCGCATCCTGAAGCGCAGCCCATTCGTGGGACACATAGCCCGGCTTGCCCTTGACCAGATAGCGGTTGAATATGCTGCGCACGTCCTTGCCGTACCCGGCTTCCACCAGGTAACGCGCGAAATGGGTGCGGCCTATGATGTCCGGATTCGCCGCATAGCGATAAGCGCCTTCCAGCGTGCCGCCTATGCCGCTGCGTGCCAGCGACTCGGCCATCAGTTCCGCGCGATGGCGGCGGCCGCCGCGTATCCCGCGCAGTCCTTCCTGCAGGGCTTGATTGTTCGGGTCGATGCGCAAGCCGACGATATGCACAGTGTGCTTGCCCCAGGTCACCGAGACCTCTACGCCGTTGACGAACTCGATGCCGTGCTCGGCGGCCGCCTTGGCTGCTTCGGCCAACCCCGCCACGTCGTCATGGTCGGTCAGCGCCAGGACCTTCACTTCGCGCGCAGCGGCACGCGCCACCAGTTCGGTTGGGGTGAGCGTGCCGTCGGAAATGTTGGAATGGCAGTGCAGGTCGTAATCGAGCATCAGAGGTCGCCGCCGCCCTTTTTCATGACCTTCCCCTCTTCGGCGCGCTTGCGGCGCACTTCCTTGGGGTCTGCGATCAGCGGGCGGTAGATCTCGATGCGGTCCTTCTCGCGCAGCACGACATCCGTCTTGCTCAGCTTGCCGAAGATGCCGAACTTCCCTTTCTCCAGGTCGATCTCCGGATGTTTGTCCAGGATGCCGGAAAGCCTGACGCCGTCGATCAGCGTGGTGCCGGCGGGGACTTCGAATCTGAGCAGGGCCTGCTCGTTCGGGAGTGCGTAAATCAGTTCGACCTTGATCTTTTCTGCGTTCATTCTGTCGCGTAGACCTTATCTGCACGGTGGATGAAAGCATCCACGAAACTGTTGGCAATGTGCTGGAACACCGGCCCCACCATCTTTTCCAGCAGTTTGCTGGAGAATTCGTAGTGCAGCCGAAAGTCTATTTTACAGGCAGTCGGCGTCAGCGCGATAAAAAGCCATTCCCCGTCGAGATGGTGGAACGGGCCGTTGACCAGCTTCATGTCGATACGGCTGGGGACAGTGCGCGCATTCTCCGTGGTAAAGCTCTGTTTGATATGGTGGTAGTTGATGTGGACCGTCGCCTGCACGGTATCCCCCATCACCTTGTCCACCGTCGCACCGCCGCACCACGGCAGGAACTCGGGATATGCCTCCACCCTGTCCACCAGATTGAACATGCGCTCCGCACTGTGCGGAACGATCACCGTCTTTTCAACCAAAGCCATCGCCTGCCAAGCCCTCAATCAAAGGCTGGTAGAATATCGCAACCAACCGCAAAACTCACCCGCAATGAGCATCATTCAGAACAAAAAAGCCTTCCACGACTACTTCATCGAGGAGAAGCATGAGGCAGGACTCATGTTGGAAGGCTGGGAAGTCAAGGCGATACGCGAAGGACGCGTGCAGCTCAAGGAAGCCTATGTCCTATCCAAGGATGGCGCGCTGTGGCTGTTCGGCTCGCACATCAGCCCCCTGCAGAACGCCTCCACCCACATCCACCCCGACCCCGTGCGCACCCGCAAGCTGCTGCTGCACAAGCATGAGATCGACAAGCTCATCGGTAAAGTGCAACGCGCGGGCTACACCATCATGCCGCTGGACATGCACTACAAGGGCGGACGCGTGAAGCTGGAGATCGGCCTCGCCAAGGGCAAGAAAGAGCATGACAAACGGGCGACGGAACGAGAAAAAGACGCCAAGCGTGAGGCTGCGATGGCCATGAAAAAGGAGAGACGCTGAGCGTTCGCCCGTTTGCGACGCAGGCTAAATTGGCGAAGCCAAGTTAAGCTCGCAGCGCGAGGGGACAAGAAGGAACCCAAATCGAAGTTTGAGGCCAGCTCCGAAAAACCAGAGCCAGATAATTCCACTACAAGGGCTTCCCCATCAATGCAACTGATGTTTTGGTTTTTACGGTTCCATCGTTTCAACTCCAATCACGCGCTGCCATTTCCAGTTTCGATGCGAGAAGGTGAAGGACTGCCAAACTACAACCGGTCATGTTGAGCATTCTGCTCGGACCCTGATGAAAGACGCGCGCGGGGGCCTCATTCGTTAGTCGGGAGTGACTTCCTCCCCAGGAGTTAATCAGGCTCTCCCCGCGCGGGTCCAACCCGCTTCACATCAACGCTGGCGTCCAGCCGTGATTCGTTTCCTCCCTTTCCTGTAGACGTTTTTTGTTCCTCCTCAGGCTTTGCTCAGATCGAGGCGGAAGTCCTCGCCGTATTTCAGCACGGCCCAGGCCAGGCGGGCGTTCTTCGCCGCGATGGCGATGGCTGCGCGCCAATAGCCGCGTCGTGCCACGAGTTCACGTGCCCAGCGGCTGTATCGGTCCTGTTTGTCTCCCAGGCTATTGAGCACTGCACGTGCGCCCAGTACTAGAAGGCTGCGCAGGTAGCCGTCGCCGGCTTTGGTGATGCGCCCGAGGCGCGCCTTGCCGCCGCTGCTGTATTGCCCCGGCACAAGCCCGATCCAGGCGGCCACCTGGCGGCCGCTGTTGAAGTCATGCCCACAGCCGATACTGGACAGAAGCGCGCTGGCGGTGGTCGGGCCGATGCCGGGAAGCTGCATCAGGCGGCGGCTGCGGGCATCTTCGCGTGCAACCTGGGCGATGGCCTGGTCGTATTCGCGAATGCGTTCTTCCAGTCGTTCGCCATGGGCGAGCATGTCTCCCACACAGCGGTTCGCCCAGCCCGGCAACTCGTCCAGGTGCGCGCTCATCTCGCAGCGCAGGCGTTCGATCTTCTGCGGGAGAACGATGCCGAATTCGGCGATCAGCCCGCGCAGGCGGTTGTACAGGGCGGTGCGCTCTTCGACGAATCCCTGGCGGGTACGATGCAGGGTGAGTATGGCTTGCTGGTGTTCGTCTTTGATCGGCACGAAGCGCATCTGCGGCCGAGTGATGGCCTCGCAGATTGCGGCAGCATCGGCCGCGTCGTTCTTGCCGCGCTTCCCGCTCATGCGATACGGGGTGACGAACTTGGGTGCAATCAGGCGGACGGTGTGGCCATGCTGGCGGAACAGGCGCGCCCAGTGATGTGCTCCGGTGCAGGCTTCCATGCCGATCAGGCATGGCGGCAGGTTGGCGATTAGCGGCAAAAGCTGGTCGCGCGTAACCTTCGGCTTGACCAGCTCAGCCTTGCCGCTTTCATTCACGCCATGGACAGCGAAAACATTCTTGGCAAGATCAATGCCGATGGTAATAATGCTCATGACTTCCCCTCCTGTTCGGTTTAGATGAAAACGTCCATTTCCATCTTGGCACTCTTGATGCCGTTCGCGGAAACTTCTCCGCTCCTTCGGGACGGGGAAGTCCCTTTCATTCGTTAAGGACAACACGAATTCGTCATGCGATTTCACACGACATTAGTGCCACTCTTCACGCTCTTTCTTATGAGCGCCCACGCCCAAGACACCCCTCCACCTATACACCCAATGGCAGCCTTCTATAAGGAACTGACGAGCATCCCCGAAGGATCATGCGTGGAGCCAAAATACACAGAAACTCCGCGAGCTCTCGAAGAGGTTGGCACTGTAATGCTGCAGTTCGAAATATCCGCAGAAGGTAAAACGAAAAGCGTACGATCCCTCAATAGCCTTGGCAATCTCAGCGCCTTGTCTCTTCGTTATCTCAGCGGATGCGTGTTCCCTCCAACTATTCTGGCGGGGAAGCCAGTGTCGTCGCAGATCATTATCCCGGTCGAGTGGAAGCTAGACGGAGTGTCAAATCCAATCATCCAAGTAGATGATACTTGTCGGCCGAAATACCCAACTATCGCTAGACGCCTTCAAGCGAAAGGAACTACCAAGCTCGTCGTCCGTGTCTCTGAAACAAGCGAAATCGTTGACGTGTCCGTATCGTCTTCCAGTGGCCATTTTGATCTGGACCAAGAGGCGATCAAAGCGATTAAGCAATGCAAAGCATTAGCTGGCACTTCGATGGGAAAGCCAAAGGAGAAAAATGCAGTCGTTACTATCGAATGGCGCGCCGAGTAAGTGTGAAGCCATCCGATGATTCTTTAGAATTCGATATCCGCCGCCCCTACTCTTCCTGCAGCCCCTCTCCATCCTAAGCACTTACGCCGAACCGAAAGGAACCACCATGCCCGATGCCACTCAAACCGCGTACCTCGCCGGCGGGTGCTTCTGGGGTATGGAAGAGCTGGTGCGCCATATCCCTGGCGTTCTGGAGACTGAAGTCGGCTATACCGGGGGCGATGTGCCCAACGCCACGTATGACGTTGTGAAGACAGGACATAGCGACCACGCCGAATCGCTGAAGATCACGTTCGATCCCGAACAGCTCACCTACCGCCACCTGCTGTTCGAATTCTTCCGCATGCACAACCCCACCACGCGCAACCAACAGGGCAACGACATCGGCAGCCAATACCGTTCAGCCATCTTCTACCTGAACGAGGAACAGAGGCGCACGGCCGAGGACGTGATAGGCACGGTGAACGCCTCCGGAGAATGGCGGGCCGCAGTGGTCACCGAGGTCGTCCCCTTCAGGGAGTTCTGGCGCGCAGAGGAATACCACCAAAGGTATCTGGTCAAAAACTCGCAGGGTTACACCTGCCATTTCATCCGCAGGATGAAGCTGGGAGAGTAGTTCACCCAGCTCGATGTTTTGCTCAGGTCTGCGCCCAAGGCAGGCCATCGAAGCGCCAGCCGTTGTGCGAGTTGCGATGATGGCTATCGTCGAGGTCGCCCTCGAAGCCGTGCGTGACGTTGTAGATGTCCTTCATGCCGGCCTTTTCCAGCGCCTCGCCCGCGTCGGCGGAACGGCGGCCGGAACGGCAGATCAGCACGACGGGACGGTTGACGCTGGCGGCCTTGCGCACATGCGCGACGAACATCGGGTTGATCTCCCAGTCCGGGCCGTCCACCCAAGGGATGAGGATGGAGCCGCGCGGGTGGCCGACGAACATGTATTCCATCTCGCTGCGCACGTCGATGAACACCGCTTCGGGGTTGGCTTGCAGGAAGTCGTAGGCTTCCTTGGGGGTGAGGTGTTGCATGGTCGCTCCTTCCTGACTTGTTCTTGATGGCCGGATTATAGCGCCGTCATTTGCCGGCGATCTCCTGCAGTTTCGCAGGCTGGATGACGTGGCCGTCCAGCCCTGCCTGTTTCGCGCTGCCGCCGTAAGCCACGCTCATCAGCTGCGAGTAGTACACCACCGGGATGGCGAACTTCGTTCCCTGTTTCTTGTTGATCTCGGATTGATATATCTCCACGTTGGCCTGGCACAGCTGGCAGGGAGTGACGATCATCTCGGCGCCGTGATCGAGTGCGGATTCGACGATGCTGCGTATCTGCTTCTGCGCCTTGTCCGGCTCCGAGAACGCCAGCGCGCCGCCGCAGCAGGTGACCTTCTGGTCGAACTTCGCGACCGGTTCGGCTCCGACCGCTTCCACCATCTTGTCCAGGTATTGCGGGTTCTCGAACGATTCGCCGGCGATGCCGAACGGGCGGTTGGTCTGGCAACCGACATAGCCCGCGACCTTCAAACCTTCGAGCGGCTTGACCACAGGCTTCTTCATGCTTTCGAAGCCGATGTCCTCCACCAGTATCTCGACCATGTGGCGCGGTTTCACCTCGCCCTTGAGTTGCAACCCGGCCTCCTTCAACACCTCGTTGGCCTCTGCCATCAGCTCGTTGTGCGCGTTGAGGCGCTCCGCTGTCTCGCGCGAAGCCAGCCAGCAGGCCGGGCAGCCGGACACCATGTCCTGCCCGGGCAAGTGCTGCTCAGCCAGCGCGAGGTTGCGCGCGCCAATCACCAGGCGCGGCAGCTCTCCGCCTTCGGCATAGCCGATGGAAGCGCCGCAGCAGTTCCAGTCCGGGATCTCGTTGAGCTGAATGTCCAGCTTGTCGCACATGACGCCGAGCGACGTAGCGAAATTGGAGGCGGATGCGCCTTTCTGCGAGGAACAACCGGGATAGAACGCGTATTGTCTTTTTGCCATTTGGGAGCCTCTAATCCGCCGTCATTCCGGCAAAAGCCGGAATCCAGTTAATGAAAATATCCCCACAAAGGGGGACTGCTCTTTGGTTTGGCCCACCTCGAAATTCGCTGTCCGCGGCTGGTTATGTCCGCTTTGCGGGATGATGCTTGTCGCTGGATTCCGGCTTTCGCCGGAATGACGATCTCTGCAATTTGCGGTACCTCTCACGTAGAGTAGCCCTTCTTGCGGTCCTCGATCTCGCGCGCCTTGGCGATCATCCTGTGGATGCCGCCTTGGTCTCTGCATTTATGGCCACCAAGGATCTCCATCGGGTTAAGTCGTTTCGCCTTCATCAGCCCGAGGCCGACGCCCTGCATCGCCAGCGCGTTCCTGATGCCCTGCACGAAACCGTCCTTGAAATACATCCCCAGGGAGAATTTCAGCTCGTTGACGCGGCCAGTCTTCGCGAGGTTCTTCCAGAACAGCGCAGCCACCTCGCGCGTGGGCTGCTTCTTCTGTGCGAGCCCGAGCCGGTGCGCATAGTTGGCGAGGCCGTGCATGATGTGGGTGATGGGCAGCTTGCGCGGGCAGCGCACGATGCAGTTGTAGCAGGAGGTGCACATCCACATCGAGTCCGAGCCCAGCACCTCTTCGCGCTTGCCGGCGCGTATCATCATGAAGATCTCCTGCGGAGGATGCTGCCAGGCGTTGCCCAGCGGGCAGGAGCCGGCGCAGACACCGCACTGCATGCACATCTTGACCCACTGGCCGTCCTCCACGCGCTCCTCGACCTCGCGCAGGAAATCGTTGCGATAGCGCGCGACGGCTTGTTGATTGGCGTTCGTCATGGGCAGATCCTCCCGTCAACGATGATGGATGGCGACACCTGTCTCTGTGCAGCGATGCGTGACGGCAACGACAGCGCATACAGGCAGAGGCACGGCAGGCTGGCAAAGAACCGGCGGAACATGTGCGGATCCATCAGTTGAACCCTTTCATCGGCGACATGCCGATCTCGTTGATCTTTGCGGCATAGTCGTTGATCAGCCTGGCGACTCGCTCATGGTCGGTGATCGCCACTTCATAGGTTGCGACGCGCTCCTTCTCCAGCCCCAGTTGCTTGAGCGTGTCGTCGATCTTGCTCATGCGGTAATTCGCCAGTTCAGAGCCCTTCACGAAGTGGCACTGGTAATTCTCGCCGTGCTTGCAGCCCATCATCATCACGCCGTCGTAACCGGCGTTCAGCGCATCGGTGATCCAGATGGTGTTCACCGAACCCAGACAGCGCACCGGGATGGCGCGCACGAAGGCGGAATACACATGGTGCTGTAGGCCTGCCATGTCCAGCGCCGGATAGGCGTCGTTCTCGCAGGCCAGCAGCAGGATACGTGGCTTCTCGGAGAATTCGTCAGGCATGTCCACGGCCTTGATCTGCGAACCCACGGTGTCCACCGAATAGTTCTCGAACGAGATCACGCGCACCGGGCAGGCGCCCATGCAGGTGCCGCAGCGGCGGCAGCGTTCTTCGTTGAACAGCGGGAAGCGTCTCTCGTCCTCGTCAATTGCGCCGAACGGGCATTCCACGGTGCAGCGCTTGCACTGGGTGCAGCCTTCCAGGCGCGCCTTCGGAAACGACAGGTCGCCGGAACGCGGATGTGCGGCGCGTCCCAGCGCTGCGTTCTCCACCGCCTGGATGGCCTTCAGCGCAGCGCCGGTCGCGTCTTCGGTCGCCTGCAGCATGTCCATCGGGCGGCGCACAGGACCTGCGGCATAGATGCCGGTGCGGCGCGTCTCATAGGGAAAACAGATGAAATGCGAATCGGCGAAGCCCTGCTTCAGTTGCGGCATGTCCGGCCCTTGGCGATAGGCCAGGTTCAGCACCGAGACCTTCTGCATCTCCACCTTCTTCTGCTTTGCCTCTTCTGAGCCGCCTTCCGCAGCGGTCACCACGCCATTCCAGGCTTCGAGGTCCACGCCCGCGTTAGGCACCTGGCCGGTCGCCAGCACCACGAGATCGGCATCGATGACGGCGTCCTCGTCGAGGATGAGGTCGCGGAACTTCACGCTACAGCCGCCGCCGCTACTTTCTACGGAAGCCGCCCTGCCCTTGGTGAAGGTCACGCCTTTGCTCTGCGCGCTGCGGTAGAAATCCTCGCCCATGCCGGGCAGGCGCAGGTCGGTGTACATCACCGCCGCATCCACCTGCGGATTGGCGTCCTTGAAGTACATGGCCTGCTTTACGCTGGTGGCACAGCAATGGCCGGAGCAATAATTCAGATGCTTGCCACTGTCGTCGCGCTGCCCCGCACACTGCAGAAAAACCACGGACTTCACTTCCTTGCCATCGGCTCGCCTGATTGCGCCGCCGTTGGCGGCTTTGGCCAGCACTTCCAGCCCGGCCTGGTCGATCACATGGGGCTTGCCGCCGCCGAGCTCCGGCAGATTGGCGATGTCGTAGGTGGTGAAGCCGCTAGCCTGCACGATGGCGCCCACGTCTTCCGTGCTGATACCTTCCGTGCCCTGCACCTTCACGCTGAAGCGTCCAGGCGCGCCCGCGGTCTCGGCCACGGTGGATGACAGATGGACCGAGATCAGCGGGTGCGCGACCACCTTGCCAATCAATGGAGCCACGCAGATGTCCTGCGGCTCGGCATAGGGCTGGCTGAATGGCACACGCTTCCACAGCCTGTTCGCCCAGCCGCCCAGTTGGGCTTCCTTCTCGACGATGACCACTTCGTATCCAGCATCGGCGGCTTCCAGTGCCGCCGTTATCCCGGACATGCCGCCGCCGACCACCAGCACGCGCTTGTTCTGCGGGCGGTTGGGGTTGCCTTCCGGCAGCTTGATCTTCTTCAATTCGGCGCAGGCCATGCGCACGTAATCGTCGGCCATCTCCTGGCGCGCCTCGTCATGCTCGCTGCCTTCCGCCACGACCCACAACACGCCTTCGCGCAGGTTGGCGCGCGATATGGCCGCCGTCGGGAAGTCGAACGCATCGGTCTTGGCGCGCCGCGAACAGGCCGCGATGCAGACGTGAGTGACAGCCTCCTTCTCGATGTCGTCGCGTATCGTCTGCACGCCTTCGTCGCTGCACAGGAAGGCATGCTCGCGCACCAGTGCCATCTTGCCTTCCTTCTGCGCGACCTTGCTCAGCTGCCCGATGTCGAGCTTGTCGCCCAGCCCGCAGCCGCTGCACACATACGCCGCTGTCTTCATCTCGGCCATCATCGTGCCCCTTCAATGCTGGATGTCTTGTGCACCACCTGGATCGCGCGCAAGGCCGCGGCGGTGGCGCTCTGTACGGAACGGTTCACGTCGAGCGGGCTGCTCGCCGCGCCTGCCGAGAACTGGCCGCCGCTGGCAGCGCCCTCGATGAAGCCGGAGGAATCGGTGACGATGTCCGCCGGAAGCGCGATGCCCTTGCTCTCCGGCTCCATGCCCACCGCGAGCACCACCAAGTCATGCTGTTCCGCGTAACGGTGATAGCCCTCGGTGTCGACGCCATGCAGGATCAGGTCGCCGGTTTCTTCGTGCAGTTTGATGCTGGCGACCTTGGATTTGACGAACTTCACGGTCGGGTCCTTCTGCACCTTCTGGTAGAAGTCCTCCAACCGGTCGATGGAGCGGATGTCTATGTAGTAGACAGTGGACTTGCCCTCGTCCCCGTACGCCTCACGCACATACTGGGTCTGCTTCAGCGAGGCCATGCAGCAGATGCGCGAGCAGTGGCGCAGATGGTTCTCGTCACGCGAGCCGGCGCACTGGATGAAGGCGATGTTCTTCGCCGGCTTGCCGTCCGAAGGACGCAACAGATTGCCTCCGGTGGGACCGTGGGGGTCGGCCAGGCGCTCGAACTCCAAGCTGGTGATGACGTTGTCGAAACGGTCGTAGCCATAGGGCTGTATCTTGGCCGCATCGTAAGGTTTCCAGCCGGTCGCCCACACCACCGCTCCGACCTTCAGGTCCACGGTCTGGGACTGCATGTCCAGTTCGATGGCGCCGTATTTGCAGGCCGCTTTGGCCTTCTGGCCTTCCTCCGTGCCGACGATGGAAGGGTCTAGCACGTAGCGCTGCGGGTACGCCATGGCATGCGGAAGGTACGCCGCCTTGGTCTTGCTCAGGCCGTATTCGTAAGGATGGTCGATCTCGCTGCTCACCGCTCTGACGCATTCGCCGCATGCCGTGCACTTTTCGTTCACATAACGCGGCGACACCTTCAAGGTCACCGAATAGTCGCCGCGCTGCCCTGTCACCGCCGTCACTTCCGTCTGCGTCATCACGCGCAGGTTGCGGTTGCTCTTGAGGCGGCGCAGGTTGATCTCCAGCCCGCAGGTGGGGTGGCACATCTTGGGGAAGTAGCGGTACAGCATGGCGGTGCGCCCGCCCAGGCTGGTGTTGCGCTCGGCGAGGATGACCTGCTTGCCGCATTCGGCCGCTTCCAGCGCCGCGGTCATGCCGCTGATGCCGCCGCCAACGACGAGGATGGTCTGGTTGGTTGCGATGGGAGCGTTCATCAAACCTCCGGTAGTGTGCGTATCTCGAAATCCATGGTGCTCAGGTCGCCCAGTATCCACGTGGGGGCAGCCTTCACCCCAGGCGCGTCTATGCCTGCCACCGAACCGGGATTGACCAGCCAGGATTCGCCGCCTTTGACATGCTTCTGCTTGCCGACGTGGGCGGTATGGCTGTGACCGTGGCAGACCAGGTCGTAGTCGCCGGTACAGGCGAAAGCCTGGCCGTGATGTGGCATGTGTGTGAGGAATATCCTGCGCCCGCCGAGCTCCAGCATCGCGTCCTGCCCGTAATAGCTGAAGATGCCTGGATGGTTGTACATCATGCGGTAAAGCGCCGCGACATCGCCGATGTTGTTGCCGTGCACGGCGTGGATGGGGATGCCCAGTCTGAGGGAAGCGCGCAAGGTATGGACGCCGATAAGGTCGCCGCAATGAAGGACAGCCTGTGCTCCAGAAGCCTGCGCCGCCATGACCGCCGCTGCGAGAGGATCGGAGCGGTCATGACTGTCTGAAACGATGCAAATCTTCATACCATTTTCGTATCGTGGGATTCCGGCGCATTAGGCAGAATTCGCACGCGAGGTGTCTATAACCACATCGGGTAGGTGGTGCAATAGCCCTGTTGGGGTAGGAGAAAGAAATACCCTTCCCTTCTGTTGAAATTTGAAAAAAAGGGGCATAACCTAGCCCGCAACATTGATTTGCCGGATGCGATCTTTTGTCGCACTCGTTGGAACTTACGGACATACTTGCGTTGCCCATGAGTAGAAAGATGAAGTCGTTGGATGAGACGGATGGCGTGGCGTTCTATTGGGTGCGCGACCCTGCGTTCGTGCTCCCGAGCAAGGACCGGGAACCGGGTCCCTGCACGGCGCAAGATCCTTCGACTTCCCGAAGCAGCGACCTGAAGACACTGCTGAACAACTTCCTGGAGACGGCCCTGAGTGTCATCCAGGCAAGAGCCGGAATAGTCCGAGTCCTCTTGCCTGATGAACAGACACTGCAAGTCATCAGTGCAGTCGGCCTGAGCGGCGCGGAACTGGAGGGCGAACGCATTGCAGAAGTGGCCTGCGAGGACTGCAGAAAAGACGCCTTCCGGCGCGGACTCTGCTCCACCGACGTCGACTCCTGCGGTACGCGGCACGGCAGCCTGGGGCACAGGCGGTTTCAGTCGGTGATCTCCGTTCCCCTGGAAAGCCGCAACTCCCCCGAGACCCTC
>JBBIIJ010000027.1:0-34096 GCA_037446535.1 Sideroxydans sp. | reverse complement strand
TCACCGCCGCACTGGTGTGGATCACCGAGTACTACACCGCCACCGAATACAGCCCGGTGCGCCATATCGCGCAGGCCGCCACCACCGGACACGGCACCAACATCATCGCAGGCTTGGGCGTGTCGATGAAATCCACCGCCGCCCCGGTGCTCTCGGTCTGCCTCGCCATCTGGGGCGCTTACGAGTTCGCCGGCCTGTACGGCATCGCCATCGCCGCCACCGCCATGCTCTCCATGACCGGCATCATCGTGGCCATTGACGCCTACGGCCCCATCACCGACAACGCCGGCGGCATCGCCGAGATGTCCAGCCTGCCGGAGAACGTGCGCGTCATCACCGATGCGCTGGACGCGGTGGGCAACACCACCAAGGCGGTCACCAAAGGCTATGCCATCGGCTCCGCCGGCCTTGCAGCGCTCGTGCTGTTCGCCGACTACACCCATGCCCTCACCGCTAGCGGCCAGGCGCTGACCTTCGACCTGTCCAACCACATGGTCATCGTCGGCCTGTTCATCGGCGGCATGGTGCCCTACCTGTTCGGTGCGATGGCCATGGAAGCGGTAGGCCGCGCGGCGGGCAGCGTGGTGATCGAGGTACGCCGCCAGTTCAAGGAGATCCCCGGCATCATGGAAGGCACCGGCAAGCCGCAATACGGCACCTGCGTGGACATGCTGACCAAGGCCGCCATCAAGGAGATGATCGTCCCCTCCCTCCTCCCCGTCGCCATCCCCGTGGTAGTCGGCCTCACGCTGGGTGCACAAGCGCTGGGCGGCGTGCTGGTCGGCACGATCATCACCGGCATCTTCGTCGCCATCTCCATGACCACCGGCGGCGGGGCCTGGGACAATGCCAAGAAATACATCGAGTCGGGCAACTACGGCGGCAAGGGCTCTGAAGCACACAAGGCCGCCGTGACCGGCGACACCGTAGGCGATCCCTACAAGGACACCGCCGGTCCCGCCGTGAACCCGCTGATCAAGATCATCAACATCGTGGCGCTGCTGATCGTGCCACTGCTGTGACGCACGAAGGCCGACCTAGCGTCGGCCTTTCCTCTATCCGTTTGACTTCAAGATGGCCTCGACGGAATTGCATGCATTCTCGATACCACTCTCCTTTTGCATGCCCGCCCCCACTTCGCATGCACGCTGTCTATACGACGCACAGCTAAGCAACTTCTCAATCAAAACGGCGGCATTATCGACCGTATAGTTTTTGCGCTTGATGGCTTCTGCCACGCCCAGTCGCACCATGCGTTCTGCATTATCGAATTGGTCAAAGCCGAAGGGCACGATCAGCATCGGTTTTTGCGCGCGGACAGCCTGTGCCAACGTCCCGATCCCGCCCTGATGCACGATGACGCTCGCATGCGGAAACAATTTTTCATAAGCAACGTACTTCAACATAAGCAAATCATCCCCGACTTCGCTTGTGTCGATTCCGGCATTCAGCGGCCCCGTTACGAGCACGGCACGTCGCTTTAATTTCCGGGCAACCAGTGCGCTGGTACGGAAGAAATCGGGGGCGATATGCACCGCTGACGAGCCCAGTGCAAAGACGAGGGGCGGTTCGGCCGCATTCAGGAAGTCGTCCAACGCTGACAGCGTACGGGTATCGGACTCCTTCTCCGAAAACAAGGGAAAGCCCGTGATCATCGTGTTCACCGGCCAGTCTGGCTGCCGCACCGCAAACGACTGCGGGAACATGGCCAGGGTTCCGTAGCGTGAATACTGGCCTTCAAATAACGGATTGGCCGTGGGTACAGGCAACTTCTGAGATGCACAGAAATCGTAGAGCGGCTTGGTCCAGGCTAGCGCCACCTTTTTGATAAGTTTGAACATGCCGCGATACAGAGCCGGACTCCAATGGTTGACCGACTTGAGCCACGGCGCCGCACTTTGAATTGGAGGGTCATAAACCGACATGAAGAACATGGGGGCCAAAATGGTCGATAGCCACCGGATGTTCATGTCGCGACATACGAGCGGCGTTGCAAATGCAAAGGGATTTGAAATGACAAAGTCGGCGCGCTGGGCAGCTTCGCGGGTGTCCTCATAGGTTTGGTCTATACCGCGCATCATTTCTCTGACGAAACGCTCCCCACCCTTGATGGGGTCAAAAACCTGCTGCAGAAAAGCGCTGAGCAATTCCGGCGTGGTGTATCGATCAAGACCGCAGCGGATATGACAGAACGGCAATCCTTCCGCCTCCACCTTCTGCCGGAATATCTCCGTGGTACCGAGCACCACCTCGTGATTGCGCTTCTGTAGCGCCTTGCCCAGTGCCACATAGGGAAACAGATCGCCATAAGAGCCAAAACAGGTGATCAATATGCGCGCCATTGCCGTCCTTTCACGATAAGTTTTGCATCCAATCAGGGTTGAGCTTTTGCACCGTCCAGGAAACAGTTCACCGTCATTTCCAGATGGTCTTCCAGCGAAAAGGAGTTGGGGGCGGAGAACCACATCAGGCATGCCGCCGTGAACGCCCATACAAGCTGGCTGGCCAGCTCCTGCGCAGGAATATCTTTGCGCACATCCCCCATGCTCTGGCCTGCCTCGACGACTGCGGCAAGGAACTTGTCAAAGCCGCTTTGATACATCTGGTTGAGCGGATCCTTGCCCAGCAACTGAAACTGGAAGCCGAACTCGATGCGCGCAAACTCCGGATCCGTTCTGAATGCATTTGCCGCCGACAGGAATACTGCCTTCAGTCTCGACCTCGTATCTGGGTACTGAGACAGCAATTGGGGGAACCGGTCAGTGTTCTCTTCCACATTGCTTTTCCAGTAAAAAGAGACGATGGACTCCTTGACCGGGAAATAGCTATAAAGCGTTCGTTTTGCGACATCCGCCTCCAGCGCGATTTGTTCCATGGTCGTGTTGTCGAAGCCGTGCTCCCGAAAAAGCCTGATCGCCTGGCGCATGATCTGCATCTGTACTTCGATCTTTTTCCGATCACGACGGCTTTGAGTTGGGCTATCTGTCATGGCACGCTAAACGTATACGATGGGCATTAGTATACGTCGTATACTTTTATCGAACAACATTGGCTACCCAACCCAAAAAACGATGCGCTTATGGTTTCCACGCGGGAAATGGCTATCTTTGGCCTGCCGCAAGTCGGTGTTAGAATGCGCGCCTTTCAATTTCCACTAAAAGGCGTCGCAACATGAGCTTGAACAAAGTCCCCTCCGGCAAAGACCTTCCCAATGACTTCAACGTCATCATCGAGATCCCGATGCATGGCGAGCCCATCAAGTACGAAGTGGACAAGGATTCCGGCGCGATCTTCGTCGACCGCTTCATGAGCACTGCTATGCACTACCCCTGCAACTACGGCTACATCCCGCACACCCTGTCCGACGATGGCGACCCCGTGGACGTGCTTGTGGTCACCCCCATCCCGCTGCAGGTCGGCTGCGTAGTGCGTTGCCGTCCGCTGGGCGTGCTGAAGATGGAAGACGAGTCCGGCGTGGACGCCAAGCTGCTGGCCGTGCCCGTGGACAAGCTGACCGCCGTGTACCGCAACATCAAGACCTACACCGACCTGCCCGAGATCCTGCTGAAGCAGATCTCGCACTTCTTCGAGCACTACAAGGACCTGGAGCCCAACAAGTGGGTCAAGGTGCAAGGCTGGGAAGACGGCAAGTCCGCCTGCGACG
This sequence comes from Sideroxydans sp., assembly GCA_037446535.1. Taxonomy (GTDB): domain Bacteria; phylum Pseudomonadota; class Gammaproteobacteria; order Burkholderiales; family Gallionellaceae; genus Sideroxyarcus. The sequence continues at coordinate 30,432 of JBBIIJ010000027.1, read as the reverse complement.
AGATCATGGCTGGCGTGGCCAACTACAAGAAGGCAGCCGTCAAGCCCGAGTTCTGATACCACAAGGAGAGCAAGATGACCGCACGCATCATTGACGGCAAAGCCATCGCGCAACAGGTGCGCGCCGAATGGAAGGTGCGCGCCGACGCCCTCAAGGCGCGCGGCGTGACGCCCGGCCTGGCGGTCATCATCGTGGGCGAAGATCCGGCCTCCAAGGTCTATGTGTCCAACAAGGTGAAGGCCTGCGCAGAGCTGGGCCTGCACTCCGAACACATCGCCCTCTCCGCCGACACTTCCGAAGCGACCCTGCTCGCCAAGATCGACGCACTGAACAAGGACCCGAAGATCCACGGCATCCTGGTGCAGCTGCCCGTGCCCAGGCACATCAGCAGCGAGAAAGTGCTGAACGCCATCAGCCCCGAGAAAGATGTGGACGGCTTCCACCCCATGAACGTGGGCGCGCTGGCTACCGGCAACATGCGCTTCGCGCCCTGCACCCCCTACGGTTCGCTGGTGCTGCTGCAGAAGAGCGGCGTCTCCATCGAAGGCAAGCACGCCGTGGTGATCGGCCGCAGCAACATCGTCGGCAAGCCGATGGCGCTGTTGCTGTTGCAGCACAACGCCACCGTCACCATCTGCACCTCCAGGACGACCGACCTCGCCAAGCACACGCGCGACGCCGACATCCTGGTGGTCGCCACCGGCAAGCCCAAGATGATCACCGGCGACATGATCAAGCCGGGTGCGGCCGTCATCGACGTTGGCATCAACCGCATGGCGGACGGCAAGCTGTGTGGCGACGTGGACTTCGAATCGGCCAAGGAAGTCGCCGGCTGGATCACCCCCGTGCCCGGCGGCGTCGGCCCCATGACCATCACCATGCTGGTGGCCAACACCGTGCAATCGGCGGAACGCGCAGCCGGCAAATAATGCCCGCGCCGACGCCGCAAGCGTTACAGGACTACCTCCACGGCCACATCCCGCTGTCCAAGGCGATGGCCGTGGAGGTCAAGACTGCCAGCCCCCAAGGCGTGCTCCTCGCCGCCCCACTCGCTCCCAACATCAACCATAGAGACACCGTGTTCGGCGGCAGCGCATCCGCCGTCGCCATCATCTCTGCCTGGGCCCTGCTCCACGTCAGCCTGCTGGACCAAAACATCAAGGCCCGACTCGTCATCCAGAAGAACAGCATGAGCTACGACCTGCCCATGCCCACCGACTTCACCGCCGAAGCCGTCGCCCCCGCTCCCGAAAAATGGCAACGTTTCCTCGCCACTCTGACGAAACACAAGCGCGCTCGCATCAGCGTTGTGTCGGCGCTGTATTGCGGAGGAAAAAAGGTCGGGGAATTCGAGGGCGACTTCGTTGCCACTCTCGCTATCCCGCACATTGCCTACGGTGGTTAGAAGTCCGCAGTAACCAAGAGGCAACGGCCAGCAGGGGCGCGTTGCGGTAGTACACTCCGCGCCACGGATTCGATGACGGCGCGATTACGATCGAAAGCAGCTACAAGATCAATGCCTTTGATCGACACCGCGCCAAAGTGATCGCACAGCGCCTCCGTTGAAATTTCGCAAGTCACATCAACGCCGTTGAGAACAGCCAGAAAGGCCACCGTGGTATTGGTCGTGTAGATGGCGGGTTTGTTGGGAAATTGGATGGGCATAATGTTCCTTTCTACGTAGTTGATGTCAGATCGCATAGCAGGTTGGACCGTTATAGCATGTCCAACTCATTCCGCTCATCCTCCCACCCTTTGAGCGTCTTCGCCCAACCAGCAACCTCCGCATTATGTGCTTCCACTTGAATCGTGAGTTCCTTTACTCGACGAGTGATTGCCTCTGAGGCTAGCCAATACCAGATTCCTCCCACGACCAGTGCCGCCGCGGTTCCTGACACGTACTCGACCACCCCCATAACAATTAGCGTCCAGGCAACGGTTGCAGTGTTGTTGGAGCTTGGGGTAGCCCGTATTGTTGCGTATGGTCTATAGTACGCAATATTCGCATCGAGCATTGCGGCTGCAAGTTCGCAAAATTTCTCCCGGTCCTTATCGTTGACAATGTGACCTGCAAGTTCAGAGTGGCTGAGGCGATCATTTTCCAACAACTCAATGGGAAGAACGCTCTTGGCATATGCGTTAAAAGCGTCGCGCTTCTCCTTTAACGCTTCATAGGTAATCGACATTTCTCCTCCAAGGACATTCAGAAGGACATTCAGGGACAGACCATGGTTTCCTGATCCGTCACGACCAAGCCCTTGTCAGCAACTCATCCATCGCTGTGGTGATGCGGTCGCCTTCTTGCACTAGCGAGGCGACCTTCTCGCCAAGCTGATCAGTTGCCACGGAGACGATCTCCAGGGGATGAAGCACCACCTCCAACCCTTCTACTTCAAAACCGGGATTCAACGCGGAACCGACGATAGCGGCATTATCGAGCTGGCTGCGGCGCACAGGAGGAGCGACTGCCCGGCGGCGGTAGCGGTCATAAAGCGAGGATTGGACAACGACGACGTAGGGGATGATGTCCTTTTGCCTGCCGGTGTTCCGGTGGACGTCGAATTGGGTCATTACAGCGTGGAGTGCCGGTCGGCGAACGAGCCGAAACGCTCGTTGAAGGAATTCCAGGTTTGCGCGGCAGCTTCTGCCTGCTTGCGTGGCTTGTCTGCCGATGCGGAGCAACGCTCGGAGAGGAATTCGACAAACTCGAAGACCTCGGCCTGTTTATCGCGCGGCAACGCTTCCAGCTTGCTGATCAGTTCAGCGTATCCCATAGCACACCCAGCAGTATTGAACGACGGTCAAAGTATACCCCGGCGACACCGGGCATGCCATTTCCCCTGCAATCCCTTGCAGGGTAGCTTCGAGTAGTTTAAGAATGGGCCACGTATTCTGATCAGACGAACACGGGATATGTCGTCACACCGGCGAAAGCCGGTGTCTAGTTTATTGAACCACTGGATTCCGGCCTACGCCGGAATGACGAACCGGGCCTATTCAGAGCATCCCTTATCTCAACTCAACCCTTCTTCCCGATCAACTCGATCTTGTACCCGTCCGGGTCTTCCACGAACGCGATGATGGTCTTGCCGCCGTGCATCGGCCCCGCCTCGCGCACCACCGTCCCGCCGCGCTTTTTGATCTCGTCGCAGGCTGCGTAGACGTCGTCCACCTCGATGGCGATGTGGCCGAAGGCGGTGCCCAGGTCGTAACGCTCCACGCCCCAGTTGTAGGTCAGCTCGATGACGGCCTCGTCGCGCTCTTCGCCGTAGCCAATGAAGGCCAGGGTGAACTTGCCTTCGGGGTAGTCGTTGCGACGCAGCAGGCGCATGCCAAGCACTTTGGTGTAGAACTCGATGGAGCGATCCAGGTCGCCCGTCCGTATCATGGTATGCAGTATGCGCATGGTTCTCTCCTGAGCAGATTTCGAATCTCGTATTTTCAATCAACTGGACACCGGCCTTCGCCGGTGTGACGAATCATTTCCTGGTTCTCTTGAATCAAGGTCGGCACACCTTGTTGCCGAAGGGGTCGGTACCGCAACGCAGCAGGTCCATGGTCTCGGTCGCGGACACGCCCGAGGCGCTGCCTTCCTTGGCCTGCTTGGGCAGGCTGGTGATCACGCCGTCCTTGTCCAGGCACACGATGTTGCCGAAATCGTCCCTGCCGCAACGCGCGATCTCGGCGGCCGTGGCGAGAGCGGAAAAGGTGAGCAGGAGAACGAACAGGATGCGTTGCATGGTGTCATCGATCGGTATGCCGAGCGCGCATTATGCACCGGGCCCCCGTGCCGCGACGACTGCTGAATTGGCATAAGATGGCGCCATGGAACCTTCCCCCCGTTTCCTCTGCGACGAGATGCTGGGCAGCCTGTGCCGCTACCTGCGCGCGGCGGGCTACGACACGCTGTTCGCCAACAACGGCCACCAGGACCGCGTGTTGCTGCAGCAGTGCCATGACGAAGGACGCTACTTCATCACGCAGGACCAGCTGGTGCGCGAGCACAAGGCGGCGCGCGACGTGGCGCTCATCCTGCCGCAGGCGGAGCTGGATGAACTCGCCGCGTTGCTCGCCACGCATTTCCACCTCGACTGGCTGAATCACGCCTTCACGCGCTGCCTGGTGGACAACGTGCCCCTCGTCGCGGCCGACGCGGATGCCGCAGCCAGAGTGCCTGCGGACGCGCGCAGGCCGGACGAGACCATCACCCTGTGCCCGGCCTGTGGCCGCGTCTATTGGCATGGCTCGCACTACAAGCGCATGCACGCCCGCCTCGCCCGCTGGCAGGCGGCACGCAACTAGCGCCCGCCCTCACGCTTGCTGTGCAGGCTGACGACGAGTACGCCGCCCAGCACCAGCGCGGAGCCTGCGAACTGCAGCAACGACAAGCTCTCCCCCAGGAACACATAGGCCATGTAGATGGTGCTGACCGGACCCACGGAGCCGATCAGCGATGCGCTGCCTGCACCTATGCGGCGTATGGCGAAGGACAGCATGAACACCGGCAGCACCGTGGAGAACACCGCCATCGCGATGGAGAGCTCGTACACGCGCACGGGCAGGTCGAGCGCTGCGAGCGGGCGCAACACGAGGAACTGCAGCACGCAGGCCGCGCTCGCCACCAGCGAGGCGTAGGCGGTGAAGCGCAGCGTGCCTATGCGCGCGATGGCATGCCCCGCTCCCACCAGGTAGATGGCATAGGACAAGGTGCTGGCGAACACCAGGGCCGAGCCCAGCACGATGCCACCCTCCTTCGCGCCCACGTCGTGCAGGAACACCAGCGCGATGCCCACGTAGCACAAGGCCAGCGCCGCGATGACCATGCGCCCGATGGCGCGCTTGTAGAGCACCGCCGAGATGAGCACGGTCATGGTCGGATAGAGGAACAGGATGAGGCGCTCCAGCCCCGCCGAGATGTACTGCAGGCCAAGGAAGTCGAGGAAGCTGGAGAGGTAGTAGCCGATGAGCCCCAGTCCCAGCACAAGCAGACGGTCGTGTGTATCCAGCGGCTCGGCATGGCGCCGCCTCGCCCACACCGCCACACCGATGAAGAGCGGTGCTGAGAACGCCATGCGCAGCGCCAGCAGTGTCACCGCATCCACGTGGTCCAGGTAGGCCAGCTTCACCAGGATGGCCTTGGCCGAGAAGCCCACTGCCGCGAGCAATGCGAAGATGATGCCGAGAAACACTTCCCGATGGGTGCTGCTGATGCGACTTGCCATGATGTAGACCCTTGGTATGTGGGCGGCTGCGGGTCTGGGCAGGGCAACTACGGAAGACCCGCAGTTGCCCGGTTGCAGAAAACGAGATTCAGAACAGGAACGCGCTGCGGCAGTGTGCTGGCAGTAGCAGCCACAGTCGTTTGGAGTGTTTGGCGGAGATGAGGTGCGCGCGCATGGGACGGAATATACGGGCGCGGTCGGACTGCGTCAATTCGCGTGATCGATATTTCTGCGTGCGGCTGCAAGTATGCATGCCCGTCTCGTTCGGTGGCAGGCCGCTAGCGCGAACCGGATGAATGGCGCGGGTGCGTTGCATGCCAGCGCCGGTAGAAGCCCTGCTTGACCAGCTCGACGAGCGAAAGATACGCCAGCACCATGATCCCGAGGATGAGATAGAACATGGCCGGCGGCGGCACGAAGCCAAAACGTGCTGCCAGCGGGGTGAACGGCAGCAGCACCGCGATAGCCACCACAGCCAGCGAGGTCCCCGTCAGCATCGGATGGGCGCAGCTCTTCAGCGGGTTACCCCGTGTGCGGATTATGAAGATCACCAGCACCTGGGTGCACAGGGATTCGACGAACCAGCCGGTGTGGAACAGCTCTTCGTTCGCGTGCAGAATGGCCAGCATCACGTAGAAGGTGAGAAAGTCGAACACCGAGCTGATCGGCCCGATCACCACCATGAAATTCCGCACGAAATCCAGATCTAGCGCGCGCGGACCGGCGATCTCTTCCGCATCCACCTTGTCCAGCGGGATCGGCACTTCCGAAACGTCGTAGAGGATGTTGTTGAGCAGTATCTGCGTCGGCAGCATCGGCAGGAAAGGCAGGAACAGCGAGGCGCCCGCCATGCTGAACATGTTGCCGAAGTTGGAACTGGTTCCCATCATGATGTACTTCATGATGTTGCCGAAGGTGCGCCGCCCTTCCACCACCGCCGCGTGCAGCACATGGAGGTCGTGCTTCAGCAGGATCATGTCGGCCGCCTCCTTCGCCACGTCCACGGCCGAATCTACAGACAGGCTGACGTCCGCTGCGTGCAAGGAGGGCGCATCGTTGATGCCGTCGCCGAGGTAGCCGACCACATGGCCGCGCGCCCTGAACGCCCGGATCACGCGCTCCTTCTGCGCCGGATTGACGCGGCAGAACAGGTTCACCGTTTCCACCCGCGCACCCAAGGTGTGCTCGTCCATCTGCGCGATCTCTTTGCCGCTCAACACCCCGGTGACCGGAATCTTCAGCTGCGCGCAGACATGCCGCGTGACGAGGTCGCTGTCGCCGGTCACGATCTTGATCGCGACGCCGGATCGCTTGAGCAAGGCCAGCGCAGGCGCGGCGCTGTCCTTGGGCGGGTCGAGGAAGGCAGCGAAGCCGGCCAGCACCAGTTCAGTCTCGTCGCTCACCACCGCATGCGGGTGGTCCAGCGGCACCTGGCGCCACGCGATGCCCAGCACGCGGAAGCCTTCCTGCTCCAGCGCATGGTACTGGTCGCGTATGCCTGCCAATGCCGCATCGTCGATCGGACGCTGCAGATTGGCGCCCTCCGCTTCGCAGTGCGTGCACAGCCCGGCGATCTCGTCGGGCGCGCCCTTCACCACCAGCCAGCGCTGTTCGCCGTTGTCGATCAGCACCGAGACGCGGCGGCGCTCGAAATCGAACGGCACTTCGTCGATCTTCTTCCATCCGTTCAGGTCTATGTGCGTGTGCTCGAGGATGGCTTCGTCGAGCGGGCTCTTAAGGCCGGTCTCGAACGAACTGTTGAGATAGGCCAGCTCGAGCACGCGTTCGCTCGGCCGCCCCTCGGCATCCACGTGCCGCTCCATGCGGATCTTCGCCTCCGTCAACGTGCCGGTCTTGTCGGTGCACAGCACATCCATCGAGCCCAGGTTCTGGATGGCCGCCAGCCGTTTGACGATCATGTGCTGCTTCGCCATACGCAACGCGCCCCGCGACAGCGTGACCGAAACCACCATAGGCAGCAGTTCCGGCGTCAGGCCCACGGCGAGCGCCACCGCGAACAGGAAGGACTCCAGCAGCGGCCGGTGGAACAAGGTGTTCACCAGCAGCACGAACAGCACCAGCAGAAAGGTCAGGCGCATGATCAGCATTCCGAAGCGGCGGGTTCCGATCTCGAACGCGGTCGGCGGTGAAGGCCGGGATACGCTATCGGCGATCGCGCCGATGGCGGTGGCAGCCCCGGTCTTGACCACGACCATCCTTGCGCTGCCGCTGATGACCGAAGTGCCCATGAACACTGCATTGGTCGCTTCCTGCAGGTCTGTGGCCGTATCCGCCAGTGCGCCCGCTTTCTTTTCCACCGGGTAGGACTCGCCCGTCAGCAAAGCCTGCTTGACGAAGAAGTCGTGCCCTTCGAGGACCATCCCGTCGGCGGGGATCAAGTCGCCCGCCGTCAGCAGCACCACGTCGCCGGGAACCACCTTGCTCACTGCGATCTCCCGTGGCCGGCCCTCGCGCAGCACCGTGGCGCGCAGCGATACCGAAAGCTTCAGCTTCTCTGCGGCCGCACTGGCGCGGTACTCCTGCACGAAATCCAGCGTCACGCTCAGCAGGACGATGCAGCTGATGATTAGAAAGTTGGTGACCTCGCCGGTGAAGGCCGAGACAGCACTGGCAACGAGCAGGATGATGACCAGCGGATTCTTGAAACGGGTGATGTACTGCAGCAGCAGCGACCTCTCCGTGTGCTCGCGGAAGAGGTTGGGACCGAATGTAGCGAGGCGCGCTTTGGCGTCCGCATCCGACAGGCCGGCAGCTGCTGCAGCGTCTTGCGAAATGGGTTCAAGCCACCAGGGCCTAGGATCGGTCGGCATGGCAACCTTCGCTCAATCGGGCACCGGGTAATGATAGTGGAGCGCGTTAAGGTATCGCGTCACCGCGACGACATCCTCGTTGCTCCACCTCAGGCCGGAGGTCCTCTGCCAGCGCCGCACCTCTGCCTGCAGGCCCGGCCAGTCCTTGGCGATCTTCTTGTCGCGCCAGTGCACCTGTTCGTTGTGGCAGCCAATGCAGTGCGTGTTATAGAGAAGCTCACCGAGCCGTGCGTCGCGCGTCGACTGCGTCTCAGCCTCGCCAGAGGGATGCCAGGCCAAAATGAACAGTACAACGAGGATGGATCTTCGCAGCATATTGCCCTCCATGCGCCTCCTTCGGCCAGCCGGCTTCTTCACTGCCGCTCGGACTGGCCTTCCTGTTTCTTCCCGCTGTTCGGGAACAATCGGCGGACAACGACGAAGAACACCGGCACCAGGAAGATGGCGAGCACCGTCGCGGCGATCATGCCGCCCATGACGCCAGTGCCTATGGCGTGGCGCCCGTTGGCACCCGCGCCGGTGGAGATGGCGAGAGGCGTCACACCGAACACGAAGGCGATGGAGGTCATCAGTATCGGGCGCAATCTCAGGCGGCAGGCTTCCAGGGTGGCTTCCACCAGATCTTGCCCCTGCTCTTCCAGGTTGCGCGCGAACTGGATGATGAGGATGGCGTTCTTGGCTGCAAGGCCGATGATGACGATGAGGCCGACCTTGAAATACACGTCGTCCGGCAGGCCGCGCAGATGCACGGCGAGCAGTGACCCCATCACGCCTATGGGCACCACCAGGATCACGGCGACCGGGATGGACCAGCTCTCGTACAAGGCCGCCAGGCACAGGAACACGGCGATCACCGACAGGCCGAACAGGAAAGGCGCCTGGGCGCCCGAGAGCAGCTCTTCCCTGGAGGTCCCGGACCATTCGAAGCCGAAGCCCGGCGGCAATTTGCTGGCGACCTCTTCCATCGCCGCCAGCGCATCGCCGCTGCTGCGGCCAGGCGCCGGGCTGCCGGCGATCTTCATCGCGGGCACGCCGTTGTAGCGGTCCAGCTTGGGCAGGTCCAGGACCCAGCGCGCGGTGGCGACCTCGGAGAGCGGCACCATGTCGCCGTCCACGTTGCGCAGCGGGAGCTGCATGATCTGCTCGGGTGTGGTGCGGTTCTCCTCGTCCGCCTGCATCTGCACGCGCAGGATGCGGCCTTGGCGCACGAAGTCGTTGATGTAGGCCACGCCCAGCGCGGACTGCAGGGTCTCGTTCACGTCCGCGATGTCCACGCCCAGCGTCCTGGTCTTCAGACGGTCTATGTCTATCTGCAGCTGGGGCCCGGGCTCCTGCCCCTCGGGCCGCACGCCCACCAGCACCGGGCTCTGGCTGGCCAATCCCAGCGCCATGTTGCGCACTTCGAGCAGCTTGGCCCGCCCCTGGCCGGAACGGTCCTGCAGCCTGAAATCGAAACCGCCCACGGCCGCCAGTTCCGGGATGGGCGGCACGTTGATGGCGAAGATCATCGCCTCCTTGATGCGGAACAGCGCCATGTTGGCGCGTCTCACCAGCGAGGTTGCGGAACTGTCGGCCGAGGTTCGTTCGTCCCAGTCCTTCAGGCGGACGAAGGTGGTCGCTGCGTTCTGCCCGCGGCCGAAGAAAGAGAAACCCAGCACGCCGATGACGTGTTCCACCTCGGGCTGCTTGAGGTAGAACTGCTCCACCTGTTCCAGCACGTCACGCGAGCGCTCGCGCGTGGCGCCTGGCGGCAGCTGGATGAGGCTGACGAAGTAACCCTGGTCCTCGTCCGGCAGGAAGCTGGTCGGCAGGGTGATGAACAACCAGCCCACTACGCCCAGGAGTACGGCATAGAGCATCAGATAGAGGCCGGTGCGCCTCAGCACTGCGGCAACGCCCGACCTGTAGCGTTGTCTGGCCCTGTCAAAGAAAAGATGGAACCAAGCGAGCGGCCCCTGTTTCGGCACCGCCGTCTTGTTGGATGGGCTCTTCAGCAGCGTGGCGCACAGCGCTGGCGTCAGGCTCAGCGCCATCAGCACGGAGAACAGTATGGTCAGGATCAGCGTCACCGCGAACTGGCGATAGATCGCGCCCACCGTGCCGCCGAAGAAGGTCATGGGGATGAACACCGAGCACAGCACCAGGGTGATGGCGATGATGGCGCCGAAGATCTGGCCCATGGCCTTGCGCGTCGCCTCGCGCGGCGGCAGCCCCTCCTCGGCCATGATGCGCTCCACGTTCTCCACCACCACGATGGCGTCGTCCACCACGATGCCCACCGCCAGCACCATGGCGAACAGCGTGAGCGTGTTGATCGAATAGCCGACGGCATAGAGCCCCACCGTGCCGCCGATCAGCGCGACGGGGACGACGATGGCGGGGATGAAGGTCGCGCGCAGGTTGCCCAGGAACAGCCAGATGACCAGGAACACCAGCACCATGGCCTCGGCCAGCGTCTTCACCACCTCGCTGACGGAGACCTGCACGAACATGGAGGAGTCATAGGGGATCATCCAGTCCACGCCCTTGGGGAAGTATTTCGACAGATCCTTCATCTTGGCCTTCACCGCCTTGGCAGTCTCAAGCGCATTGGCAGTGGGAGTCAGGCGGATGGCGATGCCCGATGCCGGTTGCCCGTCTATGCGTGCGGCGACGGAGTAGTCCTGCGCGCCCAACTCCACGCGCGCCACGTCCTTGACCAGAACGTTGGAGCCGTCCTGGTTGGCGCGCACGATGATGTTGCCGAACTCCTCCGGCGTGGAGAGCCGGCTGCGGGTGACGATGACCGCGTTCAGCTGCTGTCCGGGCGCGGCCGGCAGCTGGCCGACCTCGCCTATGGCAAGCTGCGTGTTCTGTGCGCGCACGGCGCGCGTGACGTCGCCCGGCGTCAGGTTGTAGGCCTGCAGCTTCTCGGGCTTGAGCCACAGGCGCATCGAATATTCGGTACCGAACAGCAGCGCCTCGCCCACGCCCGGCACGCGGCGTATGTTGTCGAGCACGTTGGATGAGGCGTAGGCGCCGAGCGCGACGTTGTCCATGCTCTTGTCCGGCGAGATGAGCGCGATGATCATCAGGAAGTTGCGCGCCGACTTCGCCACCGTGATGCCGACGCGCCGCACGTCGTCCGGCAGACGCGCCTCGGCGCGCTTGACTCGGTTCTGCGTCTCCACTGATGCGACATCCAGGTCGGCGCCCGCCTCGAAGGTGAGCGTGATGGTGCCTATGCCGAGCTCGGAGGAAGATTCCATGTACTGCAGGTGCTCTATGCCGTTCAGCTCCTCTTCTATGAGGGCCACGGCGCTCTCCTCCACCACCTGCGCCGAAGCGCCGGGATAGTAGAGCGTGATGGACAGGGCTGGCGGCGCCACCTCGGGATACGCTGCGATGGGCAGGTTGCGCAGTGCGAGACCGCCGCTGATCAGGATGATGAGGGCGATGACCCAGGCGAAGATGGGTCGGTCTATGAAGAACCTGGGCAGCATGGCCGCCTACCTCTTCACGGCAGCCACGCCGGAAGCGGCATCGCTTCCCGGCTCGGACCACGGGACGGGCTTCACGGGCGCGCCGGGGCGCACCTTCTGCAGGCCGTTGACGATGACCTGGTCGCCGGGGGACAGGCCCTCCGCGATGATGAAATCGCCCCCCGCCATCTCGCCCGTCTTGACCGGACGCGGTGTGGCCATCCCCGATGCGTCCACCACCATCACGTACTGGCCTTGCGGCCCGGTCTGCACCGCGCGCTGCGGCACCCTGATGGTGTCGTCGGTGACGCCTTCGGGGAAGCGGACGCGCGCGAACATGCCGGGCAGCAACTCGTGTCTGGGATTGGGGAACTCCGCACGCAGCAGCACGCTGCCCGTGCCCGGATCGACTGCAAGGTTGGAGAAGAACAGCTTGCCCGGCCGGGCATAGATGCTGCCGTCTTCCAGCACGAGCTCCACCTTGGCGGAGCCCGCGCGCTTCATCTTGCCCGCCTGTATGGCACGCTGCAGGCGCAGGAGGTCCGCGCCCGCCTGGGTGAAATTGGCATAGATGGGATCGATCTGCTCTATGGTGGTGAGCAAGGTGGCCTCATTGTGGCCGACCAGTGCGCCTTCCGTCACCAGCGTGCGCCCTGCATGGCCGGCGATGGGCGCCGGCACATGGGTGTTCTCCAGATCGATCTGCGCCCGCTCGAGCGCGGCCTCGGCCTGCTTCAATTTGGCTGCGACCATGTCGTAGTCCTGCTGGCTGACCACACTGGCGGCGAGCAATGGCTTGTAGCGGCCCACGGTGAGGCGCGCCACCTCCGCATCGGCTTTGGCAGAGTCATAGGCAGCCTGATAGTTGCGCGCGTCGATCTGGAACAGCGTGTCACCCGCCTTCACATCGCTGCCTTCCGTGAACAGGCGACGTTCCACTATCCCTTCCACCCTGGCGCGCACCTGTGCGGTGCGATAGGCCTCAAGACGTCCGGGCAGGTCGCGCGTCAGCAGGACCGGGCCTTGGGCCACGGTCACCACATCCACTTCGGGCGGTGGCGGCATCGCACCGGGCTGCGCTTGCGCGCCGCCAGCCTTGGGGCCGCAGGCCGCGAGTGACAGCGCTAGAAAGGGAGCGGCCATCAGGCAATACGTGCTCTTCTTCATCGTAGACCTCCGCTCACCATTCGGCCGCCAGCTGATACTTGGGAGGCAGCAGATCGATGATCTGCCTCTGCACCATGATGTTGTGTTCCTCGTATAACGACTGGACACAGAGGTTCAGTCTCTCGTCCAGGTTCTCCAATACCTTATCTCCCTGCCACACCCAGGTGACCGGCAGGCAAACCTCGGCATCGTGCTCATCCGGATAGTCGGAGCGCACGACACCCACCGCCTTGATGTGCAGGGCGAGCTCTGGCGTGCCATGTTTGATGAAGACGATGTCTTCGTTCCTGAGTTGGGAAACGATACTGTGCCGGTCCACTTTCCCGTCCGGCGAATGCGGGAGACATACGGTGTTATGGTCGATGAACCCTTGAGCATCGCGTTCTTCGATTCCGAAAAAGGTAGCCATGGTGACCTCCATTCATCTAATGGTTCTCGTCACACTCGCTCCATCGAACTACCGTTTGGATGCAGCCGTCACGCGGCTGCCCGCTGCGCCTAGGCAATCACAGGCGGGTTCCAGTAGGTGACGAGATAATATGCACCCCAGACCAGCAGCAAGACCACGACGATCCACAACCAGACCGGCACGCTGCCCTCCTGCTCTGTGATGCCTGCGCTTTCATAGGTGTACACAAAGTGCACGTGCTCGGCCGCCGATGCCCTGGCGGCTTCTGCCGTTATCGCTTCCTTGTCGCTCAGCTTTTCATTCATGGCAGTTTGGCCTTTCTGGTTGTGACAGTTTCGATGACAGGTATCTTCGGTTGGTCGACCTGCAGCACTTGCGGGTCGATCTGCTGGTGATCGGTAGCCTCGGACAAGGAAGCCCATATCCTGGCGCGCGAGTCGGACAGTTGCACTTTTATTGCACTCGCTTTCGCCTCGACCGGCCCACCCGCCGAACAGAACTCGATGACGGGCAGCACGACCTTGTTGCAGGCCGCGAGCAGCCAGGGCACGCTCGACGTGCAGAAGCTCGCGGACTGCGCGGGCGTGGTGAGCCCGGCCTGTCTCAGTGAGGCGATGTGCGCATCCACGCGCAGGGATTGCACGTAATGCACGAGGTCCCAAGTCTGTTCGGGAGTGAATGCGCCCGCGAAAGGCGGCATCGGCGTGCCGCCAACGCCTGTCTCTATGGTTCGGTAGAGATGCCGTCCATCGTGGCCGAGCTTCACTCCGCCCGGCGCTCCCGCAGGCAAGGTGAGATTCGCCGGGTTGACTGGATTACCCCAGGTATCGGAGAGCGTCCCTGGAGGGAGGCCATCGCCTTGTCCGGTGGCCCCGTGGCACGTGGCGCATACGGTGTCGAACTGCTGCTTGCCGCGCGCCAGCGATTCCATGGTTACCGCCGGCTCATCCGGGATCTGGATTGCGGCCCCTGGCTGATCGGTCTTCCAGCGATCGGAGAAGGTCTTGATGTACTGGATGACTGCCAGCCTCTCCTGCACGGATATCTCGTACCACGGCGGCATGGGGGTCCCCCACAGGCCGTGGCTGACGGTGATGAACAGGTCTTCATCCAACGGCAGCGTGCTGCCACCGCCTGAGGTCGAGCGGAACTTGAAGACGCCGGAGGTGAAGTCGCGCGGCTTCGGATTGAGGAACGGGGCCGAAGGCCCTTTGCCGTCGCCCTTCTCGCCATGGCAGCCCACGCAGCGCCGCAGGTAGACCGCTTTCCCTCGCGGCAGCAAATCCTGCGCCCTCCCCATGCCGCTCTCCTGCAGCGCAGCACCAGCAGTGAATCGCGTGGAGACGAAGGCCTCGCGCCAGTCTCCTATGGAAGTGCCCAGCCGCTGCAGGTAGGCGACCAGCGCCTGCCCGTCCTCGTTGTATTCTGGAGTGCCTTTGCCATCGGTCTCCTTAAACAGCCAGGGGAAGCGCGGCATAATGGAATCGGGCACTACGTTGCGCGGATCCCAGTGGTGCGCGGCGTGCCAGCTGTCCGCGTACTTGCGGCCCACGCGCGACAGGTCCGGGCCGATGCGCCGCGTGCTCAGCAGATGGGGCTGGTCGTACACATATTCTCCTGCCTGTGCGACCGGTCCCCAGCGCAGGTCTTCACCTGTCACCGGGCGCACGTACTGCGAATGGCAGTACCAGCATCCCTCGCGGATGTAGACCTGTCGCCCCTTGCGCTCCAGCGGCGTGTAGTCGGCGACCTGTATGGTCTGGCCGGTGCTCGCGGCCGCGACGATGGGATCGTAGGTCTGCGGCAGGATGGAAGGCAGGATGCCCTGGATGACCACCGCCAGGAAGAAGAACGCCATGCCAGCGACGATGAATACGGTCGATGGCCGGCTGTACCAGCTCGCGCCGACGATTGCGGGACGCGCTTCGGAGACGCGCTCCAGCGCGGGCTCCTCAGCCGCACCGAGCGGTACACCGTCGCGCGCAGTCATGACCAGGTTGATCGCCATCAGCACGAAGCCTGCGTCCATCGTAGCGCCGGCCAGCGTGCGCGTGACCCACCACGGCTTCATCTCGACCACGGAATCCACGAAGTTCGCACCGTATTCGAGCATGCTGCCCTGGATGAAGCCTTGCGCAGCGAGCCCGACCAGCATCAGCGTGGTGCCGGCGATGGTCAGCCATAAGTGCCAGCTCGCCAGCTTGGCGCTCCACAGTCGGCGCCCGGTGACGCGCGGCCAGACGTAATACATGCTGCCCACCGCGGCCAGCACGAAAGTGGCGAACACGGTGAAATGCGAATGCGAGATAACGAAGTCGGAGAAGTGCGTGAGTTCCTGCACGCGGCGCAGCGCTTCGGTCGAACCCTGGAAGCAGCCGACCAGATAGAAGAAGGTCGCGAGCAGGATGAACTTCGCAGCATAGCTGTCGGCATCCTCGCCGCCTATGATCGCCCCCCAACGCCCCTTGGCAGTACCGAACAGGTTGGTGATCACCGCCCACACCGGGATGATGAGCAGCATGCTGGTGACGATGGCGATGGTCTGGTTGTGATACGGGATGGGGCTGAACAGGTAGTGATGGGTACCCACGAAGGGGTAGAAGAAGGCCAGCGCCCAGAAACCCAGCAGCGACAGCCTGTGGCTGTACAAGGGAGCTTTTGCCGCCAGCGGCAGGAAGTAGTACATCAGGGCTAGGCCCGCCGGCGTGATCCACAGGCCGACGACATAGTGGATGTATAGCCCATGCAGGGCTGCGTTGCTGATGCCGGACATGGGAACGTAAGGCAGCACGACGTTGCCCAGCACAAGGTTCATCAGGGTCCACACCAGTGCCGCCAGCGTGTACCACAGCGCGACGTAGAATCCGGGCTCCCTGCGCTTGAACATCGTGACCAGGACCTGCACGCCAACGAGCGCGAGTATGGTCCAGCGCAGGATGTTGATCGGCCACGGGTACTCGCCCGCCTCAAAACCGGAGTTGTAACCCATCATCAGCGACAGCGAGCCCGCGACCAGGAAGAGGTTCCAGCCCGCCAGCAGCCACCAGCCCCAGTGCTCCTGGTACATGCGGCGGCCACACAGACGGGGCACAAGGTAATACAGCAGCCCCAGCACAGGCGTGGAGAAGGCGCCGAAGATCACGCCGTTGACATGCACGGGACGCAGGCGTCCGAAAGTGAGCCATGAAGTCTCACCCAGGAAATCGGGGGAATGGAACTTGATCGATACGAGCAGGCCGACTAGCGGGAAGACCGTCATCCAGGCGATGGCCCACCACAGCCAGGCTCGCACCAGATCCTTGTTGACAAGGTCGGTGTCGGCCTTCGAGCCTAGGACGTCCATGTTGCGCGATCGTTGGTCAGGCATCAGGCCTCCCTCGAATACTGCAATCACTGCCTGGAAACTCTTGGCTGCGGCGACCCTGGCGACTCGCCCTGCGACGTTACGACATGCCGAACGCCATCTCGTGTCCGCTTGTTAAACGGCCTGAACAGAAACATCGCGCGGACCACTCGGCTGCCGATGTCATTGAAAACGACTGCTGCGAGGATGCTAATAATGCCGACTTTCTTTGTCAATTAAGCATGTCGCTGTAGTGGCGGAAGGCGAGGCCCGGGCCGTTCTTGCCCTTAAGCGCGCCTTAAGCTTGCTGCCGTAGTGTGCGAGCCTCGTAATCCAACCGAGGAGGAAGAAATGATACGAATGGTCCATGTGCTTGTCCTGGTGTACGTCGCTGTGACAGGATTGTCGTCCTTGTCTGCCCGGGCGCAGACGCCGGATGGACTGCTGGCGGCGATCGCGAGCGAAGCGAAGAGCGCCGATCCATCCTTTAGGGCATTCTCGCCCGAACGCGGAGCGCGCTTCTATGCGCAAACACACGGGAAGGAACTGAGCTGCGCGTCCTGCCACTCAACAGACCCTGCCGCACCCGGCAGACACGCGAAGAGCGGCAAGTCCATCCAGGCTCTCGCTCCTGCTGCAAACGCAGATCGCTTCACTGATGCCGCCAAAGTGGGAAAATGGTTCAAGCGCAACTGCAGCGATGTGCTGGATCGTGTCTGCACACCGCAGGAAAAAGGCGATCTGCTCGCCTACCTCATCACCATTAGAAAATAGGAGAACGTCATGTCACCGTATCATTTGGATCTGTCGCGTATGCTTGCCGTCGTGTTGCTGTTGAGCGTGTTCGTGTCTGCGGCCCGCGCCGAAGACGATGACGACGAGGATGAAAAGCGCACGCCCGTTGCCACCAACGCGTTGTGGAAGGCCGAATGCGGCTCCTGTCACGTGGCCTTTCCGCCCAGGCTGCTGCCTGCAGCTTCGTGGCGCGCGGTGATGAACGGACTGGACAAACACTTCGGCACCGATGCCAGCCTGGATGCCGCCGAGACCCGCGAGATCGGCGCCTTCCTGGAACAAAACGCAGGGCGGGAACGTCGCTCTTCGTTTGGCAAGCCGCTCTTGCGCATCACCGAGACGCGCTGGTTCATACGCGAACACGATGAGGTGCCGAGTAGCACCTGGAAGAATCCGAAGGTGAAGAACGCTGCCAATTGCGCGGCCTGCCACACGCAGGCGGAAAACGGCGACTACCGCGAACGCAACATCCGGGTACCCAAGTGACAAGCTCGTTCCGGACGGCAGGTACCATCGCAGGGAAGACGACCGCAGATACACGGAGCTGAACATGCGCGTGCTGGTGATCGAAGACGACGCCTTGCTGGGCGATGCGATACAGGCCGGACTGAGACAGGCAGGATATGCCGTGGACTGGATGAAGGACGGCGTGACCGCCGACCACGCGCTCGCCACCGAAGCCTATGCCGCGGCCGTGCTGGACCTGGGACTGCCGCGCATGTCAGGCCTGGAGGTGTTGCGCCGCCTGCGCAGCCGCCATGTCCCGCTGCCGGTGCTGATCCTCACCGCGATGGACACGGTTGAGGATCGCATCAGGGGGCTGGACGCGGGGGCGGACGACTACCTCATCAAACCCTTCGACATGGGCGAGCTGGCGGCGCGCCTGCGGGCGCTGATACGGCGAGCCAGCGGCAAGGCAGAGCCTGCCCTGCGGGTCCGGGGCGTGGAACTGGAACCCGCAGCGCATCGCGTGCGCTACCGCGGCCGGGAGACAGAGCTTTCCGCGAAGGAATACGCCGTGCTGCACGCACTGATGCTCAACGCGGGACGCGTACTCTCGCGCTCTCAGCTCGAAGAACAGCTCTACGCCTGGGGCGAGGAGATCGAGAGCAACACGGTCGAGGTGTACATCCATCACCTGCGGCGCAAGCTCTTTCCGGAATTGATCGCCACCATACGCGGCGTAGGCTACCTGATCGCAGATGACGCACATGGCTGAAACACGCGCCCACGGTTCACTGAAGAGAAGACTGCTGGCGCTGGCCCTGGCGACGACAGCCGCGGTCTGGATGCTCACGGCCGCCCTCACCTATCTCGACGCGCGCGAGGAGCTCAGCGAGATACAGGACGCACACCTTGCGCAGTCCGCCATGCTGCTGGCCATGCAAGCCGATACGGCTGTGGTCGAAACCGAACACGCTCCCCTGCCCCACAAGTATTCACGCCGTCTCGCTTTCCAGATCTGGGAGGGCGGACGCGTGCTGCGCCTGCACTCCTCCAACGCTCCGGAACAGAAGCTGTCCGACAAGGAGCAGGGGTTCAGCGACACACTCATAGAAGGCCGCCAGTGGCGCGTGTTCAGCACCTGGGACGAATCCAGCAAGCGGCTGGTGCAGGTCGCCGAACGCTCCGGCGTCCGCGACGAACTGGCACGCGAGATCACGGGCAACATGCTGGAACCGCTGTTGCTGTCACTGCCCCTGCTGGCACTCCTGCTGTGGGTCGCCGTGTCGCGCGGCCTGCGTCCCCTGGTCGGCCTGACCGGCGCAGTGTCGCAGCGCGAGCCGGACAACCTGACGGCGCTCGATGCAGGAAGCGCACCGCGCGAGGTGCTGCCGCTGATAGAGCGACTCAATCAGCTCTTCGCCCGCATCGAGGCTTCCCTGCAGAAGGAACGCCGCTTCACGGCTGACGCCGCGCACGAACTGCGCACGCCGGTGGCCGCGATCAAGGCGCAGGTGCAGGTGGCGCGCGCCGCCTCGGCGGAGGCGGAACGCGCGCATGCCCTGGACAACGCGATACTCGGCTGCGACCGCGCGGCCCACCTGATAGACCAGTTGCTGACGCTCGCCCGCATAGATACGCTGGACCAAGAGGCAAGGGAACCCTGTGAGCTCAGAGCCATCGCGGCAGAGGTGATGGCTGCACTCGCACCCGCGGCACTGGCTAGAGACGTGCGACTTGAATTGACTGAAGGCGACGAGATGACGGTGCAAGGCAACCCGGTGTTGCTTCGCATCATGCTGCGCAACCTGATAGACAACGCAGTGCGGCACACCCCGGAAGGGACCGCAGTCCGGGTGGACATCGTCGGCGGATCAGGGCGGAGCAGTCTGACGGTCAGCGACAACGGCTCAGGCCTGCCGGATGCGGAACTCGCAAGATTGTCGGAGCGCTTCTACCGTCCTCTGGGCACACAGACCAGCGGCAGCGGACTTGGACTCTCCATCGTCAGGCGCATCGCCGACATACACGGGGCGTCGCTAGAGCTCGCGGCAGGCCTAGATGGAAAAGGACTGAACGTCAAGGTCACATTCGGATCGTGAGGAAAGCAAAAGGGAACAGAGGGGATACCGATCTGCCCCGGGGAACACCCGCAATCATTGGGAATTCAGACTGTACAGCGGGGACGGACCATTCTGTGGAAGCGGTTGCGGCTGATATTGGGAGGCAGACAGATATTCTGAGGGAGCCACCGCGATATAGCTGGCATTGGGCAGGACATTGCCTTGTGCGGTATGGAGGTTGTGATGGGAGCCATCCTGTGCAATCACAGCGGAAGCCGGATCGCTCGGCCCTTTTTGCTTCTCATTGGGCATGACCAAGGGATCTGCAAAGGCAGCAGAATCAAGCAGAATCAGGCAAAGAATCACGTAGTTCATGACGACGACCCCCTTGCACGGTAGGCAACTCCGCGCGCAAAGTACCATCAATCGCCCAAAAGCGCACTACACGATTAACGGTAGGGCAATTGTCCGGAGATGGGGGGATGCAACTATCCTGCCGTACCTCGGCGAAAGGACTACTACATCGCCGCAAGTTCCTTAACGACCTTCCCTGAACTCACGGCGTCCCTCAAGCCCCAGATTCTCCCGCTACTTCCCCTGAATCACGTGGATATGGGCCGCGCTCAGCCTGTCATAGAGGCGCATCTGCTTCCGCAGCGGCCACCAATCGTAAAGGAAGATCTCCAGCGGTCGCCACATGGCTACCCACCCTATGATGGTCAGGCTCTCCCGTGCGATGGAGAACCCGGCAGACTCCCCTAACCTGCCTATGGCATCGGCGGCGAAGAGGCACAGGCTGACGAACATCAGACCGATGATGAGACTCATGCGACCCTGCTGCAGGAGCAGCTTAAAGGCGGCACGCGTGCGGTCCGCCCTGTAGGAGAAGTGATTGTGGACTGCGGCGGTCAACATCTCGCTCGGGTCGCCTTCTGCGGGCCACTGCTCGATGTGTATGGTGATGTGGAAACGGCTTTCCGGCGGATATTCCGATGCCCAGGCCTCGATGAACGCATGCGCCTCCGGATCAAGGTCCTTGTTCAGGAACGGCGTAGGATCCATCGAGTTGAACAGCTGCGAGATCTCGCGCACGCGCAGCGCCAGACGGTGGACGGGGGCAGGATGTGCTGATCTGGTCATCGAGTAGAACGGGATTGAACTGAGCAGGTTTCATGCTACCGCATTTCCTTACGGTTTGATCCGTGAAAGGCTAAATCACTGCAGCAGCCCTTCTTCTTTCATCACCGCACGTACGAACGGCAGCAGCGAGACTCTATCTTGGTAGGCACGGAGGTTCGGGAACGGCGTGAGATCGAAGGCGAGGTTCCCACTCCAGCGCACGATGACGAACATGTATGCGTCAGCCACCGTGAAGTTCTCCCCCATGAGATAGCTCTTGACCGCCAGCTGCGATTCAACGTAAGCGAGGCGACTGGCAAGCAGAGCCTCGGTGCGCTGCCTCATGTCGGGTGACAGATGCTTGCGAAACAGCAGCCCGTAGGTCTTGTGCAGTTCGGTGGCGATGAAGGTCAGCCATTCCTGCAGGCGATAGCGCGCCATGACATCCACCGAAGGAGCCAGGGCGGATGCGGGATTACAGTCGGCAATGTACTGCAGCACCGCAACACCTTCGGTCAGCACGCTGCCATCGTCCAGGCGGATCGCCGGCACATATCCTTTGGGATTGACTTGCGCATAGTCCTCCCCGCTGGCCGTCATCCCGGTTGCGGTGTTCAGCCTGTCCGTCTCGTAGGGCAAGCCGCTCTTCTGCAATGCGATGTGAGATGCCATGGAGCAGGCACCGGGGATGTAATAGAGCTTCATGCGCGCCTCCCTTGGAAGTGGCAGAGCTGCTGTGATATCAAATCCGCTACTGCACGTAAATCAGGCAAATGCCCCAACCGTCGTCGCCTTGGGGACGCTGCTACAGGCTCCACGCGCAAGCCTGCAGCAGGACCGACCTCACCACCAGAGTCACTCCCGATTCATTTCCTTCTTGTAGAGGAACTTCCAGAAATACCAGATGTAATACCCGCCTAGCGCAGTACCCAGCGGGAAGTAGACCAGGATGACCACCGAGAACGGCAGGCAGATCCAATGCGCGCGGCGGTAGTTGAGGATCAGGGTAAGGCCGACGGCAACGAACAACGCGGCGACGGCGATCGCATAGATGAGGATCTGCGCCTCTATGGGCGCGGCTTCTGGGCTGAAGGCGCGTTTCCAGGCGAAGGTAATGAACACGGCCAACAGCATGGCCATGGATTCGAACAGCCAGCCGATGAGGACGCGATGCTTATCGGCGCTCATCGCCTCATGCCAGTCCGACGTAGACGTTCTGCACGTCGTCGTCAGAGTCCATCGCTTCGAGGAATTCCTCCACCTCGGCGCGCTCGGCATCGTTCGTCAGCGATACCGGGTTCTTGGGGCGATAGCCGAGCTTGGCCGAGACGACGGTGTAGCCTTGGGCGGGCAGCGCCTTGCACACCGCATCCAGGTCGGTGGTATCGGTGATGAACAACGTGACTCCCTCTTCATCGGCAGGCTCGAAATCCTGAGCACCAGCCTCGATGGCGGCTACTTCGACGTCGGCATCCTTGGAATCCGCAGTCGCTTCGATCATGCCAACGTGGTCGAAATCCCACGACACCGAGCCTTCGGCGCCGAGCTGGCCCTTGCGGAACAGCACGTTCATGCTGGACTTGGTGCGGTTGATGTTGTCGGACAGGCATTCGACGATGACCGGTACGCGATGTGGGGCAAAGCCCTCGTAGACCAGGCGCTCCAGTTGCGCTCCGCCATCGAGCAGGCCGGCGCCCTTCTTGATGGCGCGATCCAGCGTGTCCTTGGGCATGGAGGCTTTCTTGGCTTGCTCCACCGCGATGCGCAGGCGGGAGTTGGAGGCTGGATCGGCCCCGCCGCGCGCGGCGACCATGATCTCCTTGGCCAGCTTGCCGAATATCTTGCCCTTGGCGTTCGCCGCGATCTCTTTATGCTTGGATTTCCACTGTGCACCCATGTCTGTTCTCTAGCTTGATTGGTAAAAAGGTGGCGCATCTTGCCTCAACTGGCGACCGGGTTCAATCACGAGAGGATCAAAGCGCGCCGTTCTCGGCCTTCTCCACCACCTCGAGAAAGGCATCGCCATACTTCGCCAGCTTGGATTGGCCCACGCCGCCGATCTGCCCGAACTCATCCAGGGTCTGGGGTTTGCGGTTGAGTATCTCCAGCAAGGTGCTGTCGTGGAAGATGACGTAGGGCGGCACGCCCTGTTCGCGCGCGAGCTCCATGCGCTTGGCCTTGAGCGCCTGCCACAGCGGGTCTTCGTTCGCACCAGCGAAGGCTTCACGCAGGCGTGCGCCGCGCTCGGCCTTGCTGGCGCGCCTCACGGGTTCCGCATCGCGGCGCAGCCATACCTCTTGCAGCCCCTTCAACACGGGACGCGCCGCTTCGGTGAGGCGCAGGCCGCCGTAGGCCTCGATATCTACGCTGATGAACCCAGCGGCGACCAGCTGGCGGTACACGCTGCTCCATTGCTGTTGCGTCAATGCCTTTCCGATGCCGAAGGTGGACAGCTGCTGGTGGTTGAACTGTTCGATCTTGGGTGTGAGCTTGCCCAGCAGCACGTCGATGAGGTGCACCACACCGAAACGCTGGCCGGTGCGGTAAACGCAGGACAGCGCCATCTGCGCGGCCTGCATGGCGTCCCAAGTATCGACCGGCTCCAGGCAGTTGTCGCACTGGCCGCAATCGCCAGGGTGTTCCTCGCCGAAATAGCGCAGTATGGTCTGGTGGCGGCATTCGGTGGATTCGCAGTAGCCCAACAGCGCATCGAGCTTCTGCAGCTCCACGCGCTTGCGTTCCTCGGGCGCATCGCCGGACAGCAGCATCTGCCGCATGGAGACCACGTCGCCCAGGCCATAAGCCATCCACACGTTCGCAGGCAGGCCGTCGCGGCCGGCGCGGCCGGTCTCCTGGTAATAGCCCTCCATGCTCTTGGGCAGGTCGAGGTGCGCGACAAAGCGTACGTTGGGCTTGTCTATGCCCATGCCGAAAGCGACTGTGGCGACCATGATGACGCCTTCCTCGCGCAGGAATCTCGTCTGGTTCGCGTTGCGCACCGCCACATCCAGCCCGGCGTGATATGGCAGCGCATCCCAGCCCTGCTCCTTCAGCCACGCGGCGGTCTCCTCCACCTTCTTGCGCGACAGGCAATACACGATGCCTGCATCGTTCGGATGCTCGGCCTCGAGGAAGGCCTGCAACTGTCGTCGCGCATTGTCTTTCAGCGCGACGCGGTAGCGGATGTTGGGACGGTCGAAACTGGAGACGAACTGTTGCGCGTCTTCCAGCGCCAGTCGCTCGACGATCTCTTGCCTGGTCGGCGCATCGGCGGTGGCCGTCAGTGCGATGCGCGGCACTTCTGGGAAGCGCTCGTGCAGGATGGTGAGCTGGCGGTACTCCGGGCGGAAGTCGTGTCCCCATTGCGATACGCAATGCGCTTCGTCGATGGCAAAGAGCGCGATGCCGGATTCTTGCTGCAGGCGTTCCAGCAGGCTGAGGAACCCTTCCGTCACCAGCCGTTCAGGAGCGACATACAGCAGCTTCAATTCGCCGCGCAGCGCCTGTCGGTACACCTCCCGCGCCGCATCGGCATCCAGGCTGGAGTTGAGGAAAGCAGCTGAAACACCAAGCTGTTTCAGCGCATCCACCTGGTCCTGCATCAGCGCGATCAGGGGCGACACTACGATGCCCACGCCCTGGCGCAGCAAGGCGGGAATCTGGTAGCACAGCGACTTGCCACCACCGGTGGGCATCAACACCAGCGCATCGCTTCCCGCTGCGACACGTTCGACGATGGCCTGCTGTGCGCCACGGAAGGCGGTGTAGCCGAAGGTGTCGCGCAGGATGTGATGGGCAGGGGAATTCATGGAGTACGACTCTGCAAAGGGGCGCAAGCATAACCCGAGCGGCGGGATCCGGGGACGTTGATGCACTGCCGATGGTATGATCGGCGCCCCACAAAACCAACAACAATCTGCCACGAAAGGGTTGCTTGATGAGCGTACGCAACGTTTCCACCCAGCCGTTTACAGACCAGAAGCCCGGTACCTCGGGCCTGCGCAAGAAAGTCCAAGTCTTCCAGCAGCCGCACTACCTCGAGAACTTCGTCCAGAGCATCTTCGACAGCGTCGCCGCCCCTGCAGGCTCGACGCTGGTGCTGGGCGGTGACGGTCGCTACCACAACCGCGAGGCGATCCAGACCATCCTCAAGATGGCCGCGGCCAACGGCTTCGGCCAAGTGCTGGTGGGGCGCGGCGGCATCCTGTCCACGCCGTCGGCTTCCTGCGTGATCCGCAAGTACAAGACCTTCGGCGGCATCATCCTTTCCGCCAGCCACAACCCAGGCGGGCCGGACGGCGATTTCGGCATCAAGTTCAACAGCAGCAACGGCGGTCCGGCCACCGAGGCCGTGACCGAGGCGATCTACGCCCGGAGCAAGGCCATCTCCAGCTATCGCATCCTAGATGCGGGGGACGTGGCGCTCGACCAGCTGGGTGAAACGAGGCTGGGCAGCATGACGGTGAAGGTGATAGACCCGGTAGCCGACTATGCCGAGTTGATGGAGTCGCTGTTCGATTTCGCTGCGATCCGCGCTTTACTGCAGAGCGGCTTCCGCATCCGCTTTGACGCGATGCACGCCGTCACCGGACCTTATGCGAGGGATATCCTGGTGAGCCGTCTCGGAGCCCCCGCCGATTGCGTGATGAACGCCATGCCGCTGCCCGACTTCGGCGGCGGCCATCCCGACCCCAACCTGACCTATGCGCATGACCTGGTGGAGATCATGTACGGCGCGGATGCGCCGGACTTCGGTGCTGCCTCGGATGGCGACGGCGACCGCAACATGATCTTGGGTAAACGCTTCTTCGTCACCCCTTCCGACAGCCTTGCCTTGCTGGCGGCGAACGCGACGCTCGCCCCCGGATACAAGAAAGGCTTGGCCGGAATCGCGCGCTCGATGCCCACCAGCGCGGCAGCTGACCGCGTGGCCCAGGCGCTGAACCTGCCCTGCTACGAGACGCCGACCGGCTGGAAGTTCTTCGGCAACCTGATGGACGCCGACAAGGTCACGTTGTGCGGCGAGGAGAGTTTCGGCACCGGCTCCAGCCACGTGCGCGAGAAGGATGGCCTGTGGGCGGTGCTGTTCTGGCTCAACGTCCTGGCCGTGCGCAAGCAGGCGGTGGAGAGCATCGTGCGTGAGCACTGGACGAAGTACGGCCGCAACTTCTATTCGCGTTACGACTACGAGGCACTGCCAACGGAGGCTGCGAACGGCGTGATGCAGCATCTGCGCTCCAGCTTCGCCGCGCTGGCAGGCAAACGGTTCGGCAAGTACACGGTGCAAATGTGCGACGACTTCAGCTATACCGACCCGGTGGACGGCAGCGTGAGCAAGGGCCAGGGTGTGCGGGTCTTGTTTAGCGACGGTTCACGCATCGTTTACCGCCTGTCCGGCACGGGCACGGAAGGTGCGACGCTGCGCGTGTACCTGGAAGCCTATGAGGCGGAGGTGGCGCGCCACCATCTGGATGCGCAGGATGCACTGAAGGAGCTGATCCAAATCGCGTTGCACATCTCCGAACTGCAGACACGCA
The DNA here is from genome assembly GCA_037446535.1 of Sideroxydans sp. Classification (GTDB taxonomy): domain Bacteria; phylum Pseudomonadota; class Gammaproteobacteria; order Burkholderiales; family Gallionellaceae; genus Sideroxyarcus. The sequence goes on along the minus strand of JBBIIJ010000027.1, from coordinate 4,041 downwards.
CCGGACGGAAACAGCCGACAGTGATTACCTAGTGATTTTTTGAAGGCGCTGCGGCGGTCACTGCTGAGGCCGTTGCAGCCCCTTCGCCTATCACCTGAAAGAAGACCTCACCCTGCTTGACCATGCCGAGCTCGCTGCGGGCGCGTTCCTCTAGCGCTTCCGTTCCGTGCTTCAGGTCACGCACTTCCGCATCCAGCACCGCATTGCGCTGGCGTGCCTGCTCGTTCACGGCTTTCTGCGCTTCCAACTGGTGGTTGTTGTCCCACACCTTCAGCCAGCTGCCCTTACCGAACCACAGTGGGTACTGCAGCAGTACGATAAGGGCGAGCAGGATGTAGGTGACGACGCGCATCAACCCAGCTGGTAGTAAGCCTCGCGACCAGGATAAGACGCGCTGTCGCCGAGGTCTTCCTCGATACGCAGCAGCTGGTTGTATTTCGCCATGCGGTCGGAACGGGACAGGGAGCCGGTCTTGATCTGCAGCGCATTGGTCGCCACAGCCAGGTCGGCGATGGTGGAGTCTTCGGTCTCGCCGGAGCGGTGCGAGATCACGGCCGTGTAGCCGGCGCGCTTGGCCATCTCGATGGCGGCGAAGGTCTCGGTCAGCGTACCGATCTGGTTTACCTTGATTAGGATGGAGTTGGCGATGCCGCGCTTGATGCCTTCGCGCAGGATCTTGGTGTTGGTCACGAACACGTCGTCGCCCACCAGCTGGATCTGCTTGCCGAGGCGGTCGGTCAATGCCTTCCAGCCGTCCCAGTCGTGCTCGCTCATGCCGTCTTCCAGCGTGATGACCGGGTACTTGTCCACCCAGGAGGCGTACATGTCGATCATCTGCGCAGCGGTCAGGGTCAAGCCGTCTGCCTTCAGGTGGTACTTTCCATCCTTATAGAACTCGGAAGCAGCAGCGTCGATACCGATCGCCACGTCAGCACCGGGCACGTAACCCGCAGCCTCGATGGCTTCGACGATGACCTTCAGCGCGCCTTCGTTGGAGCCCAGAGACGGGGCAAAGCCGCCTTCGTCGCCGACGGTCGTGGTATAGCCACGGTCGTGCAGGATCTTCTTCAGGGCGTGGAACACCTCAGCGCCGCAGCGCAGGGCCTCGCGGAAGCTTTGTGCGCCCACTGGGATGATCATGAATTCCTGGATGTCCGCTCCGCCCGTGGCATGTGCACCGCCGTTGATGATGTTCATCATCGGTACGGGCATTTCCATGCGTGCGGCACCGCCCAGATAGCGGTACAGCGGCAGGCCGCTCTCTTCTGCAGCGGCACGTGCCACAGCCATGGAGACGGCGAGGATGGCGTTCGCGCCCAGACGCGACTTGGTGTCAGTGCCGTCCAGCTCGATCATGGTCTGGTCGATGAAAGCCTGCTCTGCCACATCCAGGCCGATGATCGCTTCGGCGATCTCGGTGTTCACGTTCTCCACCGCCTTCAACACGCCTTTGCCCAGATAGCGCTGCTTGTCGCCGTCGCGCAGTTCGATCGCTTCCTTCTCACCGGTGGATGCGCCAGAAGGCACAGCGGCACGGCCCATCACACCCGATTCCAGCAACACGTCCGCTTCTACGGTGGGGTTGCCACGGGAATCCAAAATCTCACGCGCTACGACATCAACGATTGCACTCATTCTTCTTTTCCTTCACTCACACACTTTTCAAGTTAACGTTCTCTTCGATAAAACCTTGCTGCTTCACCAAAGCGTCCAGCGCTTTCAGGGTCTGCAGCAATTCCTGCAGATGGCCCAGCGGGAACGCGTTGGGGCCGTCGGACAATGCTTTAGCCGGATCCGGATGCGTCTCCATGAAGATTCCGGCGATACCCACCGCCACGGCCGCGCGCGCCAAGACAGGCACGAACTCGCGCTGCCCACCGGACGCTGTGCCTTGGCCGCCAGGCAACTGCACCGAATGAGTTGCATCGAACACCACCGGACAACCGGTGTTGCGCATCACTGCGAGCGAGCGCATGTCCGACACCAGATTGTTGTAGCCGAACGAAGCGCCACGCTCGCACACCATGATGTTGTCGGCGCCGCTCACTTCGCGCGCCTTGTCCACTACGTTCTTCATGTCCCATGGCGACAGGAACTGACCCTTCTTGATGTTCACGGGCCTGCCGGATTTGGCCACCGCATGGATGAAATCGGTCTGGCGGCACAGGAACGCCGGGGTCTGCAGGACATCCACCACAGCCGCTACGGGCCCGATCTCGTCCTCATCATGCACATCGGTCAACACAGGAACGCCGATCTGCTGCTTCACCTTCTCGAGGATCTTAAGGCCGGTCTCCATGCCCATGCCGCGGAACGACTTGCCCGAGCTGCGGTTGGCCTTGTCGTAAGAGGATTTATAGATGAATGGGATGCCCAACGTTTGGCACATCTCTTTCAGCTGACCTGCTGTATCAAGCGCCAGCTGCTCGGACTCGATCACACACGGGCCGGCGATCAGGAACAGCGGCTTGTCCAGCCCCGCTTCGAATCCGCACAGCTTCATGCTGCCTCCTTGTGCGCCACTGCGGCCTCAACATAAGCCTTGAACAAGGGATGTCCGTCGCGCGGCGTGGAAGTGAATTCCGGGTGGAACTGTACGCCCACGAACCATGGATGCATGCTCTGCGGCAGTTCCATCATCTCGGGCAGATCCTCGGAGGGCGTGCGGGCGGAGATGACCAAGCCGGACTTCTCCAGCGCCGGAACATAATGGTTGTTCACCTCGTAACGGTGGCGATGGCGCTCGTTCACTTCGTCGCCATAGATATGATGCGCCATGGTGCCTGCCTTGATCGGGCAGCGCTGAGAACCAAGGCGCATAGTACCCCCCAGGTCGGAATCTGCGCTGCGCTTGGCCACCTTACCGTCGCGATCCAACCATTCAGTGATCAACGCCACCACCGGATGTTCGGTTTCCAGGTCGAACTCGGTGCTGTTCGCATCCTTCATCCCGGCCACGTCACGTGCATACTCGATCACAGCAAGCTGCATACCGAGGCAAATGCCCAAATAAGGGATTTTGTTCTCACGGGCATAGCGGATGGCGGCCATCTTGCCCTCCGTCCCGCGCTTGCCAAACCCACCGGGTACCAAAATCGCGTCGAGCTTCTTCAGGCAGGCAGTACCGTCGCTCTCGATGGCTTCAGAATCCAGATATTCGATATTCACGCGCGTAGAGGTATGGATGCCTGCGTGACGCAACGCTTCGATCAGGGACTTATAGGATTCTGTCAGTTCGACATACTTGCCGACCATGCCGATGGTGATCTCGTGCTGCGGGTTCTCTTGCGCCTTGACGAGTTTCTGCCACATAGACAGATCTGCCGGCCGCGCATCCAGTGCGAGTTCTTCGCAGACGATGCGATCCAGCCCCTGCTCGTGCAACACTTGAGGGATCTTGTAGATGCTATCCACATCCCACATCGAGATCACGCCCTCTTCGCGCACGTTTGCAAACAGGGATATCTTGGCGCGCTCATCATCAGGGATGCGACGATCCGCGCGACACAGCAAAGCGGTCGGGAAGATACCGATTTCGCGCAACTTCTGCACGCTGTGTTGTGTAGGTTTGGTCTTCAGTTCACCAGCTGTGGCGATATAGGGCACCAGCGTGAGGTGAACATAGGCGACCTGGTTGCGGCCGAGGCGCAATCCCATCTGACGGGCCGCTTCCAGGAACGGAAGCGACTCGATGTCGCCGACCGTACCGCCGATCTCCACGATGGCCACGTCGGCCTTGCCATCATGCGACGACGCCGCGCCGCGCTCGACAAAAGCCTGAATCTCGTTAGTGATGTGCGGAATCACCTGCACGGTCTTACCCAGATACTCGCCGCGACGCTCCTTGCGGATAACGCTCTCGTATATCTGTCCCGTGGTGAAGTTGTTGGCCTTGCGCATCTTGGCCGAGATGAAGCGCTCGTAGTGCCCCAGATCGAGGTCGGTCTCGGCCCCGTCCTCGGTTACAAACACTTCGCCATGCTGGAAGGGACTCATCGTTCCCGGATCGACGTTGATGTACGGATCCAGCTTGAGCATTGT
>JBBIIJ010000026.1:0-34526 GCA_037446535.1 Sideroxydans sp. | reverse complement strand
CCCATGGCGCTGGTGGAACTGCTGGACCGGCCCGCTGAAGCACAAGCCGTGGAAGTCGCTGGCGAGTAAGAGCTAGCTAGCTTCACTGCAGGCAGCAATACGCAAAGCCGGACTTGTTCCGGCTTTGTTGTTTCAGCGTCAGGCGAGCTAGATCAGGAGTTCAGAGGAGGTAAGCGGTCATCCTGCGGCAGCTGGGGGGGGGGCGCCGTGAGATGAAGCAGCCTGCGATGTCGTTGCGCGGGCACGGCCCGCTGGAGGATCAGTAAGGCTTTTGGCCCACCCAATTGCCGGGGGGCTGATACTGGCACACCCAGACCTGCTCGCTCGTGTCCTCGCAGAGTGCGATGGCACAGCCCACGGCAGTCGTCGTGCGCCATACGACCTGGGTGTAATGCCCGCATACCTTGCCCGGGGCGCAGCGGTTGCTGGCGTAATCATAGTCGGCGCGCTCGCTGGCCCAGTCGTCCACCACGGTCGTCGGGCTGACCTGCTGTATTTCGCGCGTGCCATCCGACCATTCCAGTGCGCTGCCCCAGTACAGGTTCTCGCCGTAGCGACCTTTGGATACGCTGTGCTGCATCTCGCAGTGGCGGTCCTTCTTCAGCGTGTTCGCCCACTCCTGCGCGGAGGCCGCCAGCTTCGTCGAATAGCTGAGGGGCGGCGCGCCCACTGCGGCGCGCCAGCGGTTGTGCGCGGTCACCAATTCCTGCTCGTCGAAGTCGAGCGCCTGCGCAGCCAAGCTTGGCAACAAACAGCTGGCAGCGAGCAGTCGCTTCATTTTCTCTCCAGCAGCGGCTTCAGGTACGGCCCGGTCACGCTGTCCTTGTTGGCTGCGATGTCCCTGGGTGAACCCTGCGCAACGATGCGCCCGCCACCCTCGCCACCTTCGGGGCCAAGGTCTATCACCCAGTCGGCGGTCTTGATGACGTCGAGGTTGTGTTCGATCACCACCAGGGTGTTGCCCTGGTCGCGCAGGGTGTGGATCACCTTGAGCAGCATGGCGATGTCATGGAAGTGCAGGCCAGTGGTCGGCTCGTCCAGGATGTACAGCGTTCGTCCCGTGTCGCGCTTGGAAAGCTCCAGCGACAGCTTCACGCGCTGCGCCTCGCCGCCGGAGAGCGTGGTGGCGCTCTGTCCCAGCGTGACGTAGCCCAGTCCCACGTCCACCAGCGTCTGCAGCTTGCGCGCGATGATGGGCACCGCGTTGAAGAACTCGTAGGCCTGCTCCACGGTCATGTTCAGCACCTCGTGGATGTTCTTGCCCTTGTAGTGCACCTCCAGCGTCTCACGGTTGTATCGCTGGCCGTGGCACACGTCACACGGCACGTACACGTCCGGCAAAAAGTGCATCTCTACCTTGATCACGCCATCACCCTGGCAGGTCTCGCAGCGCCCGCCTTTCACGTTGAAGGAGAAACGCCCCGGCCCGTAGCCGCGCTCGCGCGCGGTTGGCACGCTGGCGAACAGGTCGCGGATCGGCGTGAACAGGCCGGTGTAAGTCGCCGGGTTGGAGCGCGGCGTGCGGCCTATGGGAGACTGGTCCACGTTGATGACCTTGTCGAAGAACTCCAGTCCCTCCATCTCGCTGAACGGTGCAGGCTCAGCGCTGCTACCGTACAGATGCTGGGCCACCGCGTTGTACAGCGTGTCGTTGATGAGTGTGGACTTACCCGAACCGGATACGCCCGCGATGCAGGTGAGCAGCCCAACGGGCAGGTCGAGTGTCACGTCCTTCAGATTGTTGCCCGAAGCGCCTATGATCTTCAGCCGCTTTTCCGGATCAGGCTTGCGATACTGCCTGGGCGGGTCGATGCTGCGACGGCCAGACAGGTAATCTCCGGTGAGCGACTTGGGGTCGGCACACACTTCCTTGGGCGTGCCTTGTGCCACCACTTCGCCACCGTGCTCGCCCGCACCCGGCCCCATGTCCACCACATGGTCCGCGGTGCGGATCGCGTCCTCGTCGTGCTCCACCACGATCACGCTGTTGCCCATATCGCGCAGGCGCTTCAGCGTCGCCAGCAAGCGGTCGTTGTCGCGCTGGTGCAGACCGATGGAAGGCTCGTCCAGCACGTACATCACGCCGGTGAGGCCGGAGCCGATCTGCGATGCCAGGCGGATGCGCTGCGCCTCACCGCCGGAGAGCGTCTCGGCCGAGCGTTCCAGCGACAGGTAATCCAGCCCCACGTTGTTGAGGAAGGTGAGGCGGCTGGCGATCTCCTGCACGATCTTCTCGGCGATGGCCTGCTTGTTGCCGGGCAGCTTCACATCCTGGAAGAAAGTCAGCGCCTGCTTCAACGGCAGCGCGCTCAAGTCGTAGATGGTGCGCTCCGCCACGCGCACATGGCGCGCCTCCTCGCGCAATCGCGTGCCGTGGCAATCGGGGCAGGGGCAGTTGTTGAGGTACTTCGCCAGTTCCTCGCGCACGGTGGGCGACTCGGTCTCGTTGTAGCGCCGCTCGAAGTTGTTCACGATGCCTTCGAAGGTCTCCTCGCGCAGCATCTTCTTGCCACGCTCGTTCAGATAGGTGAAGGCGATCTCCTCGCGCCCGCTGCCGTAGAGCACCACCTTCTGTATCTTCTCCGGCAGGCTCTCGAAAGGCCGCTCCAGGTCGAAGTCATAATGCTTCGCCAGACTTTCCAGCATCTGGTAGTAGAACTGGTTGCGCCGGTCCCAGCCCTTGATCGCGCCCCCGGAAAGCGACAGCGTGGGGAAGGCCACGATGCGCTGCGGATCGAAGAACGAGATCACGCCCAGGCCATCGCACTTGGGGCAGGCGCCCATCGGGCTGTTGAAGGAGAACAGGCGCGGCTCCAGTTCCTGCAGCGAGTAGTTGCACACCGGGCAGGCGAACTTGGCCGAGAACAGGTATTCCTTTCCCGTATCCATCTCCACCGCCAGCGCGCGCCCGTCGGCGCAGCGCAACGCAGTCTCAAACGATTCCGCCAGGCGCTGCTTGATGTCCGGCGCCACCTTCAGGCGGTCCACCACGATCTCGATGGTGTGCTTCTGGTTCTTCGCCAGCTTGGGCAGGTTGTCCATCTCGTACACCTTGCCGTTCACGCGCAGACGCACGAAGCCCTGCGCGCGCAACTCCTCGAACAGCTCCAGCTGCTCGCCCTTGCGCTCCACCACGATGGGCGACAGGATCATCACCTTCGTGTCCTGCGGCAGCGCCAGCACCGTATCCACCATCTGCCCCACAGACTGCGCCTGCAACAGGATGTTGTGCTGCGGGCAGAACGGATCGCCCGCACGCGCGAACAGCAGACGCAGGTAATCGTGGATCTCGGTGACCGTGCCCACCGTCGAGCGCGGGTTGTGCGAAGTCGCCTTCTGCTCAATGGCGATGGCGGGGGAGAGTCCCTCGATCAGGTCCACATCCGGCTTCTCCATCAACTGCAGGAACTGCCGCGCATAAGCCGAGAGCGACTCCACATAGCGCCGCTGCCCCTCGGCATACAAGGTATCGAACGCGAGCGAGGACTTGCCCGAGCCGGACAGACCGGTGATTACCACTAGCTGGTTGCGCGGGATGTCGAGGTTGATGTTCTTCAGGTTGTGGGTGCGCGCACCGCGTATCTTGATCTGTTCCATGGGCCGGGAATCGAGTGGAAAACGACCGGGCAATATACGCGAAATCAGACGCTTTCCCAACCTGCATGGTCGGGAAAGACAGTAGAGGGGATGGCGCCCGCGTGCCGGTGCACAGGCTCAGGTCTCAACCCCATCGCGAGTGTTGAAATAGGCTGTCTATCTGGCAGTTGGCCGACCTGCTAAAATGCGCGCCTTCCGAATCTCACCGCAGTTCCATGTCCGTTTCAGAATCCATGACCCCCTCAGAACGCCGAGCCAGCATAGGTTTGGCGGGCATCTATGGCCTGCGCATGCTGGGCCTGTTCATCATCCTGCCTATCTTTGCGCTGTATGCCGAGAAGCTGCCGGGCGGAGAAAGCCATTTCCTCATCGGGGTCGCGCTGGGGGCGTACGGGCTGACGCAGGCCATCCTGCAGATCCCGGCGGGCTGGCTGTCGGACCGCTTCGGGCGCAAGCCGATCATCGTGATAGGGCTGTTGCTCTTTGCCGCGGGCAGCTTCATCGCTGCGGCGGCGGACGACATCTACTGGATCATCGCCGGGCGCGTCATCCAGGGCGCAGGGGCGATCAACGCAGCGGTGATGGCGCTGACCGCCGACCTCACACGCGAGGAACACCGCACGAAAGCGATGGCGATGATAGGCATGACCATAGGCGTGACGTTCTCGGTGTCCATGGTGCTGTCGCCGCTGCTGTACAAGCACATCGGCATGTCCGGCATCTTCGAGCTGACGGGCGTGCTGGCCTTCGTCTCCATCGCGGTGGTGCTGTGGTTCATCCCCCAGCCGCGCGTCACGCGCTTCCATTCCGATACTGAGGCCAATACCAGCAAGCTGGCCGAGGTGCTGCGCAACGCTGACCTGTTGCGCATGGATTTCGGCGTGTTCACGCTGCACGCCATCCTCATGTCGGTGTTCATGCAGGTGCCGTTCATCCTGCGCGGCCTGGGCTTGGATGCGCAGCACCAGTGGCAGGTGTACCTGCCGGTGATGCTCATCGCCTTCGGGCTCATGGTGCCACCCATCATCGTCGCGGAGAAGAAGGCGAAGATGAAGCAGGTGTTCATGGTCGCCATCGCCCTGGCTGCGCTGGCGCAACTGGGCATCCTCTTCCTGCAGGGCAGCGTGTGGGGCGTGGCGTTCTCGCTGCTGGTGTTCTTCACCGCGTTCAACGTGCTGGAAGCGACGCAGCCTTCCATCGTCAGCAAGATCGCGCCGCTCGCCGCCAAGGGCACGGCGATGGGCGTGTTCAGCAGCGTGCAGTTCCTGGGCGCCTTCTTCGGCTCGGCCATGGGCGGCCTGCTGATGCAGTTCTATGGCGGCGATGCGGTGCTGCTGTTCGCGGTGTTCATGCTGCTGCTGTGGCTGCTGGTGGCATCGAGCATGCGGCCGCCGCAGGCACTGATGACCAAGATGTACCACCTGCCCGAACTGGAGAACGGTGCGGCGAGCGCGTTGCAGCAGTCTCTGGCACAATTGCGCGGTGTGCGCGAAGTGCTGGTGGTGGGCAAAGAGCAGATCGCCTGTCTCAAGGTCGAGATGAGCGGGTTCGACGAAGATGCGGTCGAATATCTCATAAGCAGCCTGGGCCGCTCCAACTCTCAGCCTGAGGGGATGGAGGTGCGCGTGGGGATGGAAAATTCTTTGAAGGGAGCATGACATGTCGGTGAATAAAGTGATCCTGGTGGGACGTCTGGGCAAGGACCCGGAGACCCGTTACATGACCAACGGCGAGGCGGTGACCAATGCCACGCTGGCGACTTCCGAGAACTGGAAGGACAAGAACGGCGAGAAGCAGGAACGCACCGAATGGCACAACCTGGTGTTCTACCGCCGCCTGGCCGAAGTAGCTGGCGAATACCTACGCAAAGGGTCGCAGGTCTACATCGAAGGCAAGATCCAGACGCGCAAGTGGCAGGACAAGGAGACCGGCAAGGACCGTTACACCACCGAGATCATCGTCAACGAGATGCAGATGCTGGGCGCCAAGTCCGGCGGCGCAGGCAGCTTCGAGGTGGTGGAGAACCAGGCGCCAGCCCCGGCGCGCAGTGCACCGGCGGCAAGGCCCGCCGCCCCCGCAGCGAAGAGCAACTTCGACAACTTCGACGACGACATCCCGTTCTGAAACGGGACAAGGTAGCCAAGTGAACGACAGAGCCCCACGATCTATCCGGTGGGGCTTTTTGTTTTCTCAATGAACTTCAGAATAAGCCGTCACACCGGCGGAGGCCGGTGTCCAGTTCAATCAAAGACTGGATTCCGGCTTCCGCCGGATAACCAGCGACTTGCCCGCTTGCGGGCTTAGTCGAATGGCTAGTTGTTTTATCAATGACGAATCCGGATTATTGAGTGGTCCCCTAAATGGACCGGGATAATGTTAGGAGCCGCATGAAAAAGATCGCCAGTCTGTTCCTTCTAGCAGTCCTTGCTGCCACATCCCTTCGCCTGGCCGCCGAGCCGGCACTCGTCTATTGGAGTTCGGATGCAGGGAAGGCCTTGCGTGCCCGCATCCCGGCTGATGCCGACTACTGGCAACTGAGCCCCTGGTTCGCCGAGCAGATCAACCAGACCTACTGCGCGGTGGCCAGTGCAGTCACAGTCCTCAATGCGATGCCGATCAAAAAGCCTGTCGATCCGGTCTACGCGCCCTATGCGTATTTCACCCAGCATGATTACTTCACCCCGGAAGTAACCAAGGTCATCAGTCCGCAGACCGTGCTGTATCAGGGCATGACGCGCGACGAGATGGTCAGGACGCTCACCCTGCACGGGGTCAAAGCCACTTCGATCGCGGGCGACACGTTGAACGACAAGTCTCTGCGCACCCTGCTGCAAAAGGCGCTGGGCGATGACGGCCAGTTCATCCTCGCCAACTATCTGCGCGCCGCCGTGGGGCAGGAAGGCGGGGGGCACTGGTCCGCACTGGCGGCCTACGACGCGCAGACCGACCGGGTGCTGATACTCGACGTAGCCAAGTACATGTACGAACCCGCATGGGTCGAGATCGGCACATTGCAGAAAGCGCTCGCCACCACGGATACGACCAGCAACAAGGCCAGGGGATTGGTTGTCGTAGCGAGATGAATTCGTTTCTGCCGTTGTTGTTGTGCTTATGCGGACAGACCTATTGGAGTGGCCATGAATCAACTTGCTGTTTTCGCCGCACTGCTCAGCACTCTTTGTATTGCGCTTCCGACTTGGGCGGCACCACAGTGCCTGCACTACGAAGGCGAGCCGGTTGCTCTGACGGGGAAGGTCACCCTAAGAACCTTCTACGGCCCGCCGAACTATGGCGAAAACCCGAAGACAGATTCTCGTGAGACTCAGGCAATTCTGGTCTTATCGAAGCCCATTTGTGTAGACGCGAATCCAACCTTCTACGCAGAGGAAGAGAAAAACCAACGAAAGCTCACGCTTGTTCCTTCGACGGGGGTTAACTTCGAATCATATAGGGAGAGGCCTGTAACGGTTGAAGGTACGTTGTTTCACGCCCACACGGCCCATCACCGCACTCCTGTACTAATGCAGGTCATCCGCATTCAAACTGTCCGTTGACTGAGCGGCCAACGGAAGGTCGTTTTCGTTTTGAATTAACGGGTTCGACTCCAATTACGACTTGGAATGCGCTAGGCATTTGAGGTTTGACACAAGAACGTTCGTTCTGTATCGTGCGATTAAAGTTTAATCGCATCGCTCCTCCCTGAAGAATGAACCCAGTCGTCGAACACTTTCCCAAAGCAGAGGCAGAAAGCTACCTCGCGCGCCTCAATCCCGCACAGCGCCAGGCAGTGGAGCATGGCGCGTGCGGTCGTGAGGCGGCGCCGCTGCTGGTGATCGCAGGTGCCGGCTCGGGCAAGACCAACACGCTGGCGCACCGCGTCTCCCACCTCATCGCGCAGGGCACTGACCCGGGGACCATCCTGCTGCTGACCTTCTCGCGCCGCGCGGCGGACGAGATGGCGCGGCGCGCCGAGCGCATCGTGCGCCAGCTGGCGGCGGAGCGGCCACGACTGGCCGGGGCCAAGCTCGCCTGGACTGGCACCTTCCACAGCATCGGTGCGCGCCTGCTACGCGAATACGCAGGCAGGATCGGCCTCGATTCCGGCTTCACCATCCACGACCGCGGCGATTCGGCCGACCTCATGAACCTGGTGCGCCACGAGCTCGGGCAATCCACCAAGGCCAAGCGCTTCCCCCTGAAGAACACCTGCCTGTCGATCTATTCGGCGACGGTCAACACGCTGTCTCCGCTTGAGGAAGTGCTGCAAAAGCGCTTCCCGTGGTGCGCCGAATGGGAAGCCGAACTCAAGCAGCTGTTCCTCGCCTACGTGGAAGCCAAGCAGAAACAGAATGTGCTCGACTACGACGACCTGCTGCTGTACTGGGCGCAGATGGTAGCCGAGCCGGTGCTGGCCGAGGAGATCGGCGCGCGCTTCGACCATATCCTAGTGGACGAGTACCAGGACACCAATGCGCTGCAGGCCAGCATCCTGCTGGCGCTCAAGCCTACTGGCCTCGGGCTCACGGTGGTGGGCGACGACGCGCAGTCCATCTACGCCTTCCGCGGCGCGACCGTACGCAACATCCTGGATTTCCCCAAGCACTTCGACCCGCCCGCGCAGATCGTCACGCTGGAGCAGAACTACCGCTCCACCCAGCCCATCCTCGCCGCGGCCAACGGCGTGATCGGCCTGGCCGCCGAGCGTTACAGCAAGGAGCTGCGGAGCAACAAAGCGGCGGGCGAGCGCCCGAATTTGGTGACCGTGCGCGACGAGACCGACCAGGCCGGCTTCGTGGTGGAGGAGGTGCTGGCCAAACGCGAGATGGGCATAAGCCTCAAGTCGCAGGCGGTGCTGTTCCGCTCTTCGCACCACAGCGCGAATCTCGAGATCGAACTGGTGCGGCGCAACATCCCGTTCGTGAAGTTCGGCGGCCTGAAGTTCCTGGAGTCGGCGCACGTGAAGGACGTGCTGTCGGTGCTGCGCTGGATAGAGAACCCGCGCGACCGCGTGGCTGGCTTCCGCGTGCTGCAACTGATACCCGGCATCGGTCCCAAGACCTCGGCGCAGGTGCTCGACAACCTGGCATTGACGCAGGACGTGACGATGGCGCTGCAGGAATCGCGCGTGCCGCCTGCGGCAGCCGAGGGCTGGCAGGATTTCCTGGGGCTGATTGCGAACCTGCGCCAGCGCGCGGTGCCGTGGCCTGCCGAATTCGATAAGGTTAGCGGCTGGTACCAGGCCCACCTCGAACGCCTGTACGAAGACGCACAGGTGCGCCAGCTCGACATCGAACAGCTGGTGAAGATCGCTTCCACCTATCCGACACGGCAGCGCTTCCTCACCGAGCTCACACTCGACCCGCCCGACGCCACTAGCGACGAATCGGGTGCGCCGCTGCGCGACGAGGACTACCTCATCCTCTCCACCATCCATTCCGCCAAGGGGCAGGAATGGAACGCGGTCTACCTGCTGAACGCGGTGGACGGCTGTATGCCGTCTGACCTCGCGGTGGGCAGCGAAGCCGAGATCGAGGAGGAACGGCGCCTGCTGTATGTGGCCATGACGCGCGCCAAGGAGCACCTGCAGATCGTGGTGCCGCAGCGCTTCTTCGTCACGCAGCAGTCGCAGTTCGGCGACCGTCATGTGTATGCCGGCCGTACGCGCTTCATCCCGGCGAGCCTGCTAGACAGGTTCGAATCGAAAGCTTGGCCGCCAGCCGAGGCAGCACCAGCTCGAACATCAACCAAATCGCGGGAAGAGGTGGTGGACCTGTTGGCGAAGATGAAGGCGATGTGGAAATAGCGGCTGCGACAGAGCGGACGCTGTCGCGCGGTACCGTTCCAGGATTGATATGAACCCAAATAGTTCATTAGCGCTGCAAACACTCCTTCCCCCTTGCAGGGGGAAGGTTGGGATGGGGGTAGACTTGTGGAACCTCGCCACTTCTACCCCCACCCTGGCCCTCCCCCTGCAAGGGGGAGGGAATACAGTGGCTAATGGGGATTCCCCAGGATGAAAACCTCCCTCGATTTTGTGCTGCAGCACTCCGGCATCTGGCGCGGCGACCAGCTCGCACAGGCGGGCGTGGAGACGCTGCCGACGGGCTACGCCGAGCTGGACGAGCAGCTGCCGGGCGGCGGTTGGCCGCGCGGCGCGCTCACCGAGATATTGATCGAGCGCGAAGGCATAGGCGAGCTGCGCCTGCTGCTGCCTGCGCTGGTGCAGGCCTCGCAGCAGAGCGGCTGGCTGGCCTGGGTATCGCCGCCGCATGTGCCTTATGCGCCGACCCTTGCTGCGGCTGGTGTCAAACTGCAGCGTCTGCTGCTGGCAAGGCCGCAATCGGCGGGCGATGCCTGGTGGGCGGCGGAACAGGCGCTGCGTTCCGGCGCGTGCAGTGCCGTGCTCGCATGGCTGCGCACACCTGACGAGCGGCGCATGCGCCGCCTGCAGCTGGGTGCGGAATCGGGCAGTGCCTGGGGCGTGCTGTTCCGTTCCGCCAGTGCCGCGCAGGAGCGCTCGCCTGCCGCGCTGCGCCTGCGCCTGGAGGCGACGGACAGTGGCCTCGCAGTGCACATCCTCAAGCGCCGCGGCGGCCACCTCGGCAGACCGGTGCTGCTCGATCTCGATGGCAAGAGCGTGCGCCGTACACCATCCGTCGTGCAGTTCCCGCGCAAGGTGGCGTAGGGCTGAACGACAGCATCCGCTGCGAGCATCTTCCATGTTGTGGGTCGCGCTTAATTTCCCTGCTTTGTCTCTAGAGATATTCTCCAGGGCAGCCTCCGCTCCCGAACCGCTCGCCGTCTTCGAGAGACAGAGCAACCGCTCATGGGTGCTGGTCTGCAACGAAGCGGCGAGCGGACTCGGCGTGAAGCCGGGGATGCCGGTCTCCGCCGCGCAGGCGCTGGTATCGAATCTCGTCGTGCGCGCGCGTGATCTCGTTGCGGAGCATGAGTCGCTGACCGGCATCGCGGCGTGGGCAGGGCGCTTCACGCCTGCGGTGAGTCTGCAGCCGCCCGACGGCCTGCTGCTCGAAGTCAGCAGCTGCCTGCGCCTGCACCGCGGATTGAATAACCTGCTCAAGCAACTGCGCAGCGGACTGGACGAGATGGGCTATGCCGCAAACCACGCCTGTGTATCCACACCGCATGCCGCATGGCTGCTGGCGCAGGCGGGGACGGGGGCTGTCATCCGCGAGCAGGCCAGGCTGGAAAAGATGATCGGCGCGCTGCCCGTGCGCCTGCTCGATCAACCGGCAGAGACCATCGCGGGGCTGGAGATGCTGGGCGCACACACCGTGGCCGATTGCCTGCGCCTGCCGAGTGTGGGATTGGCACGCCGTTTCGGGCGATCTCTTCTGGATGAAGTGGAGCGGGCGCTGGGCAGGCGGCCCGAGCCGCGCGAATTCTTCGTGCCGCCGCCGAGCTTCGAGCGCCGCCTCGAATTGCCGGCGCTGGTGCACGAAGCGGAAGGCTTGGGATTCGCCGCGCGTCGTCTGCTGCCGGAGTTGGAAGGCTATCTCAGCCTGCGCCAGGCGGGCGTGCTGGAATTCGAACTTGTGTGCCACCATGAGGACGTGCCTGACACCGTGGTGAAGCTCGGCTTCGTGCAGCCCACGCGTTCCCTGGCGCGCATGCAGCTCCTGTTGCGAGAGACGCTCGCCAACACCCAGTTGCCCGCCGCGGTGCACACCATCGTGCTCAAAGCCACGCGCATCCTGGCGCAGGAGGTGAAAAACGCCGACCTGTTCGATGCACACACGGAAGAGGGCGACGGCGAGCTCTTGCTGGAGCGACTGCGCATACGCCTGGGAAGGGATGCGGTATCTGGCATCTCACCCGCAGCCGACCACAGGCCTGAGCTTGCATGGAAGTATTGCGAGGCGGGTGAGGTGGTTACAGCGTCGCCCGGTCCGCAGCGCCCGCTGTGGCTGCTGCCCACGCCCTTGCGCTGCGAGGAAGATCGTTTCGTTTCCAGGAGCGGGCCGGAGCGAATAGAGAGCGGCTGGTGGGACGGCGGGGACGTGACGCGCGACTATTACGTGGCGCAACATCGCAATGGTTCGCGGTTGTGGGTGTATCGCGACCTTTCGAATGGCGAGTGGTATGTGCATGGCCTCTTTGCCTGAACGTACGGATGACTTGCATGATCTGAACACCTGCGACACTGAGTTCGTCATTCCGGCGAAAGCCGGAAAACGAGCCTCGGCGAGTTTCGAGGAACGGCCATCCAGCGTCTTCAATCGAACTGGACACCGGCTTTCGCCGGTGTGACGACTTATTCAGCGTTCCCCTAAGGAACTTGTAGATATGCATTCCTACGTCGAACTACACTGCCTCTCCAACTTCACCTTCCTGCGCGGCGCATCGCATCCGGAGGAGCTGGTGGAGCAGGCGTACGAACTGGGCTATGCGGCGCTGGCCATCACCGACGAATGCTCGCTGGCGGGCGTGGTGCGCGCGCATGGGGCCGCGAAGGAGTGCCGCCTGAAGCTCATCGTGGGCAGCGAGTTCCGTTTCGCAGAAGGGCTGCGCATCGTGCTGCTCGCGACCGACCGCACCGGTTACGGCAAACTGTCGGCGCTCATCACGCACGGGCGGCGCAACGCTAGCAAGGGTGGCTACAGCCTGTCGCTCGCCGACATCCGGCAGGGCGTGCCCGGATGCCTCGCGCTCCTCCTACCCGACCCTGCGCCTACCGCCGAGCAAACACGGCAGGTCGCGGCGGCTTTCCCGGGCAGTGCCTGGCTCGCGGTGGAACTGTTCCGTAGTGCCGACGATGCGGAGCGGCTGAACAAGTTGCGTGAACTGGGAGCAGCATCCGGCTTGCCGCTGGTGGCGGCAGGCGACGTGCACATGCATGTGGCACAGCGCCGCGTTTTGCAGGACATGCTCACCGCGATCCGCATCGGCACGCCGCTGTCCGATGCGGGCCATGCGCTGCATCCGAACGCGGAACGCCATTTGCGCGAGCTTGCAGACCTGGAACGTCTCTATCCCAAGGAGATGCTGGAGCAGACACTGGTTATCGCGAATCGTTGCTCCTTCTCGCTCGACGAGCTGCGCTACGAATACCCGGAGGAGGTGGTGCCGCAAGGCGAGACGCCGACCTCGCACCTGCGCAAACTGACCGAGGCCGGGCTGGCGCGCCGTTTCCCGCAAGGCGTGCCGGACAAGGTGCGCAGTATGGTGGAGTATGAGCTCGCGCTCATCGCGGAGCTGAAGTACGAGCCTTTCTTCCTCACCGTGCACGACATCGTGCAGTTCGCACGCAGCCGCGGCATCCTGTGCCAGGGGCGCGGCTCGGCCGCCAATTCTGCGGTGTGTTACGCGCTGCACATCACCGAGATGAATCCGGCCTGCATGGAGATGCTGTTCGAGCGCTTCATCTCGAAGGAGCGCAACGAGCCGCCGGACATCGACGTGGATTTCGAGCACGAGCGGCGCGAGGAGGTGATCCAGTACCTCTACGAAAAATACGGCCGCGACCGCGCGGCGCTGGCCGCCACCGTGATCACCTACCGCCCCAAGAGCGCCATGCGCGACGTGGGCAAGGCGCTGGGCTTCGACCTGGAGCAGGTGGATCGACTTTCCAAATCCCTGGCGTGGTGGGACGGCCGCAACGTGCTGCCGCAACGCCTCGAAGAAGCCGGCTTCGATCCGGCCAATCCAAAAGTGAAGCTGCTGATGCAGCTGGTCGAGGAGCTGCTGGGCTTCCCGCGCCACCTGTCGCAGCACGTGGGCGGCTTCGTCATCGCGCGCGGCCAGCTCTCGCATCTGGTGCCGATCGAGAATGCGGCGATGGCGGAGCGTACCATCATCCAGTGGGACAAGGACGACCTCGACGCGCTGGGGCTGCTGAAAGTAGACGTGCTCGCGCTGGGCATGCTCACCGCCATCCGTCGCGCGCTGGACGAGGTGGGCAGGTTGCGCGGACGTGTGTTCACCATGGCGGACATCCCGCGCGAGGACCCCGCGGTGTACGAGATGATAGGCCACGCCGACACGGTAGGCGTGTTCCAGATCGAGTCGCGCGCGCAGATGTCCATGTTGCCGCGCATGAGGCCGCGCAACTTCTACGACCTGGTGATCGAGGTCGCCATCGTGCGCCCCGGTCCTATCCAGGGCGGCATGGTGCATCCCTATCTGCGGCGGCGCGAAGGTTCGGAGCCCGTGAGTTATCCGAGCGAGGCGGTGCGTCATGTGCTGCAGCGCACGCTGGGCGTGCCCATCTTCCAGGAGCAGGTGATGCAGCTTGCCGTGGTGGCCGCCGGCTTCACGCCGGGCGAAGCGGACCAGGTGCGGCGCTCCATGGCCGCGTGGAAACGCCGCGGCGGACTGGAACACTTCGAGCAGCGCCTGCTGCACGGTATGCTCGAACGCGGCTACACGGCGGAGTTCGCCCAGCAGATCTTCCAGCAGATACTCGGCTTCGGCGAATACGGCTTCCCCGAATCGCACTCGGCGAGCTTCGCGCTCCTGGTGTACATCTCAGCCTGGCTCAAGTGCCATGAACCGGCAGCCTTCGCCTGCGCGTTACTCAACAGCCAGCCCATGGGTTTCTATGCGCCGGCGCAGCTGGTGCAGGATGCGCGCCGTCACGGGGTGAAGGTGCTGGCTGCAGATGCGACCGCCAGTGATTGGCATTGCACCCTCACTACAAATCCCTCCCCCTCTCAGGGGGAGGGTAGGGGAGAGGGGGTCGCGCTACGCCTGGGCCTGCGTCTGGTGAACGGCCTCTCTGCGGAAGGCGCGGCACGACTCATGGAGGCGCGAGCGCAGCGACCTTTCGACAGCGTGGAAGACATGGCAGCCCGCACCAGCCTGGACAAGCGCGAATTGAAGTGCCTCGCTGCAGCAGGCGCACTGGCTACACTCGCAGGGCACCGCCGCCAGGCCTACTGGGACGTGGCCGGCATAGAGCAGCCTCTGCCTCTCGCTTCCGCTCCGGTGGAAGAGATCCAGCCTCAGCTGCAACCGCTGACCGAAGGACAGGACCTGGCTGCGGACTACGCCAGCGTGGGCCTTACCCTGGGACGTCACCCGCTGGCGCTGCTGCGCGAACAGCTGCGCAGACAGCGCCTGTTCACCGCGCAGGAGTTGCGCGCCTTCCCCAACCGCAGGCTCGCGCGCGCGGCGGGTATCGTGATCGGCCGCCAGCGTCCCGGTACGGCGAGCGGCGTGACCTTCCTCACGCTGGAGGACGAGACAGGGCAGATCAACGTGGTGGTGTGGCGCGACCTGGGCGAGAAGCAGCGGCGCGAGCTGCTGGGCGCGCGCCTGCTGGCGGTGTTCGGCACGCTGGAGCGCCAGGGCGAGGTGGTGCACCTCATCGCGGGCCACCTGAAAGACCTCACGCCGTTGCTTGGCGATCTCGTGACCCACTCGCGCGACTTCCATTGACCCTCACACCTGCCGGTCACATGGCGGGATCCCGTCAGCTCCTTCCCGCAGGCGTATTCTGAGCTAGAATCAACACGCTGCAGCCGGATAACAACAAGGGAGAAGGCATGAACCAAACTGCGAACCTCGAAGCGGCATCTGGCACGACGTCCACATTGCTGTTCATAGACGACGAGGCCAACATCCTGTCCGCGCTGAAGCGTTTATTCCAGCCGCTCGGCTACAACATCCTCACGGCGAAGAGCGGCCCGGAGGCGCTGGAGTTGCTGGAGAAGGAGACGGTGGACCTGGTGATCTCGGACATGCGCATGCCGCAGATGACGGGGGCTGAGCTGCTGGAGCAGATGCGGGGCAAGTGGCCGAACATGGTGCGCATCCTGCTCACGGGATATTCCGACATGAGCTCCACCATCGCAGCCATCAACCGCGGCGAGATCTATCGCTACATCGCCAAGCCCTGGGATGACAACGACATCGTACTCATCGTGCGCGACGCGCTGGAGCGCAAGCGCCTGCTGGCCGAGAAGCAGCGGCTGGAAGCGCTGACTGCGAGCCAGAACGAGGAGCTGAAGGCGCTCAACGCCAGCCTGGAGGACAAGGTGCGCCAACGCACCGAGGAGCTGCGCGATGCGCTGGAGCAACTGAGGAAGGACTACTTCGCCAGCGTGCAGGTCTTCGCCAACCTGGTGGAACTGCGCCGCGGCAGGATGGCGGGACACTCGCGTCGCGTGGCGCAGCTGTGCCGCAGTATCGCGCACACCATGCGCCTGCCCGAGGCCGAGAGCCAGCAGATCGAGACTGCAGCCCTGCTGCACCACATAGGCAAGATCGGCCTCCCTGACCGTCTGCTGGACCAGCCCTATGCCGAACTAAAGGATGGCGACCGCGTCGAGTTCGACAAGCACCCGCAGCGCGCCGCGGCGATATTGATGGGGCTAGCCCCCCTGGCCGAAGCCGCCCAGCTCATACGCTGCCATCGCGAACACTACGACGGGGTCGGCAACCCCCTCGGTCTGCGCGCGAACAGCATCCCGCAGGGCGCGCGCATCTTGCTGGTCGCGAGCGATTACGTGTCGATGCAGTCCGGCCTCATCGAACGCAACAAGCTGACACCGGCGCAGGCGCTGGACATGATCGTCTACGGCCGCGGCACGCACTACGACCCGGCGGTCGTCGACGTGTTCAGCCAGATCGTCGGCAACGTGAGCGAGGCGGCGCATTTGGAATCCGAGTTCCAGTTGTCCAGCGACCAGCTGCACGAAGGGGTGCTGCTGACCCGCGACGTCGTGAGCAGCAGCGGCATGCCCCTGCTGCTCAAGGACACTGTGCTGACCATGGCGCACATACGGGAGATCAAGGAGTTCGAGAGCTCGGAAGGCGAGCAGTTGTCCGTCTACACGCGATCTGTCTAGGCCGCGCAGTGAACACGTACCGCATCATGCTGCTCGACGACGATGAACACGTGTTGAGCGCGTTGCGGCGTGAATTGCTGAGCGAGCCCTTCGTCGGGCACCAGTCCCTGGAGATCGAGGCGTTCACTTCGCCTGCGGCCGCGCTGGAGCGAGCGGGTCAGGTCGACGGCTACTTCGACCTTGTGATCGCCGACAACCGCATGGCGGAGATGCCCGGCATCGATTTCCTCAAGGCGTTCGGCGAGATACAGCCCGAGACGGCGCGCGTCATATTGAGCGGTTATCCCGAGATGCGCGAGCTGACGCGTGCCATCAACGAGGCGCACATAGACGCCTTCGTCACCAAACCGTGGCATGCCTACGACCTGAAGAGCACGCTGTGGCAGGTGCTCAGGCAGTATGATCTGCACAGCGAGAACCGGCAGCTCGCCAGGCAATACCTGGAAAGCTTCGGCTTGCAGCACCAGCTCACGCGCAAGGTGAACTACCGCTTGCTGGTAGTGGATGACGACCAGCTCATGCTGCAGGCATTGAAGCGCGAGCTGGGCGATGCATATATCCACGGCGTATTCGGCATGTATCGGCTGGAGGTGCAGTGTTTCGAGCATGCCGATGCCGCGCTGCAGGACGCCCACGAGCAGCAGTACGACGTGGTGATCTGCGACTACGCTATGCCGGGACAGGACGGGATCGAGTTCCTGCACGAGCTCAGGGAGCTGCAGCCGGACGCGGTGCGTATCCTGATCAGTGGCGCGGCCGACCTGGACGTGCTGGTGGCCGCGGTGAACAAGGCCGGCGTCAACTACTTCGTCGGCAAGCCGTGGCGCGACTACGAGTTGCGCATCGCGATAGACCGCGCGCTGGCTCACCGCGAACTCGAGCTGGACAACCGTTTTCTCGCCGACCTTCTCAGGTTGAAGGGCAGGCATACATAGGAGCGCTGTATGTACCGCATACTGATAGTCGATGACGAGACCAACGTGCTGAACGCCTTGCGCCGGGAATTGCAGGAGACGTATCAGCTCGAAACCTACAGCAATCCGATAGAGGCGCTAGAGAGGTGCAAGAGCGCGGCCTTCGACCTGGTCATAGTCGACTACAAGATGCCGGGGATGGACGGCATCCAGTTCCTCAGGGAGTTCGCCAAGCTGCTGCCTGATGCCGCGCGCGTGGTTCTCTCCGGTGAAGCGGACTTCAACGCAGTGGTGGGGTCTGTCAACGAGATGCATATCTACCGTTTCATCGCCAAACCCTGGGACAAGAACGAGCTCGCCGCGACCTTGGCGCAGGTACTGACGCACAACACCACCTTGCTGGAGAACCGCCGGCTCGCCGAGGTCTGCCGCCGGCAGATCGGCTGGCAGAGGGCGCACGACCCTGACAAGCTGTACCAGGTGCTGGTGGTGGACGACGAACAATACGTGCTCAACGCGGTGGAGCGCGACCTCACGGCGCGCGACCGCTTCGAGGACCTGCACATGGTGCTCCTGCGCGAAACGGATCGGGGGCTCAGCGTGGGCAATCTCGATTTCCGCTTCAAGGTGTACACCGACACCTCGCCGCTGCATGCCCTGGAGCGCGCCAGGCAGCTCAATTTCGATGCGGTGATCGCCGATTACGTGATGCCGGAGATGGACGGCCTGCAATTCCTGGAAGCGTTCCGCCAGCTACAACCCGACGCGGCCCGCATCCTGCTTTCCGGGCAGATCAGCCGGGAGACGCTGGTCAAAGTGATCAACCGCTCCGAGATCTACAGCTTCATTGGCAAGCCCTGGCGCGAATACACGCTGAAGAGCACCGTGTCCCAAGCCGTCGCCTACCACGACATGCAGCGGGAGAACCGCCGCTTTGCGAGCATGCTGTCGGCCGTGAAGTGAAGGGGCCACGGATTTGTTGGTAAAATGAGCGCAGCATAAGGTTCCGATCTATCCATCCAGATGAGCAAGGCATTCACCCGCGAGAGCGATGACGCAGACGATGATGATGCTGTGTCCCTGCCCTCGCTCCCTTCGGGCACCAAGAACTACATCACCCCCGCAGGCTACCGCCGACTGAGGGACGAGTACATGCACCTGCTGGACGTCGAACGTCCGGCACTGGTGCAGACCGTCTCGTGGGCGGCAGGCAACGGTGACCGTTCCGAGAACGGCGATTACATCTACGGCAAGAAGCGCCTGCGCGAGATAGACCGCCGTCTGCGTTTCCTCGCCAAGCGCCTGGAGCACTCCGAAGTGATCGACCCGGCGCAGCGCGCGGGCTGCGAGCAGGTGTTCTTCGGCGCGACGGTGACCGTGTGCCACGAGGACGGCGTCGAACGCACCTACAGCATCGTCGGCATAGACGAGGCGGATGCAGGCAAAGGACATATCAGCTGGGTATCGCCGCTGGCGCGCGTGCTACTCAAGGCGCGCGCGGACGATGCCGTCATGTTGCCCTTGCCGGATGGCGTGGAGGAGCTGGTGGTGATCGAAGTGGTCTATTGCGAAATCGATTTCAACTGAAAGCACAGCCATGAAATATCTCAAATCCGAATATCCCATCGCCATCGCCCTGATCGTGCTCGGTCTGGGTTTCGCGCTGGAACACGGTGCAGTCGAACACGGCGGTGTCACCTTGTGGGGGCTGTTGCTGGTGATCCTGGCGGCCATTATAGGCGTCGCCTTCCGCATCGCCCACCATGCGGAAGTGCTGGCGATGCGTCTGGGCGAGCCTTACGGTACGCTGATCCTGACGCTCGCAGCGGTGTCGGTGGAGGTGGTGATCCTGGTCGTGCTGCTGCAGGGCAACCCGAACCCGACACTGGCGCGAGATACCGTGTTCGCGGCGGTGATGTTCGACATCAACGGCATCCTCGGGCTGGCAGCCATCGTCGGTGGGCTCAAGCATGGCAGCGCGAAATACAACGTGGACTCAGCCAACTCCTTCATCGCCATGCTGCTGGTCGCCATCGGCATAGGCATGTTCATCCCGGACTTCGTGCCCGACGCGCAGTGGCAGCTCTATTCGGCTTTTTCCGTGTGCACGATGGCCGTGATGTACCTGGCTTTCCTGCGTCTGCAGACCGTGGAGCACCGCAACTTCTTCGAGTACTCCTCCGAGACCGACGAGGAGGCGCACGATGCGGTGCACAGCCCGAACGCCTTGCACGTGGGCAGCCTGATCGGAGCCATCGTGCTGGTCGGCTTGCTCTCCGAGATACTGTCGGTGCTGCTGGATGCGGGGCTCTCGGGTAGCAGCCTGCCCAAGGCCATCCCGGCCGTGCTGGTGGCGCTCATCTCAGCGAGCCCGGAGATACTCACCGCGCTCAAGGCCGCACAGCAGGACCGCATGCAGACCACGGTCAACATCGCGCTGGGCGCGTCGCTCGCCACCGTGCTGCTCACCCTGCCGGTGATCGAAGCCATCGCCCTCTTCAGCGGCGAGCGCATCGTGATGGCGCTCACCCCGCTGCAGGCGGGAATGCTGCTGCTGACCTTCCTCTCGGTGATGAACAACCTGCACGACGGCGAGACCAACGCCATCGAGGGCATCAGTCACTTCGCGCTGTTCGCGGTTTTTATCGCGCTCGTGCTGCTGGGGCTGCTGTAAGAGCTTAGCGCTTCCTCAGGCGGCCCTGCGTTCCAGCACCGCCGCAAAGAAACCGTCGGTGTTGTGCAGGTAAGGGGTGAGCTGCAGGTAGTCGCCCATCTCCAGCGCGATATGCTGTTGTCGCAACGCCTCGCCGGCGGGGACCAAAACGAAATCGGGGTGGGCCGCCAGGAACGCTTCCACGATGCCCTGGTTCTCTTCGCGCAGGATGCTGCAGGTGGCATACACCAGCCGCCCGCCCTGTTTGAGCAGGCGCGCGGCGGAATTCAGGATCGCGGCCTGTTTCTCGTTCAGCTCGGCCACGCTCTGTGGTGACTGGCGGAACTTGAGGTCGGGGTTGCGCCGCAGAGTGCCCAGTCCGCTACAGGGCGCATCCACCAGCACGCGATCTATCTTGCCCGCCAGGCGTTTCACTTTGGCGTCGTTCTCATGCGCGATGAGTTGCGGTTGCACGTTGGACAGGCCTGAGCGCGCGAGGCGAGGCTTCAGGTTGGTCAGCCGTTTCTCAGAGACGTCCCACGCGTACAGGCGTCCCTGTGAGTTCATCATGGCGCCCAGCATCAGCGTCTTGCCGCCGGCACCCGCGCAGAAATCCACCACCATGTCGTTGCGCTTCGGCGCCAGCAACATTCCCAGCAACTGGCTGCCCTCGTCCTGCACCTCGAAGCGGCCTGAGAGGAAAAGCGCATGCTTGTTCAGTGCAGGCTTGCCCTTGAGGCGTATGCCCAGGGGCGAGTAGGGCGTGGCCTGTGCGTCCTTGCCTTCGGCCTGCAGGGCCTGCAGCACCTCGTTGCGGTTGGCCTTCATCGTGTTCACGCGCAGGTCCAGCGGAGCGGCGTTCTGCATGGAGCGTCCCAGCGCAAGGATCTCCGTGTCACTGTGCTGTGCGCGCAGTTTCTCGACTGTCCATTCCGGCAGCTCGGCCTGCAGGGAGAGCGGCAGGTCTTCCTGGCGAATGGCCTTGACCTTGCCCAGCCAGTCGGCTTCAGTGGCCCTGAGCAGCGGTTCCAGTTCGCGCAGGTTATAGCCGCCGAACTTGACCCAGTACGACAAGGCCATGCGGCGTGCGGTGGCCTGCCCCTTGTCGTCCAACTTGCAGGCGTGCTCCAGCACCAGGCGGTGGCGCAGCACGCCGAACAGCGTCTCGGCCACGAGAGAGCGTTCGTTGGAGCCTATGCGCTCTTCCAGGAAGAAGTGGCGCAACACGGCGTCCGCCGGATGTTCCATCTTCAGCGCGGTGCGCACGGCTTGTATGACGAGGTCGAGTCGGTATTCAGTTAACAGCATTTTTCGTTTCTTCCTGTGGTGCGTCTTCGACGCGGATGTCGGTGATGATGATCTCGCCGGAGACATCGCCGTTCCTTTCGACGATGCGTATCTTCACCGGGAACAGACGATATTCCCGGGCCAGCCAGATTTCCAGCCCTTCTTCGTTGGGCTGGTGCATCTTGCGCAGGTGCACGGTCTGCAGCCTGCCGAGCGGGGTGTCGATGTCTTCGTTCGGGGTGATCTCGAACTGGTAGCGCTCTATCTTCCTGCTGTTGGCGACCGAGATCGAGACGGTCTCGGTGTCGGCCAGCGGCGGGAATTGGTACATGATGCTCAGGATGTCCTGGGTGTCCGCCGGCAGCGCCGCTTCGAGACCCTGCGAGAAGTGGGCGCGTTGCGCAGTGCGGTCGAATTCCACGGCTGTATGCACAACGCCCGCCTGCTCGGCGCGTTCCTCGAAGAATTCCTCCGGCTGCAATCCTTCCTGCGGGGTGTAGCTGCCGCTGCTGTACTGAGTGAGCTGGTAGTTCTTGAACAGCCTGGCCACGCCCACCGTGCGCGTGACGGACTGCAGCACATAGTGGCCGTCGTCGATCTCCAGCGTGTGCACCGCTTCGCCTATCTGGAAATTGCCGGTGCCCTTGTTCACGACGAAGGTCAGCTGTGCGCGGTGCGGCAGCAGCGGCCGGTCGGCTTGCTTCGGAGTCGCGGTCACGGTGGGGGCTTGTTCCACTGCACTCGCAGTAGCCTCTGCTACCGCGGGGCTGCTGGCGGGAAGCGGGATATCCTCTGGCACGGCGGGAGGCTCGGTCTCCTGCACCTCGGGGACCGGCGCGGGAGCCGGGCGGCTCTGCTTTTTGACGGCGCGGCGCGGCTTGGCAGGCGCGGCAGGCAGGGGTTGCAGCTTCGCCATCAGGGGTGGGAGGTCAGGTCTGCTCTGCGGCAAACGTATGCTGGGCCCCCAAATGAACAAGCCGTGCAACAGCAGGGATACAGCGAGGGCGAATGCTATGCGACGCGACGGAGTGGACAGCAACGCAGTCACGGCACGATGTTCAGGTCGGTGAGGACCTGCACCACCTTGTCGCCGCTGTCTTCAGTCAGCACCATCTTGCAGGGCATGTAGTCGTGGTCGATAGCCAGCCATATCTCGGACTTCCATGGCGTCTTCTGCGGCAAGGTATAGAGGTAGTAGCTCTTCAGCGAACCGAACGGCACGTCTACGGTCTGTTCGGGATGCAGCTGGTAGCGGTAGGCTTCCAGCTTGCTGCCGTTGGTCATGTTGAACTTGATCTCCAGGCGGCCGTGCGGCGGCATCGTCACGAACTGATACATGATGCTCAGGCGGTCTTGCGTGCCGGGCGGAAGCGGCAACTCACGTATGCCGGCCTGGTCGCGCAGGGTCAGTTCGCCCTGGGTCCAATCGAACTCAGCGGAGTTGTTCTTGCTGCTGTCCCGCACTCGCTGATGTGTGAATTTGGAGGGACGTAGTCCATCTTCGCCTATCTCGCCCTCGCTGGTGACCACTATGGTCTCTGGCTGGAACAGCGCCAGCAGGCCGACCGGCTTGGTCACGCTTTCGATGTGGTAGTGGTCGTCACTGCGCACGAACACTTCCCTGATCACGGCGAACCGTATCCCCTTGCTCAGCACGTCGTAGCTCGCTTCGATGCGAGCAGGGACCTCCGCCCACAGCGGCGAGGAGACGAGGCACAGGAGCAGGGAGAGCAAGACGCGCATGGTCAGTCCAGTCCGGGCGAGATCATGGTCGCGGCAACAGCACCCAGGCGGTCAGAAGCGACACGTCCTTGAGCGTCGAGCCAGACCTGTTTCTGGCATAGCCAGCGCACGGCCTGAGGGTAGATGCGGTGCTCTTCTCGCAACACGCGGGCAGCGAGGGTGTCGGTCGTGTCGCCATCGAGTACGGGCACGGCGGCCTGGATGATGATGGGGCCGTGATCCAGGTCGGCGGTGACGAAGTGCACGGTGCAGCCGTGTATCTTCACGCCGTCCTTGAGCGCCCTCCCATGCGTGTCTACGCCGGGATAAGCGGGCAGCAGGGAAGGATGTATGTTGATGAGGCGGCCGGCATAGCGTTGGACGAAACCTGCGGTAAGGATGCGCATGAAGCCTGCCAGCACAACAAGGTCGGCATGGTGGCGGTCGATCTCGGCGGCAAGCGCCGCATCGAAGCTTTCACGGTCAGGATGCTCGCGGTGCGACACCACCGCGGTGGCGATGCCATGCGCCTTGGCGAACTCCAGCCCCGAGGCATCGGCACGGTTGCTGATGACTGCCGCGATGCGGCAGGGCAGTTTGGACTGTAGCAACACTTGCAGATTGCTGCCGCGGCCGGAGATGAGGATGACGATGGATTTCTCGGACATATTCAAAAGCTATTGGTCCACGAAAAGCACGAAAGACACAACCAGAAACCTCGTTGTTCGAGAGTTTGCGAGCTTCTGCCTTGAAGCAAAATGCCTGCTTACCTCACTTCGCGTCTTTCGTGGACGACTGGGTTAGCGGACTTGCGTCTGATGCTCGTCGCCGCTGCGTGCGCGGATCACGCCGATCTTGGCCACGGTCTCGCCCGCGGATTGCAGGTGCTTGATGGCAGCATCGGCATCTGCCGCCGAGACCACCACCACCATGCCGATGCCGCAGTTGAAGGTGCGGAACATCTCCTGCTGCGCCACGTTACTACCGCCCTGTTGCAGCCAGTGGAACAGCTTGGGCATCTGCCAGGTCTTGCTGTCAATGTCGGCGACCACGTTGGCAGGCAATACGCGCGGCACGTTCTCGGTGATACCGCCGCCGGTGATGTGCGCCATGCCTTTCACTGTGACCTTCTCCATCAGCGACAGCATGGGCTTCACGTACAGACGGGTGGGGGCCATGATGCAGTCGGCCAGCGTGCGCTCGCCGTCGAACTTGGCATTCAGGTCCGGCTTGCTGCGTTCGATGATCTTGCGCACCAGCGAATAGCCGTTGGAGTGCGCGCCGTTGGAGGCCAGGCCCAGCACCACGTCGCCTGCGACGATGGACTCACCGGTGATGATCTTGGATTTTTCCACCACGCCCACGGCAAAGCCCGCCAGGTCGTATTCGCCCACCGGGTACATGCCCGGCATCTCGGCGGTCTCGCCGCCGATGAGTGCGCAGCCGGAATCTTCGCAGCCTTTGGCGATACCCTTGATGACGTCGGTAGCGGCCGGCACGTCGAGCTTGCCGCAGGCGAAGTAGTCGAGGAAGAACAAGGGTTCAGCGCCCTGCACCAGGATGTCGTTCACGCTCATGGCGACGAGGTCGATGCCCACGGTGTCGTGACGGTTCAGTTCGAAGGCGAGTTTGAGCTTGGTGCCCACGCCGTCGGTGCCGGACACCAGCACCGGCTCCTTGTATTTCTTCGAGATCTCGACCAGGCCGCCGAAGCCGCCGATGCCGGACAGCACCTCTGGGCGCATGGTGCGCTTGGCAAACGGCTTGATGTTCTCGACCAGCTGGTCGCCCGCGTCGATGTCGACACCGGCATCACGATAGGAAAGGGAATTGGACGGGGTGCTCAAGTTGAGTTCTCGCTTTCTAAAAGGTAAAGTGCGGCACGTTTTATAAACTCACTTACGTTCGTTTTCACCGCGAATTTTACCCGAAATGACCGTATCCCGCTCTGTCGCCATGCAATGGCTGGCCGTCGCCGTGGTTCTGTTGGTGTTGCTGTACCTGCTCGGCCCCATCCTTGCGCCCTTCGTTGCCGGAGCGATACTTGCCTACATCTGCAACCCGCTAGTGGGGCGTCTCTGCGCCTGGAAAGTGCCGCGCACGCTCGCGGTGGCGCTGGTGATGGCCGGATTGCTATTGCTGGGCGTGGCGCTGCTGCTCGTCATGCTGCCTCTGCTGGAGAAGGAGGCTGCCCTGCTGGCGGCGCGCGTCCCCGATTGGCTGGACACCGCGCGCAGCCGATTGCTGCCGCAGCTGCAGCAATGGCTGGGCACGGGCTTCGAGTGGGACAGCAACGCGATGCGGGAGGCGCTGTCGAGCCACTGGCAGAGCGCAGGCGGGCTGGCGGCGAAACTGCTGCCCTGGCTGGGCGCGGGTGGAGGTGCGCTCATCGCGCAACTGGTCAACCTGCTGCTGATCCCCGTCGTGATGTTCTATCTCCTGCGAGACTGGAACGGACTGCTGGAGCACGTGGACGCCCTCATTCCCCGCCAATGGCATGGCAAGGCGACTGAGATCGCGAGCGAGGTGGACCGCGTGCTGGCCGAGTTCCTGCGCGGACAGCTCTCTGTGATGCTGCTCATGAGCGTGTATTACGTGCTTGCGCTGTGGCTGGCCGGCCTGGAGTTCTCACTGCCCATAGGCATCATCGCCGGCATGCTGGTCTTCGTGCCCTACCTTGGCATGTTGCTCGGCCTGTCGCTCGCGACGCTGGCGGCGGCCATGCAGTACACCTCGTTCGGAGATCTGGCGCTGGTGTGGGCGGTGTTCGGTGTGGGGCAGCTGATCGAAGGCATGCTGGTCACGCCCTGGCTGGTGGGCGAGCGCATCGGGCTGCATCCGCTTGCGGTGATCTTCGCCTTGCTTGCTTTCGGCCAACTGTTCGGTTTCTTCGGTGTGCTGCTGGCGTTGCCGCTGGCCGCTATCCTGCTGGTCGTGTTGCGCCACGCACGTGCGCGCTACCTCTCCAGTGCCATGTACGACAAGCCATGACTCAATTGTTGCTGGGCATAGCGCCTGAGTGGTTTCCCACGCTAGAGAACTTCGTCGCGGGACGCAATGTGGAGTTGCTCGCCGCGTTGCGTCACACCCTGGAAACAACGCAGGGCGAGCGCGGGCTGTATGTGTGGGGAGAGACAGGCAGCGGCAAGAGCCATCTGTTGCAGGCGATGACAGGGCGGGCGCGGGCGGCGGGGCTGACGGCGGTCTATGCCTGCGGCGAGGTGCCGCAATCCGCGCAGGTGGTGGCGGTGGATGACGTGGAGAGACTGAATGCCGCGGCACAGGTCGAGCTCTTCGCCTTGTACAACCAGATGCGCGAGAGCGGCGGGCTGTTGCTGGTGAGCGGCAGCCAGGCCCCGACCTTCCTGCCGGTGCGCGATGACCTGCGTACCCGCCTGGGTTGGGGGCTGGTATATCAGGTGCATGCCCTGAACGATGACGAGAAGGCGCAAGCCCTGCGGCAGCATGCCTTGGCACGCGGGTTCGAGTTGCCAAATGAAGTCGTCACTTATCTGCTGCGGCACGGCCGGCGCGACCTGCCGGCGTTGCTGGAAACCCTGGACGCCTTGGACCAGCACTGCCTGCGCCTGCAGCGTGGGGCGTCGGTGCCACTGCTCAAGGAAGTGATGGCGGGGCAGGGCTGAATTTGCGACAATGCGGCGCTGAGGTAACTCGTTGTATGTGGTTGTGTTTTGTTTTTACTTTGAGATCTAGGGGAGACATTCATGTTGAGCAGCAGAAAGGCGTTGGCGGTACTGGTTGCAGCAGCATTACCCATGCAGGCATTCGCAGCGGATGCGAGCTTCCAGTTGGATGGGCATATTTCCACGCTCGGAGGCGGCCTTGAGCTGTCCGTTCCGTTCTCGGACAAGTTCGACGCCCGTTTGGGCTTCAATCAGTTCAAGTTCAGCACTACGCAGAATTCGGGCGGCCTGAATTACAAGGGTGACCTGAAGATGAGCAGCGTGGGCCTCCTGGCGGACTGGCGTCCCTGGAGCGGCGTGACCCACCTGACGGCAGGTGCGATCTTCAACGGCAACAAGCTGGCGATGAGCGCCACGACCACACCGGGTTTCTATAACATCAATGGACAGCCGTACTATTCCAATGGCGGCGATACGGTCAACACCAATGTGGAATTCAACAAGGTGGCGCCGTATCTGGGATTCGGGTGGAGCGGCAATCCGCACAAGAAGGGGTTCAGCTTCACTTCTGACATCGGCATTCTGTTCCAGGGTTCGCCCAAGGCGACCGTGACCACTACCGGTCCGTGGGGCGGGGCGAATACGACGCAACTGGCTTCTGACGCGCAGAACCAGCTGAACAACGACCTGAAGAATTTCAAGATCTATCCGGTGGTCTCGTTGGGCATAGGCTACGCGTTCTGACGATCGCCTGGCTTGTTGATGAAGGCCTGCAGCGATGCAGGCCTTGTTTTTTTGATTTGGAGAGCAACAGTGAACCTGGCTTTATTCGATCTGGACAATACCTTGCTGAGCGGCGACAGCGACTTCGAGTGGTCGCAGTTTCTGGTCGACCGAGGCGTTCTCGACCGCGAACTGTTCGAGGCGAAGAACCTGGCTTTCTACGAACAGTACAAGGCAGGCACCCTGGACATCGCTGAATTCCTGGACTTCCAGCTCAAGCCCCTGTCGCGCCATGCGCGCAAGGTGCTGGACGAATGGCACGAGGAGTTCATGCGACGCAAGGTGCGGCCCATGATGGGACAGGCGGCGCGTGACCTCGTGGCCAAACACAGGAGCGCGGGTGACCTGTGCGTGATCGTCACCGCCACCAACAGTTTTGTGACCGCGCCCATCGCGCGTGAATTCGGCGTGGAGCACCTGATCGCCACCGATCCGGAAGAGGTGCACGGCGAGTTCACCGGACGTGTCGCCGGCGTGCCGAGTTTCCGCGAGGGCAAGGTGGTGCGCATGGAACAGTGGCTGGCCAAACGCGGCTGGAACTGGGGCAGCTTCGCCGAGACCTGGTTCTACAGCGATTCCCTGAACGACCTGCCATTGCTGTCCAAGGTGCACAACCCGGTTGCGGTGGACCCTGACGCCACCCTGCGCGCGCATGCCGACAAAGAAGGCTGGAAGGTCATCTCCCTGCGCTGAGGCGGGGCAGGGCGTATAATCCCGCCGTCGCCGCAGCTCGCGGCGATTTCGATTTTTCTGAAGATGATAAAGAGACTGTTCAAACGGATGTTCGGCAAAGCTGCCCCGGTGCACAAGGCCGGCGCCGCGCATGTGATCCCTTTCGCGGAACACAAGGTGAGCCGCGACGGCATCAGCTACGGCGCAAAGCGCGTGACCGATGGCCTGCAGGCGGCGGGTTTCCAGGCCTTTGTGGTGGGCGGCGCGGTGCGTGACTTGTTGCTGGACCGTGAACCCAAGGATTTCGACGTGGCCACCGATGCCACGCCGGAAGAGGTGAAGCGCGTGTTCCGCCGTGCACGCATCATAGGGCGGCGTTTCCGCCTCGTGCACGTGATGTTCGGCGAGGAGACGGTGGAGGTCTCCACCTTCCGCCGTGCCGTGGACGCTGATGAGGCGGAGACCGACGAGCATGGGCGCATCCTGCGTGACAACGAGTTCGGCGACCAGGAACAGGACGCCGCACGGCGTGACTTCACCGCCAATGCGCTGTTCTACGACCCCGCCACGCAGGAGATCTACGATTACCACAACGGTTATGCGGACATCCGCGCACACACGCTGCGCATGATAGGCGACCCTGAAGTGCGCTATCGCGAGGATCCGGTGCGCATGCTGCGCGCGGTACGCCTGTCTGCCAAGCTGGGCATCAAGCTGGACCCGGCCACTGCAGCGCCCATCGCCAAGATGAAGGAACTGCTGCGCAACGTGCCCGAGGCGCGCCTGTTCGACGAGATGCTCAAGCTGCTGCTCTCCGGCCACGCGCTGGAGTGCGTCAGAAAACTGCGCTCCATGCAGCTGCATCACGGTCTGCTGCCGATGCTGGACGTGATCCTTGAGCAGCCTTTGGGCGAGAAATTCGTCATGCTGGCGTTGCAGAACACCGACCAGCGCATCGCCGAGGACAAGCCGACCTCCCCCGCCTTCCTGTTCGCCGCCTTGCTGTGGCACGAGGTGCTGGCCGCGTGGAAGGACAAGCAGGATGCGGGCGAGAAGCCTGTCGCCGCGCTGCATGCAGCGATGGACGATGTGCTGGATCGTCAGCGCGAACAGCTCGCCATCCCGCGCCGTTACGACACGGTGATGAAGGAGCTGTGGCTGCTGCAGCCCCGTTTCGAACAGCGTGGCGGGCAGCGACCCTTGCGTCTGCTGGCGCTGCCGCGCTTCCGCGCCGCCTACGATTTCCTGTTGCTGCGCTGCGAGAGCGGCGAAGCGCCCGGCGAACTCGGCACGTGGTGGGAAGAGTTCCAGCATGCCAGCGACGAGCGCCGCGCTGAGATGCTGCTGCCCGACACCGGCCCCAAGAAGCGGCGCCGTCGTACCAGGAAGCCCGCCGCTGCGCAATCCGGGTCGTCTATAGACTGAAATGAAGCACGTAGCTTTCATCGGGCTGGGAAGCAACCTTGCTGATCCGGTCTCGCAGGTGTCGCATGCGCTGGCGGCGCTGGACAGCGTGCCGGGGACGCGTGTGGTACGGCGATCCTCGCTGTATCGCAGTGCTCCGGTGGGTTACCTGCAGCAGCCAGATTTCATCAACGCGGTGGCGCAGCTGGAGACGGAACTGGCGCCCCGCGCATTGCTAGACGCGCTGCTCGCTCTGGAACACGAATGCGGGCGTACCCGCGACTTTCTCAACGCGCCCCGCACGCTGGACTTGGACCTCCTGCTCTACGACGATCTGACGCACCACGAACACGGCCTGACTATCCCGCATCCGCAGATGCACCTGCGCGCGTTCGTGCTGCAGCCCCTACTGGAGATCGCACCGGACTGCGTCATCCCGGACGTGGGAAGGGCTGCGGACGCGATGCAGGGCTGTGCCGGGCAAGCGCTGGAGCGGCTGGACGATGCCCCTGCGTGAATTCCGCTACGTGGTCGTGGAAGGCCCGATAGGGGTAGGCAAGACCAGTCTGGCCAAGCGCCTTGCCGACAGCGCCGAGGCACAGGCGCTCCTGGAGCAGCCGCAGGACAATCCCTTCCTGCCCCGCTTCTACGAGGATCCCACCCGTTACGCCTTGCCCGTGCAGCTGTTCTTCCTGTTCCAGCGTATCGCCGAGGTGCGCGAGCTGGCGCAGATGGACCTGTTCCGCACCCGCACCGTCTCCGATTACCTGTTCGAAAAGGACGCGCTGTTCGCGCGACTCAACTTGAGCGACGACGAATACGCGCTCTACCAGTCTATCTATCGCAGCCTCGTACCGCAGGCGCCAGCACCGGACCTCGTGATCTACCTGCAAGCCTCCACCGATGCGCTGGTCGAACGCGTGCGCAAGCGGGGACGCGAATACGAGTACACCATCGAGGGGAGCTATCTTGCCCGCCTGTCGGACAGCTACGGCGAGTTCTTCCATCAGTACAACGAAGCGCCGGTCCTGGTGGTGAACAGCGAACGCCTGAATTTCGTGGATAATGAGGCGGACTTCCAGCTTCTGTTGGACCGCATCGCGAAGATGAAGGGACGCCGGGAATATTTCAACGTGGGCAGGGACTGAAAGCCCTTCATGATCGCTGGAAAGGGATAGAGATGAGGACGACGCTGAGCAAACTGCAATCCATGCCCGACAAGGGCGAGAAGATCGCTGTATTGACCTGCTACGACGCGAGCTTCGCTACGCTGATGGAGAACAACGGCGTGGACGTGCTGCTGGTGGGCGATTCGCTGGGCATGGTGGTGCAGGGGCGCGAGAGCACGCTGCCCGTGACGATAGACCAAATGGCCTACCACACCGCCTGCGTCGCCAGCGGCGCGCAGCGGGCCTTCATCGTGGCCGACATGCCTTTCGGCACCTCGCAGTTCTCCGCGCGCGAGACCTTCTCCCATGCCGTGCAACTGATGCAGGCTGGGGCCGAGATGGTCAAACTCGAAGGGGGTGCAGAGATGGCAGAGACCGTCGCTTTCCTCACCTCGCGCGGCATCCCGGTCTGCGCGCACATCGGCCTCACGCCGCAATCGGTCAACCAGCTCGGCGGCTACAAGGTGCAGGGCAAGACCGATGCCGCCGCCCAAAAACTGCTGCACGACGCCCAAGCCTTGCAGGATGCGGGAGCGGGCATGATCGTGCTCGAAGCCATCCCCGCCACATTAGGCGCGCAAGTCACCCAGCAACTCACCATCCCCACCATAGGCATAGGCGCCGGCGCGGCCTGCTCCGGCCAGGTGCTGGTGGTGTACGACATGCTCGGCATTTACCCCGGCAAGAAGGCACGCTTCGTGAAGGACTTCATGCAGGGCGCTGGTTCCATCGCGCAGGCCGTGGAGAACTATGTCGCCGAGGTGAAATCCGGCGCCTTTCCAACCGCAGAACATTCTTTCTGATGCAACTCATCCATACTGTCGCCGAATTACGAACTCGCCTGGCGAGCGAGATGTCCATCGCCTTCGTCCCCACCATGGGCAACCTGCACGAGGGACACCTCGAACTGGCGCGCATGGCGCGGAAGCGTGGCACTTGTGTGGTGGTGAGCATCTTCGTGAATCCCTTGCAGTTCGGACCGAACGAGGATTTCGACAAATATCCACGCACCTTGCAGGCGGACTGTGACAAGCTGCAGGGGCTGGCCGACGTGGTGTTCGCGCCTGCCGTGGCTGACATGTACCCCGAGCAGCAGACTCTGTTCGTCGAGCCGCCGCCCATCGCGAATGAGCTGTGCGGCGAGTTCCGCCCCGGACACTTCCGCGGCATGGCGACGGTGGTGCTGAAGCTGTTCAACCTGGTGCAGCCGCATATCGCCATCTTCGGCAAGAAGGATTACCAGCAGTTGGCCATCATCCGGCAGATGGTGACCCAGTTCAATCTGCCCATCGAGATCGTTGGGGCGGAGACGGCGCGGGCGTCGGATGGGCTGGCGTTGTCCTCTCGCAACCAATATTTATCCGACAGCGAGCGAACCGAAGCGGTTTTTCTGAGTCGAACGCTGCAAAATCTGAGAGATGGTCTGAAAAGCAGCGAAACCGCATATCCCAAGCTGGAAGAAACGGCCAAGGCAGCACTCGCCAAGCGCGGCTGGCAGGTGGAGTATGTGGCAGTGCGCAACCAGGCCGATCTGGGTGCTCCTGTGGCGGGTGAGCGCAAGCTGGTGGTGCTGGCTGCGGCGCGTCTGGGCAAGACCCGCCTGATCGATAATCTCGAAGTTTGTCTTTAAGTCACAGGCGTTTATAATGCGCGCCCCCGAAGGTTGGGGGGATAGAAAATCGCCTTTCTCGTTCGTCCTTTCCCGCTTGCGGGAGAGAGTTAGAGAGGGGTTAGGAGGTGACCATGCAAAGAACCATGTTACAGGCCAAGCTGCACCGAGTGCGGGTGACGCAGTCCGAACTGCACTACGAGGGCTCGTGCGCCATAGACGATAACCTGCTGGATGCCTCCGGCATCAAGGAATACCAGGCGATCGACATCTATAACGTTACCAACGGCGAGCGCTTCAGCACCTACGCCATCCGTGCAGAGCGCGGTTCGCGCACCATCTCGGTCAACGGCGCGGCGGCACACAAGGCCAAGCCTGGCGACATCCTTATCATCGCGGCGTTCTCCATCTACTCCGAGCTGGAGCTGCAGAAATACCACCCCACCCTCGTCTACGTGGACGAGCACAACAACATCATCGCGCAGCGCGAGCACATCCCGGTACAAGCTGCGTAACCCTTTGCCCTTTCTGATTCTTTCCGTTCGCAGGGGCGGAGTGCCTGTTCGCACCATGGAGACCGAAACGTGTTGACTCCGGCAACTCTGAAGGCGTAACGTAACTCCGTCGGGGCGCATGTCCCCGGTCTCAATGGGGGGCTCGAATGAAACGGTCACGTTTTGTGCGTAGCTTGCGAGGCAAGCTGGCCTGCCGTAGTTACCCCATCCTTTCAAAGATTCCCGCTGTCCCGTCTATCCAACCCGCTGCCAAGCTAGCGCTCGTTTCTGTGGGCTGCCGTACGGAGTTTGCATCAGGACTGGCGCATGGTTCGGAACGGGATAGCGGCGAACGGTCGTCCCAAAACTCACAGATACGGAATCAGGGGGTATAAATGAGTCACGTCAGAGCGGCGGCCCTTACAGTCGCGCTATTTACAGGCGGTCTGGCAAGTTCGGGAACCTCAGTGGCCGAGACGATCGACAGTCCGTCCGTGTCACAGTTTGAAA
The DNA here is from genome assembly GCA_037446535.1 of Sideroxydans sp. Lineage (GTDB taxonomy): Bacteria > Pseudomonadota > Gammaproteobacteria > Burkholderiales > Gallionellaceae > Sideroxyarcus. The sequence goes on along the minus strand of JBBIIJ010000026.1, from coordinate 1,256 downwards.
TAGCTGATGCCGAGAACAGTCCAAAACGAGCAGACCTGGCTGCGCACGAAACGCTGTTGAGCGACGCAGAAGCGTTGATGAGTGCCGGCAAACCCGCTGAAGCCTATGCCTTGTTGTCGCCGACTGAGTTCGAGCGGTCAGGCGAAGTGCGCTTCGATTACCTCCTGGGCATCGCTGCGCTGGACAGCGGGAAACCGGACAAGGCAACGCTGGCTTTCGAACGTGTGCTGGCTGTCGATCCGAACTTTGCCGGTGCACGCCTGGACATGGCGCGTGCCTACTATCAGCTGGGTGACTTGGCGCGCGCCAAGACCGAGTTCGAGACGGTGATGAAACAGAACCCGCCGCCTCAGGCCCGCGTCACCATCCAGCGATACCTGGATGCCATCAGTGCCCGCGAGCGGGCCGAAAAGACTCAAATTTCCGGGTACTTCGAAGAGACATTGGGATATGACAGCAACGTCAACGCGGCAACCAGCCAGGCGCAGATCCCCGTCCCCGCGTTCGGCAACCTGGTTTTCACCCTCAGCCCGAGCAGTCTGAAGACGTCAGACGGCTACGGCAGCGTAGCAGGTGGTGCCGAGGTTAATCATCTGCTCAATGCCGATTTTGGCCTGTATGCGGGGGCTGATGTGCGATTGCGTGGATATCCCGGACACAACCAGTTCAATTTCCTTGATCTCGCCGCGCGCGCAGGTGCCTTCTATAACTATGAGGGGGAGGTGTTCCGTCTTGGTTTAGTCGGCGACCAGTATCGCTTGGGGGCACACAGCGATCCCAACCGTGACACTAGCGGCCTTGCCGCCGAATGGAGACATCCAGTCAGTCCCGCAGACCAGCTGACCCTGTTCAGTCAATATATGCAGAACCGTTTTGTCACCAGTGGCATGGAAACGCAGAACCACAACCTCGCGCTGTTCGGTGAAAGCTGGCTGCATGTCATGGCGGATGGAAAGTCGGCGTTGTTCGGCAGCCTTTTTGGCGGGCGCGAGGCTGCGGTGGCATCGGTCACCCCCCTCAATCCGAGCGGTGGCCGTCCCGATGGCAACAAGGCTTTGCTCGGCCTGCGTGTAGGCACACAGGTGACGTTGAATGAGGCATGGGATTGCTTTGCCGGTATCGGTGTGCAGCGCGGCAAATACAACAAAGAGAACGTCGCCTTCCTGAAGCATTACGGCATTTTCAAGCCGGAGGTCGAGTGGCAGGACGGCGTGCTGAAGCTGGGCCGCAAGAGCGTAGCGGCGACGATCTCCAAT
>JBBIIJ010000025.1:0-34805 GCA_037446535.1 Sideroxydans sp. | reverse complement strand
ACATCTATACGCGGTTGATGAACCCGACCACCGACGTGCTGGAGCAGCGCATCGCCGACCTGGAAGGCGGCGTGGCAGGTCTTGCCGCGAGCTCCGGCCACGCGGCGCAGGCTCAGGCCATCTTCACGCTGGCGAACGCGGGCGACCATATCGTGTCGTCCAGCCGCCTGTATGGCGGGACCTACAACCAGTTCGCCTACACGCTGCCCAAGCTCGGCATCGAGGTCACCTTCGTCGATCCGCGCGACCCATCCGCGTTCGAGAAAGCGATCCGCCCCAACACCAAGATCATTTACGGCGAGACGCTGGGCAACCCGGACATCTCAGTGTTCCCCATCGAGGAGGTGGCGGCGATTGCGAAGAAGCACAACATCGTGCTGCTCATCGACAACACGCTGGCGACGCCTTACCTGTTCCGCCCGTTCGAGTGGGGCGCGAATGTAATCACGCACAGCACCACCAAGTTCATCGGCGGCCACGGCACCAGCCTGGGCGGCGTAATCGTGGACGGCGGCAACTTCGACTGGACCGGCAGCCGCTTTCCCAACTTCAACGAACCTGACCCGTCCTACCACGGCCTGGTGTATTCCTCGCTGACCGGCGCGGGACTGCCGCCGTTCGCCATCAAGGCGCGCGTGCACGTGCTGCGCGACATCGGCGCGGCGCAATCGCCGTTCAACAGCTGGCAGACCCTGCAGGGGCTGGAGACGCTTTCGCTGCGTCTCGACCGCCATGTGCAGAACGCGCAGGCGGTGGCCGAATTCCTGGAAAGGCATCCCAAGGTCAACTGGGTGACCTATCCCGGCCTGAAGAGCCATCCCGACCACGAGCGCGCGAAGCGCTACCTGCCCAAAGGTGCGGGTGCCATCCTCGGCTTTGGCATCAAGGGTGGCGCGGAGGCGGGCCGCAAGTTCATCGACTCGCTGCAGTTGTTCAGCCATCTCGCCAACGTCGGCGACGCCAAGAGCCTCGCCATTCACCCGGCCACCACCACCCACAGCCAGCTCACGTCGGAACAGCAGCAGAGCGCGGGCGTCAGCCCGGACTTCGTTCGCCTTTCCGTGGGCATCGAGAATATCGACGATCTCCTGTGGGACCTCGGCCAGGCGCTGGAAGCGGCGTGACGGTCCGCTGGGGTGCGGCATGCCGGTGAAGATACCCAATACCTTGCCCGCGCGCAGCGTGCTCGAACGGGAAGGCGTGTTCGTCATGGGAGAGGGGCGCGCCCTGCGTCAGGACATTCGTCCGATGCGGGTCGCCATCCTCAACCTGATGCCGACCAAGATCGCCACCGAGACGCAGCTGCTGCGTCTCTTGGGGAACACCGCACTGCAAGTGGATGTGACGCTGCTCCACACCGCCACTCATGAAGCAAAGCACGTGCATGCGCAGCATCTGCTCGATCACTACGCGACGTTCGCGGACGTGCGCAACGAGCGCTATGACGGGCTCATTGTCACCGGGGCGCCGGTGGAGCAGCTGGAATTCCGCAAGGTGGATTACTGGGACGAGCTCACCGCCATCCTCGACTGGGCGGAGGCAAACGTCACCTCCAGCCTGTACCTGTGCTGGGGCGCGCAGGCTGCGCTGCAACACCGCTATGGCGTCCCCAAGCATCCGCTGCCACACAAGATGTTCGGCGTGTTCGAGCACCGCACGCTGGCCAAGGACGAACCACTGCTGCGCGGCTTCGACGACACGTTCCATGCGCCGCATTCGCGCCACACCGAGACCCGTCGCGCTGATATCGAGCGTGTGAACGATCTCGTCATCCTCGCCGAATCGGATGAGGCGGGCATACACATCGTCGCCACGCGCAACGGCCGCCACGTGTTCGTCACCGGCCACCCGGAATACGACCCGCTGACACTGAAGACGGAATACGAACGCGACTATCTGCTCGCCCTGCCTGTCTCCATTCCGAAGAACTTTTTCCGCGACGACGACCCGACCCTGCCGCCGACGGTGCGCTGGCGCGGCCACGCCAACCTGCTGTTCTCCAACTGGCTCAACTATTGCGTGTACCAGGCGTCGGCCTTCGAGCGCCGGGAGGCTGCGGCATGAGCGACTACCGTCCCACGCTGATCGTCCCCGGTCTGCATGGCAGCGGCTCGGGTCACTGGCAGACTTGGTGGCAGCGGCAAGACCGCGCCGCGCTGCGGGTGGAGCAGGACGACTGGGATACGCCCGACCTGGACGCATGGGCGGACAAGGTGCACAGCGCAGTAAAGGAGGCGCACGGCGAGGTGTGGATCGTGGCGCACAGCTTCGGTTGCTTGGCCAGCCTGCATGTCGCACAGGAATGCGCCGCTCGCATCAGCGGACTGTTCCTGGTCGCGCCGGCGGACCCGGACAAGTTCGGCGTCGCGGCGCGTCTGCCGCAGGCGCTGGAGATTCCCAGCGTGTTCGTCGCCAGCCGTAGCGATCCCTGGTTGTCTTTCGGCAAGGCGCAACGCTGGGCTGAAGTTCTGGGCAGCCGCTTTGTCGATCTCGGTGCTGCCGGCCACATCAACGTGGAAGCAGGTTATGGCGCATGGCAGCAGGGGTTCGACCTGTTCGGCGGTTTCCGCCGCGATGTCGAGGCCGCGCGCCTGTGTGCCTGCGTGCATAGCTGAAACTGTGCGAAGGATATGAAGATTGCTTGGTTAGGAATCAGTTCTGGCGGCTATAGACTGCAATGACTTTTGAGGGAGTGCATCCATGAACATCGCAATTTCCGGGAACGAACCCGGCGACGATCCGGCGGGGATACGCGGCAGGTCCGTTGCCGCCTTCGAAATATTGGCGCAGGCGCGGAGCGCCGCTGAGGGGCAGGGCTATGCAGGCGATGTGACGCCGCAGCAGGCGTGGGATTTGTTCTCCGGAGGCATCGTCGAACTGGTGGACGTGCGCACCGCGCGCGAATTGCAGCGCGTCGGCCAGGTGCCGGGTGCAAAGCACGTTGAATGGCTGCGCGGCGAGGACATGCTCAAGAACCCGCGCTTCCTGTCCGAACTGAAAGGCCAAGTTGGCAAGGACGATGTCGTGCTGCTGCTCTGCCGCAGCGGCAAGCGTTCGGTCGCCGCTGCACAAGCTGCGACGCAGGCGGGCTTCTCCCATGTGTTCAATGTGCTGGAAGGCTTCGAGGGCGACGGCAATCCCCGCCGCGGCTGGCTGGGGCACAACTTGCCAGCAGTAACGGGGGACGAATGAATCGTGCTGTTGACACAGTGGGGTCGGAAGAAGGGACGCACGGCTGGCAGCTGGAGCACGTCGTCGCGCAGCTGAAGGCGGCGCGAGTGCAATGGCGTACCAGCCGGGGCCGTTCGACGGAAACCGGCGGGCGTGAACTGCCATCGCGCGAGTCCCTGCGTGACATCGTCGCTGCGCTGCGCGGCGTGCTGTTTCCCATGCGCCTCGGCCCGGACGACCTGCGCGAGGAGAGCGAGGATTTCTACGTCGGCCATACGCTGGATGCCGCGCTGCACGCGCTGCTGGCGCAGGCGCGGCTGGAGCTGCACTACACCGCACGCCAGCAGGGGCGTTCGGGCGAGGAGGCCGAGGCGCGTGCACAACTCATCGTGCGCGATTTTGCAGAAGCGCTGCCGCGCTTACGCACGCTACTCGACACCGACGTGATTGCGGCCTATGAGGGCGACCCGGCGGCACACAGCGTCGACGAGGTATTGCTGTGCTATCCCGGCATCCACGCCGTGATCCACCATCGGCTGGCGCACCAGTTGCACGTCACGGGACTGCCGCTGATCGCGCGCGTGATCGCCGAGATCGCACACGCCCAGACCGGCATCGACATCCATCCCGGCGCGCGGATCGGCAGCGGCTTTTTCATCGACCACGGTACCGGCGTTGTGATAGGCGAGACCTCGGTGATAGGCAAGCGCGTACGCATCTACCAGGCAGTGACGCTGGGCGCAAAGCGCTTCAACGTCGGCGCGGACGGCGTGCTGGAAAAAGGCGCGCCGCGCCACCCCATCGTCGAAGACGACGTGGTGATCTACGCCGGAGCGACCGTCCTGGGGCGCATCACCATAGGGCGCGATTCGACCATAGGCGGCAACGTGTGGGTGACGCACAGCGTGCCACCCGGCAGCCACGTCACGCAGGCCAGTTCGCAGCAGGGCGCGGATGAAACTCTACGGACGGGCATATGAGTCCGCTGGTCCGCCAATTCGGCATCGTCGTGCGCCAGTTGCGCGAACAGCGCGGCTGGTCGCAGGAGCGACTCGCAGAACTGGCGGATATCAACCGTTCTTACCTCGGCGAGATTGAGCGTGCCCACGCGGTGCCTTCGCTCGCCACCGTCGGCAAGCTGGCGGCGGCGCTCGGCCAGACGCCCGCCTCGCTGCTGGCGAATTGCGAGTGATTTTGGTGGCTATAGCCGGTTGATGGGGGCGTTGCGCCTCGCCGATACTCGCTCAGCAAAAAAATTCACAAGCTAAGCAGAAATTCTTATATCCGTTTGACCATGTTCCCGAGGAGAGCTCCATGACCGATATACACGAAGCCCACACCGCATTGGGCGACGTCGCCGCGCGCACGCTGGCCAATGCCACCAAGACCGTACCGATGCTGCCCAGCATCACGCCGCGCTGGCTGGCGCACCTGCTGCAATGGGTGCCAACCGAGGCCGGCATTTACCGTGTCAACAAGGTGAAGGATGCCGCCAGTGTGATTGTGGATTGCTCCGAGCGCGACGAGCGCGAGTTGCCGCAGACCTTCGTGGATTACGAGGAATGGGGCCGCGAATACATGCTCTCGGCGGTGAACACCGTGGTGGATGTGCATACCCGCGTGTCCGACCTCTACAGCACCCCGCACAACCAGATCAAGGAACAGCTGCGCCTGACCATAGAGATCGTCAAGGAGCGCCAGGAAAGCGAACTCATCAACAACAAGGAATACGGCCTGCTCCACAACGTCGCGCCCTCACAGAAACTGAAGACGCGCAAGGGCCCGCCCACGCCGGACGATCTGGACGACCTGCTGGCCAAAGTGTGGAAGGAGCCCGCGTTCTTCCTGGCCCATCCACTGGCCATCGCAGCCTTCGGCCGTGAATGCACGCGCCGCGGCGTTCCGCCGCCCACCGTCTCCATGTTCGGCTCGCAGTTCCTGACCTGGCGCGGCATCCCGCTGGTACCCAGCGACAAGATCAAGGTGGTGAAGAACAAGACCAGCATCCTGCTGCTGCGCACTGGCGAGAGCCGACAGGGCGTGGTCGGCCTGTACCAGCCCAACCTGCCGGGCGAGCAGAGCATGGGCCTGTCGGTGCGCTTCATGGGCATCAACCACAAGGCCATCGCCTCCTACCTGATCTCCCTGTACTGCTCGCTGGCGGTACTGACCGAAGACGCGCTGGCCGTGCTAGAAGACGTGGACGTCGCGTACTACCATGAATACAAGTGATCCGGGCGACATCGCAGCGCCGTTCGATGCGGCGCTGGTCGAGCGGCTTGCCAATGAACTGTTCGCCGAAGTGCCAGGAGGCGTTGCCACCGGGGTACCGCTGAGCGGGCAGTTGCCGTCGCAGTTCACGGCGGCGTTCGCGTTCAGCCCGGAGAACCCGCTGGCGGGCAAGACACCGGAGTTCGTCGAGCTGCCACACGAAGGCGAATTGCAGGGTTTGCTGGCCTCTCTCAAGTCTGTTCCAACGCCTCCCGCGGCCGACGTCCCCACCTATTACTTCCTCGATGGCGCGCGCTTTGCCGAGCGTACGCCGCAACTGTCGGAAATCCGCAGCGCCCGTTCGCGGTTCGACGTGAACGGGGTGCGCCGCGATTTCCCGGTGTTGCAGGAGCGCGTCAACGGCAGGCCGCTGGTGTGGTTCGACAACGCGGCCACCACGCAGAAGCCGCAAGCGGTGATCGACCGGCTGGCGTATTTCTACGCGCACGAGAATTCCAACATCCACCGCGCTGCGCATGAACTTGCGGCACGAGCCACCGATGCCTACGAGGGCGCGCGCGCCAAGGTGGCGCGCTTCGTCGGCGCATCCTCGCCGGAAGAGATCATCTTCGTGCGCGGCGCGACCGAGGCCATCAACCTCGTGGCGCAGAGCTGGGGACGGCAGAACATCCGCGAGGGCGACGAGATCGTGGTCTCCCACCTGGAGCACCACGCCAACATCGTGCCCTGGCAGTTCCTCGCGCAGGAGAAGGGTGCGAAGCTGCGCGTCATGCCGGTGGACGACGACGGCCAGATCCTGCTGGATGAATACCGCAAGCTGCTCAACGACCGCACCAGGCTTGTCGCCATCACGCAGGTGTCCAACGCGTTAGGCACGGTGACGCCGGTGAAGGAGATCGTCGAAATGGCACACCTCGTTGGTGCGCGCGTGCTGGTGGATGGGGCGCAGTCGGTGTCACACATGCGCGTAAACGTGCAGCAGCTCGACGCCGATTTCTTCGTGTTCTCCGGCCACAAGGTGTTCGCGCCCACCGGCATCGGCGTGGTCTACGGCAAGAAGGATCTGCTCGACTCCATGCCGCCCTGGCAGGGCGGCGGCAACATGATCTCCGACGTGACTTTCGAGCGCACGCTGTACCACGGCGCGCCCGCGCGCTTCGAGGCGGGCACCGGCAACATCGCCGACGCCGTGGGGCTGGGCGCGGCCATCGATTACGTCGAGCGCATCGGCCTGGAGAACATCGCTTGGTACGAGCATGAGTTGCTGGCCTATGCCACGCGCGGTTTGAAGAGCATTCCCGGCCTGCGGCTGATCGGCACGGCGAAGGAAAAAGCCAGTGTCGCTTCCTTTGTGCTGGAAGGCTACCAGACCACCGAAGTGGGCGAAGCGCTCAACCGCGAAGGCATCGCCGTGCGTACCGGCCATCACTGCGCGCAGCCTATCCTGCGCCGCTTCGGCGTGGAAGCCACGGTGCGGCCGTCACTGGCTTTCTACAACACCTGTGAAGAAGTGGATCGACTGGTGGGCGTGGTGCGGAGGCTGGCCAGGTGACGCCGTCGTGACATCCCGACCGGAGTGCGCTCCGGTCAGGACGCGATGCGGTCGAGGAAGCGGGCGCGGTAGAGCAGGCGTGGCTGGGCTGCGTCGTCGCTGAATGCGGCGCGGTCGTGCAGCACGTTGTTGCACAGCAGTCCCATGCCCGGTTCGAGCTTGACGTGGAAGATGTGCGGCGAATCCGAGGCCAGGAGGTGTTCGAGGGCTGCGACGGCAGCGAGTGTCGCCGCGTCCTGTTTCCAGACTATGCTGCGGGTGCGGGCGGTGTAGCGCATGTGCAGATTGCCTGCAGCGTCGAGCGAGAACACAGGGCCGCTCTGTGCGGTGCGCACGCCGTCGGTCTCGTCCACCCGTTCCGGGATGGTCATCGCGTCCATCTGCATCAGCGCGGCGATGTGCCGCGGGTCCTGGTCGCGCAACAGCAGGTAGGCCATCTCGTGGTCCATCAGGCGGTTCTCGCCGCCGTGGGCGGCAGCGTGTACGCAGTGCAGCACCATGCCGCGTATCTGGTGCTCCGGCGGGTTGTAGTAACCGTCGGTGTGCCACTTGATGGGGCGGTCGGTGTAGGGGATGTAGTGCTGGCGCGTGCCGCCTTCGAACACGCGTATCGCGGAGACCCCGTCCTCACCGGCGAGCCAGTTGGCGTCCAGCCGCTTCAGACCGAACTGGGCGCCCAGCAAACGCGGGATGTCGGTGTTGGCTTCGTGTCGCGCGCTGGCATAGATGGCCATGTTGCAGGCGCGGATGCGTTCGGCAAGCGCTGCATGTTCGGCAGGGGAGAGGGCGCGTGGGTCGCGCACTTCGACGACGAGCTCATCCACTGTACGGGGAGCATCTGCCAGCTTGGCTTCGCGCCAGCGCAGGTAGCCGGCGTCGTCTGCGAGGTCGAATGCGCCCATTCAGTCACCGCTCACGCCAGCGCGGCGGCGCGCTGTCCGCGGCTCCGTCTCATACAGGTCGCGCAGCGTCTTCTCCACCATCTTGATTGCTTCCGGCGCTTCGAAACTGATCATGGGGTCTATGACCCACGCGGCATCCTCTTCGCTCAGCACGTTCCCTATGCAATAGGCGAGATAGCGGTAGAAGCCATAGTCCGGGCCGTCCTCGCCGTAGCCGAAGTCCGCATATTCGTCAGCGCGCAGGTTGAGCAGCTCGATGAAGCGCTGCTTGCAGGCGGCGAGGTCGTCATCGAGCAGGCGGCTGCGGTTCTCCGCATACGTCGCTGCCACACGGTTGGCGAGGTTGCCGGTGAAGGCTTGCCTGTCTTCGGGAGAGAGCTGGCGGTAGGCGATGCGGTCGGCGGCCAGGATGAGGAAGAGCAGGAACTCGGAGAGGAAATCGAGATACTGCGCGCCGACCTTTATCCCGAAATCCGCTTTGCGCGTGTTCTTCAGTGCGTTCTCGGCGACGCGCCAGAGCACGAAGGCCAGCGCGTCCGAGATCTCCTGCGGTGTACGTTCGTGGCCTTCCCTGAACCAGTGACTCTTGATGCGCATAGGGAAACCCTAACCCTTGCGGATGTAGAACTCGTGCACGCCGGGGGCGGGCTCCAGGCTGTCCATCAGACTCATGCCGGTGAGGGAGGCCCAACCGGCGATGTCAGACTCCACGCCCGGGCAATCGCTGACCAGCCTCAGCACCTCGCCGGACTGCATGCCGTTCAGCAGCTTCTTCGCCTCGACGATGGGGCCGGGGCAGACCGCACCGCGTATGTCCAGTGTGACGTTGGCACTGTGCGCGTGGCCCGCGCCTTTCTGGATGTGGTAGCCGGTGCCGCCGTCGGGCATCTTCTCCGTCTTCAGGATCTGGTTGCCGGTGTGTTTCGCCCATGCATACAGGTCGTCAGGCGTGCCCGGGCAATCGGATACCAGGAGCAGCACCTGCCCCGGAGCGAGCTCGTCCACCATGCGTTTCGCGCCTATCAGGGGCCGTGGACAGGACAGTCCCTTCATGTCCAGCACTACGTTGACCATCTCCATCGTCATCGCTATCTCCTTGTCGTGTTCGGACTGGGTGTCGCTACGTACAGATCAGTATCCGCCCTTGCCCTTGGGCTGCGGCAACCCGGCGACCTTTGCGGCCTGCTTGGCCGGACCGACGGGGAAGAGGTCGTAAAGCGCGTTGCTGTCCGCCTCCGGCCAGAACTCGTTCACGCCTTTCAGCATGTTGCGGAAGTTGGGGGTATGGCCGTTCTCGCGGTATTCGTCGCGCATGTAGTTGACGACCTCCCAGTGTCTGGGGTTCAACGCTATCCCTTCCGCAGCGGCGATCACTTGCACCACCTCCTCGCTGTAATCGGGCTCCAGCAGATAGCCTTCAGCGTCGGTCTCCAGCTCGTTCCCTGCTACCAAGTATCCCATGTTCGCTCCTTCAAAATGGACAACAACCTTCTCAAGCACACTCCTACTCCAGTCCGGTGATCACCTTGTACGGCAGGAAGATGCCGCAGCCCAGGTGCCGGTCGACTCCCAGTCCGGCGTACTGCACTCGCAACGAATCATCGGGCGCGAGGTCGTGCAGCACCAGGCTGTAGCCGCCTATCCTTCGCGCATCGCCGACGAGCGCGTGGTGCTGGCCGCAAATCATCCCGGCTTTCACTTTCAACGCGTCAAGCGCGGCTTCCATCTCCGCCATGAACTCAGCCTCGTCCTCCGCGCCTGCCACCAGCTGCGCGTGCAGGGTCGGGTAGGGCTGTATGGCCCGGGTCCTGCACTCTCCCAGATGCAGGGCACTGCCTGCCACCTGCAAAGTGCGCTGTGCCAGGCAGGACGCGGCTTCAGCCAGTTCGCGCGGCAGCCGCAGCACCAGCTTCGCGCGCCTGGGCAACAGCATCCCTTCCTCGCTCTCGGCCAGCCGCATGGGGACGACCCCAGCGTGCTGGTTCCCGTCCAGCAGCGGCACGATACCAGCCAGTCCCTGCCACAAGGCATAGGGGTAGGCGACCGGCAGCGGTCCGCCGCTCACCTCGAACACGAGGTCCACCATGGCGTGCGGCGCGCTCACTTTCCGCCCTGCGTCTCCGCCCATCGCTGCATGGCCTCGGCCCACTGCGCTGCGGTCACGGGATCGACGTCAAAGATGGTGAAGCGCTTCCCTTCGCGTATGCGGATGCGCAGCAGGCTCATGCCGCCTTCCGCATGCTCGATCTGCTGCAGCTCTATCTGCTGCCCTCCCAGGGGGACGGTGAGTTTGTTCAGCTCCGTGATCTTCGCCATGTCTTTCGCCAGAACTCCGATGGGATGGGCCGTCCATCCCTGATGAATGGGGCGCAGTCTATCGCCGACGCCCCACCGTTTGGAATACTACCGATGTAGGGAAAAAGCACCATCCTTAAGGGTTACTTTGGATAGCCGCTACGGGTGATGGTTAGCCTACGGTCCGAACCGTAACATGCGCAGCCATCGAGGACCGGCCTGCGGCGCCGGTGCGAACAACGGATTCCAGCCCTGACGGGCGACATGGCGAACGACTGAAAGGAAAGCATCATGGCGAAAAAGCTGCATGACACTCCTAACCTGGACGAGCTGGAAAAGGGCGAGTGGCCAAGCTTCGTGACCGGCCTGAAGCGCCTGGCCCACGACAAGGACTACGTGGTCGACCTGCTGGGCCAGCTGGAGACCTCCTACAAGACGCGCAAGGGCTACTGGAAGGGCGGCACGGTAGGCGTGTTCGGCTACGGCGGCGGCGTGATCCCGCGCTTCACCGAACTCAAGAACGAGGACGGTACACCGAAGTTCAAGGATGCAGCCGAGTTCCATACCCTGCGCATCATGCCTCCGCCCGGCATGCATTACGACACCGCGACCCTGCGCCAATTTTGCGACATCTGGGAGAAGTACGGCTCCGGCCTCATCGCGCTGCACGGGCAGAGCGGCGACATCATGTTCCAGGGCTGCACCACCGAGAACGTGCAGAAGGCCTTCGACGAATTCAACGAGATGGGCTTTGACCTCGGTGGTGCGGGTCCTGCCGTGCGCACCTCGATGTCCTGCGTGGGCGCTGCGCGCTGCGAGCAGTCCTGCTACGACGAGGCCAAGGCGCACCGCGCCGTGATCAATACCTTCCTTGACGACATCCATCGTCCTTCGCTGCCCTACAAGTTCAAGTTCAAGTTCTCCGGTTGCCCGAACGATTGCATGAATGCCATCCAGCGCTCCGACATGGCGATCATAGGCACCTGGCGCGACAACATCCGCACCGATGAGGCGCTGGCGAAGAAGTGGTTCGCCAAGCACGGCATGGACGAGCTGGTGAACGACGTGGTTGCGCGCTGCCCGACCAAGACCTTCCAGGTCAAGGAGATCGGTAAGATCAAGAAGGGCGAGCACATCAGCAGTGTGGCGGTGAGCGACACCCATGCCGTCGAGATCAACAACCAGGACTGCGTGCGCTGCATGCACTGCATCAACGTGATGACTGGCGCGCTCGCTGGCGGCAAAGACAAGGGTGCAAGCATACTGATCGGGGGCAAGAGCCACCTGAAGATCGGCGGCCTGATGGGCACGGTGGTCATCCCCTTCATGAAGCTCGACACCGACGAGGATATGGAGAAGCTGGTCGATTTCGCGCAGCGCACCATCGACTTCTTCGCCGAGAACGCGCTGGAGCACGAGCGCACCGGCGAGATGATAGAGCGCATCGGCCTGGCCAACTTCCTCGACGCGATGGAGATAGATGTGGACCCGGCCATGGTCAACTCGCCGCGCATGAACCCCTACGTCCGCACCGACGGCTGGGATGACGAGGTCGCCAAGATCCAAGCCAAAAAGAACGCCGCCTAACGAGCACAAAGTTATCTGACCATGATTCTCGTTAGTGCTCGTTTCCCCCTCCTCAATCCTCCCCCGCAAGCGGGAGAGGAGGCAAACGAATCGCTACGCGAGTTTTCCAACTCTGGAGACAGAACATGAACCAAGCCGTCCAAGCTGCAGCGCCCGTCCAGAAACGCAAGCCCAAGGAGACCGGCGTACCGGACAACAAGCAGTACCTGCACCCGGTGCTGGCCAAGAATTACGGCAACTGGCGTTACCACGACCGTCCGCGCCCCGGCGTGCTGCACCATGTCTCGCACAGCGGCGACGAGGTGTGGTCGGTGCGCGCGGGCACCCAGCGCCAGATGGATGTGTACACCATACGCACGCTGTGCGACATCGCGGACAAGTACGCCGAGAGCCGCGTGCGTTTCACCATCCGTTCCAACATCGAGTTCATCGTGTCGGACGAGAAGAAGGTGGCGCCGCTGATCGCAGAACTGGAGAGGCATGGCTTCCCCGTGGGTGGCACCGGCAACTCGGTGACCATGATCGCCCACACCCAGGGCTGGCTGCACTGCGACATCCCAGGCACCGACGCTTCCGGCGTGGTGAAGGCGCTGATGGACGAGCTGGTGGACGAGTTCAAGCGCGAAGAGATGCCCAACCGCGTGCACCTTTCGACCTCTTGCTGCGAGATCAACTGCGGCGGCCAGGCCGACATCGCCATCATCGTGCAACACACCAAGCCGCCGGTCATCAACCACGACCTGGTCGCCAACGTGTGCGAACGCCCTGCGGTGGTGGCCCGCTGCCCGGTCGCGGCGATCCGCCCGGCCATGGTCAACGGCAAGCCTTCGCTGGAGATCGACGAGACCAAGTGCATGTGCTGCGGCGCCTGCTATCCGCCTTGTCCGCCCATGCAGATCAACGACCCGGAGAACTCCAAGCTGGCGATCTGGGTAGGCGGCAAGAACTCCAATGCGCGCGGCAAGCCGACCTTCATGAAGATGGTCGCAGCCGGCCTGCCCAACAACGCGCCGCGCTGGCCGGAAGTGTCCGAGGTGGTGAAGCGCATCCTGACCGTCTACAAGGAAGACGCGCGCCCCTGGGAACGCATGGCCGACTGGATAGATCGCATCGGCTGGCCGCGCTTCTTCGAGAAGACCGGGCTGCCGTTCACCAAGTACCTGATCGACGACTGGCGCGGTTCCCGCTATAACCTGAACGCATCGACCCACATCCGTTTCTGAGCGAGGCAAGCAGATGAAATTCGGGATCGTAGTCAACGAAGGCCCCTACCAGCATCAGGCCAGCGACTCCGCCTACCTGTTCGCCAAGGCGGCCATCGCCCAGGGGCACGAGGTATGGCGCGTGTTCTTCTACCACGACGGAGTGAACAACGCGTCGAAGCTCACCGAGCCGCCGCAGGACGACCGCCATATCGTGAACCGCTGGGGCAAACTGGCTGAGGAGCACAAGGTGGACCTCGTGGTGTGCGTGGCGGCGGCCCTGCGTCGCGGCATCAAGGAAGAGAACCTGGCGCAGGGCTTCCGCATCTCCGGCCTGGGGCAACTGGTGGAGGCGGGCATCAAGTGCGACCGCCTGGTCACCTTTGGCGATTGAGGAGGATGGGATGAGCGACGCCAAGAAATTCATGTTCGTCAACCGCAAGGCGCCTTACGGCACGATCTACGCGCTGGAATCGCTGGAGGTGGTGCTGATCACCGCAGCCTTCGACCAGGACGTGTCGCTGGCCTTCCTGGACGACGGCGTGCACCAGCTGAAGAAGGGCCAGCAGACCAAGGGCATAGAGACCAAGAACTTCTCGCCCGCCTATCGTGCGCTGGAGGACTACGACATCGAGAAGCTGTACGTCGAGAAGGAATCCATGGAGGCGCGCGGCCTCACCGAGGACGACCTCCTGGTGCCGGTCACCGTGCTCAGCCGCGCCGAGATGGGCGCGCTGATGGACACGCAAGACGTGGTCTTGAGTTTCTGAGGGGGACACATGCTGCACATCATCAACAAATCACCCTTGACTAGCGGCACGCTGGACAGCTGTTTGAACACGGCGACAGGTGGCGACATCCTGCTCATCGAGGACGCAGTGTACGCGGCGACCAAGGGCAACGCCGCCGAATCGAAGTTGCGCGCGGCCGCGGGCAAGTTCAAGGTTCATGTCCTGGTGCCTGATCTGGAGGCACGCGGCATGGGAGACCGGCTCATCGACGGCGTCACGCCGGTGGACTACGGCGGTTTCGTCGATCTGGCGAGCAGCAACAAGACCTGCCAATCCTGGCTTTGACCAGAAACATCAACTGCAACACACGGGAGGAGAAACACCATGGCAAGCATCGAAGTGAGCGGCAAGAGCTACGAGACTGACGAGGAAGGCTACCTGGTCAACCTGGGCGACTGGAACACGGACGTGGCGAACTTCATCGCCAAGACCGAGAGCATCGAGATGAGCGACCAGCACTGGGAGGTCATCAATTTCCTGCGCGAATATTTCGAGGAATACCAGATCGCGCCGGCAGTGCGCGTGCTGACTAAGGCTATCGGCAAGAAGCTCGGTCCGGACAAGGGCAACAGCGAGTACCTGTACGGCCTGTTTCCCTACGGTCCCGGCAAGCAGGCGTGCAAGATCGCCGGCCTGCCCAAACCCACCGGCTGCGTATAAGAAGCAGGGGCGAGCATCGAGGACTGAACAAATGCGCAGCCTGAATCCTGGATCCTCGTCCCTAACTCCTCAATCCTCGGTCCTCGATCCTGAACGATGAGCATCCTCTTCGCGATCCTGTTCTACTTCGCAACGCTGTTGCTGGTCGTGGGGCTGCTCTATCGCATCGCGACGTATGCTCGCACGCCGGCGCCCCTGAAGATACCAACCACGCCGGCACCGACCACTACCGGCGGCGTGGTGTTGCGCATGACCCGCGAAGTACTGTTCTTCGAGAGCCTGTTCAAGTCCAACCTGTGGATATGGTCGCTGGGCTGGCTGTTCCACGCTAGCCTCGCGCTGGTGGTACTGCGGCACCTGCGCTATTTCACCGAACCGGTATGGGAGTGGGTCGCCTTCGTCCAGCCTTTCGGCATGTATGCGGGCATCACTATGCTCGCGGGCCTCGCCGGCCTTTGGGCGCGCCGCCTGTTCGTCGAGCGTATACGCTACATCTCCACGCCGTCCGACCACCTCATGTTGCTGCTGCTCATGGGCATCGCCGCTTCCGGCCTGCTGATGAAGTTCGCAGCCCACACCGACGTGATTGCGGTGAAGGGATATTTTCTAGGTCTTATGAGTTTCAACATCCAGGGGCTCCCCGCCGATCCGGTGCTCTTATTGCACCTCTTCCTGGTTGTGTCACTCCTGGTCGTGTTCCCCTACAGCAAACTGCTGCACGCACCGGGAGTCTTTTTTTCACCGACGCGCAACCAGAAAGACGATCCGCGCGAGCAGCGCCACCTGAGCGCATGGGCGAAACAACTGGAGTCGGAGAACTGAAATGGCAGACGTCGTAGCGCCCGCCTATCGCACCATCCCCATCGTTCCCGCGCTGAAGCCCGGCACGATGGAAGGGAAAGGGCCTTTCGTCGCCAGCGACAAGATCAACGAGGCCATAGGCTTCCCCGGACAGCTGGTCGAGGACTGGCACGACCGCGCCATCGCGCGCCTGGGCGAGCTGCTGCAGAAATACCGCTCGCTCAAGGTGTACATGGACGCCTGCGTGCACTGCGGCGCCTGCTCGGACAAGTGCCACTACTTCATCGGCACGCAGGACCCAAAGAACATGCCCGTGGCGCGCCAGGACCTGCTGCGCAGCGTGTACCGCCGCTACTTCACCTTGCCGGGCAAGCTGTTCCCCAAACTCGTCGGCGCGCGCGACCTCACGCGCGAGGTGCTGGACGAGTGGTACAACTATTTCAACCAGTGCTCGGAGTGCCGCCGCTGCTCGGTGTTCTGCCCGTACGGCATAGACACCGCCGAAGTGACCATGGCCGTGCGCGAGATCCTCGATTCCATAGGCTACGGCCAGAAATACTCCAACGAGATCATCGGCAAGGTGCACAAGATCGGCAACAACCTGGGCCTGCCCGGCCCGGCGCTGATTGACACGCTGGAAGGCCTGGAAGAGGACGTGAAGGATGCGACGGGCGTAGACGTGCGTTTCCCCATCGACGTGAAGGGTGCGGAGGTGCTGCTGATCACGCCGTCCGCCGACTTCTTTGCCGAGCCGCACATCGACAGCCTGATCGGCTATGCCAAGGTGTTCCACGCCACCGGCACCAGTTGGACGCTGTCGTCGATGGCATCGGAGGCCGGCAACTTCGGCATGTTCATCGGCAACTACGAGCAGATGCGCAAGATTGCGCTGCGCATCCGCGAGGCGGCGCTCGAGCTGGGCGTGAAGCGCATCGTGGTGGGCGAGTGCGGCCATGCCTGGCGCGTGGCCTACAGTTTCTGGAACACGCTCTCCGGCGTGGGCGACGGCGCGGGCGAGGTGGACAAGTTTGCGCAGATGCTGCAGAAGCAGCTCGACCACCGCTACAAGCAGCCCAGCCACATCTGCGAATTCACTTGGGATGCGATAGAGCGCGGCGCACTGTCGTTCGACAAATCCAAGAACGACAAGCACATCATCACCTTCCACGACTCGTGCAACGTTGCGCGCGGCTCGCGCATGGGCGACCTACCCGGAGGCCAGTTTGAGATCCCCCGCAACATCATCCGCGCGGTGGCCAGCAACTTCGTCGAGATGGCGCCCAACACCACGCGCGAGCAGACCTTCTGCTGCGGCGGTGGAGGAGGGCTGCTCACCGACGACCTGCTCGACCTGCGCGTGAAGGGTGCGCTGCCGCGCATGGAGGTGCTGCAGCAGTCGGTGGACGAGCACGGCGTCAACTTCATGGCGACCATCTGCGCCATCTGCAAGGCGCAGTTCACCAAGGTCATGCCCATCTACGGATTCGACAGGAAGATGGTGGGCGGCGTGCACCAGCTCGTCAGCAACGCCATCATCCTCGGCGACAAGTAACGTTCATTGGAGGCAAACGCGATGTCTGCAACAACCGATACCCCGCAAAAGATCACCTTCCGCCGTTTCAAGGACGGCAACGACCAAGTCAAGCGCTGGAACGAGAAGATCTTCCAGGCCGGCCATTCCTACAAGTGCCCGACCTACGTGCAATCCACGCCGCCCTGCCAGGGCAGCTGCCCGGCGGGCGAGGACATCCGCGGCTATCTCGGAATCGTGCGCGGCACCGAGAAGGTGCCGAACGGCGCCGACGGCAAGCCCGTCATGCCGTGGCAGGAATACGCATGGCGGCGGCTCACCGAAGCCAACCCTTTCCCCTCGGTGATGGGCCGCGTGTGCCCTGCGCCCTGCGAGACCGGCTGCAACCGCAACGAAGTTGAAGACCACGTGGGCATCAACTCGGTCGAACACTTCCTCGGCGAATATGCCATCGCGAACCAGCTGACGTTCAACAAGCCGGATGTCGCTTCCTCAGGCAAGAAGGTGGCCATCCTGGGCGGCGGACCCGCCGGCCTGTCATGTGCCTATCAGCTGGTGATGAAGGGGCATGACGTGACCGTGTTCGACGAGCACGAACACCTGGGCGGCATGATGCGCTACGGTATCCCCGGCTTCCGCACGCCGCGCGACGTGCTGGACGCGGAGATACAGCGCATCCTCGACCTCGGCGTGAAGACGCGCATGAACTGCCACGTCGGCCGCGACATCACCATGGGCGAGCTGCGCGAACAGTTCGATGCCGTGTTCCTCGGCATGGGCGCGCAAGCCGGCCGCGCCTTGCCCATCGCGGACAGCGAAGCGCCCAACGTGGTGACGGCGACCGCCTTCCTGAAAGCCTTCAACGACGGCCGCCTGCAGCATGTAGGCAAGCGCGTGGTGGTGGTCGGTGGTGGCGACACCTCCATCGACGTGGCGACCGTGGCGCGCCGTCTGGGCCACATCAAGCACGCCAAGCCCACTGACGCCGAGCACGCCATCGCGGGACGCATGGCGCAGGACGTGGCCGAGATCTCAGCCAAGGAAGGCGCGGAGGTGGCGCTGACCTCCGTGTTCCACATCGACAAGATGCAGGCCAACAAGCACGAGATCGAGCAGGCGCAGGCCGAGGGCATCTTCATCCTCGGCGGTATGATGCCCGTCGCCGTGGTCAAGGACACCGCTGGCCGCGCCACCGCGCTGCGCGTGGCCAAGTGCGAGGCTAAGTTCAATGCCGGCCGCCTGGACGTCAACAAGATCGAAGGCACCGAATACGACATCGAAGCCGACCTGATTGTCTCCGCGATCGGACAGGCTGTGGATTTCACCGGCCTGGAGGCTTTCAACAATGGCAAAGGGGCGGTCACGACCGACCGCAACTATGTGGTTGCCGGGCACGAAGGCGTGTTCGCCGGCGGCGACGTGATACGTCCGCACCTCCTGACCACGGCGGTGGGCCATGGTTCCATCGCGGCCGACGGCATCCACGCTTACCTCATGGGCCACGACCTGGAGAAGCGCCCCAAGATAGACGTGCACCAGTTCGACCTGATGCGCAAAATGGCGGAGAAGGGGCTGGAGCCGGCCGAGCAGCACGAACCCACGCGCGGCACCTGCTTCTCCAACTTCGCGGTGCACAACTACGACAACCGTTCCGACCGCTACGTCATCCCGCACGACAAGCTGTTCCTCGGCCACTTCAACCACACGCCGCGCAACGTGCGCAGCGTAGTCACGCTGGACAAGGAGAGTGCGCTGGGCAACTTCCAGGATCGCCTGGGTGTGCTGGACGAGAAACAGGTGGTGGCCGAAGCCAAGCGCTGCATGAGCTGCGGCATGTGCTTCGAGTGTGACAACTGCGTGGTGTACTGCCCGCAGACCGCCGTCTCGCGCGTCAAGAAGACCGAGGCGACCACGGGACGCTACGTGAAGACCGATTACGACAAGTGCATCGGCTGTCACATCTGCGCGGATGTTTGCCCCACAGGCTACATCCAGATGGGCTTGGGTGAGTAACATGGCTTCTACCCCCATCCCAACCTTCCCCCTGCGAGGGGGAAGGAGCCAGTTCCCTCTCCCTTGCAGGGAGAGGGCCAGGGAGAGGGTAGAAGCGCAAAGCCTGACGACTCGCATGATGAAAATCGTGGCGCTCGGCTTATTGCTCTTCGTCGCCCCCGCGTGGGCAGGCGACTCCGCTGCGCCCAAGCTCGACATCGGCAAAGGCGGTCAGTGCGTGCGGGACACCCAGTGGATGCGCAAGAACCACATGCATCTGCTGAGGCATCAGCGCGAGGAGACGGTGCGCAAGGGCATCCGCGTAGAGCAGGATGCGCTGAAGAACTGTGTGGAATGCCACGCGAGCCTCAAGGACGACAGCGTGACCGCACGCGAGGACAGCTTCTGCGTCGGCTGCCACCGCTATGCCGCGGTCAGGATAGATTGCTTCGAGTGCCACGCCAGCCGGCGCGCTGCGGCGCTCGCCATGAAGGATGTCAGATGAGCGACATGGACACGCAACGCAGGCGCTTCCTGAAGACCACGCTGGGTGCGGCGGCGGTCGCCATCGCGCCGGGCATGCTGCTGTTCTCTCCGGCGCACGGTAAGGGCGAGGGCGCATCGAGCAAGGTGCGCTGGGGCATGCTGATAGACACCACACAATGCAAAGCGGGCTGCAACGACTGCGTTTCCGCGTGCAACCGCGAGAACGGTCTGTCTGGCGGCACGTCCCCCACCGACTCGCAGTGGATACGCAAGGTGGACATCAAGGACGTCAGCGCCGGGCGCGAGCTGTCGCTGCCGGTGATGTGCCAGCATTGCGAGCGTCCGCCTTGCGTGGACGTGTGCCCCACCCAGGCCTCTTTCAAGCGCGCCGACGGCATCGTTCTGGTCGACCGTCACCGCTGCATAGGCTGTCGCTACTGCATGATGGCCTGTCCCTACAAGGCGCGTTCCTTCGTGCATGAGCCGCTGCATGGGCAGCACGCCGATGTGCCGCGCGGCAAGGGCACGGTGGAAGCCTGCACCCTGTGCGTGCACCGCATCGACCAGGGAGGGCAGCCTGCCTGCGCCGAAGCCTGCAAGAACAAGGCCATCCTGTTCGGCGACCTGAACGACGCGAACAGCGAGATCCATCGCAAGGTGAGCAGCGTCGCGACCTTGCAGCTGCGTGCCGACCTGCAATTGAACCCCGGCATCCGTTATCAGGGGGTATGACATGACTGTGCCTACGCTCGCTTCGCTGAGATACAAGAACCGCCTGTACTGGCTGCTGCTCGCCGCAGGCGGTCTGGTCGCCGCGGCAGGTCTCTACGCCGTGCACATGATGGAATCGCACGGCCATATCATCACCGGCATGAACAATCAGATCGTGTGGGGCTTGCCGCACGTGTTCGCCATCTTCCTCATCGTCGCCGCCTCCGGCGTGCTCAACGTCGCTTCCATCGGCTCGGTGTTCGGCAAGGCCATGTACAAGGCGCGCGCGCCGCTGGCCAGCCTGCTTTCGATCGCCATGCTGGCAGGAGGCCTGACCGTGCTCATGCTCGACCTGGGCCGTCCCGACCGCATCATCGTGGCCGCGACCAACTACAACCTGACCTCGGTGTTCGCCTGGAACGTGGTGCTGTATTCCGGCATGTTCGGCCTGGTGATGGTCTATCTGTGGACCATGATGGAGCGGCGCATGAACCCGTACAACAAGGCTGCGGGCCTCGCCGTGTTCGCGTGGCGCTTCGTGCTCACTACCGGCACCGGCCTGATCTTCGCCTTCCTCGCCGCGCGCCAGGCCTACGGCTCGGCGCTGCTTCCGCCCATGTTCATCGTGCTGTCCTTCGCCTGGGGACTGGCGGTGTTCCATGTGGTGCAGACCGTGATCTACGCCTGGAACGAGAAGCAGCTCGACCCCGCGATTCAGAACCGCAAGAAGAACCTGTTGGGCGTGTTCGTGATCGGCTCCCTGTACATGGTCGCCGCGCTCCACCTGACCAAGCTGTATTTCGCCCACGAGTCGGCCTTCGAGCGCTTCATCCTCTTCGACGGCGGCGTCTATCCCGCGCTGTTCTGGTGGGGTTACGTGGTGCTGGGCAACCTCGTGCCGCTGGCGCTGATCTACGGGCCGGGTTCGGGCAGGACGTCTTTCGTGGTCGTTGCCTCGCTGCTGGTCGTGCTCGGCGCGTTCGCGCTGCTGTATGTCTTCATCATCGGCGGGCAGGCCTATCCACTCGACATCTTCCCCGGCTTCGCCGTCAGCAGCAGCTTCGCCGACGGGCAGATCGCCAGCTACCATCCTTCGCTGTACGAGTTCCTGCTCGGCATGGGCGGGCTGGCGGTCGCCTTCCTCATCACGACGGTGAGCGTGCGCGTGCTGAACTTCATGCCGCAGGACAAGCCGTATATCTCGGATTGACGCATCAGGAGGCTGCCATGAACCGCATGCTGATCTCGGCAGCACATAAATCCTCGGGCAAGACCATGGTCAGCATCGGCCTGTGCGCGGCACTTGCGGCGCGCGGCCACAAGGTGCAGCCCTACAAAAAGGGCCCGGACTACATAGACCCGATGTGGCTGTCGCAGGCGGCGGGCCGTGCCTGCCGCAACCTGGACCTGTACCTGATGGAGAACGATGACGTGGCAGCCACCTTCGCGCGCCATGCCTCCGAGGTGAACCTGGTCGAGGGCAACAAGGGCCTGTACGACGGGCTCGCGCTCGACGGCAGCAACAGCAACGCGGCGCTGGCGAAGCTGCTCGACCTGCCGGTGTTCCTGGTGATCGATGCGCGCGGCATGACGCGCGGCATCGCGCCGCTGATCCTGGGCTATCAGGCGTTCGACCGCGACATCCGTATCGCCGGCGTCATCCTCAACAACCTCGGCGGCCGCCGCCACGAGTCCAAGTTGCGCCAGGTCATCGAGCACTACACCGACGTGCCGGTGATTGGGGCCATCCAGCATGACGAGCGACTCTCCATCGTCGAGCGCCACCTCGGACTGATGCCTAGCAACGAGTCCATCGCGGCCCAGGCCAAGGTCAGGCAGATAGGCGAAGCCATCGCCGAGCAAGTCGACCTCGACCGGCTACTTGAACTGTCGAAGAAAGAACCTTTGCCAGTGCCGCGCACTGCCGAGGTGCTGCCCATGCCGGTCAGCGA
The DNA here is from genome assembly GCA_037446535.1 of Sideroxydans sp. Taxonomy (GTDB): domain Bacteria; phylum Pseudomonadota; class Gammaproteobacteria; order Burkholderiales; family Gallionellaceae; genus Sideroxyarcus. The sequence goes on along the minus strand of JBBIIJ010000025.1, from coordinate 12,940 downwards.
GAAAGTGAAGATCGCCATCGCGCGCGACCGCGCTTTCGGCTTCTACTACGCGGACGACCTTGACGCCTTGCAGGCCGCGGGGGCGGAGCTGGTGCCGTTCGATGCGCTGAACGATGCCCACCTGCCCGATGTGGACGGTCTTTACATAGGCGGTGGTTTCCCCGAGGCCTGCGCGGTCGAGCTGGAGGCAAACAGCAGCTTGCGCGGCGAGATCAGACAGGCCATTGAAGGCGGTCTGCCAGCCTACGCCGAGTGCGGCGGGCTGATGTATCTGTCGCGCGGCATCGAATACGAAGGCCGCCACTGCGAGATGGTTGGCGCCATCCCGGGCGACGTGACCATGCATGCGAAGCCGATCGGACGCGGTTATGTGCACCTGCGCGAAGACGCGGCACATCCTTGGCCACGCCCCAACGGACCGGCCAGGCAGATCAAGGCGCACGAGTTCCATTACTCCTCGCTGGATAACCTTCCACCTGATACCCGCTTCGCTTACCATGTCGAGCGCGGTCACGGCATAGACGGCGAACGCGACGGCCTGCTGGTTTACAACCTCATGGCCTCATACACCCACCTGCGCACCATAGGCAGCTGCTATTGGGCCACGCGCTTCGTGAGCTTCGTGCGCCGCTGCAAGGAACAGCGAACATCCGACAACCTCATCGAAAAGGCATCATGACCAGCAATCTGTACCAGGCCGCGGTCGCGGCATTCGACAAGGCCAACGCCGAAGACCCGAACAAGGAAACGTTCCAAGGCAAGGAATACCCCAAGGAGCTGCTCTATGCGCAGCGCATGACCGAGATGCAGGAGCGCTATGCGCCCGAGGCATCCGAAGCGGTGAAGCTGGCCTGCCGCGCTCAGCACATCCGGCGCTGGACGAGTCCGCGCAGTGACTACCCGATGGACAAGAAGGGCTACATGCTGTGGCGCACCAACCTGTACAAGTTCCACGCCGACACCGCCGGCCGACTGATGCAGGAGGTCGGCTACGACGACGAGATGGTCGCGCGTGTGAAGGCCATCGTCGGCAAGAAGGAACTCAAGACCAACGCCGAGACGCAGCTCATGGAAGACGTGGTGGACCTGGTGTTCATCGAGCACTACATGCTGGCCTTCGCCCAGCAGAAGCCGGACTACACCGAAGACAAATGGATTCCCATCATCAAAAAGACCTGGGATAAGATGTCTGAGCGTGCGCATGAATTCGCGCTTGCGGGCAAGATCAAGCTGCCCGAGGCGCTGGTGCCGCTGATCCTGAAATCGATCAAAGGCTGACATGGATTTCCTGCCGATCTTCGCCAATGTCAGAGACAAGCTCTGCCTCGTCGTCGGCGGAGGCGACGTCGCCAAGCGCAAAGCCGGCGTGCTGCTGGAAGCGGGCGCGAAGGTGAGGGTAGTCGCGCCCGAGATCGACGAAGAGCTGAAAGAGGCGGCAAGTGTGGAGGTCGTCGTCGCGCGCTTCGAGGAAAGGCATCTCAACGGCGTGACACTGGCCATCGCCGCCACCAACGACCGCGAAGTGAACAGACAGGTCTCCGAACTGGCGCACGCACGCAACATACCGGTGAACGTCGTGGACGACCCCGAGCTGTGCAGCTTCATCATGCCTGCCATCCTCGACCGCTCGCCATTGATGGTGGCCTTCTCCAGCGGCGGCGCCTCTCCTGTGCTGACGCGCATGATGCGTGGCAAGCTGGAGACCGTCATCCCGCAGAACTACAGCCGACTGGGCAGCTTCGCCGAGCGCTTCCGCGAGGTGGTGAAACGGCGAGTGACCGATCCCGCCAAGCGCCGCATCTTCTGGGAGAACGTGTTCGAAGGCGTGGTCGCCGAGAAGGTGCTGACCGGCGACGAGACCAGCGCCGAGGCCATGCTGCGGCAGATGTTGGCGGACGAGGACAACATACAGCGTGGCGAGGTGTATCTGGTCGGCGCGGGCCCCGGCGACCCCGACCTGCTCACGTTCCGTGCGCTGCGCCTGATGCAGAAGGCCGACGTCGTGGTCTACGACAACCTGGTGTCCAAGCCCATCGTCGAGATGACGCGGCGCGACGCCGAGCGCATCTATGTGGGCAAGAAGCGCAACGACCACACCCTGCAGCAGGAGGAGATCAACGAGCTGCTGGTGCGCCTGGCGAAGGAGGGCAAGCGTGTGCTGCGCCTCAAGGGCGGCGACCCCTTCATCTTCGGCCGCGGCGGCGAGGAGATCGAGACGCTGGCGGCCGAAGGCATAGCCTTCCAGGTGGTGCCCGGCATCACCGCGGCTTCGGGGGTGGCGTCTTACGCGGGCATCCCGCTCACCCACCGTGACCACGCGCAGTCCTGCGTTTTCGTCACCGGCCACCTCAAGGACGGCACGATGAACCTGGACTGGGAGCAGCTCGCGCGGCCGCGCCAGACGGTGGTGGTGTACATGGGCCTGCACGGGCTGGACACGCTGTGCGCCAAGCTCATCGAGCACGGCCTGCCGGACACCACCCCCATCGCCATCGTGCAGCATGGCACGCAGCCCACCCAGCGCGTAATCACCGGCACGCTGGCCACGCTTCCTGCCATCGCCGAGCGCGAGAAGCCGCAGGCACCCACGCTCATCATCGTGGGTGGTGTGGTGACCTTGCGGGAGAAGCTGGCCTGGTTCCATCCTCAGCAGTCCTGAAGCAGCGGCTTGTGCGATGAGACAGGTCGCCTTGGGATACACTCGCGCAAGCCGCCGGCATGCGTTCCACGAATAAAGCGAGGCCCCATGTCCTATTTCATCTACCGGATCACCGAATCACCCATCAGGCGCCTGGAAAAGCTCGAACGGCACGATGCCTACCGTGAGGCGCAGGCCAGGGTCAGGCAGTTGCGCGCCGAATCGGCGGGGCCTGCCATCGTCCGCATGATCCACGCCGAGTCCGAACTACAGGCCGAGGATCTGCTCAATCAGCTGCGTGAACCGTCGGCGGGACCCGATGATGACTAAGCGGGCGTGTCGCCCGTTGCTGCAGGACGCACTGGGCCGCCCCCTGCGCGACCTGCGCATCTCCGTGACCGACCGCTGCAATCTGCGTTGCACCTACTGCATGCCGCGCGCAGTGTTCGGCGACGACCACGAATTCCTGCCGCGCACGGCGTTGTTGTCTTTCGAGGAGATAGAGCAGCTCGCCCGTTCCTTCGTCCGCCTCGGCGTGCAGAAGATACGCCTGACGGGCGGCGAGCCACTGTTGCGGCGCGATGTGGAGCAGTTGGTCGAACGCCTGGCACGACTGCGGGCGAACGACGGCAGCCCCGTGGAGATTGCGCTGACCACCAATGGCGTGATGCTCGCGAAGAAGGCGCGCGCACTCAGGGGGGCGGGGCTCTCGCGCATCACCGTCAGCCTGGATGCGCTGGACCCGCACACCTTCCGGCGCATGAGCGACAGCGACGCAGACGTAGGCAGCGTGCTGGAGGGGATAGCCGCCGCACACGCGGCCGGGCTGGCACCGGTCAAGGTCAACATGGTCGTGCGCCGCGGGATGAACGACCACGAGATCCTGCCCATGGCCGAGCATTTCCGGAACAGCGGAGTCGTCCTGCGCTTCATCGAATACATGGACGTGGGCAGCACCAACGGCTGGCGCATGGACGAAGTCGTGCCCGCGCGCGAGATACTGGAGCGCATCGCGGCGCGCCATCCGCTGCAACAGGCGGAACCCAACTGCGGCGGCGAGGTAGCCGAGCGCTGGCGCTATGCCGACGGTGCGGGCGAGATAGGCGTGGTCGCCTCCGTCACCCAGGCCTTTTGCCGGGACTGTACGCGCGCACGTCTGTCCACCGACGGCGGCTTGTACACCTGTCTGTTCGCCAGCCGGCCGCGCGCTGACTTGCGCGCGCTGCTCAGGCAGGCCGCGGACGAAGAGGCGCTTTCGGATATGATCGCCGGATGCTGGGAGGAGCGCGACGACCGCTATTCCGAGCTGCGGCATGTGGTGGTGCCGTCACACCGCAAGGTCGAGATGTCCTTCATCGGCGGATGAAGGACGATGGGATGCTATGAGGGGTAAGGCATGGACGAACTGAACCACTTCTCCGCAACGGGGCGTGCGCGCATGGTGGATGTCTCCGCCAAGGCCGAGACCGCCCGCGTCGCGGTCGCCAGCGGCATCCTGCGCATGCGCCCGGAGACGCTGGCGCGCATACGCGAAGGCAAGGTCGCAAAGGGTGATGTGCTGACCGTCGCCGACGTAGGGGCGGTCATGGCCGCGAAGCGCACGCCGGACATCATCCCCATGTGCCATCCGGTCGCGCTGTCCGGCGTGGAAGTGGCGTTCAGCGAGGTCATCCTGCCAGACGAGCACGGCGCCGTGGGGATCAAGGTGCTCGCCACTGCGAGTTGCACCGGCCAGACGGGCGTGGAGATGGAGGCGCTGTGCGCCGCCAACGTGGCGCTGCTGACCATCTATGACATGTGCAAGGCCATGGACCGCGGCATGCGCATCGAATGCGTGCAGCTGGAAGAGAAGCGCGGCGGCAAGAGCGGCGTGTGGCTGAGGGGAGGCAGCCTGTGATACGGGTGCTGTTCTTCGGGCCGGTGGCCGAACGCGTGCGCACGCGCGAGATGCAGCTCGATTTCGAGCCCGGCATGACGCTGCACGACGTCATCTCGCAGCTGGGCGCACAGCACCCCGCGGCCTTTGGCATCGTCAGCCTCATCGCCGTCAACCAGAACCAGGTCCATGACAAACAAGTGGCCCTGCACGACAACGACGAGATCGCTTTCATGGCGAAATTCTCGGGCGGCTGAGATGTATTCAGATAATCGGCAAATCTGTCATTCCGGCGCACGCCGGAATCCAGCCAAAACAGAAAAACCGCGCAGCGGACAAACCCAGGTGTTGTCCTGCTGCGCAGGAACTCATTTGATTATCTGGATGGCCGTCCCTCGAAACTTCGGCCTTTGGCCTCGTTTTCCGGCCTGCGCCGGAATGACGTCGGTGGGCATATGAGCGAGCCAGTCCGTATCCAGGAACAAGACTTCTCACAGGATGAAGAGATTGCGGCACTCAAGGCCAGCTCGAAGCGCACGGGCGGCATCGCCACCTTCCTCGGCTGCGCGCGCGATTTCTCCGAAGGGCGCGACGTCTCCGAGCTCAGCTTCGAAGCCTACGGCAGCATGGCCCTGGCCGAGATGAACAGGCTGCGCGATGAGGCCATCGCCAAGTTCGGCCTGCTGGATGCGCGCATCGTGCACCGCGTCGCGACCGTCCGGGCCGGCGACAACATCGTGTTCATCGCCGCCGGCGCCGAGCACCGCGCCGCGGCCTTCGACGCCTGCCGTTGGATGATCGATGAACTCAAGCAGCGTGTGCCCATTTGGAAGAAAGAGGTTACGTCCTGGGGCGAGGCGTGGGTGACGCAGCATCCTTAGTGTGGCTAATTTCTCGGTAATAGGCAGGTCCGCATTTAAGGAAATAGTCAAAAGCAGCTTATAGGGAAAAGTGGCAAAACCATGCGACAAGAATTTTGCACATCGTTAACAAACTAAACATGTCTGAAGACCTATTTCAACGCCAACGCCGGAACTTAATTTTGACGGCGGCAGTGGTTGTTTTTATCAATACAACTGGAGCTGTTCTGACCAAAATGAACATTTTGGGAAATGAACTCGAAATCAAGAATCCTATCGCCATGCCAACAATCTTCGGCGTTGTACTTGGATATTTCTTATGGCGATTTTTTCAGTACGCGCACGAAATAGAAGATATGGGTTTCAAAGAGAATTTTCTCAGGCGAGTTGAGCATTACCTGGGACCATATTTATTGAGACGAGAATTCTTGAGGAAAGGATCGAAACTATCTCAGCATTTTTCGCGAGTGAAGGATATTAAAGTTCTACACGTGGCGATGTTTAATAAGGCAATGCCACCAAATACTGCCGCAGTCTCCTTTGAACATAAAGACGACATGAAAGTTGATGGGATAATTGATGAAGGTGAACTATATGTTTCGAACGCGGCGCTAATCGTTCCTTTCATTAGAGCTGGTATATATATTTGCGTACGCACTCGTTTAGTTACTGATTATTTCTTTCCGCCGTTATTTGCGGCACTAGCATTTTTGTCCTATTTCTCAGATGTCCAAGCGTTGCTTAAATCATGGTTCTAACCATTCGTGCGCTGAGAAGTAATTCGCGATGAGAATGACCGCCATCGTCGGCCACTCCGGTTCCGGCAAGACCACGCTGATAGAGAAACTGCTGCGCGAGCTGACACAGCGTGGCTTGCGCGTGGCGACGATCAAGCACGCGCACCACAGGGTGCCGCTCGACACGCCGGGCAAGGACAGCTGGCGCTACACGCAGGCGGGTGCTGCCATGAGCATGCTGGTGACGGCGGAGGGCGTGCAGCTGATCGCATCGCAGGTCGAGCAGCGGGAACCGCAGCAACTGGCCCGGCGTTTCATGGCCGACGCCGATCTCGTGCTCGCGGAGGGGTTCTCTCACGCACCGGGTGCGAAGATCGAGGTGCTACGCCGTGCCTGCGCCCAGCAGCCGCGCTGTGCCATCGAGGATGGCCTTGTCGCCATCGTCACCGACATGGACGAGGTCTATCCGCAGCTGCCTCATTTCGCGCTGGACGATGTGCAGGGCCTTGCCGGTTTCATCCTGAAACAGGCAAGGCCATGATCGCGGGCTGCACAGCGCTCATACTGGCCGGCGGCGACTCGCGCCGCATGGGGCAGGACAAGGCGGCGCTGTTGCTGGAGGGGAGGAGCCTGCTGGAACACGTCACCGCGACGATGCAGGCGGTCTTTCCGGAAGTGCTGGTCAGCGTGCGGCGGCCTCGCCCCGGCCTTGGGCTCAGGCAGGTGTGCGACGAGACCGGGGACGACGGGCCGCTGGCCGGGCTGGCATCCGGCCTTGCGCAAGCGCGCACCCCCTGGGTGTTCGCGGTGGCCTGCGACATGCCATTCGTCACGCCTGTGGTGATCGAGCGGCTGGCCTCAGTGCGCGCAGGGCATCACGCGGTCGTGCCGGTCGTGGGCGGGTATCCGCAGCCCTTGGCGGCGTTCTACGCGACGAGCGCGCTGGATGTGATACGCATGGGTATGGCGCAAGGCGACCGCAGTCTGCGCCGCATGTTGCAGCGGCTGAATGTGCGTTATGTGAACGAGGACGAGCTGCGCGAGGCCGACCCTGCCTTGCGCAGTTTTTTCGATCTGGATACGCCGCAGGATCTTGAAGCGGCAAGGACGAGGTGACGATGGATGGCATGACGGTGGCGGCGGCGCAGCGATGCGTCATCGAGGCGATGAAACGGCTCGGTACGGAAGACGTTCCGCTGCAGCAGGCACTGGGGCGGGTGCTGGCTGCGGACGTGCGTGCGAACCGCGACCAGCCTCCCTATGACGTGTCGGCGATGGATGGCTACGCGCTGCGCAGTGCAGATGTTGCGAATGCGCCTGCGGTGCTCGAAGTCGTCGAGGACATCAAGGCGGGCGACATGCCGCAGCGCACGGTGCAACCAGGACAGTGCGCGCGCATCATGACCGGCGCGCCGGTTCCGCAGGGGGCAGATGCGGTGATCCGCGTGGAGGACACGCAGGCACTCGCCGACGGCAAGGTCGAGATCAAGGTCGGCGTGAAGCCGCGCAACGACATCCGCGACCGCGGCGAGAGCATGAAGCAGGGCGAAGTGGTGTTGGCGGCAGGCACAGAGATCACGCCGGGCGTGGTAGGCATGCTGGCGATGGTGAAGCAGAAGAGGGTGCAGGTCTTTCGCCAGCCGCGCGTGGTCATCCTCTCCACCGGCGACGAATTGGAAGGGCTGGACGCCCCCTTCGATGCGAACAAGATCCCCGACGCTAACAGCTATGCGCTGATGGCGCAGGTGCAGGCCCTGGGCATAGAGCCTGTGCTGCTCGGCATCGCGCGTGACACTCCCGAGCATCTGCGGGAGATGCTGCAGCGCGGCCTGCAGTTCGACGTGCTGCTGGTCTCCGGCGGCACTTCGGTCGGGGTGCACGACTACGTGCGGCCGACGCTGGAGGCTCTGGGGGTGCAGATGAAGTTCTGGCGTGTGGCGATGAAGCCGGGGCACCCTATGGCGTTCGGTGTCGCACCGCTGACCTGGGTGTTTGGACTGCCCGGGAATCCAGTCTCCAGCATGGTGTGTTTTGAGGAATTCGTCGGCCCTGCACTGCGCAGCATCATAGGGCATACGAAGCTGTTCCGGCGCACGATAAGCGCGAAGTTGGCGCGCGAGGTGAAGCACAAGCACAGCCGCACCGAGTTCGTGCGCGTGATGCTGAGCAAAGAAGCCGACGGGCTGGTGGCGACGCCGACAGGAGAGCAGGGCAGCGGCATCCTGCGCTCGATGGCGATGGCCGAGGGACTGATGGTCGTCCATGCCAGCAGCAAAGGCGTCGCCGCCGGAGAACTGGTGATGGTGCAGTTGCTGGATGGGACGACGTTTCAGAATGAAGCAGGAGGGGAGTGGTGATGCAGGCTCGTATCGGTATCGTGACAGTTTCTGACCGCGCCAGCCGCGGCGAATACGAGGACAAGGGAGGTCCTGCGATCGAGGCGTGGTTCGCGCGCGTGCTGACCAGCGAATGGGAGGCGGTCGCGCGGGTGATCCCGGACGAGCAGCCCTTGATCGAGAGGACGCTCATCGAACTGTGCGATTTGGAGAGATGCTCGCTGGTGGTGACCACGGGCGGCACCGGCCCCGCCTTGCGCGACGTGACGCCGGAGGCGACCGAGGCAGTGTGCCAGAAGATGATGCCAGGCTTCGGCGAGCTGATGCGCAGCGCATCACTGAAGGTCGTCCCCACCGCCATCCTGTCGCGCCAGACGGCCGGGATACGCGGAAAGTCGCTCATCGTGAACCTGCCGGGCAAACCCTCAGCGATAGACGACTGCCTGAACGCGGTGTTCCCCGCGATACCTTACTGCATCGACCTCATCGAAGGCGCATGGCTGGAATCCGATCCGGTGCAGTGCAAAGTGTTCAGACCAGCACACGCGAAACGAACCGGCTAGAATCGGCCGAGTAGCCTGTCGCTGCCCTGCGTGCCCAACATCAATGAGGAAAAGATGCGGATCGTTTTCTTGCCAGCGTGGCTGGCCTTGTTCGCCGTCTCGGCACAAGCTGCCACGCCTATCGGCCCGGTCGAGTTCGAGCAGCTCTGGCTGCTGAACAACCAGCGCAATCTCATCGCCCGTTATCAGCAGCGCACCGACCTGTTGCGCCGCGATCCACGTCCGCTGTATCTGATCGATGTCGATTCCAGTGCCAACCAGACGATCCATACCTCTGCCGGTGACCGTGAGGCGATTCTGAGCCGGCTCGGCCTGCATTTCCAGAATACGGACTACCTGTTCATGCTCGACTGGCTTTCGCTGGTCCCGCAGCCGCAGACGACCGAGGGCTTCACCTATGGCGATCTGGTGCTCGCCAGGAGCTGGAAGATAGACGATAGGCTGGGAATCGCGCTCGGCGGCAGGATGCAGACCAGGCCGAATACCGTCCAGACCGGAGGGCAGACGGTCTTCAATCTGACCGACAATGCCAGCCACGACAGCGTGGGCGGGTTTGCCCACATCAACTATGGGGCATGGAACCTGGGCAGCTACTATTCCCCGCGTGATGGCAACCAGGCGAATTCCCTGGGGTTCACGTTTCTGGATACCGAGGTGCGCACGATCGCCGCGACGTTCAGCCACCTTGGGGGCATCCCGGAGCGCAATCTGGCTTCGCGGAACGAGTTAGGTTTCGATCTGAGGGAGGCGATCCTTGGGCAGAATATGCACGCCGGGCTGACCGCGACGTCGATCAATGGCAGCGGCCGTAGCGGGCTGGGCAACGTCTTCCTCACTTATCGGTATGCAGGCGGAACGGCGTTTCGGTATATCGGTGGGCTTTACCACACACGCATCCCGGAGACCGGGGAACGGTTGGGCGGATACAAACTTGGGATCGAGTACGTCTTCGATATGGGCGGCGAGGTCACGCTCGGCCTTGCCTTGCGCAGGAACGCATTCGGCGATATTGATGCCATGGCTGTCAGGAACGAGAACGTGTTCTCGTTCAGGCTACAGGGTCGTGCCGATTTCGCGGGTGGTCGGTGAGTCAAAGAGAAAAGAGAAAGGCCTCCGGTCCTGCGACCGGAGGCCTTTCCCTTGAGATCCCGCTTTACTTCAGCTTCTCGATGCCCAGCATCTTCATGATGCTGCCTTCGTAGAACGGTTCCGAAGTCCCTTTCTTCATCTTGCGGATGAAGTACTTCTCGAACGCGACCTTGGCCAAGTGCACCCACTTGCCTTCGGAGAACCAGTTCACGTTGCGCGGCGGGATCTGCGGAATGGCGACGAAGGCCACGCCGGTCTCGCCGAAATCGGCCAGGCATACCGCGTTCCAGGTCGCTTCATGGTCGGCGGCTGCACTCACCAGGTCGGCGTGGATGTTGTACACGGTGGCGGTGACCATGGACTCGATCATGTAGCCGGTCTTGGGTGTGCCGACCGGGACGGGGGTGGGCTCGACCGGCGGGATGGCGACGCACACGCCGACCGCGAAGATGTTCTTGTACTTCTGGTTACGTTGGTGCTTGTCCACAGTGATGAAGCCGCGCGGGTTGGTGAGGCCTTCGATGCCGAACACCGCGTCCACGCCCTTGAAGGCGGGCAGCATCATGCTGTAGCTGAAGGGCAGCTCGTGTTTCTTCTTCTCCTGGCCCATGTCGTCATGCTCGGTGACGTACATCTTGCCGGCCTCGACTTTGGTGACCTTGGCGTTGCAGATCCACTTGATGTGCTTGTCGCGCATGGCCGATTCCAGGATGCCCTTGGAGTCGCCCACGCCGCCCAGACCCAGATGGCCGATGTAGGGCTCGGAAGTGACGAAGGTCATGGGCACCTTGTTGCGCAGCCTGCGCTTGCGCAGGTCGGTCTCCATGATGAACGCGTATTCGTAAGCAGGCCCGAAGCAGGAAGCGCCTTGCACGGCACCGACCACGATGGGGCCCGGGTTCTTGCAGAAGTGCTCCCAGTCGTGGTGCGACTTCATGGCGTGGTCCACGTGGCACACGGAGTAGGTGTGGCCGCCGTGCGGTCCCATGCCTTCCACTTCCTCGAAGGCCAGCTTGGGGCCGGTGGCGATCACCAGGTAGTCGTACTTGAGGTACTTGCCGTCATTGAGTTCGAGCTGGTTCTGGTCCGGATGCACGCGCTTCACGCCGGTGGAGATGAACTCTATGCCCTTGCGTTCCAGGTAGCTGCGGACGGGGAATTCGATGTGCCTGCGGTCGCGCCACTTCACGCCGACCCAGGGATTGGAGGGGACGAAATGGAAATTCTCGCCGTTGTTGACGACAGTGACCTTGTGCTTCTTGTCCAGCTTGTCCCGCATTTCGTAGGCCGCCGGCATGCCGCCGATACCCGCTCCCATGATGACGATGTGTGCCATGTTTCCTCCGCTCTAGTTATAGATTGACCTGATCCACCTCTACCTACCACCTTGTTGCCTTGAACCGACTTGCCTGACCGGGATGTCTTCTTCTTCGGGCGCTCCCTGCTGTTCCTTGGCGAACAGCACGGCGGCCTTAACGCGAGATGACAGATTGAGTTTGTTGAGGATGTGACGCACGTGCTGCTTCACCGTGTCGTAGCTGATCTTCAGGGTCTGGGCGATGGCCTTGTTGCTTTCGCCGCGCGCCAGCAGTTGCAGGATCTCGCGCTCGCGCTCGGTGAGCAGCTTGAGGGAGTTCCGCGGGTCCTGACCGGCCTGGTCGCCGCGCAGCATGTCTATCATCTTCACGGTCATGCTCGGCGCGACCACCAGTTCACCGCCGGCGACTCGGCGTATGGCGTCCACCACTTCTTCGGGCGGCATGTCCTTGAGCAGGTAGCCGCGGACCCCGGCGCGTATCGCGTTGCCCAGGTCCACTTCGGAATCGCTCATGGTCAGCATCACCACCGGGGTGGTGCACCCTTCCTTGCGCAGATGTTCCAGCATGGTGACTCCGTCCATGGGTTTCATGCGCAGGTCCATGATCAGCAGGTCGGGCTGTTCCTTGAGCAGCGTGCGCAGCTCCTCGATGGAGCCGACGGCGCCGAGCACGTTGAATCCATAGCAGCGCGCGAGCAGCTCGCTCAGGCCTCGCCGGCAGAGGCTCTGGTCGTCCACGAGTGCAATCTTCAGTTCTTTAGTCATGCAGCGTTCTCCACTTCACCTCAGGCTCGGGGAAGAACAGCTGGACGCTGGTTCCCAAGCCTTTCGTACTCTCCACTCTGATCTCACCGCCTATACGTTGGGCGCGTTCGCGCATGATGACGGTTCCGTAATGTCCTTCCACCGGCAGGAACGTCCCCACACCGTTGTCCTCGACCGTGAACACGTAATGGCCGCAAAGATGATCGACGATCAACCGGGCATGGCTTGCGTTCGAATGTTTGGCGATGTTGGAGAGCGCTTCGCGCACGATATAGTAGGCCTGTATCTCGTGCTCCAGCGGCAGGTCCAGATCGGCGATGCGGATGGAGCAGGTGAGGTCGATTCCATACTGCTGGCCGAACTGTTCGGTCAGGTCCTGCAGTGCATGCAGCAGCCCCGCAGGGTCCATCTCGCTGCGGAAATCGGTGATCAGGGCGCGCACTGCCTTTTGTCCGATCTCGAGCGCCTCGTCGATGTCGCGCGCGTACCTGGTCGCCATCACCTCGTTGTTGTTGCGCACTGCGTCGCTCAGCAGCGTCGTGTTCATGCGTGCGTAGTTCAATGTCTGTGCCAGCGAATCGTGGATCTCGTTGGCGATGGATTGCCTCTCCATCAGCAGCTCCGCGCGCCTGGCTTCGCGGCTGGACCTGACGTGCTCGATCAGCGTACTCAGCAGGCCAGCAAAGGTGATCGCCATGCTGGACGCGTTGCCGGAGGTGGATTGGGGGGTGTCGAAGAAGAGGGTGAATACGCCGAGG
>JBBIIJ010000024.1:0-36729 GCA_037446535.1 Sideroxydans sp. | reverse complement strand
GTCCAGGAACGTGGCGGTCGCCTTCGTGCTGCATCACGACATCCTGTTTTCCATACGCAGCGAAGAATTGCCGGTATTCCGTTTGCAGCGCTTGCGCGCATTCGCGCAGCAGAATTACGTTTCGGATTGCCGGGACGTCCTGCTCGACCTGTATGCAGCGGACGTGGAATATTCGGCGGATGTGCTCGAGGATGTATATCGGGGGCTGGAGAATGTCGGCAAGCAAGTGCTCAACAAGCAGGTGACCGACGATGAGGCCGCGCAATTGCTGACCGGGATCGCGCACGAGGAAGATTCGAACGGGCGGGTGCGCAGGAACGTGCTGGACACCAGGCGCGCCGTCTCGTTCCTGATGCGCAGCCGCTTGCTCACCCGGGATCAGCTGGACGATTCCCAGCAGATACTGCGCGACATTGAGTCGCTCGACGGGCATACCGCCTTCCTGTTCGACAAGATCAACTTCCTGATGGATGCCACCGTCGGCTTCATCAACATCAACCAGAACAAGGTGATCAAACAGCTCACGGTGCTCAGCGTGGTGTTCATGCCGCTCAACGTGATCGCCGGGATCGGCGGCATGTCGGAGTTTTCCATGATGACCCAGGGCATCCCCTGGCAAGTCTCCTACGCGCTTTTCTCGGTGGGGATGGTGGGCATCGGCTGGTTGACCTTCGCGTTATTGAAATACCTGGAGAACCGCAGGATCAGATTGGGTCATGCCGCAGGGCGCAGAACGGTATAACCCGTGCACTCCAGTTCAGGGGATATCGACATCGTTCATGCGATCGAGGATGACTACCGTCTTGGCCAGCATGCCGCGCGCTTCGCGATGGCGGTCGTAGTAGCGCGGATTGGGCACCATGGCCGCGAGTCTGGCTGCCTGTTCCGGTGACAGCTGCGCCGCGCTGACATCGAAGTAATGGCGCGCCGCGGCTTCTGCGCCAAACACGCCGTCTCCCCATTCGATGACGTTCATGTAGATCTCGAAGATACGTTGCTTGTCCATCACCGTTTCCAGCATCAGGGTGATCAGCGCCTCTTCCGCCTTGCGCCAAGGTGTGCGTTTGGTGGACAGGAACAGGTTCTTGGCCAGTTGCTGGCTGATGGTGGAACCGCCCGCCACGATCTTGCCCTTGCGCAGGTTCTTCTGGTACGCCTGCTGTATGCCGTCCCAGTCGAAGCCCTCGTGATCGACGAACTTCGCGTCTTCCGCAGCGATCAGCGCACGCTTGAGGTTGCCGGATATCTTGTTGTAGTCCACCCACTTGTGTTGCAGTGCGGCCTTGGGGTTCTTGTCCTGCATTATCTCCAGGCGGTCTTCCATGAACGCGCTGGTCGCCGGGTTGAACTTGATCCACCAGCATACATGCGCGAACAGCCACAGCTGGTACAGCACCAGCACGGCGAACAATGCCAGCACGATGCGCCAGAACAGGCTCTTTGCTTTCTTCCTCATTTGCGCAGTTCTTCGAGCACGGGACGCGTGTCCGGGCGCACCTTGCGCCACAGCGCGAAAGCTGTCGCCGCCTGTTCCACCAGCATGCCCAGACCGTCGGCGACAGTCGCGGCCCCTTGTCTGCGGGCGTAGGCCATGAACGGCGTCTCTTTGCCGTACATCATGTCGTAGGCCAGCGCACCGGGTTTGAACAAGCCTTCCGGCAGCGGCGGCAGCTCGTCGCTCAGCCCAGTGGAAGTCGCGTTGATGACGATGTCATAGCTGCGGCCCGGCAGGTCCTCATAGCGGCGCGTGCGCACCGAGCAGGGACCTTCGAACTCCTTGACCAGCGCTTGCGCCTTCTCCATGTTGCGGTTGGCGACCTCGATGCTGACGCCGGTATTGAACAACGGCCACATCACGCCGGCGGCCGCACCGCCTGCGCCGAGCAGAAGCACGTCTTTCCACATCATCTCGATGCCGAGGTTCTGCTGGATGTCGAGCACAAGGCCCGGGCCGTCAGTGTTGGTGCCGAGTATCTTGCCGTCGCGGAAGATCAGGGTATTGACCGCTTTGGCATCTAGCGCACGCTGTCCCAGTTCATCGCAGAGCTGGTAGGCCTCGAACTTGAAGGGCACGGTCACGTTGCAGCCCTTGTAGCCTTCGTCGCGCAGGCGTTTCACCGTCGCGGCGAAGCCGTCCAGCGGCGCCTCTATCGCCTCATAGCTCATGTCCTGTCCGGTCTGTTCCGCGAACATGCGATGGATGAGCGGAGATTTGCTGTGCGAGATGGGATTGCCGAGGACGGCGTACTTGTCGGTCATGCTGGTGCGGGATCCTGAAAAGACGGCAGATTATAACGGATGCAGGCATCCCCTTTACGTCCGTCCATGGGCCTGGCCCCCGTAACAGCGATGTTGGTCAGCACCGGCTCACGTGGTGGCGAAGACTGCACCGTCAGCCCGATAGGCGTAACATCGGCACAAACTAAAGCAGGGGAAAGTCGGTCTAAGGTGCCGTGCTGCACGGCACGTCATTCAACCAACGAAGGAGAATCTACATGAACAAGTCAGTGAAGATGCTAATGGCGGGTGTGGCGATCGCTGCGTTGTCGGCGGGTGCTTACGCGCGCGGCGGGGAGTGCGAATACGGATACGGCCCCGGCTATGGGATGCACGGCGGCGGGCACATGGGCATGTCTTACGATCGCATGGAGAAGATGCACGAAGAACAACTGGCGACGTTGCACGACAAACTGAAACTGACGTCCAAGCAGGAAGCCGCATGGAAGAAGTTCGCGGCCACGCCGCCCATGATGGACAAGACCACGCGTCCGGACCCGGCTGAGATGGCCAAGCTGAACGCACCCCAACGCATGGAAAAAGGGCTGGAGCACATGCGTGCGATGGAAGCGCGCATGACCGAACATCTGGCGGCGCTCAAGGAGTTCTATGCGGTGCTCACGCCGGAACAGCAGAAGATCTTCGACGATCACATGCCCGGGTACGGGAAGCGCTGGGAAAAAGGCCGCAAGTAATCCAGTCTCAGGTGTAAGTCAGAGGGCGCAGTCCTGACATCAGGCTGCGCCCTCTTTTCTATCTGGCCGATCCCTTGTCCTGCGACCTGAAAAGCAACGTGCAGCTCCCGCACAGCGCCAGCGACCACACGATGGCAGCCCCCGCCGGCAGATCGAGCCAGACGGACAGCAGCAGTCCCAAGGCGTATCCCGCGCTGCCTATGCCGAAGGCGGCGAGGCAGCGCCTTTCCTTGAATCGGTAGGTTGCCAGCGCAGGCACGATCAGGCTGCAGAACACGAGGTAGATGCCCACCAATTGAACGGAAGCGGTGACCGCGAGCGCGAAGAGGGCATAGAAGCTCGCCGGGTCGTCGCGATGGCGAGCCGAGCTCCAGGCGGCCAGCAGGGCCGCGCTGAGCAGCGCGGTGAGGGCGAGCTGGGTGTTGCTCACCCACAGGATCTGTCCGACCAGCAGGTCCTTCAGGTGTTCGCCCGCGTGCACATCGCGGCTCATGAGGAGGATGGCGAGGCTGGCCGCAAGGACGAAGGTCAGGCCGATGAAGGCCTCCTTCACGTCGGGGGCGCGCCGTTCTATCCAGGTGAGCAGTGCCGCACCGCCCAGGGCGCCGAGGACGGCGACGAGTTGCACCAGCAGGGGGTGGTCGGTGAGGTCCAGCAAGCTGCCCACGACCACGCCCAGCCCGGCGATCTGCGCCACTGCGAGGTCGGCGAAGATCACCCCGCGCTCAAGTACACGCATGCCAAACGGGATATGCGTGCTGAGCACCAGCAATCCACCGAGGAAGGCGGGCAAGAGGATGGACCAGTCAAGGAAGGTCATACGAATTCAGATGGCTACACACAGGCCGCCAGTGTAGCCGAACTCAATCGAGAAAATCAGCGTAATCCCGCTGGGCATAACCTTTCAGACGTTCCCAAGGCAACGCCTTCTGCGAGGTCTTGCGGATGTGTATGTCGATCCGATTGTAGTAGGAGTGCTTCTTGTCATGCGTTTCGGCAACAAGGGGGATCATGTTTATTTCGTCCCACAGGATGCGCTGGAACGCGCCATCCTTTTCGATCTCCAGCCAATGAGTATTGGGCGTACTTGATTGACGGGAGGATCTGGGCAGTCTCGAGACAATCGCCGGGTCCATCACAAAATAGGTGTTGGCCCAGGAACCGTCGAATCCGACGTTCTGGTATTCCGTCGGCTCGATGTTGACCACATATCTTTCATGGAGGTCGACGAATTCGACGGACATCTGCTTGCCATCGAATGCGACGTGGCGCGGCACAACCACGTAGTTGAAATGCTTATGGTCATGAACATCGTGGTCATGCTCGGTTTCTGCATGAGGGGGGAGCACGCGTGCAGTCCAGACATGCCCGGGCCGCCGGACCACGTTCTCTTCATAACGGCTTTCCCGCAACACCCCTTCCGGGGTAAGCACCCGGTTATAGTACTTGACGGTGAAGTCCAGGGCCGGAGCGGGATGCGGCTTGCTGGCCGGACTGCCCGTGGCGGATGCACAAGATGAAAATAGGGCCAGGGATAAGAAAAGCAGGTTCTTCATATACAAACTCTTGAATAGATGCTGCCAGCGGGATGTCTCCTGCTGGCAGCATGAGGTTTAACTACACAGGTTTACAGGCCGGACGCCGTCTTCAGCAAG
Source organism: Sideroxydans sp. (assembly GCA_037446535.1). Lineage (GTDB taxonomy): Bacteria > Pseudomonadota > Gammaproteobacteria > Burkholderiales > Gallionellaceae > Sideroxyarcus. The sequence continues at coordinate 32,102 of JBBIIJ010000024.1, read as the reverse complement.
GTGAACACTTTGGTGTTGTCCATCGTGCCCTTGAAGATCGCGGCACCTGCACCGGTCGCGAACAGCTTCACGTCACCGCCGCCATGTGTCTCGCTGGCCAGACGTACGCCGGTTTCCTGCAGATAGTTGTCTGCCATCACGGTGGCACTGGTCAGCGCAGCACGTGTCGCGGGGCGGTTGGGGCCGTTGCCGAATACCAGCGTGGTCGAGTTCATGCCGTTGACATCCAGGTTGTCATTTCCCGTGATGTAGCTGCGGCTGACGTCGAGGATGGGATTGCCGCGTTTCACATAACCGTTGAAAGTCATGGTGTGGTCGTGGTCGGCAGTGACGACGATCAGGGTGCTCGCCAACGTCGGGTCGGTTTTCTTGACCTCCGCCAGGGCTGCAGCGATGGCATCGTCGAATGCGATGGTGTCTTCCATGACGCGCTTGGCGTTGGTGCCATGCAACGCATGGTCGATGCGGCCACCTTCGACCATCAGGAAATAGCCATTGGCATTCTTCGACAGCAACTGGATGGACTTGACCGTCATCTCGGCCAGGCTGGGCTGGGCTGCCGCTTCGGTCTGTACGACCGACTCGATGCCGACAACGGTGGCCGGGGTGCCTGCGGCGACTGCAGCAACCGCCTGTACCCGATCAAGTTCATAGGCCAGGTGGCTATTGGCGCTATACAGCCCGATGAAAGGGGTTGTCGTGGCCGCTGCCATTTGGGTCTTGTCGGCAGCGACGACATATCCTTTGGCGGTCAGCTCAACGGTCAGGTCACGTCCATCGGACCGGCCTTTGGCATTGGTGGTCACGTTATACGGCGTGAAATGATTGCGCCCGCCGCCCATCAGAACGTCGACCCCTGTTCCGAGCGCAGCATTGAAGCCAACGCCACCGGGCACCAATTGTGCCGCGATGTCATAGGCCGCATTACGGTTGCAGACATGCGCGTAAGTTGCAGCCGGGGTCGCGTGGGTCAGTTCGGTGGTGGTGATCGCACCAACAGCCTTGCCTTTTGCCTTGGCTGTTTCCAGGAAGGTGGTGACCGAGGTTCCGTTGCCGGCAGCACAGGCGTTGACCGACTTGGTGCCGTTGACGGCGTCCAGCGTGACCGGGGTCGCGATGGTATTGGCCGACATGGCAATGACTTCGTTGTTGGCCTTGACGCCGGTCATGTAGGACGCCATCGACGGGGCACTGTCGGTGGTCTGGGCGTCGTTCGAGTACGTGATGATGCGTGCGGTGCGCTCGAACTTGTCCATGTTCAGGGCGCCTTCTTCCTTGTATTTGTAGATGCGCGCAGCGGTGATGGTGGTCGGGCCCATGCCATCGCCAAGGAAGAAGATGACGTTCTTTGCTTCTCCCGCAGCGTGTGCGAGCGGTGCGCAGAGCGCAGCAAGTGTTGCAGCAACAAGAGTGCGTTTGATCATGATATTGATTCCTAAATATGTGTAGGGGTTAGAGACCCACCGCGGTACGGATGAGATTGAACACCTGGATGTTCTCTATCGTTCCGTGGAAATTGGCGGCGCCTTTGCCGATCGCCCCCAGGAAGACATCGGTTCCGCCGTGCGTCTCGCTACCCACGGCGACCGGCACGACTGCTTCCTGGTGGTAAAGAGGTGCCGTGATCTGCGCATCGGTAAGGGCCAAGGCAGTCGAACGTGCTCCGGCTACGCGGTTCTCGCCGTTGCCGAACCCCATGATGGTGTAGGGCATGCCATCCGCGTCCTTGTCGGCCAAGCCGGTGACGTAGTTCTTGACCAGCCCGAGCACACCCGGCTCGGTGGCCGTGGTTTTGCCCAGGCGCTTGGCGTAGCCGTTCAGCACCAGGGTATGGTCATGGTCGGCTGTGACGACGATCAAAGTGGAGTCCAGGTTGGGATCCGTCTCCTTCGCTTTGGCGATCGCCGCCTTGATCGCGTTGTCGAACGCGACGGTGTCTTGCAGCGCCTTCTTGCCGGTGGTCTCGTGCAGGGCATGATCGATGCGACCGCCTTCCACCATCAGGAAGTAGCCGTTGGGATTGTTGCGCAGCACTTCCATGGCCTTGGTGGTCATCTCTGCCAAGCTGGGTTCCTTGGCCGGGTCACGGTCGAGGTCGTAGCTCATGTGAGAAGAGGTGAACAGGCCCAGCAGGTAGCTCGTGTTAGCCGTATTCACGTTGCGCAGCCCGTTGGCATCGCTGACGTAGGTGTAGCCTTGTGCCGTCATCTCTGCAGTCAGGTCGCGGCCGTCTGTGCGTTTGCCGGAAGCCTTCGTGGTGGCAGTTGCCGCGACATAGGGTTTGAAGTGGTCGCGTCCGCCCCCGAGGACGACGTTCAGGCCGAGTCCGAGCTTGGTATTGAAGTCGCTTCCGACGGGCGAAAGTGCCGCGGCGATATTGTTCTCTAGATCGCGATGGCAGGTATGCGAATACGTCGCAGCGGGCGTGGCATGTGTCACCCGGGTCGTGGTGACTACCCCTGCCGACATACGATTGCGGAGGGCGATCTCGGCCAGGGTCTCTACCGGAGCGCCATTCGCTGCGCCACAGTTGTTGACCAGCAGGTTGTCGTTGGCGTCCGCGCCCGGCTTGATGGCGGTCGTGTTGGTGGACATCGAGATCACCTCGTTGTTCATCTTGACGCCAGTCATGTAGGCGGCCATGGAGGGCGCACTGTCGGTGACCTGTGCGTCGTTGGAGAAGGTCTTCACGAAGGCGGTTTCAGGCAGGGTATCCATGGTCAGCGCGCCGTCTTCGCCTACGGAATAGATCCGTGCCGCGGTCATGGTGGTCATGCCCATGCCGTCGCCGAGAAAGAAGATCACGTTCTTGGGGACAACCGATGTCTTCGCCTCATTTGCCCCACCACCACAACCGGATAGGCCTGCAGCGGCCAATCCAAGAGTAACAACAGCAACGACCGATTTGATTCTCACTTCGACCTCCGTTAATTGATAAAGAAAGCGGAGCTATGGTGAGAGGTCGATGTTAAATCCACGTGAATTATTTATTCGAAATGAAACCTGGTCCCATGTGGGATTGCTCCGCAACCGCGATTTACAGGGGTATGGACACACAAACTGTCTTTGGACAGGTTTCTATCTGCCTGGCAGAGGCTGCGTGTGAGGTAGGGTTTCTACTTATTTTGTGGGTTAGGCGAAGTCAGTAGAATCCGCGCGCTATTTGGTATCCCTGCGAGCTCTGCGTATGCGGGTCTCGAGTCGACCTTAGATTGGATCCGCAATGAAACAGACGAAGATTTCCACGCGCTTGATCTTTGGATTTGCCCTCATCCTGCTGTGTGCCATGGTCGCTGCCATGATCGGGCTTCGCAGCATCAATCAGCTCTCCGAAATGACTTCCGACCTCTACGACCATACTTTCGTCGTAGCCGACACCGTCGTTGATATTCGGTCCGATGTTCTTGAGGCGCAGAACATCATGAACAACATGGAGACCGCGGGCAGTCGCTCCGAGTTCGTGCTCCAACAGCAGAAGTTGCAGCGCTTGAGAGAGCTGGCGGACAAGCACCTTGCCACCGTGCGCAAACTGTACCCTGGCAATCTGTCTGACGTGGACGAGCTTGAAAAGGCGTTCGCCGAATGGCGCGAGGCTCGCGGTGAAGGGGTCGCCCTGATGCAGGCGGGAAAAGTGGGCGAGGCGATCGCGTTCAACGACCGGCGCGTGGATTCGCTGGCTGCCAGCGTCCTGAAGCGTGTGGAAGCGATCAGGAGTGTTACGGCCAACCAGGCTGTCGAGCTAAGGCGGCGAGCGGATCAAAATGCTGCGACGACGACGATGCAAACCTATGTCGCCTCCATCATCATTTTTATTGCCTTCATTCTGGTGACCTTGCTGATCACCCGCAGTGTCCAGCGTTCGCTGCGCCACGCCGCAGACGCGGTGCAAAAATTGATCGAAGGCAGCGGCAACAAGGTGCGCGTGGCCGAGGCCATCGGCGCAGGGGATCTGAGCCAGGAGCTTGCCGTGTCGGAGCCGGTGAAGATCGACCAGGCCAGTCTTCCCGATGACGAGATAGGCATCCTCATCAGGACGGCGGCGCAGCTGAGCGAGGTGCAGTACACGCTGGACGAGGCGTTCCGGAAAATGACCCGCTCCCTGCGGCAGGACCGCGAGATCGTCCGCGCCCTGGACTGGTTGAAGAGCGGACAGAACAACCTGAATTCCCTGATGCGCGGAGAGCAGGGCGTCGAGCAGATGGCGAACAAGGTGCTGGCTTATCTCGCGGAATATCTCAAGGCCGGGGTCGGCGCCTTGTACCGCTACGACGATCAGAGCGATCGGCTCTGCCTGACGGCCACCTATGCGTTCACCCCACGCGACAACATGCGGAGCTGTTTCCGTCTCGGCGAGGGGCTGGTCGGGCAGGCCGCGCGCGAGCAGAAGATCATCTCTCTCTCGGACGTGCCGCGCGATTACCTGTCGATCAACTCGGCGCTCGGCGAGTCCACGCCCCAGGTCATCACGGTCGTGCCGCTGGTACATGGCACGCGCTTGATCGGGGTGCTCGAGATCGGTTCCTTCCACGAATTCGCCGATATCGAGCGCGAATTCATTCAGGCCGCCGGGGAGGCCATCGCGATCGGACTCGACACTACGATCGCGCGCCAGCGGACGGCGGAACTGCTGGAAGAGACGCAGCAGCAGGCCGAGGAATTGCGGGTGCAGCAGGAGGAGCTCCAGCAAAGCAACGAGGAGCTGGAAGAACGCGCGCACATGCTGGAGCAGCAGCGCGAGAAGATCCGGATCACCAATCAGGAGATCGCCGAGGCGAACGATAAGCTGCGGCAGAAGGCCGCGGACTTGAACCGCGCAAGCGATTACAAGTCCGAGTTCCTGGCCAACATGTCACACGAGCTGCGCACACCGCTCAACAGCCTGATGATCCTCTCCAATCTGCTGGCGCAGAACAAGGATGGCAATCTGAGCGCCAAGCAGGTGGAGTTCGCAAACACGATATATGGTGCCGGCAGGGATCTGCTCAATCTCATTAGCGACATCCTCGATATTTCCAAGGTCGAGGCCGGGCAGATGCGGATCCACTACGCTGAGATGTCGGTGAGGGGGCTGTGCGACGATCTCTGCGACCTGTTTGCTGCTGTTGCGGAGCAGAAAGGGCTCGACCTGCGCATGGAGATCGCTACGGGAACCACGCCCTTGTTCCAGGGCGACGAACAGCGAGTTCAGCAGATACTGAAGAACCTGATGTCCAACGCGCTGAAGTTCACCCAGGCCGGCGAGGTAGTGATCCGCGTCACCAGCCAGCAGGTCGGACCGGGCAATCCGCTGCCGGTCCCGGCCATCGCGTTCTCGGTCTGCGACACCGGTATCGGGGTGCCCGCTGACAAGCGGGAACTGATCTTCCAGGCGTTCTACCAGGCGGACGGCTCCATCAGCCGCAAATATGGCGGAACCGGCCTGGGTCTTTCCATCTCGCTGCAGCTCGCGCGCGCCATGCATGGCGAGATACGCATGAGCAGCGAAGAGGGCAAGGGCAGCCTGTTCACCCTGTATCTGCCGCTCGCGCAAACCGTCGCGCAGTCGGACGAGAGAGCCAACACGTACACCCGCGTCATCGAAAGCGGCGACATCATCGTGCCGTCGCCAACTGTCGAGTCGGCGTACTTCGAAGCGCCCCTGCCTGACGACCGGGAGCGCTTGACCGCAGGCGACAGAAGCATCCTCATCATCGAGGACGACCTCGATTTCGCGAAGATCCTCCAGGACATGATAGCCATACGCGGCTTTTCCGTGCTGCTGGCGTCGAACGGCGAAAGCGGCGTCGCGCTGGCAGATCGCTATGTGCCGAGTGCCATCATTCTCGACGTGTCGCTTCCGCACGTGGACGGATGGCGCGTGATGCGCAGCCTCAAGGACAATCCGCATACCCGGCACATTCCGGTGCATTTCATCACCTGCATGGAAGACCGCCAGAAGGCGCTGTCCATGGGGGCCATCGGCTTCGTCACCAAGCCGGTCAGCGCGGAGCAACTGGACAGCGTGTTACTGGCCATCGAGAGCTCCATCGACCAATCGGTCAAGCGCCTCTTGATCGTCGAGGACAACACCGCCGAAGCGCGCAGCATGGTCGCCCTGCTGGAGGCGGAGCGGGTCGAAATCACGGTCGCGGCAAGCGGGAGGGAGGCACTGGAACTGCTGTCGTCCGGAACGTTCGACTGCATGGTGCTCGACCTGAACCTTACGGACATGTCCGGATTCGACCTGCTCGAACGCATCGAAGCCATGAAGGGACCCGCCCAGATGCCGGTCATCGTCCATTCCGGGCGTGAACTCGCGCACGAGGACGAGCGCAGGCTGCGGCGCTATGCGGAGAGCATCATCATCAAGGGCACCCGAAGCCCGGAGCGGTTGCTGAACGAAGTTTCCCTGTTCCTGCACTTGGTCGAGAGCAACTTGCATCCGGAAAAGCAGCGCATGATCCGCACGGCACTCGACAAAGAGGCCATGCTGGATGGGCGCAAGGTGCTGCTGGTGGATGACGACATGCGCAACATCTTCTCCCTCTCCAGCATCCTGGCGGAAAAGAACATGCATGTGATCGAGGCTGAGAACGGCGCAGAGGCACTGGCCCGTCTGGACGAACATCCCGACGTGGCTATCGTGCTCATGGACATCATGATGCCCGAGATGGACGGCTATACGGCCATGCGCGAGATCCGCAACGATGGGCGCTTCGGGGACCTGCCCATCATCGCGATGACGGCCAAGGCGTTGCGGGGCGATCACGAGAAGTGCATCGAAGCCGGGGCGAGCGACTATATCGCCAAGCCGGTCGAGGTGGAAAAGCTCTTCTCGCTGTTGCGCGTCTGGACGTTCCAGCAATGAAGCCGGTCGAAGTGGAAGATCTGGAGGTCCGGCTGCTGCTGGAGGGGATCCAGCAAATCTATGGCTACGACTTCCGGGAGTACGCGGCATCATCCATCAAGCGCAGGCTGACCCACTGGCTGGCTGAATCGGATTTCGACACGTTTTCGGAAGCCCAGTCGCAATTGCTGCGCGACCGCGGCCTGTTCGAGGACCTGCTGCGCGGAGTCACGGTCAATGTCACCGAGATGTTCCGCGATCCGACTTTCTTCAAGGCGGTGCGGGAACAGGTGGTCCCTTTCCTCAAGACCTATCCCTTCGTGAAGATATGGCATGCCGGCTGTTCCACGGGCGAGGAAGCGTATTCCATGGCGATCCTGCTCAACGAGGAAGGCATGGAAGGCCGCTACCGGCTGTACGCCACCGACATCAACGAGTCGGTGCTGCAGGCGGCGGAAGAGGGAGTGATGCCGCTCGCGGAGATGCAGCGGTTCACCCGCAACTACCAGAGAGCGGGCGGCACCGCACCGTTTGCCAATTACTACACCGCCCGCCACGACCGCGCAGTGCTCGCGGCCTCGCTGAAAAAGAACATCGTCTTCTCCCCGCACAATCTTGCGACCGATGCGGAGTTCGGCGAGATGAACATGATCCTGTGCCGGAACGTGATGATCTACTTCAAGCATTCCCTCAAGGAACGCTGCATCGAACTCTTCGACAACAGTCTTATGCCGGGCGGATTTCTCTGTCTCGGACTGAAGGAAACCCTGGAACGAAAAAAAAAGGGGGAAACGTATGAGGAGCTTTTGCCCCGCATGCGTATATACCGGAAGGCTACGACGCTTCGGTTGAACAGCTACGGAATAGGAGAGAACAATGTCTGAAAATATTGAGGTTCTGCTTGTTGATGATCGTCCGGAGAATCTGCTTGCGCTCGATGCGGTACTGAACGACGTTGGCGTCAATCCGGTGAAGGCAAAGTGCAGAGAGGAAGAGGTCCCTGCCGCTGCATGCAACTGCCGGATGTGGGATCTGGTGAAGGCAACGTCCGGGGAGGAAGCGCTCCGGCTCGCGCTGAAGCATGATTTCGCGCTGGTGCTGCTGGATGTGCAGATGCCGGGAATGAGCGGATTCGAAGTGGCGGAACTGATGCGTGCCAATCCGAAGACCATGCACCTGCCCATCATCTTCGTCACCGCAGGAATGAAGGACGCGCAGCTCCAGTTCAAGGGCTACGAGCTGGGTGCGGTGGACTACCTGATCAAACCCTTCGAGCCCCATGTCCTGCAAAGCAAGGTGCGGGTCTTCTGCGAGCTTTACCAGCATCGACGCAAATTCGAACGCGCTCACAAGGAATCGCTGTTCAACGCCATGTGCGAGGGATATGCGCACTGCAGGATAGTGTACGAGCGCGGGCAGGCGGAGGACTTGGTCTATGTCGAAGTCAACACCGCATTCGAGGAATTGACCGGCTTGAAAGACGCTGCCGGGAAGCGGTTCAGCAGAGTCTTCCCGGGCTTCCGCGAATCGAATCCGGAGCTGTTCGAAGTATGCGCACGCGTGGCGGAAACCGGCAAGCCGGAAGTGATCGAGACCCATCTTGAGCACGCGAACAGGTGGGTGTCGATATCCTTATACAGCACCGAGCGGGATTACTTCGTCGGCGTATTCCAGGACATCACCGAGCGCAAGCGCTTCGAGCAGGAATTGATCGTGATGAACAATCAGCTGTCGCACGAGGTCGCCATGAGGACGGCCGACCTGTCTGCACTGACCGCCCACATCCATGAGATCGCGGAAACGGAAAAGAGCAATCTGGCGCGTGAAGTGCATGATGAACTGGGCAGCACGCTCGTCGCAGCCAAGATGGAAATCGAACGACTGGGCGCAGCGGCTACGACTCCCGAGCAGGCGGAAGGTCTTGCCCGCATCCGGGAGATCGTGGCACATGCCTTGCAGACCACGCGTGGCGTGGTCAATCAACTTTATCCGACGCTACTGGATGATTTCGGGCTCGTTGTTGCCATTCAATGCCAAGCCAAGGAATTCAGAACGCACTCGGGAATCGCGATTGAACTGAGCTTGCCCAAAGTATCGTTGGCGGTCGAGCGCACATTTGCGCTTGCGGCCTATCGCATCACGCAGGAGTGCCTGACCAATATCGCCAAGCACGCGGAGGCGGACCAGGTATTCATCGAGCTGACGAGCAGCAACGGATTCCTGGACTTGATCATCCGCGACAACGGCAAGGGGCTACCCGATGGGATCAAGACCGGGGGGCACGGGATCTTCGGCATGGTCGAGCGGGCGCGCTACTTGGGCGGTTCGATGGCCATCGGAAGCGAGCCGGGCAAGGGAACGACCGCGCGTCTGCACCTCCCCATGGCGGCCCCCAAGCCCAAAGACAAGATGAAAGTGCTGGTGGTCGATGATCATGCGATCGTCCGGGATGCCATCCGGCGCATGCTCGATACCGAAGCGGATGACTTTGCAGTCGCAGGCGAAGCCGCGGATGGCAAGGCAGGCGTTCACGCCGCGACGTCGGAGGATTGGGACATCGTCCTGATGGACATCAACATGCCGAAGAAGAATGGCCTACAGGCGCTGGAAGAGATCGTGGCGGTAAAACCCGATCTGCCCGTCATCATGCTCAGCAGCCACGCGCAGCAGGAATATGCCGAAATCGCGTTCTCAAAAGGTGCTGCCTCCTACGTCGAGAAGGGAGAAGCAGACAAGCTGGTTGAGGCGATGCGGAGAGCCGTATTGCTGCAGCAGGCAGCATAGGTTACACACGCCATCGCGGCATTCTGGGCATACGCCTAGAGGGCATTGACCAAACGGGCGATGGTGTCGTCGAACAGGCTGTACAGATCTTTCGCAGCATCGCTGCCGCCGACCGTGTATGGCAGTTCCACAGCTGCGATGTGTGCTCGCTGCGAGATCCACTCCGAGGGGCGTGAGTCCTGGTAGGCTGCACGCAGCACCATCTTGGCCGGGTGTTGCTGCAAGGCACCCAGCACCTGTGCCAGATGCGCGGCACTGGGTTCCATGCCGGGCTTGGGTTCCAACGTCGCGACCTGTCTCAGCCCCAGCCAGTCGGCAAGGTAGGGGAAGCCCTGGTGCTGGACGATGACGGGGACGTCCTTGAGCGGCGCGGCCCGCTTCTCCCAGCGCGCGATCGCGCTGCGCCAACGCTGGGTGAAGTCGGTCAGGCGCTGTCTGTAGTCGGCGGCGTTGGCCGGATCGATCTGCACCAGGCGCTGTGAGAGCGCCTGGGCGACAGGCAGGAAATTGCGCGGGTCGGTCTGGATGTGCGGGTTGCCGCGCGCATGGATGTCTCCCTCGGCTCGGTCCAGACGTGTGGGTACTTCCAGCATGTGCACCACGGACGCCGCTTCGAAATAGGCGGCACCGCCGGGCTGCACAGCGCCGTTGCCCGAATCGCGCAGCACGACCGGCAGCCACGCCGTCTCAAGCTCTGCACCCGTGCACACCACGAGGTCGGCCCGTCGCGCCTTGGCGATGAGGCTGGGGCGCGCCTCGATGCGGTGCGGGTCCTGCAGTGCGGTGGTCGCGGTGTAGAGGCTCACATGTTCGCCGGCGAGTTCCTGCGTGAGCGCCGCCCATTCGGGTTCGCAGGCGAAGACGTTGAGAGTGGCGTGGGCCGTGCTGCAGAGCAGCGACAAAGCGAGAGCGAAGATCGTCTTGTTCATGTTCGGGTCCTAGTAGGTGTGGGCGCCGTGCGCGCCCAGGCTCATGATGTACTGCACGAAGATCTGGTTGTCGGCCAGTCCCTTGCGCGATGTGTCGTGCGCGAGCTGCAGGCGCAGGCGAGAGAACTCGCTCGGGCTGTAGTCCAGCATCCAGCTTATGCGCGAGGGCTGGTATGCGTAGTCGGCGATGACGTTGGCGACGTTGGCTGCACCGACCTGTGCCACACCCGGGTCCAGCCTGTCGTAGCGCAGACCGCTGCGCCAGCGCGGCATGAACTGATACACGCCCTGCGCATACCAGCCACTCTGCGTCACGTTGTAAGCGCTGGCCGTGTTCGTGCCTGCCGTTGTTGCGTTGTAGACCAGCTCACCGCTCTCCGTGCGGCGGAAGTATTCACCCTGCACCTTGAGATAACGCTCCCGGAAATTGCCATTGGGTGCGTACTTCCATACCAGATCCAGCCCTGCGGTGCGGCTGTCTCCGGTGTAGCGGTTGCTCACGCCGTTGGGCGTGTCGGCCACATCGGGCACGCCTTCGCTCAAGCGGTCCACGGCGCGCGTGTCGTGCAGCGAGGCGCCCACACGCCAGCTGTGCTCGACGCCGATGTCGTCGCCCACATGCACAAACAGTGTTCTCGCACCGCTGCCGTTCTTCGCCGTGTCCGTGCCGGGGAAGCCGCGGCCTTTGCCGACCTCGCCGCCAAGTTCGACGAACATGTCCAGAGGCGCCAGCCATTTGAGCTGCACGCCGTCCTCTCCCAGCTGGTTGTTCCACAGGCTGGCATAGACCAGCGGTTGGTCCACGAAGTCCCAGGCATGTGCGTGCTGCTCGTTTAGATAACCCAGGCTGGAGAAGAAGCGGCCGAACTTGAGGTTGAATCCGTCACCGAGTGTCGAGGTCTGCACGAACGCATTCTCCACGCTGATGCCGCCCGCAGCGCCGAGCGCGAGCGTGGCCACGCCCCGATACTCCGGGTCCACATTTGTGGAGATGCCCATCTCGGATTCGCCGATGTTGAAGCCGCGCTGATGTCCCGGGTTAGGGTTCATGGCGAAGCCGGTGGCAGGCAGCGCTGGGTCGCGCTGCAGGTTGCCATAGGTGCCGGACAGGATGAGCGAGAAGGCCGGGTTGTAGGCGTTCTCGCTGCCGGTCTCGGCGTAGCTTGAGCAGGGCAAGCTCAACAGCGCGGCGACGGCCGCGGTCAGGCTGTTTCTCTTGAACATGGTTACTCCTGAAAATACTAAGGGCGCCGCACAGGGGCGCGAGTTCTGAGCTTCAGGCGTAACGGGGAGGTGCGCGCGCAGAGAATGCGGCGAGGGGATGGTTGCGGAACGCGGCGGCAGCATCGACGTGGTGTTCGTCGGTGAAGAAGGATGGATCGAAAGAAAGCTGGCTGCTGCCAAGTGCGCTGCCTACCTGTGCGTAGGCCCCGCACAGCTCGCAGTGCCGGTCATGCGGCAGCGACTGGTCCTGAGATTTTTCGGCCAGCACATGCGAGATGGCGTGCGTGACCGCGCCCTGCTGGGTGAACAGCAGGGCCAGGACGAGCAGTGATTTGAGGAAGGCGGAGCGCAACATGCGGCGTATTCTAACTGCGCCCCCGTAGCTTTCCAAACTGCGGGCCGGGGGCTGTCTAGCGTTCCAGGCGCTCCACCAGTCTTTCCAGTTGCTGTGCCACGGCGTCCCAGATGCCCATGGGGCCGGCCTTCTCTATCTCCTCCTGGCGCCAGTTTCCCAGAGGCCTGATCCTCTGCTCGTTGACCCAGTTGGCGTACCTGTCGCGCTCCTTCTGCAGGCGGGCGAGTTCCACGGCAGCCTCGTGTTCCTTGTACGGCGCGGTCTTTGCGTGGGCGCGCTGCAGCAGCTCGTCGATGTGCCTCAGGCGCATGTCGTATTCCTTGATGTGCTTGTCGAACAGAGAACTTGTGTCGTCGTCCATGTGCGCCTCCCGTGAGGATGTGGGGATGCTGCATTATTCGCGTGCCCGGATACCGCGCACAATAGGAGCAAATATGTAGCCCCTGGGGTGCAGACCTCCTTACCATGCACCGCACGTCTGTCTAGAATCCCGGAGTCCCACTATCGCGAGCAGGAGCGTGCCATGCCGAACGCAAGCGTCGATCCTTCCACAGGGCGGTCCATACAGGCCTATGCGAACTGGGACGACCAACGGGTAGCGCAGGCGCTGGAAGCGGCGCACAGCGCGCAGCGGGCGTGGGCGCGGACGGACATGACTAACCGGGCAGCTGTGTTGCTCCGCGTGGCGAGCACCCTGCGTGCCCAGGGTGAGGAGCATGCGGCCCTCATCACGCGCGAGATGGGCAAGCTCCTGCGCGAAGCGCGCGCCGAGGTCGAGAAATGCGCCACGGTCTGCGACTATTACGCGCAGCATGGCGAGGAGTTCATGCGCGCCGAACCCGTGGAGACTGAGGTTGGCAGGGCCTATGTAGCCTATCAGCCGCTGGGCGTGGTGTTCGCCATCATGCCGTGGAACTTCCCCTACTGGCAGGTCTTCCGCGCCGCTATCCCGGCATTGATGGCGGGCAACGCCTTGGTGCTGAAGCACGCTTCCAACGTGCCAGGCTGTGCGCTCGCCATCGAAGGCGTGTTCAGGGAGGCGGGGCTCCCCGAGGGGCTGTTCACCGCCTTGATGATGGAGGTCAGGCAGGCGGCCGATGTCATCGCCAGCGCGCACGTGCACGGCGTGACGCTCACAGGATCGGAGGCTGCAGGGCGCAAAGTAGCCGCGCACGCAGGACAGCAGCTGAAGAAGTGCGTACTGGAGCTGGGTGGCTCGGATGCCTTCGTCGTGCTGCACGATGCCGACATGGAACATATGCTGGACATGGCGATGACCTCGCGCTTCCAGAATTGCGGCCAATCCTGCATCGCCGCCAAGCGCTTCATTGTGGTGCCTCAGATCGCTGAACAATTCGTGGGTCAGCTGAGGCAGCGGGTGGAGGCGCTGAAGACAGGTGCCCCGATGGACGACGCGACCCAGCTGGGCCCCATGGCGCGCGCCGACCTGCGCGATGCACTGCACCGGCAGATCGCCGATTCGATCGCGCAAGGTGCCGTCGCCGTGACTGGCTGCAAGCCCGTCGAGGGGCAAGGCTACTACTACCAGCCCTCGATACTGGATCACGTGACGCCCGCCAGCCGCGCCTGGCATGAGGAACTGTTCGGTCCGGTGGCCGCGGTCATACGCGCCGCCGACGAAGAGAATGCGGTGCGCATCGCCAACGATACGCGCTACGGCCTGGGTGCATCGGTCTGGAGCCGGGATGCGGTGGGTGCGGAAAAGCTGGCCGCACGGATAGAGGCGGGCAGACCTTCATCAACGGGATGGTCAGGTCCGACCCGCGCTTGCCTTTCGGCGGGGTTAAGGATTCAGGCTACGGGCGCGAGCTGTCCAGGCAGGGGATGCACGAGTTCGTGAACGTGAAGACAGTGTGGGTGCAGCAGGGGGCTGGGGGCCCGCTCGCTGCTCGGACCGCTACTCGCTCTCCAGCCTGTCCGTGGTGGTGAAGATCCAGGTGCGAGTGATGCTGAGCACGTCGATTTCCTTGCGGATGTCGGGAGGGAAGGGGGAGTAGGGGGCGGCGAGCCTGACGATGCGTGCGGCGGCGGCATCCAGGATGCGCTGACCGGAGGAGTGGTTGACTTCCACGCTCTCCACGCTGCCGTCGGCGCGTATGCTCACGGTGAGCACGAGCTTGCCGTGCAGTCTCTCGCGGCGCGCGGCCTCGGGGTAGTTCAGGTTGCCTATGCGCTCCACCTTGCCGCGCCAGTCTTCGACGTACTGCGCGTAGCGGTACTCCTGCGTGCGCGCGCCTATGAACTTGCGCTTGGGCATCTTTTCGTACAACGCGAGGTTCTTGTTGATCTCGGCTTCCAGGCGGGCGATCTCCAGCGAACGTTGGACGAGGTCCTGACCGCTGAGTTCGCTGTTGACCTTCTGCGGGATGTCGTCCCGCTGGTCCAGGCGGTAGTTGCTGTTCTTCTGCGTGAGCAGGCGCTTGATCTCCTGTTCCAGCGCCTTCACCCGCTGCGTGGCCTGCTCCGGGGTGAATCGGCTGTCATTGCCCAGGACCGGGAAGGGTGAGGATGCGTGTTTGTCGTCCTCGACATTGCCGCCACCGTCCAGGTTGTTCTGCGCGTAGGCGCTGGCGGAGGTCGGCTTCGAGCGCGATTTGGCGTTGACCAGCGTGACCTCGAGGGGCTCCAGTTTCTTCTGCAGGTTGCGCGCATCCGGCAGCGTGAAGGTGATGCCGAACAGCACGAACAGGTGCAGCACGAGCGAGAACGCGGCGGCGAATGCGACGCGTTCCTTCACGATCAGCGCTGCGACCAGTACCTTCTTCATGCGTCCCCTGAGGTGTGTGCCACGTAGCGCGCATCGAAGTTCAGGTCGAGCAGGTCGACCGAATGTATCTCCAGCGTCACCTGCGCGTTGGGCTGGACCTCGGGTGGCAGCGAGGGGATGCGCCCGACCAGGGGGATGTCCGCGAACCTGACCAGGTTCTCGCGCAGCACCGTGGCGGGAAGGATAAGTCCGCGCAGCGGTTCGTTTGCTCCCTCGCCCGCAGTGCGGGAGAGGGTTGGGGAGAGGGCATCCACCTTTTCTGCCTCCTGCAACAGCCAACGCAAGCACCAGTAACGTTCCATGTTGCGCTGGAAGTCGTTGTAGGTGGTGTAGGCGGTATCGAAGTCGCGCAGGATCGCGTACAGGGCGGTGTCGTTCTTCGCGTAGGCCGGCGGTTCATTGCGCAGCACGCTGACCAGCTGGCGTTGGTTCACCAGGTCCACATAGCGGCGCAGCGGTGAGCTGGACCAGGCGTAATGGCTCACGCCCAGCCCCTGGTGCGGCGCGGCGACGGTGCTCATCTTCACCTTGCCGTTGTTCTGCGAACGGTAGATGCCCGCCACCTTGTGCTCGTCCAGCAGCCTGCCCCAGCTGCTGTTGGCGAGGATCATCAGCTCAGACACCACCTTGTCTATGGGCGCGCCGCGCAGGCGGTGGCCTATGGTCACGCGGTCGTTTTCAATGTGGAAGGTGTAGTCGATCTGCTGCGTGCTGTTGTCGGCGGACTTGCCGCGCGCCGCTTCCAGCTTGTTGGCGAAGTCCCACAGCAGTTTCAGTTCAGGCGCGTAGGCGTAGTCGAGCTTGCCTGCGGCCAGCGTCGCGTCGTTGAACAGCGGTTCCAGCGTATCGTGGCGCAGGTTGGCCGCGATGTGCAGACGCTCGATGCGGCTCTCCTGACCGACGATCTCCAGCGTGTCCGCAGCGGCCTCCACATACAGCGAGAGCGCGGGGCACACCTTGTCAGCCGAAAGCGTGAAGGCCTGCACCACGTTGTCCGGCAGCATGGTGATCTTGTCGCCCGGCATGTACACGGTGGACATGCGCTGCATGGCGATGGCGTCGATCTCCGTGTTGGGGGCGATGCACAGCGCGGGGGCCGCGATGTGGATGCCTATGCGCCAGTTGCCGTTGGCGAGCTTCTCCAGCGAGAAGGCGTCGTCGATCTCGGTGGTGTTCGCGTCGTCGATGCTGAAGGCGGTGACGGGCGCGAGCGGCAGTTCGGGATGTTCGTCCACGGTCACTTCGGGGAAGCCGGTGCCGCGCGGGAAGTTCTCGACCAGGAATTTGTTCAGGTGGTAGTCGTGGGTGGAGGGCAGCGCACCACAGCGCTCCACCAGGTGGGCGGCAGACAGGTGAGTGGCGGCGCAGGCCGCCTCCAGTGCCTTGACCTCGATGGTGTTGCGGTCCGGCTTGTACAGGACCATGGACAGCTTGTCAGCGAATTCCGCCGGCAGCTTGAACTGGCTGAGCTCGTCCGTATAGCGCGCCTGCAGTTCGGCCTGCACGCGTTTCTTCTCGGCGCTGGCCAGTGCCGCCTTCAGCGCATCGGGTGGCGCCGCCTTGTAGCGGCCCTTGCCCTTTTTGTAGAAGTGCATGGGTGAGCTATGCAGACGCATCAGCGCGCCGGCCGACTCCACCGGGCTGGGGGCGTGGCCGAAGTATTCCTCGGCCAGCGTATTGAACTCGAACTCGTCCTGCGGCGAGGCCTCCCACAGGAAATCCACGTCTATAGCGGCAGCGACGGCTTCCGCCTGCGCTAAAAATTCGGCCAGGCCGGGCTGGGCGAAACGCAGCATCACGTTGGCTGCCTTGATCTTGCTGCGCTTGCCGTGGGTGTTCTCGACCTGCAGGGAGGTGGCGTTGTCGGTGAGTATGCTGCCGACCTTGAAACCGCCGTCTTCTTCGTAAAATATGTTCATCAAAAGGTACAGATAGAAATCAGGCGGATTATACCCGAGCACCAATGCAGAACTTCGCTCGTGTTAATCTGTCCGTGCACTCGTCGCGTGACTGCGGCAGGTACTTCAACCAAACAAGGAGAGCAAATATGAAGGCATTTTCCAGACTGATGGTGGCAGCTTGCCTGCTGTGTGCTGCGCCGTTGGCACTGGCCTGCGAAGGCAAATGCGAGGGTAAGTGTTATGGGGCGCGCGGCGGGACGTTCCTCAAGGAGATGGATACGAACAACGACGGGGTGATCACAAAGAAGGAATTCGACGCATTCCATGATGCACGGTTCAAGGAGCTGGACGCCAACCATGACGGAAAGATCACCAAGGACGAGATCGACGCTGTGCACCAGAAGATGATGGAGCACGGCAAGGAGCGCATGGAACACCGCTTCGACGAGACGGACGTCAACCACGACGGCTTCCTGAGCAAGGACGAGGCCGAGATCGGCATGCCCATGGTGTTCGCCCATTTCGACGACGTGGACACGAACAAGGACGGCAAGCTCAGCAAGGAGGAGTTCGACGCCTACCTGAAAAAGATGCACGAGCAGATGCGCGGAAGGCACGGCGCGGGAATGATGCCCGGTCGCGAATGACCCTCCCGGGATAAGGGAGCAAACAAAACAGGCCAGCGATGCTGGCCTGTCTGTTTTTGAAGCTGAGAAGTTTACTTGGTGGCGAGGATGGTGCCGATCATGGTCTTGATGTCGGCATCGCTGACAGCGGCGGGGGTAGGCGCCATCGCAACCTTGCCCCAGTTGCCGGAACCGCCGCTGCGGACCTTCTTCGCCAGCGTGCCGACTGCGCCCTTGTCGCCTTTGTATTTCGCGGCGATATCCTTAAGCGATGGGCCTACGGCCTTGGCTGCGGTCTGATGGCAGACGAGGCAGTTGTTCTTCTTCATCAGTGCAGCGCCGTCGTCTGCGAAGGCATTTCCAACGAACAGCAGGCTGGCTGCAAGGACGAACTTGATGCGGGTACTCATGATGCGCTCCTTTGTGTTGATAAAAACCGGTGTGTCTGAAGTGTGAAAAAGCCGTGATGGCCGGAGAGTGTTGCATTTCGTGTGGCAAGTCAATGACCCCTTGGGATAGCCTGGGCGGGGCAGGGGAATTTGGGTGTGTGTGCCCGGGGTGGTAACATCGGGCTTATTTTTTGCATGGCAGGGAAGATCATGGCAGGACACAGTAAATGGGCGAACATCCAGCACCGTAAGGGGCGTCAGGATGCGAAGCGCGGCAAGGTATTCACTCGTCTGATCAAGGAGATCACGGTCGCGGCCAAGCTCGGCGGCAGCGATCCGGACACCAATCCGCGCCTGCGTCTGGCGATGGAGAAGGCCTACGACAACAACATGCCCAAGGATAACGTCGAGCGCGCCATCAAGCGCGGCGCCGGCGAGCTGGAAGGCGTGGACTACATGGAACTGCGCTACGAGGGTTATGGCATCAACGGCGCGGCGGTGATGGTCGATTGCATGACCGACAACAAGACGCGCACCGTGGCCGATGTGCGCCATGCCTTCACTAAATACGGCGGCAACCTCGGCACCGACGGATCCGTCTCCTTCCTGTTCAAGCATTGCGGCCAGATGGTGTTCGCCCCCGGCACCGACGAGAACGCGCTGATGGAAGTGGCGCTGGACGCAGGCGCGGAAGACATCGTCAATAACGACGACGGAAGCATAGAAGTCGTCACCGCGCCCCACGATTTCGTGGCGGTGAAGCAGCGCCTGGAGGCGGCCGGCTTCAAGCCGGAGATGGCCGAGGTGACCATGAAAGCCGAGAACGAAGTGAGCTTCACCGGCGACGACGCGGTGAAGATGCAGAAGCTGCTGGACGCGCTGGAAGACCTTGATGATGTGCAGGAGGTCTACACCACCGCCGTCATCGAGGAATAATCATTCGTATCCTCGGTATCGACCCTGGTTTGCGTATCACCGGCTTTGGCGTGCTGGACAAAGAAGGGCGGCAGCTCAACTACGTCGCGAGCGGCTGCATAAAGACGCCGGAAGGCGAATTGCCTGAGCGCTTGAAGGTCATTTTGGATTCGCTGGGCGAGGTCATCGCGCAGCATCGGCCACACCAGGTGTCCATAGAGAAGGTGTTCGTCAACGTGAACCCGCAATCCACGCTCTTGCTGGGGCAGGCCAGAGGCGCCGCCATCTGCGCGGCTGTCCAGGCCGATCTGCCGGTGGCGGAATACACTGCGCTGCAGGTGAAGCAGGCGGTGGTGGGCAACGGCCACGCTGACAAGGAGCAGGTGCAGGCCATGGTGCAGCGCCTGCTGCAGCTCTCCGGCACGCCCAGCCCGGACGCGGCGGATGCGCTGGCGTGCGCCATCTGCCATGCGCACGGTGCGATGAGCGGCTTGGGGATGCTGGCGACCAAAGGTTTTCGTGTACGAGGGGGAAGACTGGTATGACGCAACCGCTGGAGCCGACGCTCGTCGCATTTTCCAATCCCTTCGCGCGCTATTTCGCAGCGACCCGCCCGGCCTTCCTCACGGCGGCGCTGATGGCCTGCATGGTCGGTTTTGCCAGCGCGTGGCATGACGGCATCACCTTCGATCCGGTGCTGGCCGTCGTTACCTTGCTGTTCGCGCTGATGGCGCATGCCGGCGTGAACGTGCTCAACGATTATTACGATGCGCTCAACGGCACCGATGCGCAGAACACCGAGCGCATCTTCCCCTTCACCGGCGGCAGCCGTTTCATCCAGAACGGCGTGCTCACGCAGGGGGAGACTCGCAACTTTGGCTTCGCGCTGCTGGCCTGCGTAGCGGCAGCAGGGCTGTGGCTGATGGCGCACTCCACTCCGCAGCTCATGTATGTCGGGATCTTCGGACTTGCCATAGGTTGGACGTATTCAGCGCCGCCGCTGAAATTGAATAGCCGCGGCTGGGGCGAGCTATGCGTGGCAGCCGGTTTCTTCGCCATCGTGATCGGCACGGATCTCGTGCAGCGCAAGGGCTTCGCCGCGACGCCCTTCGTTGCCGGCCTGTCCTATGCCTTGCTGGCGGCCAACCTGTTGTACATCAACCAGTTCCCGGACCGCACGGCGGATATGGCTGCGGGCAAGCTGCACTGGGTGGCGCGTCTGGAAGTGCGGCATGCGCGCTGGGGCTATCTGCTGATCGCCGTTGCCGCCTACGTCTGGCTGATTGGGACTGTTGCCCTCGGCGCTTTGCCGCTGTGGGCTCTGCTGGGTTTGCTGGCCACGCCGCTGAGTTTCAACGCGGCGCGCCAGCTGCTGCGTCAGGCGCATCAGCCACAGCTGCTGGGCGATGCGATCAAACTGACCATAGCCGCGATGCTGGCGCATGGAGCGCTGTTGTCGCTTGCGCTGATATTGAGTAAGGGGAACGCATGATAGGAAGGCTGAACGGCGTGTTGCTGGAGAAGAATCCGCCACAGATATTGCTGGATGTGCAGGGCGTTGGCTACGAGGTGGATGTGCCGATGAGCACCTTCTTCAACCTGCCACAACTCAACGAGAAGGTGGTGCTGCACACGCAGCTCATCGTGCGCGAGGATGCGCACCTACTGTTCGGCTTCCTCACGCAGGAAGAGCGAGCGACCTTCCGCCAGTTGCTGAAGATCAGCGGCGTCGGGCCCAAGATGGCATTGGCAGTGCTGTCGGGTCTGTCCATAGCCGAGCTTGCCGCAGCCGTAGCCAGCAAGGACGCCGTGCGCCTGACCAAGATCCCCGGCGTGGGCAAGAAGACCGCCGAGCGCCTGTTGCTGGAACTGCAGGGCAAGTTCGCGTTGAGCGGCACTGCCGCAGTCTCCGGTGTGGCGACGCCTGCCGCGAGCAACGACATCGTCAACGCCCTGCTGGCACTGGGCTACAACGAGAAGGAAGCCGACTGGGCGGCCAAGCAGTTACCCAAGGACACCGGGGTGTCCGAAGGCATACGCCAGGCGCTTAAGCTATTATCCAAGGCATGATCCAGAACGACGACCTTATCGCCTCGCGCATCATCTCGCCCGTGCCTGCTTCGCCGCAAGAAGAGGCGCTGGAGCGCGCGCTGCGTCCCAAACAGCTCGACGAATATGTGGGGCAGGAGAAGATACGCGGGCAGCTGGAGATCTTCATCCACGCTGCCAAGAAGCGCGGCGAGCCGCTCGACCACGTGCTGCTGTTCGGCCCGCCTGGTCTCGGTAAGACCACCCTGGCCCAGATCATCGCGCGCGAGATGGGGGTGAACATCCGCCACACTTCGGGGCCGGTGCTGGAGCGCGCGGGCGACCTCGCCGCGCTGCTCACCAACCTCGAACCGCACGACGTGCTGTTCATAGACGAGATACATCGTCTCTCGCCCGTGGTCGAGGAGATCCTTTACCCCGCGCTGGAGGACTACCAGATCGACATCATGATAGGCGAAGGCCCAGCGGCGCGTTCGGTGAAGCTGGACCTGCCGCCGTTCACGCTGGTGGGCGCGACCACCCGCGCCGGCATGCTGACCAATCCTTTGCGCGACCGTTTCGGCATCGTCGCGCGCCTGGAGTTCTACACGCCGCAGGAGCTGCAGCGCATCGTCATGCGTTCGGCCAGCCTGCTGCAGATGAAGCTGTCGGCGGAGGGCGCGCTTGAGATCGCCAACCGCTCGCGCGGCACGCCGCGCATCGCCAACCGCCTGCTGCGCCGTGTGCGCGATTATGCCGATGTGAAGGCGGGAGGCGAGGCCGATCGCAAAGTCGCCGACGCGGCGCTGACCATGCTGGACGTGGACGCACGCGGACTGGACGTGATGGACAGGAAGCTGCTGCAGACGGTGATCGAGAAGTTCACCGGCGGGCCGGTGGGTGTTGATAATCTCGCGGCTGCGATAGGCGAAGAGCGCGACACCATAGAGGACGTGCTGGAGCCCTACCTCATCCAGCAGGGCTATTTGCAGCGCACGCCGCGCGGACGCATCGCCACCGCCAACGCCTACCAGCATTTCGGCCTCGTGCAGCCGCGTGGTGCGCATAACAGGGAGCTGTGGGATGAGCAGACATAAGGTCTTCTCTTGGCCCGTCCGGGTGTATTTCCAGGATACGGATGCAGGTGGCGTGGTGTACCACGCAAGCTATGTGAACTTCATGGAGCGGGCGCGCACCGAGTGGTTGCGTTCCTTCGGATACAGCAATGCCGGCCTGATGAGGGAGCTGGGCGTGATGTTCGTCGTGCGCAAGCTGGAACTGGGTTACCTCAAGCCGGCGCTGCTCGACGACATTCTGGAAGTGACCGCGCAGATCAGGGATGTCGGGCGCAGCCGCGTGACGCTGTTGCAGACCGTACAGCGCCGCGACGAATTGCTGACCGAGGGTGAAGTGCATCTGGTGTGCGTGGATGTGCAGACCTTCAAGCCGGTCAGCGTGCCTGACGTATTGCGTAAACATTGGGATTGAACAAATGGATCTGCTTCAGGACTTGTCTTTCGTGCACCTCGTCGCCAACGCCAGCTTGTTGGTGCAGCTGGTGATGGGCTTGCTGCTGCTGGTGTCGCTGATGTCGTGGTGGTACATCTTCCTCAAGCTGTTCGCGGTGCGCGCCGCGGTCCGGCAGACGCGTGAATTCGAGGATGCCTTTTGGGGGAATCCCGACCTTGTGGCGCTTTACCAGCAATCCGGAGACGCTCTGCGACACAACCAGGGCGCACTTGAGCGCATCTTTGCCGCGGGCTTCAACGAGTTCGTCAAGCTGAAGAAGACGCACGGTGTGGACAGCGCTGCGGTGATGGACGGCACGCGCCGCGCGATGAAAGCGCGCTACCAGCGCGAGATGGACCACCTGGAATCTCACCTGTCCTTCCTGGCGACGGTTGGCTCGGTCAGTCCCTACGTGGGCCTGCTCGGCACGGTGTGGGGCATCATGAATGCGTTCCGCGGTCTGTCCAGCGTGGGCCAAGCGACACTGGCCCAGGTCGCCCCCGGCATCGCCGAGGCGCTCGTGGCCACGGCGATGGGCCTCTTCGCCGCCATCCCGGCGGTGGTGGCGTACAACCGCTATGTGCATGACGTGACACGGCTGTCCTCGCGCTTCGAGAGCTTCATCGAGGAGTTCTCCAACGTCCTGCAGAGGCAGCCCTGATGCAGCTCCGTCGCAGCGAACATCGCCCGATGAGCCAGATCAACGTCGTGCCCTACATCGACGTCATGCTGGTGCTGCTGGTTATTTTCATGGTCACCGCGCCGATGATGAACCCCGGCCAGATCGATCTGCCTAGCGTGGGTAAATCCCTGGCGCCGCCGGTGGCGCCGCTCGAAGTCATCATCAAGAAGGACACCACTCTGTCGCTGCGCGATCACAGCAGGGGGGCGCAGGAGCTGCCAGTCTCGCGTGACGAACTGGCTGCGTTGCTGAAGGTGAAGCTGGCGCAGAACCCAGGGCAGACGGTGGTGATCTCGGCGGACAAGAAAGTGCGCTACGAAGAGGTCGTCAACGTGATGGACATGCTGCAACAGCAGCATGTCGGCAAGATAGGACTGCTCACCAAGACCCGATGAGCCACGCACTGGACGACTATCGCGAACCGCACAGATACTCGGCAGGCCTGCTGGCCCTGACCGTGCATGTCGCCTTCTTCGCCCTGCTGATGGTCGGCGTGCGCTGGCAGTCCAAGGTGCCGGAGGATTTCACGGTCGAGCTGTGGAGTTCGCTGCCGACGGTGGAGGTCCCTCCGGAGCAGCCGCCGCTACCCGTTCCTGAGGCGGTGCAGCCTGCGCCGGCGCAGGCCGAACCGCCGCCACCTCCGCCCCCCGCCAAAGCTGACATAGAACTGCGGGAGAAGAAGCTTTCCAAGGCTGAGCCGCCCAAACCGACGCCACAGGAGATCAGGGCGGCGCGTCTTGAAGAAGAACAGCGACAGCTGGAGGAATATGCCGAGAAACGCAGGCAGGCCGAACAGGCCCGCGTACGGGCCGAGGTGAATGCGGCCACCGTGGCCGAAGTGGGGCGCTACCAGGACATGATACGCAGCAAGATACGGCGCAACATCGTGATGCCGCCGGACGTGCCGGAAAGTGCGACGGCCGAATTCAAGGTGACCTTGTTGCCGGACGGCAGCGTGCTGGAGGCCGTGCTGCTGAGGAGCAGCGGCAACAAGGCCTACGACGATGCGGCCGAGCGTGCCATCCACAAGGCGGAGCCCTTGCCCATACCCAAGGATGCGGGACTGCAGAAGATGTTCAGGGAATTGCGCCTGACGCTGAGGCCATAGGAGACGATATGCGTCATTGGCTGTTGGTTAGCCTGTTGTGTGTGACTTTGCCGGCGTGGGCCGAGCTCAACATCGAGATCACTGGGGCCGGCGAGCACCAGACACCGATCTCCGTGGTGCGCTTCGCCAACGATGCGCCGGCCGGGCAGGACGTCGCCAGCGTGGTGGCCAACGACCTGATGCGCACCGGGCTGTTCAAGCTGATCGACCCGGCCGGCCGCGCACCGCACGAGCCGAGCGAAGTGAAATATGCGGAATGGCCGGGGGTCGAAGTGTTGTTGATGGGCAGCGTGATCCCGCAGGACGGGGGTAACGTGGTTGTGAGGTTCCGCGTGCTCGATGTGGTGAGGCGCACCGAACTGATCACGCAGGTGTTGATGGCTAAGAGCGATCAGGTGCGCGCCATAGCCCATCGCATCGCTGACATGACGTACGAAAGACTGACCGGCAGCCCGGGTGTGTTCAGTACACGCATCGCCTACGTGAATCGCGACAACAAGAACTATCGGCTGGTGGTCGCCGACAGCGACGGCTATGGTGAGCAGACCCTGCTCGCGTCCGGCGAGCCCATCATGTCGCCGGCCTGGTCCCCCGACGGCAAGCAGATCGCCTACGTCAGCTTCGAGCAGAAGCGGGCGATGGTCTACGTGCAGTCGCTGAGCACGCGCCAGCGGATGCTGCTGGCCAGCTTCCCCGGCAGCAACAGTTCCCCTGTCTGGTCTCCGGACGGCAAGCAGCTGGCGCTGGTGCTCACGCACGAAGGCGAATCGCAGCTCTACCTGATGAACAAGGACGGCAGCGACCTGCGTCGCATCACCTATAGCGAGGGGATAGATACGGAACCAGCGTTCTCGCCCGACGGGAAGTTCCTGCTGTTCACTTCGGATCGCGGCGGCACCGCGCAGATATACCGCGTGAGCGTGGACGGCGGCGATGCCAAGCGTCTCACTTATGAGGGCAGCAGCAACTTCTCGCCGCGCTTCAGTCCTGACGGCAAGGGTTTCGTCTTCTCGCACTTCAGCGGCGGGAAGTTCTACATCGCGACCCAGGACTTCGAGAGCGGTCAGATGCAGATACTGACCGCGGGCGGTTGGGACAAGAAGCCGAGCTTCGCCCCCAACGGCAAGCTCGTGCTCTTCGGGACCGAGTCGCAGGGGCGTGGTATATTGGCCACCGTTTCGAGCGACGGAAAAGTGAAGCAGAAGATGGTCGCGCAGTACGGGGATATACGCGAACCGACATGGGGGCCTTTCCAGAAACAATGAATCTCACAAGGGAATAATAATGATGAAAAAGAAACTGATCTTGAGCGCGTTGCTGGCGAACCTGTTGGCTGCCTGCAGCAGCAATCCACCCAAGGCGACGGAATCCGCGCCTGCAGCTCCAGCACCCGTGACTTCCGCGGCTGAAGTCCCGACGCCTGCGAGCACGGCAGCTGCCGATCAGGCGGATGCTGACGCGAAGGCAGCCGCAGCGGCGGCAGCTGCAGCAGCTGCAGCGCGAGTCCAGGCAGATGCGAGCGCAACCGAAGAGGCCAAGGCCCGTGCTGCGGCAGAGGCCGAAGCTGCAGCGCGCGCGGCTGCCGAGGCACGTGCCAAGGTCGAGGCCGATGCATCGGCTGCGCTGGCCTTGTCCAAGCGTAGCGTGTACTTCCCGTTCGACGTCGATGCGGTGCAGCCCGCTGACCGTGAGACCATCCTCGTTCACGGCCAGAACCTCTCCGATCACGAGAACCTGCACGTACGCGTCGAAGGCAACGCAGACGAGCGGGGCAGCAGCGAATACAACCTGGCGCTCGGGCAGCGTCGGGCGAACAACACCAAGAAGGCACTGGTGTTGGGCGGAGCGCGGCCCTCCCAGATCGAGACGATCAGCTATGGGGAGGAAAAACCCGTAGCGTTGGGACATGACGAAGAGTCCTGGGCGCAGAACCGCCGCGCCGACATTGTGTACACCTCCGGCCAGTGACCATGTCCAGGCTGCTCCTGCTGTCGTTCGCGCTCTTCCTGGTGAGCGGCCCCGCATCCGCGGGACTGTTCGCCGATGAGGACGCACGCAAGCAGGTGCAGCAGCTGGAAGAGCGCATCGTCAAGTTGGAGGAGGCGTTGGCGAGAACAGATGAAGACAGCAAGGCGCGTATCCGTGCCCTGCTGGACTTGCAGATGCAGCTCGAGGCTCAGGCGGCCGAGCTGCGCAGGTTGCGCGGACAGAACGAAGAATTGGTGCACAACCTGCAGGACGCGGAAAAGAGGCAGAAAGACTATTACGTGGATCTGGATGAGCGCCTGCGTCGTTTCGAATCCTCGGATACGACCGCGCCTCCTGCCGCAGCCAAGCCGGCTGATAGCGGCAAGGGCACTGCGCAGAACACCGTGAGCGAAGACAAGTCGTTCGAGGCTGCTTACGGTTTCTATAAGGCCGAGAATTACCAGAGCGCGGCGACCGCTTTCCGTGATTTCCTGCGCCAGTTCCCGCAGTCGGCTCATGAAGCGAACGTCCTGTACTGGATGGGCAATGCGTATTTTCTTTCCAAGGACTACGCCAACAGCCTGGACAGCTATGAGACGCTGCTCAGCAAGTACCAGGATCATCCGCGTGCACCGGAGGCGATGCTGAACATCGCCGAGTGCCAGCTGGAACTGAAGAACAAGAACGCAGCCAAGAAGACCCTCAAGCAGATCACCATGCAGTTCCCCGGAAGCGATGCAGCCGACAAGGCCAAGAAGCGCCTCGCGACCATCAAGTAAGTCGAATCGAAGTATATGAGACACACCTTAAGCGAATCGTTGCGCATCAGCGAGATATTCTTTTCTTTGCAGGGCGAGACCAGCCGAGTGGGGCTGCCCACGGTGTTCGTGCGCCTGACCGGCTGCCCTGCCCGCTGCACTTACTGCGATACGACCTACGCGTTCACAGGCGGTCAGACGATGACCCTGCAGGCTGTCCTGCAGGAGGTCGCAAGGCATGCGCCCCGTTACGTGACGGTCACCGGTGGCGAGCCGCTGACCCAGAAGAATTGCCAGCTCTTGCTGCGCACGCTGTGTGATGCGGGCTACGAGGTGTCCCTCGAAACAGGCGGCATGCTGGATGTGTCCGGCGTAGACGCGCGGGTGATGAAGGTGCTGGACATCAAGACGCCTGGCTCAGGTGAGATGGAGAAGAACCTGTGGGCCAACCTGGAACACCTTAATCCTCAGGATGAGATCAAGTTCGTGCTGTGCGACGAAGCCGATTACCAGTGGGCCAGGCAGGTGCTGGCTGAACGCAAGCTGGCCGAGCGCTGTGCGGTGCTGTTCTCCCCCACGCAGGGGCGGCTAGCCCCTAAGGACTTGGCTGAATGGATATTGCGCGACCACCTGCCGGTCCGCCTGCAGGTGCAACTGCACAAGTTGCTGTGGGGCAACGAGGCGGGGCATTGACATGAAGAGAGCTGTGATACTGCTGTCTGGCGGGCTGGATTCGGCGACCGTGCTGGCGATGGCGCGCGCGCAGGGCTACGAGTGCCATGCCTTGAGTGTGGACTACGGGCAACGCCATCACACCGAACTGGAGGCGGCGCAGCGCGTGGCACGAGAACTCGGCGCGAGCGAGCATCGTGTCATCAACATCGACCTCACGGCCTTTGGCGGTTCTGCGCTGACCGACGCGACCATCGCGGTGCCCGAAAGGGCGAGCAGCGGCATCCCGACGACCTACGTTCCCGCGCGCAACACCATCATGCTGTCTCTGGCATTGGCGTGGGCGGAAGTGCTGAAGGCGCAGGACATCTTCATCGGTGTGAACGCGGTGGATTACTCCGGCTATCCAGACTGCCGCCCCGAATATGTCGCGGCATTCGAGCGCATGGCGAACCTGGCGACCAAGGCAGCGGTGGAAGGCCAGCCCCTTACCCTGCACGCACCGCTCCTGCATCTTTCCAAGGCGGAGATCATCCAGCAGGGCGTGCAGCTGGGTGTGGACTACGGCATCACCGTCTCCTGCTATCAGGCGGATGAGGCAGGGCGTGCCTGCGGTCGTTGCGATTCTTGCCGTCTGCGGAGTGAAGGATTCCGTGCAGCCGGAGTGTCCGATCCCACGCGCTATCGCTCGATGTGACACCTTCCTTTCGTTTGACACTCAAGGTCAAACCCGTATAATGCGCGCTCCCTTTTGGGAGGGTCGGTAGCTCAGTCGGTAGAGCAGCGGACTTTTAATCCGTTGGTCGCGAGTTCGAATCTCGCCCGACCCACCAGTTTCAGATGCCGCTTTAGCTCAGTTGGTAGAGCAACCGCCTTGTAAGCGGTAGGTCGTCAGTTCGAATCCGACAAGCGGCACCACTCCAAGCTTTTCTCCCGCAGATCCCCAAGTCTGACCCAGGTAGGTCTCATGACTATTGTGCTTTCGCCCGTCATGCGGGTATGTTGCACCGGCATCCTGATCACACCTGCTGGAGGCTTGAGATGAAGAAAGTCATTTGCCTGTGCGTGCTCCTCGCCTTGGTTTCGTCCGGCTGTGAAACGCAGCGCATCAAGGAACGGCAGGCCAGATTCGAGGAAAAGAACAATCATCTGATCGGCAAGAGCTATGACGATCTGGTCAGAGGAGTCGGCGTTCCTACCGGGGAAGCCAGGCTTACGGATGGAAGCAGGATAGTCGAGTATCTGAGCAAGCAGACGACGATATCAGGCGGCGGCTCCTACCCGATACCGATCGAGACCTATATCCCGAACCGGAATGGCATAGGCGGGTTCTGGGTGTATAGCGAAGGGGAACGCACGATCCCGATCACTTCCAGCACCTACTACTGCAAACTGGATTTCACCGTCTCGGCCCAGAACATCGTGCAGAGCTGGAAGGCCGAAGGGAATCACTGCTACTAGGCGTGAATCGGCTCAAGACTTTCGATGACGGGCCGCGATCGCGGCCCGTCCGTTTTCTCTTATGCCGTGCCGAACTTGGTCTCGACCATCACGCCGATCTGCTTCAGGAAAGGCGTGGGCAGGCTGCCGCCCGCGCAGACGATGATGCCATCGTTGGGGATCTCGTTGATCGTGCCGTTCTGATCCAGCACCACGGTGTCCTTCTTGATCTCCTTGGGGTTGGTCTTCAGGCTGATCGAGATCTTGCCGGCATCGGCCATGGCTTTCAGCTTGTCGCGGTTCTTGGGCTTCGCGCCACCGAAGGCCTTGCCGAAATCCTCGCCTCGAGCTGACAGGGTCACCGTAGTGCCGGGCTCTTCCGCGATCGCCATCGCTGCCTCCAGCGCGCTGTCGCCGCCGCCGACGACGAGCACGTGCATGTTGCGGTATTGCTCGGGATCGATCAGGCGATACACGACCTTGGGTTGTTCCTCACCTGGCACGTTCAGTTTGCGCGGCGTACCGCGGCGGCCGATGGCGAGCAGCACGGCGCGGGTCTGGTACTCGCCTTTGCTGGTCTTGACGATGAAGCCGTTGTCTATGGGAGTGATGCTGTCCATGCGCTCGTTGTAGTTCAGCTTGATGCCGGTCTTGGCGATGATGCCGAGCCAGAACTCGAGCAGGCGCTCCTTGCTGACTTCCTTGAAGTGGATGTCGCCAATCACCGGCAACTTGACCGGCGCGGTCATGGCTATCTTGTTGCGGGGATACTGGAAGATCGCGCCGCCCAGCGATGTCTCCTGCTCGATGGTGACATAGCGCAGTTTGTGATGCAGCGCTCCCAGAGAAGCACCCAGTCCGGCGGGTCCGGCACCGACGATGACTACATCGTAGGGATGGGCGCTGCCCTTGAGCTTGGCGATGGAATCCATGGCTTGCGATCCCTGGCTGGCGGCCTTGCGGATCAGGCCCATGCCGCCCAGCTCACCTGCGATGAAGATGCCGGGCACATTGGTCTCGAAATGGGGATCGACCTGCGGGATGTCCATGCCGCGCTTCTCGGTGCCGAACACCAGGGTGATGGCATCGTGCGGACAGGCTGCTGCGCACGCGCCGTGACCTATGCAAAGCGTCGGGTTGATCAACTGTGCCTTGCCATTGATCATGCCCAGGGCCTCTTCGGGGCAGGCTGTCACGCAAGCGCCGGCGCCCAGACAGCGCACCGGATCGATGATAGGGTGCAAGGAGGCGGGCTCGGTCAGGCCGGCCTCGATGGCTTCTTTCAGTTGCCCGACTGCGGCCTCTTCTTTCTTCTTTCTGCTGCTCAGGTAGAAGTAGACGATGATGACCAGGGGAATGAGATAAACGGCGAGATCGAAGATGTCCATAGTGCTGTCGCTAATAGATGAGGGGCCGGTAAAAACCTTTTTGAAATCAAGGGGGCGAAAGCCATGCCGAGCCGTTTTTGGAACTTCTCCGAAAGCTGTCTGTCGCAGGCGGCGGCATTCTATGTTGCAGGTCGGAAGAAGACAAATTTTTGGTTTGATGCCCTTGGGGTTCGCCGCTACAATGCGCCGCCCCAAAAACTGTAACAATTGGGCGCCCGACCAACCCGACCATGATTAGGAAGAGCGATGAAGGCGAAGAATCAATCTGAACACCGGAACTGGCTGATATTCATCAGCATTGTTGGTCTCATCACCTTTGGTGGTTACTTCGTCGTATATCCGCAGACCTTGTATAAGCCGGGCGAGGAGATGTTCGACTTCGGCTACAACCTCGGCCTTGCGGGAGGCCTGATGATGTCGGTGCTGCTGCTCTATCCTCTGCGCAAGCGCTGGAGGTTCATGGAGCGCTTTGGCGCTCTGCCGACCTGGTTCAGGTGGCACATGGTCCTGGGCATCCTGGGTCCGCTCACCATCATTTTCCACTCCACCTATCACGTCTATATCCCCTTTATCCACCCGACTGGCTCCATCAATGCTGCGGTGGCCATGTACTGCATGTTGCTCGTATCCGGCAGCGGCACTTTCGGTCGTTTCTTCTATACCAAGATCCACCACGGCCTTTATGGCCGCCAGACTACGGTCAACGAGTTGCGCGCCGAGATGGAGCAGTCCGGGGATGTGAAGTCGACGTTCAACTTTGCGCCCGCTGTCGAGCAGGCGCTGGAAGATTTCCGTGCCAAGGCTGAGCAATACTCCAAGGGGACAGGCTACGGTTTCGCCAACTTCGTGAAAGTGGGCTGGGAGGCGTCGGCACTGTCGCGTTCCTTATCCAGGGAACTCCACTACATCATGCAGGCCCAGGCTCGCGAGAAGAATTTCAATGCGCAGCAGCTGGCGGGCATGGAAGCGATGTACAAGGAATACCACGAGAAGATCATCGCCTATCTGCGCGCAGTGCGAGATGCGGCACAGTTCAGGACCTATGAGCGCTTGTTCTCGTGGTGGCACATCTTCCATATCCCGTTGGTGTACATGATGGTGTTCAGTGCCATCTATCACGTATACGCCGTGCACGCCTACTAATCAAAGAATACGAATCCTATGGCCATGCTTCTTCGCACTCTTGCTCTTGCCTGTCTCTTGTCCGTGCTCCCTCTGTCGGCGCAGGCCAGCAAGTTGCTGAGCCCCGGGGATGTCATCAAGGGGCATGCCAAGGAAGAAGAGGCCTGCGAGAAGTGCCACAAGAAGTTCGACAAGGCGGCGCAGTCGCAGCTGTGCATGGACTGTCACAAGGACGTGGGGAAGGATGTCGCGGAGAAGCGCGGCTATCACGGGCGCCTGGAGGCGGGCAAGGAGTGCAAGTCCTGCCATACCGAGCACAAGGGACGCGACGCCAAGATAGCCGAGTTCGATCATGACAAGTTCGATCACAAGCTGACCGACTTTGAACTCAAGAACGGGCACAAGGAAGGAGTAAAGGAAGAACGTAAAGGCCAGAAGGTCAAGTGTGAGAGTTGCCACAAGGCCGGCACTAAATTCCGCGATGCACCGAGCGTCTGTTACAGCTGCCACAAGAAGGACGACAAGCACAAGGGCGGCCTGGGACAGGACTGTGCCAAGTGTCACGTGGACAAGGACTGGAAGATCACCCAGTTCGATCACGACAAGACCAATTTCAAGCTCCTGGGCAAGCACGTCGACGTGAAGTGCATCAAGTGCCACATAGACAAGAAGTACAAGGACACGCCCAAG
>JBBIIJ010000023.1:0-38463 GCA_037446535.1 Sideroxydans sp. | reverse complement strand
CCCACGACCGCTGGTTCCTTGACCGTATCGCCACCCACATCCTGGCTTGCGAAGGCGATTCGAAGTGGGTGTTCTTTGATGGCAACTATCAGGAATATGAGGCGGACAAGAAGAAGCGCTTAGGCGAGGAAGGCGCGAAGCCTAAGAGGATTCGGTATAAGCCGATTAGCCGGTAAGGTTGTGGTTGTATTGAGCAATCTCCAAAGCTGTCCAGCATTGAGATTGACAATTAACCTATAGGTTAATACTATGCAAATACTGGTGATGCACTCAGATCAATACAGGATTGGCGCAGTAGGCAATGCAGAAGCCTGTGAGTCGCTTGATATGTTGATGAGTCTGGGGGCGAAATACCAAGCAAGTGCCGATGGTTTGTTTGATTTGCTGGAACGAATCAGCAAAGAGGGGTTAGCCGATATCCCCTCAAAACTATCTCATCGCGTAGATGCAAAAGAGAACATCTACGAGCTGATCAAAGGCGATTTGCGTTTGTTCTATTTCAAGCCTGAAGAGGGTTTCTTGATTATCTGCACATCAGCTTTGATTAAAAAGTCACAAGCCGTTGATCCAAAGCATGTCAATAAGGCGATACGTCTCAAGCACGAATACGTAGAAGCGGTTAAACAGAACACACTCAGCGTGATCGTGGAGAATGAAAATGGCGATTAATAAAAAACTTGCAACCTACCTTGCCGAAAGAAGAAAGACCGATGTCTATTGGGTGGAATCAGCAAAACTGGATTTCGCTATGGCGCTCGAAAACCAGATTCGACTCGCAGGTATAAGCTATGCAACTCTTGCCAAAAAGATCGGTACTAGCGCTGCATATATCTCAAAGGTATTTCGTGGCGATACCAATATGACCATTGAAACGATGGTTAAGCTGAGCCGCGCATCTGGTGCGCGACTGAAAATTGAGATTGTGAGTGAAGCAGTTGTGGCACAACGCTGGGGCAATAAAGTTATCCCATTCCCGGTAACTAGAAGTGCCTCTCAGATTACTGCGGTGTGTACCACGGTCACTGAATTTGCGGATCATTTGGCTAGTAACTCAGATAATGAAGCAAGAGTAGCTTGATATGAGCGATAAAAAACATCCCATACAGCTTGAGCGGGTTATGTTTACCCGTTCTATTGTTGTTGCGCTTCCCGATCATCAACCAAGTGATCCTGCAAAAGCGAGTCCTGGCCCTGAGAACAAAATTAATCTGGTTCCCATTGAGGGGCAGGACGGAAAATACCAAGTCAGTATGAGTTCAAAACTTAACATCAATGGAGATCCTACATATCCTTACATTATTGATATGGAATGCATCGGTGTATTTTCTGCAGATGCGGGGCTATCCAATGAAGAGGCTATGCGCGGAGTAATGATCACTGCTCATAGTGTGCTGTACGGTGCAATTCGTGAAGCTGTTGCATGGATTACCGGCAGACAACCATTCGGGCAGCTCATGCTTGGTCTGTCAGTGATAAAAGCAACTCAGGAAGAACCGCCTAAAGAGTAATAATTGGGACCACGGTTTCCTCCAGCAGCATCACATTAGTTTCACTCATCGCCCGCAAGGGCGATGTTCTTTTCTAAGTCATGGAGGCAACGCCATGCAGTTGAGCGAGCTCGGTCTGGATAGCCAGCTTCAGCAGCAGGCAGGCGCACTGTGCGAACCCGGCCAGCGCCTGGCCCGCGTGACGGCTGTCGACCGCGGACGCTATGTGGTGCGCAACGAGGCGGGCGAGGTGCCCGCCGAGCTGACCGGCAAGTTCCTCTACGCTGCCGCTTCTGCCGTGGACATGCCGTGCGTGGGCGACTGGGTGGGCGTGCAGTATCACGATGCGGCGTCGCATGCGAGCATCCATGAGCTGGTGCCCCGGCGGTCTTTCCTGCGGCGCAAGTCTCCCGGCAAGAACATCGATTTCCAGATGATTGCGGCCAACATCGATGTGGCCTTCATCGTGCAGTCGTGCCATTTCGATTTCAATGTGCGCAGGCTGGAGCGCTACCTGGTGATGGTGAACGAAGGACATATCGCGCCAGTGCTGCTGCTGACCAAGACTGACCTGGTGAGCCCGGCCGAACTGGAACGCATGCACGGCAACATCCGCGCGGCGGGCGTCGCGGCCGACATCATCGCGTTGAGCAACGTGACGGGCGAGGGCGTCGCACAGGTGCAGGCACTGATGCAGCCGGGCAAGACCTATTGCCTGCTCGGCTCTTCGGGCGTGGGCAAGACGACGCTGATCAACCAGCTGCTGGGCCATGACGAGCTTGCGACCGGCGCCGTAAGCGATACGGGCGAGGGCCGGCACACCACCACGCGCCGTCACTTGGTGATGCTGAACAACGGTGCGCTGCTGATCGACATGCCGGGCATGCGCGAGCTGGGCATGATGAGTGCGGGCGAAGGCCTGGACGACAGCTTCGCCGACATCGCGGCGCTGGCCACGCGCTGCCGCTTCGCCGATTGCAGCCACAACAACGAACCGGGCTGCGCGATCCGCAAGGCGATCGAGAGCGGCGAGCTGGACCCGGCGCATTACCAGAGCTACCTGAAGCTCAAGGCCGAGTCGGCATTCAACGAGATGTCTTACCTGGACAAACGCAAGAAGGACAAGGCATTCGGGAAGATGGTGAAGTCGGTGTTGAAGGAGAAGCGCTAGTAAGAAAGGCGCTGCTCGATTCGCGTGTCATTCCGGCGAAGGCCGGAATCCAGTGTTTTTTTAATCAACTGGACACCGGCCTTCGCCGGTGTGACGGATAAGACGGCTTTCGGGATTGCACCGACAACAATCGCAGGGGATGGCGTTTTCTTCCCTAAGCCTTAGTCGCCTTTCGGCTTGTCCCAGCTCTTGAACTTCTTCTTGCAGTACGTCAGTAAAGACTCGTAATCCGGGAAGTGCAGGTCGAAGCCTTGTTCACGTGGGGCGTCGAGCTCGCAAAAGTCGTTGCTGTGGTCGCGGCAGACTTGGGGGCGGGTCTCGTAGATGCCGCAGCGGCCGTCGGGTTGCAGGTGGGTGCAGCGGCCTTCGAACAGCAGGTACCAGATGCCTTCATCCCTGAAGACGTGGACGCCTTGGTGCGACACTTGCCACAGCAGCGTCGAGAAATCGCCCTTGCTGCGCGGGGTGTCGATCTGCTGCGTGATGTAGGTACAGCAGGTCGCGCCCTTGCAGGACGCGCATTTGTTATCAGAGGTGTGGTTCATGTCTACTGCTTCGAGGGTCGTTTCCGGGCTGCATCAAACGTGCGAGGGCGCGATGCTATCAGGTTTTACGACTGGCTGACGGTGCTGTTCCGGGTCGATTTGTCCCGTGATTTATGAGTAAATGAGCTACGACCTCGTGAGGGGAATCCTGTGGCTGACTTGAAGCAGATCGCAGGTGCGGCCGCCTCTCTGAATCAGGGGCAAGGCGAACGTCATGCATCACCATTGGAGGCGCTCATGGATAAGGCACCGTCAAACGTTCAGATCCAGGGACAGGTGAGCCCGGGCTTCGAGGCTGTTCGCGAGGCGTTTGCCGAGAACTTCAAGCGGCGCAACGAACTGGGCGGCGCGTGTTGCGTGTATCACCGGGGCGAGAAGGTGGTTGACCTGTGGGGCGGACTGCGCAACGAAGCGACTGGCGAGCCGTGGGAGGAGCGCACCATGGTGCTGGTGTACTCGACCACCAAAGGGCTGGCGGCGATGACCCTCGCACTGGCCCATTCCCGCGGCTGGCTCGACTACGAGGAGCGGGTGTGCCGCTACTGGCCGGAGTTCGCGCAGAACGGCAAGGAGGACGTCACCGTCCGCCAGCTGCTGGCGCACCAGGCTGGGTTGTTCGCCTTCGATGAACAGGGAGACCGCAGCCTTCTGGCCGATCTCGATCGCTTGGCGGAGGTCCTTGCGCGGCAGAAGCCGGCTTGGCAGCCGGGCACGCGGCAGGGCTATCACGCGATCACCCTCGGCTACTACGAAAGCGAATTGCTGCGCCGCATCGACCCCAAGCATCGCTCTCTGGGGCAGTTCTTCCAGGACGAGATCGCCACGCCGCTGGATCTGGATTTCTATATCCGTCTGCCCGAGTCCATCCCCAACGCCAGGCTGGCGACTTTGTCGCGGCCTGGTCTGCTTGAGGTGCTGCGCGGCTTCGGCATTGGTTTCTTCCTGACGGCATTCAACCCGCGCTCGAACATCGCCCGTGCGCTGGCGGGGTCGATGTACCCGCATGACGAACAGCGCATCTACGCACGCGACTTCGAGATCCCTTCCGGAGGAGGCGTCGGCACAGCGCGCGCCATCGCCCATGCCTACAGCGTGTTCGCGACAGACGGGAAGGAGCTGCAGTTGCGGCCGGAGACCTTGCAGCTGCTCGCCGCACCGGCGACACCGCCGATAGGCGGTTTCTACGATGAGTGCATGAGGGGCGACGGCGTGCGTTTCTCGCTGGGTTTCATGCAGCACTGCCCGGTGTGGGCGTTCGGCAGTGAGGGCTCGTACGGCGCGCCCGGAACGGGCGGTTCGCTGGGCTTTGCCGACCCGAAGGTGGGCATTGGTTATGGCTATGTCACCAGCCGGGTGGGGACGTCGCTCACCGGCGATCCGCGCGAGATCGCGCTGCGGAAAGCGGCGTATTCATGCATTTGAAAAACTCGACTGAGGTTCGCATGAGAGCTGTCGTGTATTCCGAATACGGGCCGCCGGAGGTGCTTCACCTCGAAGAGGTCGCCAAGCCCATCCCCAAGGACAACGAGGTCCTGATCAAGGTGCATGCGGCAGAGGCCACGAAGTCCGACTGCGAGATGCGCCGGTCGAAGTTTGCGGTGAAATGGTTCTGGCTGCCCATGCGCATCGCGATGGGGGTCACCAAACCCAAGAAACAGATATTGGGTGGGTACTTCGCCGGCGTGGTCGACGCGGTCGGTAAAGACGTCACGAAGTTCAAGACGGGGGATGAGGTCTTCGGGTCTGCCGGACTTAGGCTAGGGGCGTATGGCGAGTACCTGTGTCTGCCGGACAGCGCTACGATGGCGGAGAAACCGGCCAGCATGAGCTTTGAAGAGGCGGCAGCGGTGCCCATGGGCGGGCTGAATGCGCTGCACTTCATGAGGAAGGCGAACATCCGCAAGGGAGAGCGGGTCCTAGTCAACGGTGCGGGCGGAAGCATAGGCGTCTTTGCTGTGCAGATCGCCAAAGCGATGGGGGTCGAGGTGACGGCAGTGGACAGCGCGCTCAAGGAGGAGATGCTGAGCCGGATCGGCGCCGACCATTTCATCGATTACACGAAAGAAGATTTCACCAGGCGCGGCCAGACCTATGACGTGATCTTCAGCATGGTTGCCGGCAGCTCGTTCTCCGCCTGTGTAGGAGCACTAAATCCCGGCGGGCGCTACCTGATGGGAAATCCGCGTCTGTCCGACATGCTGCAGGCTGGCCTGACGTCCCGCTTCACCGACAAGGCGGCGATCTTTGCCTTCGCCGGAGAGAAGGTGGAAGAGCTGCTCGCGCTCGGGCAGATGATCGAGGAGGGCAAGATAAAGCCTATCGTCGACAGGACCTATCCGATGGAGCAGGCCGCTGACGCTCATCGACGAGTGGAGACCGAACAAAGACTGGGATCTGTCGTGATCTCTATGGGAAAGGAGTGACTGCCATGAAAGCTGTCGTGTATTCCGAATATGGACCGCCGGAGGTGCTCAGGCTCGAAGAGGTGGCCAAGCCTGTCCCGAAGGACGACGAAGTGCTGGTGAAGATCCATGCGGCATCGGTGAACGCCGCGGACTGGCGCATGATGCGGGCCGACCCGTTCCTGGCACGTTTCTACGGTGGGCTGCTAAAGCCAACAAGATTCCACATACTCGGTTGCGACATCGCAGGGCGCGTGGAGGGGGTGGGCAGCAAGGTCAGCCGCTTTAAGCCGGGGGACGAGGTGTTCGGGGATGTGTTCGCCAGCGGGTTCGGCGGCTTCGCCGAATACAAATGCGCTCACGAGGACGAGCTGGTGCCAAAGCCTGACAACGTCTCGTTCGAGGAAGCAGCGGCGGTGCCCCTGGCCGGGATGACGGCCTTGCAGGCCTTGCGCGATGTGGGGCAGATACAGGCCGGGCAGGAGGTGCTGATCGTTGGTGCGTCCGGCGGCGTGGGGACATTCGCGGTGCAGCTCGCCAAGCACTTCGGTGCAAAGGTCACTGCCGTGTGCAGCACCAAGAAGGTGGAGCAGGCACGTGCGCTCGGAGCGGACCAGGTCATCGATTACACGCAAGAGGATTTCACCCGCAGCGGGCGGCGCTATGACCTGATCGTCGGGGTGAACGGGTTCCGCTCGATCTTCGATTACCGGCGCACGCTGAACCCGCATGGCCGATACGTCATGATCGGCGGCAATACCGCGCAGCTGTTCCAAGCGCTGCTGCTGGGGCCGTCCCTGTCGCTGCTGGGACGCAGGAAGATGCTTGTGGTGCCGTCCAAGCCCAACCAGCGGAATCTCCTCTTGCTGAGAGAACTGCTCGAAGCCGGCAAGCTCAGGCCCGTCATCGACCGGCGTTATCCGCTCGCCGAGATCCGCGATGCCATCCGCTATGTGGAGCAGGGGCACGCCAGCGGCAAGGTCGTCATCACGATCTGAATGGCCTGCTATGATCGGGTCTCTTTGAAGATCCGATCATCCGTACTTGAAAGCGTTGCATGAATAGTCACATCTCGCCTGTCGAACTTCCAAAATCCTACCGTCTCATCAACCACGGCCCCACGGTGCTAGTCTCAGCTCGCCATGCAGGTGTGGACAACGTGATGGCAGTGGCGTGGGCCTGCGCGCTGGACTATGCCCCGCCGCGGGTGACGGTGGTGCTGGCCAAGACCTCGAAGACGCGTGAGCTCATCGAGCAGAGCGGATTCTTCATGGTGCAGGTGCCCACGGTCGCGCAGTTGCAGCTTACGCACGCGGTGGGCAATGTGAGCCTGAACGACGATGCGGACAAGCTCAAACATTGCGGCGTGAAGCTGTTCGCAATCCCAGGCCATGACCTGCCCTTCGTCGCCGGCTGCTCGGGCTGGCTTGCTTGCAAGCTCATTCCCGAGCCGCACAACCAGCAGGCCTACGATCTCTTCATCGGCGAGGTGGTCGGTGCCTGGGCCGACAAGCGCGTGTTCGAGAACGGGCGCTGGCGTTTCGAGGAGGCCGATCCAGCTTTGCGCAGCATCCATTACGTAGCGGGCGGGCAGTTCTACGCTACCGGCCAGGCGTTGTCGGTCCAGGATCAAGGAGGTTAGGAGGCGGCTCAGGCGGGTCGGTGCGCGCGAATTCCGATATGATTGCCAATGGGGAGTAGGCAGTACCTGCCCATGGACGTGCTGCGCCTTCCAAGTCTTTCTTGTAGCTATTTCTATAACGGGGGAATGATGAGACGTTTGCTGTGGTCGGCCGCAATGGCCGGCGTATTGGGGTTGTCCGGTTGTGCATCCATGAACAAGGACGAGTGTATGTCCGCCAACTGGCGCGACATCGGGTTGGAGGACGGCATGAAAGGGGAGACCAGGATGCGTTTGGGCGACCATCGCAAGGCTTGCGCCGAATATCACGTCACTCCCGACAGCACGTCCTATTACGAAGGTTACGACAAGGGTATACGTGGCTATTGCGCGCCGGAGAAGGGGCGTTCTCTTGGTGAGCAGGGCATGTACTATTACCAGGTGTGCCCACCCGATCTGGAATCGGCTTTCCTGGTGCAGTTCAACTACGGCAAGTCGTTGTACAAGAGCAAACAGGACATAGACAACACGAAGAGGGACATCAACAAGAAGGAGGATGCCCTCAAGAAGGAGAACGACGCGAACGTGCGTAAGTCGTTGCGTACCGAGATTGAG
The DNA here is from genome assembly GCA_037446535.1 of Sideroxydans sp. GTDB lineage: Bacteria > Pseudomonadota > Gammaproteobacteria > Burkholderiales > Gallionellaceae > Sideroxyarcus. Next base: position 30,622 of record JBBIIJ010000023.1, on the reverse strand, counting down.
GCGCTGGACCGCGCTATGAGCGCGTTGCAGAGCGCAGACGCCACGCTGCGCGCGAATCCGCCGAAGTGATCTGAGGGCCACGGGCGACGAAAGGGGGCGGTCTTCCGCCCCCTTTCGGTTTTTCAATAGAGGAACTTTTTCCTCATCAACGGGATTCAGATGGGTTTTTCGATAGAGGTAAGGGAAAAGGATGGCCTGCGTACGCTGCACTTCGAGGCGGCGTTCACACAGGGGGCGATGCGCGTGGAGCGGCCCTGGGACCTGGCGCTGGAGTACACAAGGGTGATGATGGCCTGTCTGCTGCTGCGTAAGGTCGGTGGCACGGTTGCATCGCATTCTGCACGGATAACGCGCGATGAAGGCTGCTATCCGGACAAGGCATTGCTGATCGGCCTGGGCGCAGGTTCGCTGGCCAAGTACCTGTACCACCAATGTCCGCTCACGCACATCACGGTGGTGGAGATCGAGCCGCGCGTGGTCGAGGTGGCGCATGAGTCCTTTCGTCTACCGGTGGATCCCGAACGCATGGAGATCGTGGTCGGGGATGGCGCCGACTACGTGCGCAACACGCATGAGACTTTCGATCTCATCATGGTGGATGGCTTTAACGAGCACGGCCATACTGGCGAGCTGAACACGCTGCCGTTCTATCAGGCCTGCCGCACGCGCCTGAGCGACGAAGGCTTGCTGGTGGCCAACCTGGTTGGCGTGAGCCATGGCCGCAAGGGGGGCTTCGCGCACATCGAGTCGGCCTTCGATGATCGCGCGGTGATGTTCCCGCGCTGCAAGAGCGGAAACATCATCGCTTTCGCTGCGGTGGGCAAACCCATAGACATCCCGCTGGAGGAGTTGAAGGAGCGGGCGGCGGCGCTGGAGACACGAACTGGGCTTGATCTGCTGCCGACCGTACTGAGACTGGACGAGGAGGCCGCCTGTCAGGGCGGGGCGCTGGCATTCTGATTTGACTGGAAACAACAAGATTGGAGCGATCATGAGCAAGGACTACTCTGCTTATCTGAATGAACTCACGCGGCCGTGGAAGCTGTTCACGCTGGCTGTCGGCGTCTTCCTGTTGATATGGGGATCGTTCTACTATGAGGCGCCAGACTGGGACATCGCCATCAGCCTCATCATGGCCTTGTTCGCGTATCTCACCGCGAGCTGGTCCATGCGTGTCATGGTCAAGAGAAGGTGGCGCGACTTTCCGCTGATGCTGTTCGCGACCTGGTGGACGGTGGATGGCTGCTACGCGCTGTACTGGTCCCTCAAGGATCCTGTCGCGCTGGAGCTGATGCGGTGGGCGAATGCCCCCGCATCGCTCAGCCTCTATTGGATGTGCGGTCTGGTGTGGTACTGGAACGGCTCGCTGCTGGAACTTGCCGCGAGGCTCAGGCGCTGCTGATTTGTGTGTTCTAAAGAGAGGAGGAGCAAGATGGCAAGGAGAGTGCTTGTTGCTGGCATCATCTGCGGTCTGGCGGTACTAAGGGCGGTTTCGTGTCACGCTGCGGAGAATGATCCGCCTAAAGAACAAGCGGTGCTGTTGGAGGCGCACGAGCCCAACCGCGTGGGCTACACCAAGGACAGCGATGACAAGGCGTTCATGGATTTCCTGGTTTCGGTGCAGCACCCGATCGCATATGAACGCTTCAAGGAGGGCAACGGCAGCTGGCTGCCCTATTTCGCGTTCACCGGCAGGTTCGGGCAATACATCGGGACACGCGATTCTGCGCCCGTGATCGCCAAGCGATTCAATCCCAAGTTCTTCGTGCGGCACCTCCTGGATGGGACTGTGGCGACCAAGGATGAGGTCAACTCATATATCGATTTCGAATACGCCCATGAGTCGAACGGTCAGGCGGTCGATTCGCTGCCATCTTTCAACGCTGTGGCGAACAGCCCCGGTAACAATCCGGAGTTCGCCAAGGATTATCTCAGCCGAGGGTGGGACTACTTGGGCTTGGCGGGAAAACACCAACATGTGGCTGCGGACTGGACACTGAGTTATGCCTTCAGGAAATATCTGGATCGGGGATGGGTGTTCCAGAAGCAGATCGAGCAATACATGCCGTGGGAAGCTTCGCGCTCGGTCACCCGGATCAACCAGGTGAGCGGCATTCATGTGCGGGGAGAGCAAGAGATCGGCCAGTATTTCCTGGATGACATCGCGCTGGAACTGGAGACCGGCAACAGCCAGCCCTTCCGCTACACGACGGTGACGGTCGAACTCGCAATCACCCCGCTGCACGACTTCTTCGGCATCCCCTTCGTGCTCTGGGGCAGGACCGGCTACAACAGCGATATCGCGCAGTACTACAAGAAGGTGAGCTCGGCAGGGGTGGCGCTCCGCTTCGAGTCGTTCAAGGGAGGCTCGCGGCCGGTTTCTGTTCGGTAGCGATTGAGGAGTAAGCAGAACTCAGGAGGTTGCGGATGAACAGGAATAGCGAGGATATCGCGGCGATCAGAAAGCTTGCGGAAGACTGGCGTGCAGGATGGCTCACGGGCGACGTCGATGCGCTGCTTGCACTGTTCACCGATGATCCAGTGGTGATGCCATGGGGTCAGCCGGTGGTGCGGGGCAAAGAAGCCATTCGCCCGCTCTATAAGATGGTGTTCAAGGATTACGCCATCAGGAGCGAGACGACGCTCGCGGAAGTCGAAGTGTCAGGAGATCTGGGATATTTCTGGGCGGGCTACAAATTGCGTGCTACGCCGAAAGCTGGCGGGGAGGCGATCGAGGAGGAAGGAAAATCGCTCTTCATCGTCCGGCGCGAGCGAGGCAGCTGGAAGATCGCGCGCCTGATGGACAACAGCGACCATGTGCCGGAAGGCAGCTAGCGGAGTACATTTCGATGATCCAACCCATTTCCTTCTAAGGTGACTATGAAGCCAAGACAAGCTGACCGACCATCCAGCGGATGGTCTCGCGCCTTCCTGTTCGGGTTGGCGGGACTGGTCGCCTACCTCCTGATCTGGGTCGTGCAGCCGGCTCTGCAGTCCGGAAAGACAGAAGTCGAGCTCTTCGGGTACTCGTTCTCGGAAGACGGCATGGAGCGGGTATATCGGGACAAGAACGGCAAACGCATCAATGAGCCAGCCTACAACTTGATGCGCGGCTACGATCTAGCCAGCGAAAAAGGTATCGCCAGCCATGCCGAATGTGACCGCCTGGAGAACCATAGAGCGGCGGCGGGTTGTCATCGTTACGTGACAGAACACAAGGCCATCCCACCCCATGTCGTTCAAACGGACTTCGACAGCGGTAAGACCACCGCACAATGTCGTGCGGAAGTGATGGCCTATTACGATGCTGTCATGCAGGACATGATCGAGCAGAAGGATGAGCGGGGTGCGCGTCGCCTTTCGGAATACCACCGGGATCGCGAGCTTGATGAGTGCATGAACTACGACAAGGTCAGGATAGGGCTCCACGGGCCTGATTCGCAGCCCCTGCAGGAGCCGCGGTAGACCGCCCCCCTGCGCAGTCGCCCATCAGAGCGCTTTCAGCGCCGCCAACGCAGTATCGTAATTCGGCTCGTTCTCTATCTTGCCGACCATCTCCGTGTAGCGCACCACGTTGTTCCTGTCCAACACGACCACTGCGCGCGCTGCGAGCCCGGCCAGGGGACCGTCCGCGATCTCGACGCCGTAGTTGCGCAGGAACTCCCTTCCTCGCATCACAGAAAGGTTGGTCACGTTGTCCAGCCCCTCACTGGCACAAAAACGTGTCTGGGCGAAGGGCAGGTCGGCGGAGATGTTGATCACGACAGTGTCGGCGAGACTGCTTGCCTCTTTGTTGAAGCGCTGCGCCGAGGCCTGGCAGGTTGCCGTGTCCAGGCTGGGCACGATGTTCAGCACCTTGTACTTGGTGCCGAAAGCGGCAAGCGTGATGTCCTTGAGGTCCTTGTCCACCAGCAAGAAGGGGCGCGCCGCTTCGCCGATCTGCGGGAAGGCGCCGTTCACTTTGACGGGGATACCGTGCAGGGTCGGGGTGGTGGCCATGTCGTCCTCCTTTGTGATCGGGTGTGATCGCAACCAGACTAGGACGCTCGCTGGTCGGCTGCAAGTAGCAGGACAAGGTAGTCGAGTGTGCATCGCTGATAGAATGGAAGCGCTGCATACCCATACTTTTCAGGAGAGAACGAGATGAACGTCAGTACGTTGAAACTTTCAGTGGCCGCCGGGCTGTTGCTGTGCGCGGAGGTTTCCTTGGCCGGCGGTATGGAAGCGGTGCAGGCACCTGGGATGCAGATCGCGCAGCCGCCCCGTGGGATGGAAGCGGTCAAGGCTCCGGGGATGGAGATAGTGCAACCACCCCGCGGCATGGAGGTGGTCAAGGCGCCCGGCATGGAGATCGCACAGCCTCCCCGTGGCATGGAGGTTGTGAAGGCGCCGGGCATGCAGGTGGCACTGCCGCCCAAGGGCATGGCTGTCGTCAAACCTCAGGGTATGAACAGATATACCCCGGGCAGCGATGCGTCGCGCGGGCGGACCATAGATCCACAGGGGCAAGGATTGAACCAGGCTCAGATCGACGCCATGGAAGCGCAGCGGCGGATGATGTGGAACGCGACCGGCGGCGGGATGGTGTATCGCTAGGAGCGCTTTGCGAAAGTGTGAGGCGGGTCTCCGCGATCCCCACATCCCACTCACTTCACGACGTATCCTGGATGTTCTCCAAAATGACGATCCCCGCTGATCTGCAAGACCTGCAACCGCGCACCGTCTGGGCGCACTTCGCCACGCTGTGCGCCATACCGCGTCCCTCATTGCATGAGGCGGCGCTGCGCAAACAGCTCATCGAATGGGCTCATGCAAGCCACATCTCGGCGGTCGTGGACGAGGCCGGCAATCTGATCCTGAGGAAACCGGGAAGTCCAGGTTGCGAGCACCTGCCCGGCGTGATCCTGCAGGGGCACCTCGACATGGTTTGCCAGGCCAATGCCGGGACGCAGCACGACTTCGAGCGCGACCCGATCCATGCCGTGGTGCGCGACGGGTGGGTGGTGGCGGAGGGCACGACGCTGGGCGCGGACAACGGCATAGGAGTGGCGCTTGCGCTGGCCGCGCTGGAGGAACCTGGTCTCGTGCATCCGCCGCTGGAAGTGCTGCTCACGGTGAACGAGGAGTCGGGTATGGACGGCGCGCGCGGTCTGGCTGCCGGTACCCTGCAGGGCAGAAGGCTCATCAATCTGGACACAGAGGAGTGGGGACACTTCTATCTGGGCTGCGCGGGCGGCGTGGACGTGGAGGTGGCGCACGATTGCGAGCGGCAGGAACTGCCATACGCGCTGCTGCGTTTCGACGTGTCCGGCCTCCGCGGCGGTCATTCCGGTATAGACATCCACCTCGTGCGCGGCAATGCCATCAAGCTGCTGGCCGAGGCCTTGCGCGACCTGGCTGCGCTCACCGATCTGCGCCTTGTCGAGATGAAAGGGGGCACCGCGCGCAACGCGATCCCGCGTGAAGCGTATGCGGTGTGTGCCTTGCCTGCTGTGATCGCAGCGACCATAGACGAGTGGGTGCGACACAGGCACGAGGCCTGGAGACAGCGTTACGCCGAGGAGGATGCCAACGTGTCGTTCGCGTGTGCGCATGACGACATGCCTGCGTTCATGGCCATCGCTCACGCGGATCAGGACCGCCTGCTCGCTTTCTTGGACACGACTGCGAGCGGCGTCTCGCGCATGAGCGAGGACTTCCCCGGCGTGGTAGATACGTCCGACAACCTGGGCGTGGTGAGTCTCGAACACGGCGCTTTCCGCGCGACCTACAAGGTGCGCTCTTTGCACGACGGTCGTGCGGACGTGCTGGCCGACAAGCTCATCTCTCTTGGCGCAGGCTACGGCCTGCGCGCTTGGAAGGAAGGTGCATACCCGGGCTGGACTCCCAACCCATCGTCCGAGTTGCTCGCGTTGTGCCAGCGCGTGTACGCGGCGCAGTTCGGCCAGCCCGCTTCCCTGCAGGTGATACATGCCGGTCTGGAATGCGGCCTGCTCGCAGCCAGCCATCCGCAGCTGGACATGATCTCCTTCGGCCCCGACATCCGCGGCGCCCACGCGCCCGGCGAGCGTGTGGAGATCGAATCGGTGGCGCGTAGCTGGCAGTTGCTGAAGGCTGTGCTTCAGGAAATGGCCAGGGCATAGTACTTAGTTGACCGTATTGAGGCAGCAGCGGGCCGCGAATAGCATGGCGCCTCGCGCTTCGCAGTCCATATCCGATCCAGTCCTGCCTGCATGGCTGCGGAGCATCGTTCTTCTTCCGAGTCCAAGGAGGGCACATGAACACTCCCGTTTTCCTCGCAGTGCTGGTCTCCGCCGTGACCCTGTCGCCTGCTGCTCAGGCCGCGGTTCCGGCAGGTGAGCCCATCCAGCCCATCGCACCGGTCACCGTAAAGGATACAGCCAAGGTCGAGCTGGGCAAGAAGCTGTTCTTCGACCCGCGGCTATCGAAATCCGGCTTCATCTCGTGCAACTCCTGCCATAACCTGAGCATGGGGGGCTCGGACAACCTGCAGACTTCCGTGGGCGACCACTGGCATCAGGGGCCCATCAACGCCCCGACCGTACTTAATTCGAGCATGAACCTTGCCCAGTTCTGGGATGGCCGCGCGAAGAACCTCAAGGAACAGGCGGGCGGCCCGATCGCCAATCCGGGAGAGATGGCCTTCGCCCATACACTGGCCGTCGCGGTACTGGTCTCCATCCCCCAGTACCGCGAGGAGTTCAAGCAGGTGTACGGCAAGGATGAGATCAACATCGACAAGCTGACCGATGCGATCGCCGCCTTCGAGGAGACCCTGGTCACGCCGGACTCCCGCTTCGACTACTGGCTGAAAGGGGACAAGAAGGCGCTGAGCGGCCAGGAGGTGGCAGGCTATGAGCTCTTCAAGGGGGCAGGCTGTGTGTCTTGTCACTATGGTCCGGCGGTGGGCGGCTCGTCGTTCCAGAAGTTCGGCGTGCACGGGACCTACCAGACCAAGAGCAAGGCGGAAGGCCGCATCGCCGTCACCAAGCAGGAAGAGGATCGCTTCAAGTTCAAGGTGCCTACCCTGCGCAACGTCGAGCTGACCTATCCCTACTTCCACGACGGCGCAGCCACTACGCTGGAACAGGCTGTGGAGACCATGGGCAAGCTGCAGCTCGGCCGTCGTTTCAGCAAGAAGGAGATCTCGGACATCGTCGCTTTCCTGAAGACGCTGACTGGCAAGCAGCCGGATTTCAAGCTGCCCATCCTGCCGCCTTCGACGAACGCCACGCCGCGGCCTCAGCCCTTCCCCTGACTGCATCTGCGATCGACGATGAGGCCCGCGATTTTGCGGGCCTTTTCGCATGTGTCGTCCTGCCAAGGCAGGTGATGAGGAGAGGAACATGATCCCGCTGCACGAATTGCTAGGCCGCATCCGCTGGGATCCCAAGTTCGGGCGCGGCGAGTTCAGGATAGGCTACCTAGACCACGGGCGTGACGGTCTCGTGTATGTTCCGCTGGCCGAGGTGCGGCCAGACGAGGAGAGCCACTTCGGTTTCGAAGTGACTGACGAAGACGGTGTGACACACAGCGTGCCCTATCACCGCGTCAAGGAAGTGTGGAAGGACGGCGCGCTGATCTGGCATCGCGAGCATTGAATCAGATACCCAAAGTTCACGTTGCAACTGATGATGACTGCATGGAAGAGGGGACTACATGATGAAGCTCGAAAGATCGCTGAATGCCTGGGGTACGTCGGAATTCGAGGCGGTCTTCAAGCAGGAGGTCGCGCAGTTCGCCGACCAGTTGCCTCTGCAGGAGGGGCTATCGATCGGTAGCCATGTGACGCAGGGACGGATTGCGGTCGTGATCAGAGGGGTGAGCGAGGAGAGGGGATTGATCCGCGTGCGCGCGGGGATCTTCTATGAGAGCGTGATCGGCGGATGCAGCTGCGATGGCGATCCCACTCCCGTCAGCGAGAACACCGAGTATTGCGAACTCCAGTTTGGACTGGACAAGGCCTCAGGCGCGACTGTGGTGGCGCTTCTGCCTGAGGATCAGGAGTCGAACTCCTCCCTGTAGTCGTTCGGGGCGATGCCGCATTGGCGCAACGGTTCGATCAGGCGGTCGCGCTTGATCTTGGCACTGGCCATGATGTAGCCGCGTATCACGTGCTTGCGGGTGACGGAGGAACGGTCGTAGCCTGCGAGCTCTTCTATGACCTTGGTGACCTTGCGGCGCGCCATGCCGCGAAACAGGGCGGGGACGAAGGCCAGCAGGTCGTTGAACAACTTCTCTGCATCCCCGTGCCATTCGCCGTGTTTGGGCAGTTCCGGCACGAAGCCGTATTCATCCTCAGTCAGTTCGCGCCACACGATGACGGCATTGCCGTCCGGATCGGCGACATGCGCTTCCAGTTCCAGCGCGGGTGTGCGCTGAGCTTCATAGAGTGCACGTCCGCCGGACCGGATCAGCAGGTCGAATGCGCGCTGCACGTCGGGCACACTCACACGCACCGTCACAGGCCGCGAGACTTGCGGCACCTGCACCAGGCGGAGGATGACGGAGCCTGAATCGAGGTCCAGGTAGCCTTCGCCGCGTTTGACCTCCTTCAGGCCGATCACCTTGCCCCAGAAGTCCTCGGCACGGCCGAGGTCGGTCACGGGTACATCGCCAAAGAACATGCGGGACTCCAAAACGGGGGATGTGGGCGGACCATAGTACTGACGGTAGCTGCGAATGCGTGAAGTCTGGCTTGGCCGTCGTTGTGCAGGGAACGTCAGCCTGTGATCAGGGATACGAAAATGGACTCATAGTGCCATCTGTGCTCGCACCGACGAATTGAAGGCCGTTTCCTGCCACGTCATGCAACGGCAATGTCAGCGGTGGTGTCTGGGCTGTCCAGGTGATACCGTCAACTGACGTCAGGAAAACGTTTGCAGGGCTTCCTCCGACTGCAAGAAATTTTGTGCCGCTCCAAGTTACGCTGGACAAGTCATTTGCTGTTCCGGATATTTGTGCGGTCCAGGTTATTGCATCAAGCGAAGTCAGGATCGTGCCTGACGCGCCCACGATCACAAACTTCGAATTTCCCCAGGCGACACCGTAGAGGGCGTTGCCGGTTCCGGAAGCCTGTGCAGCCCACGTGGCGCCGTCTGATGAGGCAAGGATGGTTCCCGACGCGCCGATCACTACACTTTGTATCCCGTTCGAAGCGACGCTATTCAATACTGCTGGTGCAGCAGGTGCGCGTACCGTCCAGCTGATCCCATCTGGTGATGTGATTATTTGCCCTGTCGAGACAGTCGCGGTTACCCCTGTCTCCTGATAGCCGCCAACGGCCACGAATTGAGTTCCGCTCCAGGCGATTTCCCTCAATGCAGTGTTGAACGCAGTTGGCGGGTAGGTCAGCCCGGAAGAGCGTGTCGTCCACGTGATGCCATCCGGTGAGGTGATGACGGCTCCATCCCAGCCAACCGCTGCGAACAGCCCTCCGCTCCAGGTGACATCGTTGAGTTCACTTATCGTTGAGTTTGGCAGTCTGGGGGTGGAGACACTGCCATTCGGCGAGGTAAGAATGGCAGCCTTCGGCGTAGTGGCGTTGACACTCTCGCCTCCGACCGCGACATACTGAGATCCGCTCCAGACTATCCCATTCAACCATCTTGCTGTGGATGAGCAACCTGAACATGCGTCAGGTGTGCTGCTCCCCCCTCCGCAAGCCGTAAACAGAAGGACGATGCATGTAGTTAGCCAGTTCCTCTTCATGCAGTCGGTTTTTCAGACTAGAAACATTCTGCTGGTGGGGAGAGTCTCTGGTCAGACCTCATCCGGGGCATGATCAGAGGCTCGTGAGGTGTGACTATCAGCGGCGTTTCTTGCAGGTGACGGCGACGATGTTGATGGTGTCGCGGTCGGGCGCGGTGCTGACGGATTCGATCTCGCAACGTTGTCCAGCCGGCGTCTTCTTGATGGCGACGTTGTACTCGCTGCCGTCCGGCAGACGGGTGTCCGGGAAGACGAAATTGCCGTTCTTGGCGATGGTCACTTCCTTTACGCCCTTGAGTTCAAGCACGAGTCCCTTGCCTGCAAGCCCCTTCACCGTGCCGCCGATGGCGTAGGAGTTGGTGGTGCAAGTCACTGCGACGTTGTTGATTGGCTTGCCCGTCATGCTGCCCTCGCCCTGGCTGACCGCGCAGGTCTGTTTGACCGGCTGGGAGGGAGGAGTGAGGACGGTGACGGCATAAGCAGCACCGTTGGTCAAGGATTTGGGGAACTTGAATTTGCCGTTGGCTTTGACGGTGAGATCGTCGCCGCCGTTGAGTTGGAGTACCACTTCGCCGCCGGCCAGACCGGAGATCGAACCACCTACTGTGGGCGCGGGCGGAGCTGGGGGCGGTGAGGGCGGAGCCTGCTTTTCTTCGCCACATCCGTACAGTCCGGCGATCATGGTCGCCACCACTGCGGTACTCACTGCCTTTGCGAACTTGGTCATCATCTGCTCCTTGTTGTCATTGCGTCGAGCTGCTTTGAAGTCCTGCATTCAGGCGGCCCCTGAGATTCAAGCCGTAATCCCTTTGATGTCGATTGTACACTGCGTCGGCCAAACAGGCCGGACCCATCAGGTGATGCGGCAGGCCTCGCTGAACGACAGTCGCGGATTGCGCGGATAAGTGCCACTGACGTCGCCGTAACCGAGATTGCACAGGAAGTTGGATCTTACGCTGGTGCCCTCGAAGAACAGCCTGTCCACCGCTGCGTTGTCGAAGCCGGACATCGGGCCACAGTCCAGTCCCAGCGCGCGTGCCGCGAGGATGAGATAAGCACCCTGCAGCGTACCGTTGCGAAAGGCGCTGACATCGGAGAGCGCAGCGTTGTTCTCGAAGATGGCGCGGGCGTTGGGATTGTTGGGGAAGAGCTTGGGCAGTTGTTCGAAGAAGCGTGTGTCATAACCGATGATGGCCGTGACGGGGGCCGCCATGGTCTTGGCGCGGTTTCCCTCCATCAGCGCCTCATTGAGTTTCTCCTTGGCGGCCCTGGATTTCACGAACACGATGCGTGCGGGGCCGCAATTCATGGCGGTGGGACCTATGCGCAGAGTCTCGTAAAGACGGTGCAACAGGTCATCAGCGACGGGCTTGTCCTGCCATGCGTTGAGGGTGCGCGCTTCATGGAACAGTTGGTCGAGTGTGGTCTGGTTCAGCGGCGTTTTGGACATCGTGGCTCCGACATGGAAGGAAGTAGACGAGCGGAGTTTATACCAGACGTCAAGGCTGCCCTCGCTGCAGTCATTCAAAAAAACTGCACGTCCATGGGACCATCTACGGGATAATCGCGAACCGGCTGCAGTGAGCGGCCGCACCATTTTGATAACATGGAATCACCTAGAAATCATGGGGACGGTAATATGAATTTGGCTGAGTTGTTTCGTCACGAGACTGATCTGCATGAGCTTCCCGCGGGGCAGGCTCTGTTCAAGGAAGGTGAGCCGGGCGAGGTGATGTATGTCCTCATGTCGGGTACGGCCGAGATCATCGTGCGCGGCAGGGTGGTGGAGACCGCCGAGCGGGGCGCCATCCTGGGCGAGATGGCCATGATAGACGAAGGGCCGCGTTCGGCCTCGGTGGTGGCGAAGACCGATTGCAGAGTGCTGTCCATCAATCGCCGTCGCTTCAATTTCCTCATCCAGCAGACGCCCAACGTGGCGCTGCACGTCATGCGTGTCGTCGCTGACCGCCTGCGCAGGACCGACGCGATCCTGTGAGCGTACGGATGAAAGTGACACCTGAGGACGTCAGGGCATACATCCAGCAGGGGGTGGAATGCGAGCACGTCGAGGTTACCGGCGACGGCCGTCATTTCGATGCGGTGATCGTGAGCAAGGCTTTTGAGGGCAAGGGGATGCTTCAGCAACAAAGGCTGGTGTTCCAGGCATTGGGCGACAGGATGGAACTCATCCATGCCCTGTCGATGAAGACTTATACGCCTGCGCAGTGGGCAGACCGCAAATAGGAAAGAACATGGACGAGAAACAGATCGCACTGGAACAGATCAGGAAGACCGTCACCGAGAATCCCGTCGTGCTGTACATGAAAGGCACGCCGCAGTTCCCGCAGTACGGTTTTTCGGGACGCGCCGCACAGGTGCTCAAGGCGTGCAACGTGGGATTCGTCGCGGTGAACGTGCTGGAAGACAGGGGCGTGTACGACTACCTGAAGTTCTACGCCGATTTTCCGACCTTCCCCCAGCTCTACATCAAGGGTGAGCTAATCGGCGGTTCCGACATCATGAAGGACCTGTACGACAGAGGCGAGCTGCAGCAGATGATCGCCGATGCCCTGGCAGGGTGACCTAAGCCAATATCCCGCTTCGATCCGTGTGAACCTATCCGGCCAGTCCGGGTGGGATCGACCTCCATGCTGAACATCGCTCAATCGCAACAACTTTCCCGCCTGCGCTGGACCGCCTTTGTCGTCGTCGGCCTGGCTTATGTGCTGTCGTTCTTCCACCGCTTCGCCCCGGCCGCGATCTCGGGCGACCTGCAGCAGGCGTTCGACGCCTCGGCTGCTGAACTGGGCGGTCTGGCGGCGACGTATTTCTACGTCTACATGGTGATGCAGATCCCCACCGGTATCCTGGTGGATACGCTGGGGCCAAGGCGCGTGGTGGCCATAGGCGGCCTGATCGGTGGCCTGGGTTCGCTCTTCTTCGGCATGGCCGACACGCTCGCGCTCGCCTCTACCGGCCGCGTGCTGGTGGGGCTGGGTGTGTCGGTCACTTTCATCGCGCTGCTCAAGCTCAATGCCGCCTGGTTCCACGACCGTCATTTCGCCACCATGACCGGAGCGACTATCCTGCTCGGCAACGCAGGTTCGCTGCTCGCCGCAGCCCCGCTGGCCTGGGCGCTGACCTATGTGTCGTGGCGCAGCGCGTTCGAGGCCATCGGCGTGTTCTCCCTCCTGCTGGCAGCGCTCGCGTGGTGGCTGGTGCGCGAGCATCCAGGGGAGGTCGGACTGCCCAGCCTGCGCGAACTGGACGGCAAGGCCGCCCATCCGCAGCATGAAGGTCACTGGTACGACGGGCTGCTGGTCGTTCTGAAGAACCGTGCCACCTGGCCTGGACTGTGGGTGAACATGGGCCTGGCCGGTTCCTTGTTCGCTTTCGGCGGCCTGTGGGCTGTGCCCTTCCTGCGGGACGTGTACGGCATGGACCGCGCGCTTGCTGCCAACCACACCACCTTGCTGCTGGCGGGGTTCGCTGTCGGCGCTTTCTTCGTCGGCACGCTCTCGGATCGCCTGGGGCGGCGCAAGCCGCTGATGGTGGCGGGGGCGCTGGGCTACACCCTGTGCTGGCTACCGCTGCTGTTCGGTGTGCCGCTTGCCGGCTTCGTGGGTTACGCGTTGTTCCTTGCGATGGGGCTCTTTGTGGCGAGCTTCACGCTGAGCTGGTCTGCCGCCAAGGAGGTTAACCCGCACGCGCTGTCGGGCATTGCCACCAGTGTGGTGAACGTCGGCGCCTTCATGGGCACCGCCATCATGCAGCCGCTGGTGGGATGGGCGATAGACCGTGCCCATGCAGGCAGCGGGGCGTCTGCCGGCGTGGGCGACTATCGAGCCGGGATAGCCATACTGCTGGGTTTCTCGTTGCTAGGGCTGATCGCTACGCTGTTCATCCGCGAGACTTGTTGCCGCTACGCGGATACCGGGCAGGCGGACTGATCGCGCGCCTCCATGCGTCGCGTGCTCCACCTACCTGTTCCCGGTGATTGACCGAACTCCCCTGTACAAGTTAAATGCACTGCACTTTCTTCCGACCAGAGAGATGCAGAGATGCGGCTTGCTCGACGAGATGACTCTGACGTTCGCGCGTGCGGACGACTGAGATTTGGGCGGCAGCTGATCCCATTCTGCATGCTGATGTGCGTGATGCATGGCGCGTTGGCGGCGCCTGACGAGATCCAGGTTTATACCGAGGAGCTGAATGCCCCGGGCGCATTCGGGCTGGAGCAGCACATCAACTACACCCTCGAAGGGCAGCGTTTGCCGGAGTATGCCGGGCAGATGACATCGCACCATGTGATGCAGATCACGCCGGAATTCTCATACGGACTCAGCGATACTTTGGAGGCCGGGTTGTACGTCCCCCTTGCCTTCACGCCCTCGGGCGACACCTTACTCAACGGCTTGCGCGTGCGTCTGAAGTACATCGCTCGGCGCGAAGAGGGGGGGAAGCTCTTTTACGGACTGAATGTGGAGGTAGGGCGAGATACTCCGCGCACGTCGGACAGCCTCTCCGGCATGGAGGTCAGACCCATCGTCGGCTACCGCGATGAGCAGTGGCTGGTGAGTTTCAACCCCATCTTGAACTTGGGGCTGGCTGCCAACGTCACCCACCAGCCGCAGTTCGCGCCCGCAATGAAACTGACCCGTCGCGTAAATGCGGTGATGCGCAGCGGTTTCGAGTATTACGGCGAATACGGCGCGTTGACGCACATGCTTTCAGTCAATCAGCGGGCGCACTCCTTGTATGCGGTGGCCGATGTGGAAATGGAGGGCTGGGACGTCAACTTCGGCATCGGGCACGGCTTCGTAAACACCCGCGACACTTGGGTGATGAAGGCCATCGTTGCGCTGCCGCTGGAGTAGCTAGTCGCCCACCAGCAGGGCTCGTTGCGCCTCGTCCAGATAGCACCAGTCGCCCTCCGCCAGCTCCAGCGCATCGAGCTTGAGCTGGCCGATCTCGGTGCGGCGCAATGCGGTGCAGTGGTTGCCGGCAGCAGCCAGCATGCGTTTCACCTGGTGGTACTTGCCCTGCTCCAGCACGATCTTCAGCTGGTGAGTGTCGAGTTGTTCGCAAACGATGGCGGCGAGCGGTGCAGGCTCGTCGTGCAGCTTCACGCCACCCAGCAGTTGCGTCACCAGCTGCGGCGTCACTGCATCGTGTGTGGTGGCGACGTACACCTTGGGGATGTGGCGTCTGGGCGAGGATTGCGCGTGAATGAAGGCGCCGTCGTCGGACATCAACAGCAGGCCTGTGGTGTCGTGGTCCAGGCGCCCGACGGGCTGTACGTCGCGCCGCGCGAACTGTTCCGGCAGCAGCGACAGCACGCCGGGATGATGGCTGGGCTTGCGCGAGCATTCGTAGTCGGCGGGCTTGTTCAGCGCGATGTACACATGCTCGCGGTAGCGCCATGGCTCGTCGTACACGCTGAATTCAAGCCCGTCGGTCTCGAAGGTCGATCGAGGGTCGGTGACGACCACGCGGTCTATGCTGACGTCGCCATCGTGGATCAGTTCTGCGCACCACTTGCGGGTGCCAAAGCCTTGCGTTTGGAGGATGCGTTCCAGGGTCTGTTTGCTCATGGCCGAACTGTAGCAGAAGGGGAAGGTGTGGACGAAGAGATACGAAGTAGCGAGGTTGACACTCCGTCGTTGCCGCCGTGATAATCCGGACATGACCACTATGCATCCCATCCGCCGTTTCCGAGTCGCCCCGTGCGCAGATCTGCGCAAGGCGTGGCATCGCGCGCCGGGTGGTCTGGAGAGTTAGCTCAGGTTTCTTGCAGTAAGACTTTCAAAGGCCACAGACGATCTCTGTGGCCTTTTTGTTTTCGGCCGTCCCATTCCAAGGCTCGTGGGGCTGCTGGCTGTACGTCGAGCCGAGGAGAGCATCATGTCGCTTCCAGCAGCATTCGTCTCGGTCATTCTGATCTGGTCCACCACGCCGCTCGCCATCAAGTGGAGTGCGCTGGGTGTCGGTTTCAGCTTCGCGGTGTTCTCGCGCATGGCGATCGGCGTGCTGCTGTGCGCGGTTTTGCTGGCGGCGTTCCGTGTGCGATTTCCGCTGCACCGCAAGGCGTTGCTGGCCTATGTGGCGGGCGGAGTGAGCATGTTCGGCGCGATGGCGCTCACCTACTGGTCGGCGCAGTTCGTCAGTTCGGGCATGATCTCGGTGCTGTTCGGCCTGTCGCCCCTTGTCACCAGCCTTGCAGCCATGCTGTGGCTGAAGGAGGAGACGCTCACGCCCGCCAAGGTGGGTGGCATGCTGCTCGGCGTGTTGGGGCTGATGTTGGTGTTCCGCGGCGGCCTGAGCGATGGCTCCCTGCTAGGCCTGGCCGCGCTGTTCGGCGGCGTGGTGGCGCAGTCGCTAGGATTGGTATGGCTAAAGCGCATAGACGACGACAGCCCGCCGCTAGCGATGACGCTGGGCACGCTGGCGGTGGCCTTACCGCTGTTCTTCGGCTTCTGGTATCTGGCGGACGGCCACGTGCCCGCAGCGATGCCGGTACGCGCGGTAGCTGCCACCGTGTACCTGGGGGTGATCGGCTCGGTGCTGGGCTTCGTGCTGTATTACTACCTCATCAAGCACATGGAGGCGGGTCGTATCGCGCTCATCACGCTCGTCACCCCCGTGCTCGCTTTGCTGCTGGGGCATGGGCTGAACGACGAGGCGGTGCTGCCGCAGGTATGGCTGGGCACGGCGAGCATCGTATTGGGGCTGTGCCTGCACCGCTGGGGCGAACGGTGGTGGGCGGCGGTCAGAAGCTAGCGGCCGGGTTTGACGGTGCCGTGCCCGCACAATATGCTGCGGTCCGGATGTGATGAAGGCTGAACACCAACAACCATTGAATCTCGAAAGGAAGGAATCATGCGTAGCCTGTTCATTTTGGTATCGAGCTCGGTCTTTTTTCTCGCCGGCAATGCTGTAGCCGCGTCGTGCGATGCTCAGGCGACGGATCGCAAGCTGGAGGGGGTAGCCAAAAGCAACTTCATGAAGAAGTGCGAGATGACGGTACAGGCATCGGCGACTTCCTGTGAAGCGCTGGCGGCATCGAAGAAACTGGCCGGGGCAGCGAAGAACAGCTATATCCGGAAATGCTACGAAGGATCACAGGTGCCCGTGCCGGTCGATGTCTATTGCGAATCGACTGCGGATGAAAAGCGTCTGAGCGGTGAGGCCAGAAACAAGTCGGTGAAGAAGTGCAGGGCCGACGCTAAGGCCAAAGCTGAAGGAAAGGTTCCTCAGGAAAAGCCCAAGGGCGCGGTAAAGCCCAAGGCAAAATCCAAAACGGAGAAGAAAAACAAATAGAACGTGTGGACTTCATCGGGGCGGATGCCCCGATGAAGCGGATGGTCAGAACTCGTAGGTGAAATTCACGCCCACGTGCGACCCGTTGACTGATTTCCATCCCTGATTAGATACGTTGATCCCGTTCGATGTCTTTACCTGATACTTCTCGGAGACGAAGCGAAAGTTGAGCCAGCCCCGAGGTGCCATCTGGTAACCGACTTCAACCACCAATCCAGTGGTATTGTCAAAAGTGTACTTGGTCGTGGCGCCGTTTATGGTGAGGCTCGATTCTGGTGAATTGACGACGCGCATACCACCGCCGATACGGAAACGTTCTTTGCCGGTGTAGTAAGCAAGTGCCTCGATCGGGAATCGATTGAATGACATGTCTCCATTAGATGCCGTGCTGCTGTCAAAGTGGTAGTTGGCGCTTAACATCAAGGCGAGAGGGTTGTTCTCGAATTGGTAGAGTCCACCAATGCCCAATTGCACCAACGACCCTGCTTTGATGCTTGTTGAACCGCCGCTGGTGTATGTCGCGGTGTAGATGCTGTCGCCACCGTAAGTCATGCCAGCATTCAGTACCAAGTGCAAACCAGGCTGGGTGTGCGGCATCTGAGGGACGGGAGACTGGTCCGGGGTCGCCTGATCGGACAAGGCATGTGCACCGAAGGCACAGGAGAACAGAGCTGTAGCAGAGAGCATCTTGACGAAGAATTTCACGACATCACCTTTCTTTTGATTTTAGATCGGACTGCAGGCCGATTATAACCAGAGTTCTTAACGAAGATTTATCGCGGCCTGTAGTACCAGACAGGGATAGTCGATTTTCCTGGTCCTCGATCGTGGGATGCAGGGACGGGCAGAGACAAAGCGTATCTTTGCCCGGCCGCGGGTGTTGGAAACGCTATAATCCGCGCCCTAGCGGGATGTCCGCTATATATCGCTCAATCAAAAGGGAGAACCGGAAACATGCGTAATCTGATCATCGCTGCTGTCGCCACCTTGTTCGTCGCCAACGCCGCCTTTGCCGCATCTTGCGCAGACCAGGCCACCGAGAAGAAACTTGCCGGCGCTGCCAAGAACAGCTTCATGAAGAAGTGCGAAGCGGACACCGCAGCTGCGGCTCCTTCCGCATGCGACGCGCAGGCTGCCGAGAAGAAACTGGCTGGCGCCGCCAAGAACAGCTTCGTGAAAAAGTGTGAAGCCGATTCCGCAGTGGCGGCATGCGATGCCAAGGCCGCCGAGAAGAAACTGGCGGGTGCTGCCAAGAGCAGCTTCGTGAAGAAATGCGAAGCTGACGCCAAGGCTGCCAAGTAATCGACTGAAGTGATGTAACAGACTTCCGGCGGGTTCATCCCGCCGGAGTCGTTTTGAGACCATGCTCAACTGGAAAGACGGACAGCCGTTTTCGGATCGCTACGGCGATGTGTATTTCTCCATCGACTCGGGATTGGAGGAAACGCATCACGTGTTCCTGCAAGGGAACGATCTCGCTGAACGCTTCGCCGACCTGCGGGCAGGTGAGAGCTTCTGCATAGGCGAGACGGGCTTCGGCACCGGGCTGAACTTCCTGTGTGCATGGCGGTTGTTCGAGCAGACCGCGCCTGCCGGTGCGAGCCTGGATTTCTTCAGCATCGAAAGATTCCCCATCAACGATGACGAGCTGCGCGCCGCACTGGCGCTGTGGCCGGAGCTGGGCGCGCAGGCTGATGTACTGCTGTCGCGCTGGCATCGCCGCGTACCGGGCTGGAACCGCTGGAGTTTTGCGAACGGCCGCGTGCGGCTCACGCTGGCGATGGAAGATGTGGCGCAGGCCTTGCCGCAACTGCAGCCGGGATGCGTGGACGCCTGGTTCCTCGATGGCTTCTCGCCGTCGAAGAATCCGGAGATGTGGGGCGATGACGTGCTGTCAGGCATCGCGCGTGCCTCGCGCGCGGGCGCGACGCTGGCGACCTACACCAGTGCAGGCTGGGTGCGACGTGGCCTGCAGCAAGCGGGTTTCGAGGTGAAGCGTGTACCGGGCTTCGGCCGCAAGCGCGAGATGGTTCGCGGGATGTTGCCTTCTGCCCGCGCCCCCTCTGATGAGGCCTCTAGCCATTCGACTAGGCAGCAAAGCCGCCAAGTCGCTGGTTATCCCGCAAGCGGAAGAGGGGAGACTCCCCGCACCGCTCTCGTCATCGGCGCCGGCCTTGCCGGCTGTGCTGCTGCACATGCCCTGGCGCAGCGCGGCGTCCAGGTCACACTCATCGATCGCGCGCCGCAGCTTGCCAGTGCGGCCTCCGGTAATCCTCGCGGCATCCTCCACGCGCGCTTCGGTGCGGGGATGAATGCGTTGCACCGCGTCGTGCTGGCTGCCTATGGCCATGCACTGGCTATGCTCGACGAAGTGGTGCCGGCGGATGGCGTGAACCGCGCCGAATGTGGCCTGCTGCAGCTTGCAGCGACCGAGGCGGAGGCCAAACGCATAGGCAAGCTGGCGGCGCAGGAATGGCCCACACACCTGCTGCAGGCTGTGGACGCGAAGAAGGCCTCGGAAGTGGCCGGCATGGACATGGCACAGGGGGGACTGTGGTTCCCCGCCGGCGGCTGGGTGGTACCGCTTCAGGTCTGCGCGCGTCTGGCGGATCATCCGGACATCGCGCTGCAGTTTGGCTTAGAGGTCACTGCGCTGGAGCAGACCGCGGGCGGATGGCGCGCGCGCGGCGCAGGTTTTGAGATAGAAGCTGAGCAGGTCGTGGTTTGCTGCGGCCATCAGGCGAGGCGATTGAGCCAGTTCGCCGCCTTCCCGCTGCAGCCCGTGCGTGGACAGATCAGCGTGCTGCCTTCGACGACAGAGAGCGAAGGACTGAAGATGGTGCTGTGTGCCGAGGGATATTGTGCGCCCGCCGTAGATGGGCTGCACGTGGCAGGGGCGACCAGCACCTTCGACGACGAGGCGGTGGACATACGCGAGACCGACCATGCCGACAACCTCGCCAAGATTACGGCACATATGCCGTCTCTGCATCAGGCGCTGGGAGGCGCAGGACCCCTGGCCGGCCGCGCCGGCGTGCGCTGCTCCGTGCCCGGTGCGACGCCGCTGGTGGGCGAGGTAGCACCTCCGACAAGTTACTGGCAAAGCCAGCCGATTGCGGGAGGAGGCGCTTTGCAGTCGCTCCCGCACCAGAGGACTTCGTCCCACCGGGTCGCGACTGCACCGGGGTTGTATTGCAGCCTGGCGCACGGCACGCGCGGCCTGCTCACCGCAGGTCTGGCCGCAGAGGTGATCGCCTCCGCGATGTGCGGACAACTTGCGCCGTTGCCGCAGGAATTGCTTACTGCGCTGGCACCGTCGTCGCGCCACAAAGTTCAGGGATAATGCCGATATGAGAAAGAAGATAGAACCCGAGTATTCCGAGATCCGTCCCGGCCAGTCCATCGAGCTGCTGAAGGCGCTGCACATCCTCACGCGCGACGGCAAGATGAACCAGGACTCGCGCCGCAAGCTGAAGCAGGTGTATCACCTGTACCAGTTCATCGAGCCCTTGCTGCAGGAGGCGAGGCAGGAGCGCGGGGCGGTGACGCTGGTGGACCATGGCGCGGGCAAGTCGTATCTGGGATTCATCCTGTACGACTTGTTCTTCAAGGCGCACAAGGATGCCTCGCACATCTACGGCATCGAGACCCGCGAGGAACTGGTCGCGCATTCGCGCGAACTGGCGCAGCAGCTGGATTTTGAAGGCATGTCCTTCCTCGACCTGTCCGTGGCCGATTCCATCACCTCCGACAAGCTGCCCCCCAGGGTGGACGTGGTGACCGCGCTGCATGCCTGCAACACGGCGACCGACGATGCCATCCGGTTCGCATTGGCGAAGCAGGCACGGTCCATCGTGCTGGTGCCATGCTGCCAGGCCGAGGTCGCTGCCGTGCTGCGCAAGAACAAGGGCGCGGCGTTGAAGAACCCGCTCGCGGAGCTGTGGCGGCATCCCATCCACACGCGCGAGTTCGGCAGCCATGTGACCAACGTATTGCGCTGCCTGCAGCTGGAGGCGCACGGCTACCAGGTAACGGTGACCGAGCTGGTGGGCTGGGAGCATTCGATGAAGAACGAGCTCATCATCGCCAGCTACAAGGACTTGCCGCGCAAGCGTGCAGCGGAACGGCTGGGCGAGATGCTGCAGACACTGGGGCTGGAAGAATTGAGCGGCAGATTTTTTGCGGGAGCAGGCGATGCAAGGCAGTGAGAACCAGAACACCCATTACCAGCGCATCGGCGGCGAAGCCGGGGTGCGCAAACTGGTGCACCGTTTCTATGAGCTAATGGATGAGCTGCCGGAGGCGCACCGCATCCGCAAGATGCATCACATCAGCCTGAAGAACTCGGAAGACAAGCTGTTCATGTTCCTCTCCGGCTGGATGGGTGGGCCGCAGCTCTACGTGGAGAAGTTCGGCCACCCCAGGCTGCGCATGCGCCACCTGCCGTTCTCAATAGGCGGCGAGGAGCGTGACCAGTGGATGATGTGCATGACCCAGGCCATGCAGGAAGTGGTGGAGGATGAGGCGCTGCGCAAGGAACTGACCGAGGCCTTCTACAAGGTGGCCGACTTCATGCGCAACCAGGAGGCGCAGTAATTAGCTACGCGGGGGTGCTTCCAGGTCGCCGGTGTGCAGCTTGAATTCCCCGGTCTTGCGATCGGCGAAGAAGTGCTGCAGCGCATAGCGCACCGGACGGAAGGCCAGCGTGTCCCAGGGGATCTCCTCTTCGGTGAACAGTTGCACTTCCAGACTCTCCACTCCCGGTGAGAAATCCAGGTCGAGCAGAGTGGCACGGAACAGCAGTTGCACCTGGTTGATGTAGGGCAGGTTGTACAGCGCATAGAGGTCGTGGATCTTCACGCGGGCGTTGGCCTCTTCCAGCGTCTCGCGCGCGGCGCCTTGCCAGGTCGTCTCGTCGTTCTCCATGAAACCCGCAGGCAGCGTCCACAGGCCGTAACGCGGCTCTATGGCACGGCGGCAGAGCAGGATGCGCCCATCCTCCCACTCGGGGATGGCGCCGACGATGATCTTGGGGTTCTGGTAATGGATGGTGGAGCAGGCCGTGCAGATGTGGCGCACGCGATGGTCGTCCTGCGGCATGCGCAGTTCCAGGGGGGCTCCGCACTCCGCACAGAACTTCATGTCATTCCCAGAACTTCCACCAGGGCGTCTCATGTTCCTGGAAGTAGGACTGCGAGGGCTTGATGCCGTCCTTGGCGACGTTCGATTCGAGTATGCGTTGCGTGTCGCGGCTCAGGTCGGTGAGGCCGAGCTCCGTATAGGCCTGCACCATGATCTGCAGGGCGTCGCGTGTCTGCGGCGTGTTCGGGTAGTTGACCAGCACGCTCTGTGCGCGGTTGAGCGAAGCCACGTAGGCCCCGCGCCGCAGGTAGTAACTCGCCACGTGGATGTCGGATTTTGCCAGCGTGATGAGCAGGTACTGCATGCGCAACCGCGCGTCAGGCGTGTACTTGCTGTCCGGGAAGCGTGTCACCAGTTCCTTGAATGCATCGAACGAGTCCCGCAGTGCGGCAGGGTCGCGCTCGGACGGGTCCTGCTTGAAGAACGTGCCGAGCAGGCTGTTGATGTTCTCATTGAAGTTGATCAGGCCCTTCAGGTAGTACACGTAATCCAGATGCTCGCTGTTCGGATACTGCTTCACGAAGCGGTCCAGCGCAGCCAGCGCCGGCGCGGCTTCCCCCTGCTTGTAGTAGGCATACGCGACTTCCATCTGTGCCTGCTGCGCATGGCGGCCGTATGGGTAGCGCGACTGCAGGGTCTCCAGGCGTTTGATGGCGCGCTCGTAGGCGTGATCGTCCATCGCCTCCTTGGCCTGCGCGTAAAGCTCGTCAGCTGTGGCCGTCTTGTCGTCTTTTTGCGGGGTGGTGCTGCAGGCGGCTAACGTGAACAGGAGGAAAACGGCTAAAATATTGCGCATGATGGAACCCGAAGAAGATTTGCTCGATTATAACAAAGAGGATGAGTCTGCCGACCTCATTGAATTGAAGGTGCCGCTGGAACACGGCGGGCTGCGCCTGGATCAGGCCCTCGTCAAACTGCTGCCGGATTACTCACGCAGCCGCCTGCAGGACTGGATAGAGCAGGGGCTGGTCACGGTCAACGGCAAGGCAGGCAGCGTCAAGCAGAAAGTGTGGGGGGGCGAGAGCATCAGCGTGTCTCCCCAGACACATCCTTCCGAACAACCCTGTGAACCTGAGGACATCCCGCTCGACATCGTCTATGAGGACGACGCCATCATCGTCATAGACAAGCACGTCGGGCTGGTGGTGCATCCTGGCAGCGGCAACTGGCAGGGCACGCTGCTCAATGCGTTGCTACATCACGCACCGCAGCTCGCAAATGTGCCTCGGGCAGGCATCGTGCACCGGCTGGACAAGGACACTAGCGGCCTCATGGTGGTCGCCAAGACGATCACCGCGCAGACCGCGCTGGTGCGCCAGATGCAGGCGCGCAGCGTGAAACGCGAATACCTCGCGCTGGTGTGGGGCGAACTGGAGCGGGACCTCACCGTAGACGTGCCCATAGGTCGCCACCCCTCGCAACGCACCAAGATGGCGGCGATAGAGAGCGGCAAGGAGGCGATCACGCACGTCAGCGTCGAGGAACGCTTCCCCAGCTGTACTCTGGTGCGCTGCCGGCTGGAGACAGGGCGCACGCACCAGATCCGCGTGCACATGACCTACATCGGCCACCCCTTGGTAGGCGATGCCGTCTACCGGAAAGGCGTGCAGAAATGCGTGCCGCAACTGCGTGAGTTGCTTAACGGTTTCCCGCGCCAGGCCCTGCACGCCACGCGTCTGGCGCTGGAGCACCCGGTCAGCGGCGAGCTCATGGAGTTCGACGCGCCTCTGCCAGAGGACATGGAAGAGCTGCTGGAGAGCATAGACGAGGCGAGTTATGAATAATGTTCGTAGTAACGTCATTTATCCTGACTGGCCCGCCCCCGCCAACGTGCAGGCGCTGCAGACCACGCGCCAGGGCGGCGTCAGCACCGTCCCTTACGAAAGCCTGAATCTCGCCCTGCACGTGGGCGACGACCCGGTGCGCGTGAATCGCAACCGCCAGCTGCTCGCGCCGTTCTTGCCCAGCGAGCCGGTGTGGCTGGAGCAGGTGCATGGTACGGCGGTGGCGAATGCAGATGCGGCCGATTGCATAGTGCGGGCGGATGCCTGTATCGCCCGCAAGTCCGGTTCGGTGTGCGTGGTGATGACGGCAGACTGCCTGCCCGTGCTGCTGTGCGACGAGGCGGGCACCGTGGTCGCTGCTGTGCATGCGGGCTGGAAAGGGCTGGCGGCGGGTGTGCTCGAAGAGACCGTGAAGGCCATGGATGTCGCACCGCAGAAGCTGATGGCCTGGTTCGGACCGGCCATTGGGCAGCACGCGTTCGAGGTGGGCGAGGAGGTGCGCGCCGCTTTCGTCGCGCATGCCCCTCAGGCCACACGCGCTTTTGTCCCGCACCGCAACCCGGGCAAGTACCACGCCGACATCTACCTGCTGGCGCGCCAGCGCCTCAATGCGCTGGGCACGACGCGCGTCTACGGCGGCGATTTCTGCACCTTCCACCAGGAGATCGCCTTCTTCTCCTATCGCCGCGACGGCGTGACGGGGCGCATGGGCACCTTCATCTGGCTGGCTTGACCCTGAACGCATCACACAGCACCTCCATGAACACCGCATCCCAAGCGCTCACCCCTGTTCAACGCAAAGTAGTCATCGCCGCCTGCTTCGGCACCTTCCTGGAGTGGTACGACTTCCTCACCTTCGCCTCGCTCGCCACCTATTTCAGCGTGCTCTTCTTCCCGCCGGCCAATCCGGTGGCAGCGCTGCTGCTGAGCCTCGCCACCTTCGGCCTGGGCATGGTGGTGCGTCCGCTGGGGTCTGCGCTGTTCGGCTCGCTCGCTGACAAGCACGGCCGCCGTCCTGTGTTCATCGCGACCATCGCCTTGATGGGCATCACGACCTTCCTGGTGGGTCTCTTGCCTACCTACGCGCAGATCGGCCTGGCAGCGCCCGTGCTGCTCCTTTTGCTGCGCCTGCTGCAGGGCTTCGCTGTGGGGGGGGAGATCGGGGGCGTCGCGGTGTTCCTCACCGAGCACGCACCGCACGGCAAGCGCGGCGTGTACACCAGCGTGCTGCAGCTGATGGGGCCGTTGGGCATCCTGGTCTCCACCCTGCAGATCGTGCTGCTGCTCGCCTTCCTGAGCGATGCCGATTTCCATGCCTGGGGCTGGCGCATCCCCTTCCTGTTCTCTGCTGTGCTGCTGTTCATCTCGATCAAGAGCCGCATGAGCCTGGAGGAGTCGCCCGTGTTTCGCCAGATGGAGGAGGAGGGCACGGTGTCCAAGGCGCCCTTGCGCGAATGCCTGAACGACCGTCGCACCCTGGGGCGCATGGCCCTGCTGTTCTTCTGCATCTCGGCGGGCGGTTCGCTGCTCTTCTTCTCCTCGCAGGTGTATGCCAACGTGTTCCTGAAGAGCGTGGTGCGGCTCGATGCGCAACTCGCCAGCACCCTGGTGATGACCAGCACGCTGCTGCTCTTCCCGCTCACCATCTTCTGCGGCTGGCTGTCCGACCGCGTGGGGCGCAGGCCCATCCTGCTGGCAGGCCTGCTGCTCGGCGCGGTCGCCATCCTGCCCGTGTTCACGGCCTTGCAGCATTACGGCAACCCGCAGCTGGAGCGTTTCAACGATGAGGTGGAGGTGATGCTGTACGGCAATGAATGCGACTACAGCCCGTTCCGCAAGGCGGCCAACGATTGTGAGCGCAACCAGGAGTTCCTCACCAAGAACGGTGTCTCCTACGCCGTGGAACCGCAGCCTGATGGGCAGGAGGTCACGGTACACGTGGGCGCGGATGCGGAGGTGCGTGGCTTCCATGCGCCCGAGCTCATCGCCGAATTGAAGGCCAAGGGTTGGACGGAGAAGGCGGACGACACACAAGTGAACCGCCTCATGCTGTTCCTGCTGCTGATCGTGCCTGTCGTGGCCGTGGCGCTCATCACCGGGCCGCAGACCGCGGTGCTGGCCGAGCTCTTCACCGCGCGCACGCGCTACACTGCCGCGGCCCTGCCACACAACCTCAGCGCGGGATGGATAGGCGGACTGTCGCCCTTCATGGTGACATTGCTGTCGGTGCAGGCGGGCGATGCGCTGGCCGGTCTGTGGTATCTGGTGGGCATGCTGATCTTGGCCTCCACCGTCGGGCTGCTGTTCCTGCCCGAGACCAAGGACGTGGCGCTGGACGCTTAAGTTACAATACGCGCCTCGTATCGTTCCATACACCATGACCATATTTTCCTGGATCATCCTGGCCAGCCTTTTGGGCGGCATCCTCAGCGTCAGCGCGGCAGCATTGTTCGCGCTCAACGCCCGCGCGCAATACTTGGGCGGCCTGGTGAGCTACGCCATAGGCGCGCTGCTGGGGGCGGTGTTCCTGGACATCCTGCCCGAGGCCATCCAGCGCGCGCCCAGCGTGGTGGCCGTGAGCGCCATGGTGCTGCTGGGCATCCTGATCTTCTTCACGCTGGAGAAGGTGCTGATCTGGCGCCATTGCCACCATACCAATTGCGAGGCACACGAGCCGGCGGAGCACGAAGGGCATGACCACGGCCGCAGCGGTACCATGGTCATCGTCGGCGACACGTTCCACAACTTCGTGGACGGCATCATCATCGCGGCCGCCTTCCTGACCGACGTGCACCTGGGCATCGTCACTGCGCTGGCGATCATCGCCCACGAGATCCCGCAGGAGGTGGGCGATTTCGCCATCCTGCTGCACTCGGGCTACAGCAAGCTGCGCGCTTTCCAGATGAACCTCATTTCCAGCGCCGCGACGCTGATCGGCGGCGTGCTGGCCTACTTTGCGCTGCAGGGCCTGCAGAGCATCGTGCCCTATCTGCTGGCGCTCGCCGCATCGAGCATGATCTACATCGCAGTGGCGGACCTGATCCCCGGCCTGCACAAGCGCACCGAGCTGCGCGATACCGTGCAGCAGGTGGTGCTGATCTGTTCAGGCATCGCGACCATCTGGTTCGTCCATTCCTTGCTGGGGTAGCGGCTGCCCCTCCAAGATGTCGACGTCGAAGTGTTAGCCCGGGAGAGATAGGAATGGCATCAGTACAGCTGAAGCGTTACGCCTGGCTTTCCATCGCTGCAGCCATCGCCACCATCCTGCTAAAAGGCGTGGCCTGGTGGCTGACCGGCTCGGTCGGCCTGCTGTCCGACGCGCTGGAGTCCTTCGTCAACCTGGCAGGCGCCCTGATGGCGCTGGCCATGCTGACCCTGGCGGCGACGCCGGCCGACGACAAGCACGCATACGGCCACGGCAAGGCGGAATACTTTTCCAGCGCCTTCGAAGGATTCCTCATCCTGCTGGCCGCCGTGAGCATCGCTTATACGGCCATAGAGCGCCTGCTGCATCCGCGGGCGCTGGAGGAGGTCGGCGTGGGCTTGGCCATTTCCGTATTGGCCTCGCTCATCAATCTCTTCGCGGCGCGGGAACTATTGCGGGCGGGACGCGCCTACAACTCGATCACGCTGGAGGCCGATGCCAAGCACCTGATGACCGACGTGTGGACGTCGGTGGGCGTGATCGTCGGTGTCGCGCTGGTGTGGGTGAGCGGCTGGCTGTGGCTGGACCCGCTGATCGCTTTGCTGGTGGCGGCGAACATCGTATGGACGGGCTGGCAGCTGCTGCATCGCTCCGCTTCCGGCCTGATGGACGAGGCCATCCCCCGGGAACAACTGGACGCGGTGGAGGCGGTGCTGGAAGCGTACCGCCGGGAGGGGCTGGCCTTCCATGCATTGCGCACCCGGCAGGCGGGCAGGCAGGCCTTCATCTCCATGCACGTGCTGGTGCCGGGCAGCTGGACGGTGCAGCGCGGGCATGACCTGGCGGAGCAGATCGAAGCCGAGATCAGGGCAGTGGTGCCGTTCAGCCACGTGACCACGCATCTGGAACCCATCGAAGATCCGCTGTCGCTTTCCGACCAGGTGTTGGAGAGAAGTGCGGGCAGTCATGAACAAAGGAAGAACCATGAGTAAAGCATCACCCAAGATCGGTTTCGTCTCGCTCGGCTGTCCCAAGGCCACGTCCGATTCCGAATTGATATTGACCCGCATGCAGGCCGAAGGCTACGCGATCACCCCCAGCTACCAGGACGCAGACCTGGTGGTGGTCAACACCTGCGGCTTCATCGACAGCGCCGTGGCCGAGTCGCTGGACGCCATTGGCGAGGCCTTGCAGGAGAACGGCCGCGTGATCGTCACCGGCTGCCTGGGCGCCAAAGGCGACATCGTGCAGCAGACGCACCCCAAGGTGCTGGCCGTCACCGGCCCCCATGCCACCGAGGAGGTGATGGCCGCGGTGCACCAGCACCTGCCTAGGCTGCATGACCCCTACACCGACCTCGTGCCGCCGCAGGGCGTGCGCCTCACGCCGCAGCACTTCGCCTATCTGAAGATCTCGGAAGGCTGCAACCACAGCTGCACCTTCTGCATCATCCCCGCGCTGCGCGGCCCGCTGGTGAGCCGCCCCATACACGAGGTCATGGCCGAAGCGGAGAAGCTGGTGGAGTCCGGCGTGAAGGAACTGCTGGTCATCTCGCAGGACACCTCGGCCTACGGAGTGGACGTGAAATACCGCACCGGCTTCTGGCAGGGCAGGCCCGTCAAGACGCGCATGACCGATCTGGCGCGCGAACTCGGCAGCCTGGGCGTATGGGTGCGCATGCACTACGTGTACCCGTACCCCAGCGTGGACGAGATCATCCCGTTGATGGCCGAGGGCAAGGTGCTGCCTTACCTCGACATTCCGTTCCAGCATGCGAACGAGCGCATCCTCAAGCTGATGAAGCGTCCGGCCAGCAGCGAGAACGTGCTGGCGCGCATCAAGCGCTGGCGCGAGATCTGCCCGGACATCACACTGCGCAGCACCTTCATCGTCGGTTTCCCCGGCGAGACGGAGGAAGAGTTCGAAGAGCTCCTCGACTTCGTCGAAGAGGCGCAGCTGGATCGCGTGGGCGCGTTCAAGTATTCCCCCGTGGAAGGTGCTGAGGCGAACGCGCTGCCTGACCACGTGGACCCCGAGGAGCAGGAAGACCGCCTCGCACGCCTGATGTACCTGCAGGAAGAGATCAGCGCGGCCAAGCTCGCCAAGAAGGTCGGCCAGACCATGACCGTGCTGGTGGACGACGTGGACGAAGACGGCTCGGTCGCGCGTAGCGCGGCGGATGCTCCCGAGATCGACGGTCTCGTATACATAGACGACGAAGAGCTGGAAGTGGGCGAGTTCGTCACGGTGAAGATCACCGACTCGGACGAACATGACCTGTGGTGCGACGTGGTGCGGGGCGGCTAACGAATTAGTCGGCTCCGCGCTTTGCGGAGTCTGGATCGAACGTCGGGTTGGGCATCTGCTTATTCATAGTGCGTCCACATTCGCAGGACACGAACCGTTCTCTCTTTAGCAAAGACTTCGTACACGATGCGGTGCTGAATATTGATGCGGCGTGAGTATGCACCTGCAAGATCACCGACCAATTTCTCGAAGGGCGGCGGGTTCTGGAATGGGTCAATGGAAAGAACTTCGAGCAGTTTTTGCGCCTTTGGTTTAAGACCGCTTGCAGCAAGCTTTTCTGCATCTTTCATCGCTTGCTTGGCGTAAACAATCTCCCGGCCTACCACTTAAGTGCCTTCGAGCTTTTCGAGAGAGGCTCAGCCATCCCTGCCTTTATGGACTCACGCATGCCAGGCACGGCCAAAAGGTACAAGGTTTCCTGAATTGCACTCCAGTCTTCCGCAGAGAGCAGCACCGCGCTGCTGCGTCTTCCGGAAATGATGATAGGTTCGTGCGACTCCACGGTTTGATCAATGAGACGGTATAGATTTGCGCGAGCTTCGCTGGCGGTAAGCGTGTTCATTTCATGCTCCTTCAAAGAAGATGCACATAGTACGCTAATGCGTACGCTAGTCAAGCGACTCTATAAGCATCAAGGATGCTCAACGTGGAATTGAGGGGCGGCGTGCTTTTGTGCCGTCCGGCTCGAATGTAGGGTTAGCCATTATTTCTTGAGCGGTTGCCACTTTGATTGAACATAAAAGCGTTTAACAACTTCCTGAATATCCGGGTGGTCACAGCCTTTCTGTTTGACTAACTCAAATACTTTTTGGCTAATGGCATCGTTTTGCATTTTCATCGCCCCCATGATTTGTTCTTTCGCTCGTTGGGGGTATCGTTTTTCCAATTCTTGGGACGCGTAAATTGTGACCATCTGAAAGTTCGCCAAGAAATGACTGAGAGTATCTTGTTCCGGTTTGACACATCTGCTTGCTGCTGCGCTCGAAGTTACAAATTGTTCGAATATTTGCACAATATCCGGCCCTTCTTGAGCAAGTGCTGGACCAGTTGCAGTGAGGAGAGCGACTGCCAAGAGTGAGCGTATTGAGATCATGGAATGTCCTGTTTGTAATGGCTAACGAATGAAAGGGACTTCCCCGTCCCGAAGGAGCGGAGAAGTTTCCGCGAACGGCATCAAGAGTGCCAAGATGGA
>JBBIIJ010000022.1:0-38678 GCA_037446535.1 Sideroxydans sp. | reverse complement strand
GCGGCGGTTTGCTGAAATAGCTGTCAGTGCGGGTCTGGGTAATGTCCGCTCCCCGCACAGAAGCGGTCATTGCCAAGCAGCATTTTGATGACGCTCTAGAGTCGCTTCCTAACCCAATTCAGTCAGTCAGCTTAGAGAATTCGCTTCGTCAAAGCAGACACAGGCAAATTTCTGCACCGTGCCCACACCTGCCATTGTGGTTGTTCGAGAGCGGACATATGTAAACGGGACGGAGGACCGAATTATTGGAAGCCTCACTTCACCCGTTTCTTAAGTTCCGCCCGAACATCTGCCGCTGTTTTGTATTTGGCAGGGGCATTGGGGTGGTCACTGTACGGGCAGTAGTCACACTCCCGCCCAAATGTTTCGCTCAGACGTTCAAGGTAAATGAGTTTCACTTCGCTCGAAGTCATCTGTGGTTTCTCGTAGATATAAGTGCCGTAAAGGACTCCGGCATTGTTGTGCCATGACACCATTACAAATAGCTTCTTGTCAGAATTATTGTCGGCATTGGAAAAGAAAACGGAATTAATTTGAGCCGGGGCACCTTCTGGGCCGTAGCCATCGATCTCGAATCTTCTATATTCAATAGCTCCAACAGGAATAAAAACAACACCTAGAACTTCCTTGTCATCAGGGTTGTCTCCGTAGTTTTTGCTCTTGTCCGCATAAGTAACGGGATATGCGTAAAACGCAACTATTACGGGGCGCTCGAAGCCCCAAACGCGAGATGAGGCGACGTGAACCACAGTCGAGGCCGTATTTGGGGCATACCTCGCCACAAATTGGCTGTCATTTTCCTGTGGGCTTCTTGTTACTGTGTCCGCAAAAGCCGTGCTCGCGAGTAGGCAGAGTACGAGACCTATTAGGCGTGTCAGCATCTATACCTCAAAAGATATTAGGTGGGCACCGGTGGTTGTAACACCAAGGGTGATGTTCTCATTACATGTTCCTTACTTATTCGGCCTTACCTCGCGATGTCCGCTTTTGTGCAATTTGCAGAACGTCGCTGATGTCTGCAAGTGGGACAAAGCCGAACCGCATTGTGCCAGATTACTCCTCGCAAAGCGGACGTCAGTATGAGTCTGCAATTGGCCGATTGCCGCCTAATTACATTTGCGAACTGCTTCGACCGCTTAACGCTCGGAAGCAGCCATGCCGGGCAGCATCGTGATTGAAAAGTGGCGCCCAGGCAACCACAAAGAGTATCTAGATATCCAGACCGTATTGGTCAACTTACATGGGGCCAAAGTCAACAGCCTGCGTCTGTATCGGGCGGCTTGATTCCTTTCCGGAGGAAAGAGCAAAGTGATCCTTCCTTTTACACAAGGAGATCATCATGGAAACCAATATTGCCGTTCGTCATCACGAGCCCTGGAACAAAGGAAAGCTGACAGGTCAGAAAGCGCCACTCAGACTGCAGGACATCTGGGCCATTCGCGTCCGACTGCAACTGGGTGAGCAGCCGCGAGATCTTGCATTGTTCAATCTGGCCATCGACAGCAAACTTAGAGCATGCGATCTGATGAAGTTGAGAGTGCGCGATGTGTCGCATGGAGACCTCATCGCATCACGAGCAATCATCCTGCAGCAGAAGACTCAAAGGCCGGTGCAGTTCGAAATTACGGAACAAACCCGTAATGCGCTGAGCAACTGGATTCATGCAGCCGGTTTGAGAACTGAAGAATTCCTGTTCCCCAGCCGCATCAGTGATTCGACCCATCTTTCTACCAGACAATATGCACGCATCGTGCATGCCTGGGTCAGTGATATCGGGCTGGATACGACCTGCTACGGCACACACACGATGCGACGCACAAAGCCGACACTTATCTATCGACGCACTAAAAACCTGAGGGCTGTCCAGTTGCTACTGGGGCACTCCAGGCTTGAGAGCACGGTACGCTATCTAGGAATTGAGGTGGACGATGCTTTGGAGATGGCGGAGCAGACCGAGGTCTAGATAATAATCTTTGTAGTTGCCTGGACGGCACTTTTCAATCACGATGCCGTCCGGCACAGCTGCTCTCGCACGTAATGCGGTCATGGTGCTAAGCAATGATGAACAGGCAGAAACACGGCCAATAACAGCCTCTCAAGAATTCTCCCCAAGCAGCCTCTCAGAGAAATACATCGGCCCGTCAGACATATTGACGTTGCATGAGTGCGCAGCTATGGTTCGTGCCAGAAACTCACAAGGGGGGTGCATGAAAACAGGTATGTGTTGCGCGGTGGCGCTGCTGGGGGCGATGGGAATTTCCGGTGAGGTTGGGGCGGCGGAGAACAATTTGAGCCCAGCCCCTTTGGATGCCCCTATCGTGCTGTCACAAGCCACCACACCCATCGGTGGCAGTATCGCTCAACCTGATTACGTATTGAAATATTGCACGGAAACTGAAAGTTCTGGCGATTCATGGTCGGCTATGCGTGTTGTCGACCCCGCGTTCATGCTTAAGAACTATTTAGAGAGACATGACAAGACCAGAACGCTTGTCGTAGATTTATCTTCTATCAAAACCACAATGCTGGAAGGCACGACGTATGGAGTTATTTTTGAGGAAGTCGATAACAAGGGACTTGCCTCATATCACTACGATCCAAAACCGGCCTATGAAGGCAAAGACAAAGCAGTCTTCATGGCCGAATTTAAAGGCAAGCGTTATAAGATTGTTATTGATCTAGTAGTGTCCCTAGTAATTAACGAGAACGAGCCGGTATGTCCCAAGCCCCAACTCATCAAAGTCAACGCCAAGCCCGTTGATGCAACAATAAATCGAGGGGGCAGCGACACGGGCGGCTGAGAAAGAGCCTTCTGCACGGCGGTGACCATCCTAATCGGATCGGTCTTGCAGGCCTTCTCCCGACAGAAATTACTTGTAGCCCGCGTAGGGCGCAATAACCAACGGGCATTGCGCCGTATGGAGCTCCACATACGGTGCAATGCGCTACGCTTATTGCACCCTACGCCAGCTCAGAAGTCCGTTTTTTGGGAAGCAGCTATGTCCGCTTCGGGTTAGGAAGCGACTCTAGAGCGTCATCAAAATGCTGCTTGGCAATGACCGCTTCTGTGCGGGGAGCGGACATTACCCAGACCCGCACTGACAGCTATTTCAGCAAACCGCCGCAGTCCGCTTAGGCCGAACAGCAGACATCGGCACAGCATCGCTTCAATACGACGAGTACTTAGATTTCTTCCCAATCTAAAACGACAAAGCCCGCAAAAATGCGGGCTTTGTCGTTCATGCCAGTAACTGTTGTTGCGTTACTTGCTCACCAGCTCCTTCAACACAAACGGCAGGATGCCGCCGTTCTTGTAGTAGTCCACTTCGATCGGCGTGTCGATGCGCAGCAGCAGGGTGACGTTCTGCTTGCGGCCATCTTTGCGCGTGATGGTCAGCGCCACGTCCTGTTGCGGCTTCAGGTTGTCGTTGATGCCGACGAGGTCGAAGGTTTCTTCGCCGGTGAGGTTGAGCGCGGCGAGGTTGTCGTTGCCCTTGAACTGCAGCGGCAGCACGCCCATGCCCACCAGGTTGCTGCGGTGGATACGCTCGTACGATTTCGCGATCACCGCCTTCACGCCCAGCAGCTGCGTGCCCTTGGCGGCCCAGTCGCGGCTGGAGCCGGTGCCGTATTCCTCGCCCGCGAAGATTACGGTGGGGGTGCCGTCGGCGATGTGCTTCATCGCGGCGTCGTAGATGGCCATCTGCTCGCCCTTGTACAGGGTGTAGCCGCCTTCCACGCGCGAACCGTCTTCCTTCGGCGGCAGCATCAGGTTCTTGATACGCACATTGGCGAAGGTGCCGCGCATCATCACCTCGTGGTTGCCGCGGCGCGCGCCGTAGCTGTTGAAGTCCTTCACTTCCACGCCGTTGGACTGCAGGTACTTGCCGGCCGGGGTGGTGGGCTTGAAGCTGCCTGCGGGGCTGATGTGGTCGGTGGTGACGGAATCACCCAGCACCGCCAGCGCCTTGGCGCCCTTGATGTCGCCGACCTTGGGCGCGGCCGCCTCGAAGAACGGCGGGCAGGCGATGTAGGTGGAGTCGTCCCACTGGTAGCGCTCGCCGGTGGGCGCGGCGATGGCGTTCCACAGCGGCAGGTCCTTGGTCAGGTCGGAATACAGGCGGCGGAACACGTCGGGGTTGGCAGCGTATTTCATCACGGTCTGCACCTCGGCACTGTTTGGCCAGATGTCCTTCAGGTACACCGGCTGGCCATCGCGGCCCACACCCAGAGGCTCGGTGTCGAGGTTGATGTTTGCCTTGCCGGCGATGGCGTAGGCCACGACCAGCGGCGGCGAGGCGAGGAAGTTGGCCTTGATGTTGCCGTGGATGCGCGCCTCGAAGTTGCGGTTGCCCGAGAGCACGGCGGCGGCGACCAGGTCGTTCTTGACGATGGTCTCTTCCAGCTTCGCATCCAGCGGGCCGGAGTTGCCGATGCAGGTAGTGCAACCGTAACCGGCGAGGCTGAAGCCCAGCTGCGCCAGCGGCTCCAGCAGGCCGGCGTTGCTCAGGTAGTCGGTCACCACGCGCGATCCGGGGGCGAGCGAGGTCTTGATGTGCGGCTTCACGCGCAGGCCCTTGGCCACGGCCTTCTTCGCCAGCAGGCCTGCGGCCAGCAGCACGCTTGGGTTGGAGGTGTTGGTGCAGCTGGTGATCGCGGCGATCAGCACGTCGCCGTGGCCGATCTCCACAGGCGGCAGCATCTCGTCCGGCGTTTCGCTGCGCGCGGCGGCGGCGGGATGCTCGTCTGCCATGGTCATCTCGGTGCGCAGCTTGGCGTCTTCCTGCTTGCCGCCACCGATGATCTGCGTCGCGTGGCTGCGGTCGGGCAGGGCGGTGACGTAGCGCTTGGTAAGTTCAGCGGCGGGCTTGTTGAAGCCGTTCTCGGCGACGGGCTTGCTGAACAGGGTGTTGAAGGTCTCCTTCATCCTGGAGAGCGCGATGCGGTCCTGCGGGCGCTTGGGGCCGGCGAGCGAGGGTTCGATGCTGCTCAGGTCGAGTTCCACCACGTTGCTGTAATCGATGCTGCCGGCCTTCGGAACACCGTATAGATTCTGCGCCTTGAAGTAGGACTGGAAGGCATCCACTTCCTCTTCGGTGCGCCCGGTGTAGCGCAGGTAGTCCACGGTCACGTCGTCTACCGGGAAGAAGCCCATGGTCGCGCCGTATTCTGGCGCCATATTCGCAATCGTGGCGCGGTCAGGGATGGTGAGGGCCTCGGTGCCTTCGCCGAAGAACTCGACGAACTTGCCGACCACCTTCTGCTTGCGCAGCAGCTCGGTGACGGTGAGCACCAGGTCGGTGGCGGTGACGCCTTCGCGCAGCTTGCCTTTCAGGTGTACGCCGACGACGTCAGGTGTGAGGAAGTACACCGGCTGGCCCAGCATGCCGGCTTCCGCCTCGATGCCGCCCACGCCCCAGCCGACCACGCCGATGCCGTTGATCATGGTGGTGTGGCTGTCGGTGCCGACCAGCGTGTCCGGGTAATAGACGCCATCCTTGTGCTGCACGCCGCGCGCCAGGTACTCGAGGTTGACCTGGTGCACGATGCCGATGCCGGGCGGCACGACCTTGAATGTATCGAACGCCTGCATGCCCCACTTCATGAAGCGGTAGCGTTCCTTGTTGCGCTCGAATTCCAGCTCCATGTTGAGCTTGAGTGCGTCCGGGCGGTTGAAGTAGTCCACCTGCACCGAGTGGTCGACGACGAGATCGACGGGAACAAGCGGCTCGATGATCTTGGGGTTCTTGCCCTGTTTGGCGGCAGCGTCACGCATGGCGGCGAGGTCACAAAGCAGCGGCACGCCGGTGAAGTCCTGCAGCACGATGCGCGCGACCACGAAGGGGACCTCTTCGCTGCGCGGCGCATTCGGTTTCCAGTTCGCCAGTTCGCGCACGTGCGCTTCGGTCACCTTCTTGCCGTCGCAGTTGCGCAGCACGGATTCCAGCACGATACGGATGGAGACGGGCAGGCGCGAGAGCTTGCCGACACCGGCGGCTTCCAGCGCGGGCAGCGAGTAGTAGGTGCCCTGCTTGCCGGAGGCGAGTTTGAAGGACTGGCGCGAGTTGAACAGGTTGTGGGACATGACGTGTGGACTCCGAAGTGCAAACGAAAGAAGGGCGCGATTATAGCCGCAAGCGCCCGCAGCTACGCCATCTTGAGCAAAATCGCCTTGGATAAATGTGGATTTTCAGTGGGTTATCTGACATACAATGCCGCTGGACTCCGGTCGTGGTGAGACTCGTGACAGCATGCGGGACACGACCGCGTGCCGGCCCGACATCGCCTGTCCGCAGGCTCTCGCGGATGCTGGCCTTTTCGGGGATACTAGGCCGGTAACCTGAGCACCAGCTGGGATGTATAGGCATCGCGATGATGCCGATCGAAGCAGATCGTTGTGAGTTCGCGCAAGGACTAACTATTTCGTGGGCAGGTTGCTACACATCTTCATTCGCGCCTTGGTCGCCATTCTGCTGGCGGCTGGGGCGCAACACGCCGTAGCGGTTGAGAAGGAGATACGCATAGGCGTGTTGTCCTTCCGGCCGCTGGAACAGACACGCCAGCAGTGGCAGGCGACGGCGGACTACCTGAACGCGAACGTGGCGGGGGCTTACCGTTTCAGCGTGGAGCCCGTGTTCTTTCCCGATCTCGACAAGGCGATCGATCAGGGCCGTTTCCAGTTCGTGCTGACCAATCCCGAGCATTACGTCACCATGCGCACCGCGCACGGCCTGACGGCCATCGCCACGCTGATGCCGCTGGCAGAGGGCCATCCAGTCGACAGCTTCGGCGGAGTCATCGTCGCACGCGCGGACCGCAAGGACATCAAGGGGCTGGAGGACGTACGCGGCAAGGTGGTTGCTGCGGTCGGCGAGCAGTCGTTCGGCGCTTATCTGGTTCAGCGATGGGCCCTGTACGAACGCGGCGTCCAGATCGGAGAGGTGAAGAAGGTGCACTTCACCGGCCTGCCGCAGGACCAGATCGTGACGGAGGTGCTGAACGGCCAGGCTGACATCGGCTTCGTGCGTACCGGCCTGCTGGAGAACATGGCACGCGAGGGCAAGATCAGGCTCGGAGAACTGAAGGTGCTGAACAGCCGGGTGAGCCCAGACTTCCCGCAGCTGATCTCCACAGAGCTGTACCCGGAATGGCCGTTCACTGCCATGCCCGAGGTGCCTGAAAGATTGGTCAAGAACGTGACCCTGGCATTGCTGAACATCGCACCTGACGATGCAGCGGCGCGCAGCGGGAACTACTACGGCTTCACCCCGCCGGGCAACTATGCCGCGGTGGAGGCCGTGATGCTGCGCCTGAAGTTGAACCCGGACCGGGCGGAACAGTTCGATCTGCGCGACGTGGTGCGCAAGTACAACATGCCCCTGCTGGGCGGGGCGCTGCTGCTGCTCATCGGCGTGCTGTCCGCGCTGGTCTATCTTGCGCGCACCAACCGCAGTCTGCAGATGAGCTACCGCGAACGCCAGCGGCTGGACGATGAGCTGCAACGCACCAACGCCTCTCTCGAAGAGAAGGTGATCAGTCGCACGCACGACCTGCAGCAGAGCGAGGCGAGGTTCCGCCAGATGTTCGAGCACCACGCTTCCCCCATGCTGCTGGTCGAGCCGCTCAGCGGCGACATCGTGAACGCCAACCGCGCTGCAGCGCGTTTCTACGGCTATTCCATCGCGCAGATGAAGACCATGAACATTGCGCAGGTCAGCACCAGCCCGCCGGACGAGGAGGCGGAAGAAAGGCTGCAGGCGCAGAACAGGGAGCGCAACTACTTCGTCTTTCCGCACCGGCTGGCCAATGGTGAGCTGCGCACGGTCGAGGTCCATGCCTCTCCGGTCGAGGTGGAAGGGCGGCGTCTCCTGTTCTCCATCATCCACGATGTCACCGAGCGCAAACAGCTGGAAGAGCAGATGCACGACCTGGCCTTCTACGATCCGCTCACCAAACTGCCCAACCGCCGTTTGCTGCTCGACCGGTTGGGCAAGGCGCTGCTCGCCTGTGGGCGCACCCACCGCCACGGTGCGCTGATGTTCCTCGACCTGGACCACTTCAAGAAGCTGAACGACCTGCATGGGCACGACATCGGCGACAAGCTGCTGGTGGAGGTGGCCAAGCGCATCCTGGGCTGCATACGGGAGCAGGACAGTGCGGCCCGTTTCGGCGGCGACGAATTTGTGGTGATGCTGGAGGGGCTGTCTGAGGACCAGCGCGAGGCAGTCAACCAGGCAGAGACCGTGGCAGAGAAGATACGGGCGGCGCTGGCGCAGCCCTACCTGCTGAAGCAGGACAACGAGGCCATCGTCCACCATTGCTCGTCCAGCGTAGGCGTGTCAGTGTTCCGCAGGCACGACGAGACCGTCGAACA
Organism: Sideroxydans sp.; assembly: GCA_037446535.1. Lineage (GTDB taxonomy): Bacteria > Pseudomonadota > Gammaproteobacteria > Burkholderiales > Gallionellaceae > Sideroxyarcus. The sequence continues at coordinate 30,304 of JBBIIJ010000022.1, read as the reverse complement.
GCTGCTCAAGTGGACCGACATGGCCATGTATCGTGCGAAGGATTCGGGGCGCAACACCATACGCTTCTTCGATCCCGACATGCAGACGGCCATAGAGAACCGGGCGGCGCTGGAAGCGGACCTGCATGCCGCGCTGGAGCAGAGGCAGTTCAGGCTGTATTACCAGCTGCAGGTGAATGTGGCGGGCAAGCCGCAGGGGGCGGAAGCCCTGCTGCGCTGGCAGCACCCGCAGCAGGGATTGATACTGCCTGCGCAATTCATCCCTCTGGCCGAGGAGACCGGGCTGATCGTGCCCATAGGCGCCTGGGTGCTGGACACGGCATGCACACAGATCAAGCGCTGGATGGACAGGCCCGTCTTCCGGGACCTGGTGCTCGCGGTCAACGTGAGCGCCAAGCAGTTCCGCCAGCAGGATTTCGTCGAACAGGTGAAGAGGGCTGTGGAACAGCATGGCATCAACGCGACCTCGCTCAAGTTGGAACTCACCGAGAGCCTGGTGCTGGACAACATCGAGGACACCATCACCAAGATGCTGGCACTGAAAGACGTGGGGGTCAGCTTCTCGCTCGACGATTTCGGCACCGGTTATTCTTCCCTCTCGTATCTGAAGCGGCTGCCGCTGGACCAGATCAAGATCGACCAGTCCTTCGTGCGCAACATCACCACCGACAAGGCGGACATGGTGATGGTGATGACCATGGTGGATCTGGGCATGAACTTCGAGGTGGATGTGATCGCCGAGGGCGTGGAGACCGAGACCCAGTTCAATCTGCTGCATCGTTACGGCTGCACCAGCTTCCAGGGCAACTTGTTCGGGAGGCCAATGCCCATAGAGCAATTTGAGCGGCAACTGAGCGAGAAGCAGCGGCCATGATCATCAAGCTCGGTACCAGAGCCACCGGATTCCTTCCACGTTTGTTGCAGCATTTCCTGCCTATCGTGCTGATCGCCAGCGTGGTCGCCGGTATCTTCTTCCTCACGACCGCCGCCGAGGAAGAGGCGGCACTGGTCACCAACGAGGAAGACCACATCCATGCGGCCAGCGAGAACGTGAAGCGGGCCCTGCTCACGCTGGTGCGCGATACGGCGGTCCTGGCAGATCTGACTACCCTGAACCGGGCCATACGTACGAATGCGCCGGATGACCTTCAAGACGCGAAACGGGATTTTCTCTCGTTCGCGGACAACAAGCGCGTCTACGGCAAAGTGCGATGGATGGACGAGACCGGCCACGAGCGGCTGAAGGTCGAATTGCTGCACGGGCATGCAAGGGCTGCGCCGCCGAACGGCGAAGAAAACGAGACACAGCGCGACTATTTTCGGGAAGCCATGCAGCTTGCCGAGGGAGAGGTGTATCTGTCGCCGCTCGATCTGGAGATGGATGAGGGGCAGATAGAGCAGCCCTTGCATCCGGTGATGCGCGCCGCACGGCGCGTGTTCGACAGCCGTGGCCGCTCGCGCGGGATCGTCGTGCTGACGTATGAGGCGGACGATCTATACCAGCGCATCGAACGTGTCGCGAGTTCTGCGGATGCCGGCTGGATGCTGGTCGACAGTCAGGGCTACTGGCTGCGCAGCCCGCAACATGAGGACGAATTCGGCAGCCAGTTGCCGCACCGGCGCAGCATGGCTACACGCTATCCGCGTGCATGGCAGACCATGCACGACTCGCCCCTGGGGCACATCAAAGACGGCGAGGGAGGCTGGTGGCTGTATGAAGATGTGTTATCCGGAGATGTGAGCGGCGAGGATGGCGCGAGTCGCGCCCCCTTGGACTGGAAGCTGGTCAAGCATGTAGAGGCGGGCAGCCTGGCCCGCATACACCGGCCGGTGTACCGCAAGACTTCGCTGGTGCTGGCGCTGGTCCTTGCGCTGGGTTTCGTGGTCAGCGTCCGGCTGGCCCGTTCGCAGCTGCTGAAGGATAAACGCGAGGCGGAACTGCACGACGCGCTGCGCGAGCTGGAACAGCAGAAACTCGCGTTGGACGAACACGCGATCGTGTCCATCCTCGATGCGCGCGGCACGATCGGCTACGTCAACGACAAGCTCTGCGCCATCAGCGGCTATGGCCGTTCTGAGTTGATCGGACAGCATCATCGCCTGCTGGGTTCAGGGGCCCACGACGCAAAGTTCTTCCGCGCGCTCTACCGAACCGTCCTCGCGGGCAAAGCATGGCACGGCGAGATATGCAACCGCGCCAAGGACGGCAGCCTGTACTGGGTGAACACCACCATCGTTCCCTTGCTTGACGGCAGGGAAAGGCCGCAGCGCTATGTGGTGATCTGTACCGACATCACCGGGACAAAGCTGCACGAGGCCATGCTTGAAGAGGCTCAGCGGCTGGGCAAACTCGGGCATTGGCAGCTGGACCTGAACAGCAACAAGCTGACCTGGTCGAAGGAGATATTCAACATCTTCGAGATGGACCCCGAAGGGTTCGGTACTTCATATGAGGCTTTCCTCCGTCTCGTTCACCCGGAAGACCGCGAACTGGTCGATCGCAGTTTCCGGGATTCCGTAGAGCGCCACCATAGCTACGCCATAGAGCACCGCTTGCTGTTCCCGGACGGACGCATCAAGTGGGTAAGCGAGTTCGGCAGCACGCACTACGATCGCAAGGGCCGGCCCATGTTGTCGCTGGGCACGGTGCAGGACATCACCGAGCGCAAGGTGGCCGAGGAAAGACTGCGCATCTCTTCCATCGCCTTCGAGACGCAGGAAGCGATCATCGTCACCGACGCCGAGGCGAGGATCATCAGCGTCAACCATTCCTTCGAGAAGCTCACCGGCTACAGCGCGAATGAGGCGATAGGGAAGAACCCCAACATCCTCAAGTCGGGGAGGCATGATGCCGAGTTCTATCGCTCCATGTGGTACAGCCTGAAAGAGGCGGGGTCGTGGTCGGGCGAGATGTGGGACAGGCGCAAGGACGGCACGCTCTATCCCAAGTGGCTGACCATCACGGCCGTGCGCAACGAGGCGGGGCAGATCACACATTTCGTGGCGATCTTCATGGATATCAGCGAGCGCAAGCGCGCGGAAGAAGAGATACACCGACTGGCCTTCTACGACACGCTGACACAGTTGCCCAACCGGCGCCTGCTGATGGACCGCCTCGATCAGGCGCTGGCGGTGAGCCAGCGCAGCGGCTCGCATGGCGCACTGATGTTCATGGACCTGGACAACTTCAAGACGATCAACGACACGCAGGGGCACGACATCGGCGACCTGCTGCTGGTCGAGGTGGCTTCCCGCCTGAAGTATTGCCTGCGTGAGAGTGATACCGTGGCACGGCTGGGAGGAGACGAGTTCGTGGTCATCCTGCAGGAGCTGGGCGAGAGTGCGATCCAGTCCGCCAATCAGGCCGAAGCCATCGCCGAGAAGATCGTTTCCGCATTGGGCGAGCCCTATCTACTCGCCAACTACGAGCACCACTCCGGTGTCAGCATAGGGGTGTGCCTTTTCCACGGCAGGGATGCCAAGCTGGAAGAGCTACTCAAGCGTGCAGACACGGCGATGTACCAGGCCAAGCAGGGCGGGCGCAATATGGTGCGCTTCTTCGAGTCTGCCATGCAGATCGCGGTCGAGGAACGCGCGAAGCTGGAAGGCAGGCTGCGCCATGCGCTGGGCCGCCAGGAACTGCAGCTCTACTACCAGCTGCAGGTTGACAGCCAATTCCGCATCATCGGTGCGGAAGCGTTGTTGCGCTGGTTCAATGCCGAACAGGGTTTCGTTCCCCCGACACAGTTCATACCTGTCGCCGAAGAGAGTGGACTGATCCTCACCATAGGGGCCTGGGTGCTGGAGACTGCGTGCCGGCAGCTGCATGTCTGGGCACAGCATGCGGGATCGCGCCAACTTCAGCTGGGGGTGAACGTCAGTGCACGCCAGTTCCGGCAGGCTGATTTCGTCGGGCAGGTGGAGGCCATGCTACAGCGCTATGCGTTCGACCCATCGAGGTTGAAGCTGGAGCTGACCGAGAGCGTGGTGCTGGTCGACATCAACGATACCATCGCCAAGATGGGGGCACTCAAGAAGCTGGGTGTGAAGATCGCCATGGACGATTTCGGCACGGGCTATTCTTCGCTTTCCTACCTCAAGATGTTGCCGCTCGATCAACTCAAGATAGACCAGAGCTTCGTGCGCGACATCGTGGTGGACAGGAACGATGAAGTGATCGTGCGCACCATCATCGACATGGCCCACAACTTCGGGCTGGACGTGATCGCGGAGGGCGTGGAAACCGGCGAGCAGCTGGAGAGATTGCAGCGCATCGGCTGCCCGAACTACCAGGGACATTATTTCAGCAAGCCCATCCCCTTGAAGGAGTTCGAATCTTTGCTGTCCGAGGTGCTGTACGGTCTGCATAAGGTGCAGAAATTCATCGGCGTGGGCGAGTAGGCGGGGGCAGGTACCTCCACGAGTCCTGCCGCAGATGTGAAATCCTGCGGAACTTTTCTTTGCGCGACGACTCGGAGCGCCGTTGATTGAGCGCATCGCGGCCGTTCGGATGTCGCTACTTTAAGTGACCAAATCTGTCAACTTTGCAATTCGAAATATCGCTATACAATCGCGCCCGTTTTTTGACCCGGCAGAGCAAAATGGAAAAAAGTATCGAGCAAGTGAAGGTGTGGGACGTGCCGGTCAGGCTGTTCCACTGGTCGTTGGTATTGGGGTTCGTGCTGGCTTATCTGACAGCCGAGGCGCATATCCTGGATGTGCATGTGCTGATCGGATATTTCCTGATCGCCTTGCTGGTCTTCCGGGTATTCTGGGGGTTCGCCGGCAATCAGTATGCGCGCTTCAAATCTTTCATCTTTTCGCCGCAGGAGACGCTGACTTATATACGTTCGCTGCGCAGCGGCCACCCGGTCCATTATTACGGACATAACCCGGCGGGTGCATTGATGGTGTTCGGCCTGCTGGCGCTGCTGGCGGCGATCTTCATGTCCGGTCTGGTGACACTGGCCGTGATCGATTTCGAAGGGCCGTTGCTGTTCCTCGCCAATCAGGTGAGCGATGACACCAGCTATTTCTTCCGCCATGCCCACGATTTCTTTGTGGATGTTGCCTTGTTCCTGATTCCCCTGCATCTGCTGGGGGTGGTCTCGGGTACGATCCAGCACAAGGAGAGCTTGGTCAAGGCGATGGTGACCGGTATGAAGAAAGCAGTTGCACCGGGCACCGCGCAACATTGATCCGTTTTAACAACCCCTCTATCTGGAGAACTCAATGCAAGTAAATCACCGATTCAGAATGCTGGCCGTGGGCGCGCTGTTGCTCGCCTGGGCCGGTGCCGGGCAAGCGGCGCAACAGGAAACGCTCGACCTGTCTCTTCCTTCGCACAGCTACGTGCAGAACGCGGGCTCTTTCGTGCTGGCCGCCAACGACACCGATGTGCTGGTGAAGAAGCAGGACACAACCGCCACTACCGCTGCCCCCCAACAGCCATTTGAACCGCCCCTGTGGACCGCGAGCAACGCCCACATGTACCTGGGCCTGGCGACCATCGCGACCGCTTTCCTGACCGCTGCCACTGCGCCGGAAGACGGTTGCGGCGAGCATACGGCTTGTCCGAATCCGCCCCCGCCCCGCCAAACGAACGGAACCCACGCCAAACTGGCCAAGACCACCGTTGCCCTGGCCGCAGCGACCATCGCCACCGGCCTGTGGGCGCACTGGGATGACTTCTACCTGGAAGATGGCTGGACCGATCCGGACAACCTGCACGTTCTGCTGGGTGTGACGGGTGCTGCGCTCATGGCTTATGCAACGAACAAGTCCGCAAAATCCGCTGTGAAGGTCAGTCATGCAGGCATCGCGGAATTGGGCGCTGTCGGCATGGTGGTCGCCATCAAGCTGACCTGGTAATCAATTCCATAAATTAGGATAAAGATCATGAAGAAGATATTCGCATTGTTGTGTGTCGTTGCAGCGTTCGCCTCGTCTGAAGCTTCTGCCACCCCCGCTACGGACGCCTTGCTGGCCAAGTACAAGTCCGAAGGCGCATCCAAGTTCGATGCGGCCAAGGCCAAGAAGGACTGGACCAAGGAAGTCGACGGTGAAGACGGCAAAATCTCTTGCGCTACTTGTCACGGTACTGATCTCACCAAGGCCGGCGAGCATCACAAGACCAAGAAGGTGATCGAGCCCATGTCGGCACGCGTGAATCCGGAGCGCTTCACCGACGAGAAGAAGATCGAGAAGTGGTTCAAGCGTAACTGCAAGGACGCGTGGGGCCGTGAGTGCACTGCGCAGGAAAAGGGCGATTTCCTGACCTTCCTGCTGGCTCAATAAATTAGGAGAGAGAAGATGCAAATGAAATCGAAGATCGCAGCGCTGCTGTCCGGCTTGCTGTTGGTGAGCGGCGTGGCCGTGGCGGAAGAGAGCCTGATCGAGGCCATCGTGACTCCGTTGCGCCAGAAGGAAGTGCGTCCGGTGGACAACAAGCAGTACAAGGATGAATGCGGGTCCTGCCACTACGCCTATCCGCCCGGATTGCTGCCCTCCAGATCCTGGGAGAAGCTGCTGAACGAGAAGGCGCTGGCCGACCACTTCGGCGAGAACGCTGAGTTGGACAAGGATGTGCTGGCGCCCATCTACGACTACGTGATGGCCAATTCCGCCGAGAAGTCCTACTGGAAGCGTGCACGCAAGATCGCCGTCGCCACCGAGAACGGTGAAGCCCCGTTGCGCATCACCGAAGTGCGTTACATCAAGCGCAAGCATCACGACATCCCCGAGAAGATGATCAAGGGCAACAAGGATGTGAAGTCGCTGAGCCAGTGCGACAGGTGCCACACCCAGGCCAACAAGGGTGTGTTCGAAGCAGACACCGTGCGCATCCCCAACTATCCTGACTGGAAGGACTGATGCAGTCGCGGTAGTTGCATGAAGAAAGGGCAGCCTAGGCTGCCCTTTTTCATTCTGGCTTGCATCAAACTCATCGCAGGCAGGTGTTATCATCGCGCGCCATGAATACTTCCTCAGATTCCCTGCGTCGTTTCCTGTTCGAACATCTGCCGATCCGAGGCGAGATCGTGCATCTCGATACCTCGTGGCAGAGCGTGCTGCAGCGGCACGACTACCCAGCGGTGCTGCGCGACCTCATGGGGGAGTTGTGCGCAGCGGCGACGTTGCTTGCCGCCACGCTCAAGTTGAAAGGCTCGCTGGTATTGCAGATACATGGCAAGGGAGCGGTGAAACTGCTGGTGGTGGAGTGCACCGGGGACCTGGAGGTGCGCGCCACTGCGAAGTGGGAAGGCGAGCTTGCCCAAGGCACGCTGCAGGACCTGGTGGGCGAGGGACGTTTCGTCATCACGCTGGACCCCAAGGACGGCAACCAGCCCTATCAGGGGATGGTCGCGCTGGAAGGCGGCAGCGTGGCGGAGATCCTGGAGCACTACATGACGCGTTCGGAACAGCTGGAGACACGTTTGTGGCTGGCGGCGGACGGGAAGCAGGCGGCCGGCATGCTGCTGCAGAAGCTGCCGGAGCAGGGCGAGGTGAAGGATGTCGATGCCTGGTCACGTGCCACGCAGCTCGCCGATACGCTCAAGCCTGAGGAGTTGCTGCACCTGCCTGCCGGCGAACTGGTACACCGCCTGTATCACGAAGAGGACATCCGCCTGTTCGACGCACAGCCCGTGGTGTTCCGCTGCAGCTGCTCACGCGAGAGCGTGGCGCGCATGTTGCGCATGGTGGGGCGTGCCGAGGTGGATTCGATACTCGCCGAACATGGGCGGGTCGAGGTGCACTGTGAGTTCTGCAACCAGCGTTACGTGTTCGATCGCGTGGATGCCGACGCCGTGCTGACCGAGCTCACGGCCGTGCCGGGCAACCAGACCCTACATTAGTCCTTGCCGACCATATTCAGCGCGACGGCCTCGGCCACTTCGATGCCGTCTACGCCTGCCGAAAGTATCCCCCCCGCATAGCCAGCACCCTCGCCTGCCGGGTACAGGCCCCTGACGTTGATGCTCTGACAGTCCGCGCCGCGCTTGATGCGCACGGGGGAGGAGGTGCGCGTCTCCACGCCGGTCAGCACGGCGTCCTCCATGGCGAAGCCTTTGATCTGTTTGTCGAACGCGGGCAGCGCCTCGCGGATGGCGGCGATGGCGTAGTCGGGCAGGGCGGTGGAGAGGTCGGTGGGGGTCACGCCCGGCGTGTAGGAAGGCGCGACCTCGCCCAGGTGTGTCGAGGGCCTTCCTGCGAGGAAGTCGCCCACCCGTTGTGCCGGTGCGTTGTAGTTACGCCCCCCGAGCTCGAACGCGCGTTCCTCCAGGCGCCGCTGGAACTCCACACCGGCCAGCACCCCGCCGGGATAGTCCTCGGGCGAGATGTCCACCACTATGCCGCTGTTGGCGTTGCGCTCGTTGCGCGAATACTGGCTCATGCCGTTGGTCACCACGCGGCCTTCTTCAGACGTCGCCGCCACCACGGTGCCGCCGGGGCACATGCAGAAGCTGTACACGGCGCGGCCGTTCGTGCAGTGGTGCACCAGCTTGTAGTCGGCAGCCCCTAGCACGGGGTTGCCGGCGTTGGGACCCAGGCGCGCGCGGTCGATGATCGACTGCGGATGCTCGATGCGGAAGCCGACCGAGAAGGGCTTGGCCTCCATGTACACGCCACGTCCATGCAGCATCTCGAAGGTGTCGCGCGCGGAGTGGCCTACCGCCAGCACCACATGATTGGTGGCGATGCGTTCGCCGTCGGCCAGCACCACGCCGCGCACTTGGCCGTCCTCGATCTCGATGTCCGCGACCCTGCTCTGAAAGCGTATCTCCGCACCCAGTTGCTCCATCTCGTGCCGCATTTCTTCCACCATGCCTACGAGGCGGAAGGTGCCGATGTGCGGTTTGCTCACGTACAAGATCTCTTCCGGCGCGCCTGCCTTCACGAACTCGGTGAGCACCTTGCGCCCATAGAACTTGGGGTCCTTGATGCCGCTGTGCAGCTTGCCGTCGGAGAAGGTGCCGGCGCCGCCTTCGCCGAATTGCACGTTGGACTCCGGGTCCAGCTTGCCCTTGCGCCACAGACCCCAGGTGTCCTTGGTGCGCTCGCGCACTTCCTTGCCGCGTTCCAGGATGATGGGGCGGAAACCCATCTGCGCCAGCAGCAGCCCGGCGAAGATGCCACAGGGGCCGAGGCCTATCACCACCGGGCGTTCAGTCAGGCCCTGCGGCGCCGCCACGAAGCGGTAGCTCATGTCCGGTGCCAAAGCGACGTGGGGGATGTTCTTCTTGAGCAGCGCAGCCTCGTCTTTCACATCCACGTCCACGGTGTAGACCAGCACGATGGCGTTCTTCTTGCGTGCGTCGTAGCCGCGGCGGAACAGGGCATATCCGCGCAGTTCGCCGGGCGTGATGCCCAGCCGCTTCAGGATCGCGGTCTTGAGGTCTGCTTCGGGATGGTCGAGGGGGAGTCGGATTTCGGTGAGTCGGAGCATGCCGTCATTTTACCGCATGAGCGCTCGCGGCCGCCGGTTTCTACTTTCTTTGGTGGGCGCAGGGTGGTATGTTTCAGCCATTGGGTGTTTGCTCTTTGCGCAGTGCGGGATCGGGACTGAAAAGGGGGTGACCTATGCAGGACCTGGCGGTAAGAAAGGCAGGAGCTCGTCGTGCGCCTAACCTCATGGCCGCTTGGCTTTCAGCTATCGGCTTCATCGTTGTGCCTTTGGGGGCGGCGGCCGAAAGTCAGGTCGCCGTCTTCGGCAAGCTGGATGCGGACCTGCAGTCCGTTGACAGCAGCCAGCCTGGTGCGGGTGCTGCCGCCACGCGCGACCGACTCGCCTCCAACGCCTCGCGCATCGGTATCCGGAGCAGCAAGGATATCGGAGAAGGGCGGCAGGTCATCTGGCAGCTCGCCACTCGCGTCAACCTCAACGGCGCGGAGAGCGGTGGGGGGGGCGGTCTGTTCACCCTTTGGGGTAATTCGAATCTGGGCGTGAGGGGCGAGTTCGGCACATTCTTCGTGGGCGTGTGGGACACTCCTTTCCGTCAGGTTCACGATAAGGTCGATCTCTTCGACAACTCCCACATCGCCAGTCCCATCGCGGTACTGGGCAGCATCGGCAGTGGTGTAGGCGGCGCGACCTTGATACCGACGACGGCGCAGGGTTTCCCCGCCGTGGTGGCAGGGGTCACGGTCGCGTCCACCGGCTTCCATCGTCGACAGAAGAGTTCGTTGCAGTACTGGAGCCCGCAGATCCATCAGGTGCAGGCAAGACTGGCTTACAGCGTAGACGATCCGACGACCGCGACGGCTGTGGCCAGTCCCGCATTGTGGTCACTATCGACCGCCTATGACAGTGAACCGGTCTACCTGGCCGTGGCCTACGAACGCCATCAGGACATGAAGGTGCTGGCAGGTACCAGCATCGAAGGCTCTGACACGGGCATGCGGCTGATCGGCGCTTACCGTCTGGGCCAAGGCAGGCTGGGGCTGGTCCACGAGCGCCTCAGCTACAGCACCCCGGCTTCCGGCTCCACTGGTCGCAACGCCCTGAGTCTTTCCGGTTCTTATCGTTTCGACCAGCACAACCTCGGCGCAGTGTATACACGTGCAGGAGACCTGTCTGGTGCGGTGAATACGGGAGCGAGCCAGTACTCGTTGCGCTATGGCTATGTTCTCTCCGAAGGGGCTGAGCTGTATGGGCAATACACCATCATCCGCAACGATGCGAACGGCAGCTACAACTTCGGCGACGGGCTCAACATCGTCACCTCGCCCGGTGCAAGGCTCTCCGGCTTGGGGGCGGGTTTCGCATATGCTTTCTGAGCACTGACCTATGGTGATACCGACGAACATGTCCAGTAATCCCACATTGCGGCACATGACCTGGTTGTTGGGCGGGATGGCGCTGCTGTTCATGGTGATATGGCAGGCCCCCGCGTTCTACTCCGTGCAGGGCATCGCGAGCTACCTGCCGGTACACATCTTCGCCGAGACCTTCTCCATCGTCATCTCCATGCTGGTGTTCGGCGTGGCCTGGAACGCCTACACCATAGAGCGGCCGAGCAACATCGTGATCCTTGCCTGTGCGCTGCTGGCGGTTGGGTTGATCGATTTCGCCCACATGCTGTCGTTCAAGGGCATGCCCGATCTCATCACGCCCAGCGGCCCGGAGAAGGCCATCAACCTTTGGCTGTCCGGGCGACTGGTGGCTGCACTCGCCCTGCTGGTCGTCGCCTTGCGGCCATGGCGGCCGTTCCCGGACCTGCGCGCGCGTTACATGCTGCTGGGGGGCAGCCTGGCCGTCACGGCACTGGTCGTTTGGGTGGGGCTGGTCCACCCGGATGCGTGGCCGCGCACCTTCATCGCGGGGCAGGGACTGACACCGTTCAAGATCGGTGCCGAGTATGCGATCGTCGCCATCCTGCTGGTGCCTGCCGTGCTGTTCTACCGACAGGCGCGGCGCAAGCAGTCGGACGACGTGGTCGGCCTGTTCGCCGCAACGGTGATCACCATCCTGAGTGAGCTGAGCTTCACCCTCTATTCCGATGTGGCAGACGTTTTCAACCTGCTCGGACATCTGTACAAGATCGTGGCCTATGCCTTCATCTACCGTGCGGTGTTCGTCGCCAGTGTGCGCGACCCGTACCAGCGCCTGGATGCCGAGTTCGCCGAGAACCGGCGGATGGCCAGGGAACTGCAGGACACCTTGCTCTATGCGCGCAGCCTGATCGAGGCGAGCCTGGACCCGCTGGTGACCATCAGCGCGGAAGGCAAGATCACCGATGTAAACCGGGCGACCGAGCTGGTCACCGGCCGCAGCCGCACAGAGCTCGTGGGGACGGACTTCTCCGACTATTTCACCGACCCAGACAGGGCACGCGCAGGCTACCAGCAGGTGTTCGCGCAGGGCTCGGTCACCGACTACCCGCTGGCGCTGCGTCATCGCGATGGTTACGTGACCGATGTCCTGTATAACGCCAGCGTCTATCGCGATGAAGCGGGGGCAGTGCTGGGGGTGTTCGCGGCAGCGCGTGACATCACCGAGCGCAAGCATGCGGAAGCGGTCCGGCTGCAGCTTGCCGCCATCGTGGAATCGTCCAACGACGCGATCATAGGCAAGGCGCTGGACGGCATCATCACGAGCTGGAACGGGGGGGCGGAGGAGATCTACGGCTACGCGGCAGAGGAGGTCATCGGCAACCCGATCACAATGCTGGCGTTACCTGCGCGCCATGCCGAGGTCCGCGAATTCCTGGAAAAGGTTCGCAGGGGAGAGCGTGTCGTCAGTCATGAGACAGAGAGGGTGCGCAAGGACGGGACGCTGATCCATGTGTCGCTCACCCTTTCTCCCATCAGGGACGCGGACGGCAACGTCATCGGCATCTCCACTATCGCGCGAGACATCACCGAGAAGAAGCTCATGGAGGAAAGGCTGCGCCGGGCGAGCGTATATCACCGCAGCCTGATCGAGGCGAGTCTGGACCCACTGGTCACCATCAGCGCCGACGGCAAGATCACCGACGTCAACCGAGCCACCGAACAGGCTACCGGCCGCAAGCGTGCGGAACTGATAGGGACGGATTTCTCCGACTACTTCACCGAGCCGGCCAAAGCGCGCGCGGGTTACCAGCGGGTGTTCGCGCAGGGACACGTCACAGACTATCCCCTGGCTTTGCGACATCGCGACGGCCATGTGGCCGATGTGCTCTATAACGCCAGCGTCTACCGCGACGAGCAAGGCGAGGTGTTGGGCGTGTTCGCGGCCGCACGCGACATCACCGAACGTAAACGCGCGGAAGAGGTCCTGCGACAGAGCGAGGAGGCGTTGAAAGAAGCACAGCGCATCGCCCATCTGGGTAGCTGGCATGTGGACCTTGAGACCAATCAGGTCTACTGGTCAGAGGAGTTGTACCGGATGTACGGCTACGACCCGGCGCTACCGCCGCCGCTCTATACCGACTCGATGAAGCTCTTTACCCCCGAAAGCTGGGAACGGTTGAACACAGCCCTCGCGCACGCGGTTGAGACCGGCGTCCCCTATGAACTCGAACTGGAGATGGTGGCGAGGGCAGGCGGCAGAGGGTGGATGTTGGCGCGCGGGGAACTGGTGCGGGATGCGACGGGAAAACCGTTGAGGGTGCGGGGGGTGGTGATGGACATCACCGAGCGCAAGCGGGCCGAACAAGAGCTTCGGCGCAGCGAACACAGCTTGGCCGAGGCACAGCGCATCGCCCACTTGGGCAACTGGGAACTGGACCTTGAGACCAACGTGCTGAGCTGGTCGGACGAGATATTCCGGATCTTCGAGATCGACAAGGAGAGATTCGGCGCCTCCTACGAGGCTTTCCTCAACGCCATCCATCCCGAAGACCGCGACATGGTGAACAAGGCCTACACGGACTCGGTCGCGAACAAGACGCCCTACGACATCGTGCACCGCCTGCAGATGCAGGATGGGCGCATCAAGTACGTCAACGAGAAGTGCGAGACGTATTACTCCGAGGACGGCAGGCCGCTGCGCTCGGTGGGCACCGTGCACGACATCACGCTGCGCATACTGGATGAACAGGCGCTGCGGCGGCTGAACCGTGAGCTGCGTGCCATCAGCAACTGCAACCAGACGCTGATGCGGGCTGAAGACGAGCAGGCCTTGCTCGACGAGATCTGCCGCATCGTTTGCGAAGACGCCGGCTACCGCATGGCGTGGGTCGGCTATCCGGAAGACGACGAGGCGAAGAGCATACGCGTGATATCCCGCGCCGGTGTGGAGGTCGGTTATCTAGATCAGGCCCGCCTCACCTGGGGGGACACGGAACACGGCCAGGGCCCCAGCGGGATCGCCATCCGCAGCGGGAGGAGTGCGAGCATCCAGGATTTCAACTCGGACCCCAAGGCCATACCCTGGCGTGACGCCGCCCTGAAGCGCGGCTATCGCTCCAGCATCTCGCTGCCGCTCAAGGATGAGGGCGGGCGCACCTTCGGCATCCTCAACATCTATGCCGCCGCTCCCAACGCATACACGCCCGAGGAGGTGCGGCTGCTGGAGGAACTGGCGGGGGACATGGCCTTCGGTATCACGGTGCTGCGCACGCGCATCGAGCGCGCACGGGCGGAGGAGGAGATACGCAAACTCAACCAGGAACTCGAACAACGCGTGGCTGAGCGCACGGTGCAGCTGGAGGCGGCCAACAAAGAGCTGGAGGCATTCTCCTATTCCGTCTCGCACGACCTGCGCACACCCTTGCGCGCGATAGACGGATTTTCGAAGATACTGCTGGAGGACTACGAGGGGCAACTGGACGACGAAGGGAAGCGCCTGCTCAACGTGGTTCGTGACAACACCTCACGCATGGGGCAGCTCATAGACGACATGCTGAAGTTCTCCCGTGCGGGGCGCCTGGAGCTCACCGTAGCGGACATCGACATGGAACGGATGGCGCATGCCGTGTTCGACGAGCTCAAGCCGGCAGCCGAGCGCAAGGTGGAGATGGAGATCGAGCATATCCCGCCGGCCCGTGGCGACAGCGCCATGATGAAGCAGGTGTTCGCCAACCTGCTGTCCAATGCCATCAAGTTCAGCCGTTACCGCGATCCCGCGCGCATCAAGGTGGGCGGCGCCATCGTGGGGAACGAAGCGGTCTATTACGTGAAGGACAACGGGGCCGGTTTCAACATGCAGTACGTGGACAAGCTCTTCGGTGTCTTCCAGCGCCTGCACGGCGTGACCGAGTTCGAGGGGACAGGCATAGGTCTGGCCATCGTCAAGCGCGTCGTCACCCGCCACGGCGGAAGGGTGTGGGCGGAAGGCAAGGTCGATGGGGGCGCGACGATATACTTCGCTTTACCGATAAAGGAGGCAAGCCATGGATGATACCGTGCAAGAGGTCGAGATCCTGTTGGTGGAAGACAATCCCACCGATGCGGAGCTGTGTATGCGGACACTGAAGAGGAGCAATTTCGCCAACAAGCTGGTGTGGGTGAAGGACGGCGCAGAGGCGCTGGATTTTATCTTCGCCACGGGCCAATACAGCGGGCGCAAGTTGGAGAACGGGCCCAAGGTCATCCTGCTGGACCTGAGGCTGCCCAAAGTGGATGGCATGGAGGTGTTGCGCCGCGTGAAGAGCGACGAGCGCACGCGGACCATACCCGTGGTCGTGCTGACCTCCTCCAAGGAAGATCGCGATGTGGCAGAGAGCTACCAGCTCGGGGTCAACAGCTACATCAGCAAGCCGGTCGAGTTCGACGAGTTCGCCAAGACGGTTTCCGAGCTGGGCCTGTACTGGCTGCTGGTGAACCGGCCCCCCGTCTCGGCCAGGTGAGCATGGAACCGGCTGCACCGGACCGGGAGTTGCGCGTCCTCATGCTGGAGGACACGCCTACCGACGCGGAGCTCGCCGAGCGCGAACTGCGCAAGGCCGGCATCGCCTTCACCGCACGGCGCGTGGATACGCGGGATGCCTTCGAGCATGCGCTGGAGGAGTTCCGCCCGGACATCGTCATCTCGGACTACAAGCTGCCGGACTTCAACGGCATGGAAGCGCTGGGGATCGTGCAGCGCGAGCATCCGGAAGTGCCGGTGGTCATGGTCACCGGTGCGCTGAGCGATATCGAGGCCGTGGAGCTGATACACGCGGGAGCCAAGGATTACGTGCTGAAGGACCGGCTGGCGCGCTTGGCTCCCGCTGTGCAGCGAGCGCTGGCAGCTGAGCGGAGCGCTCGCGCGCGCAAGGCGGCGGAGAAGGCGCTGCAGGAGAGCGAGGCGAAGTTCCGCGCATTGGTGGAATCCACCAGCGATTGGATATGGGAGATAGACGAACGTGGCGTCTACACCTACTCCAGTCCGCAGGTGTATGACCTGCTGGGTTACACGGCCTCCGAGGTCATGGGCAGGACGCCGTTCGACCTCATGCCGCCGGAGGAGGCGGCCCGGGTCAGGCCGGTGTTCGAGGTGCTCGCGGTCGACAGGAAGCCGTTCCGCCTGCTGGAGAACGCCAACCTGCACAAGGACGGCCATGTCGCCTATCTGGAGACCAGCGGCGCTCCCATGTTCGATGCCCAAGGCGTGTTCAAGGGGTATCGCGGGATAGACCGCGATATCACCGAGCGCAAGGAGACAGAGCGCGAGCGCCTCGCCAGCGCGGCCCGGCTGGAACAGTCGCTGATGCAGACCATAGGCGCCATCGCAGCCACGGTCGAGGCGCGCGACCCGTACACGGCTGGCCACCAGCGGAGAGTGGCACTCCTGGCCCGTGCCATCGCGCAGGACATGGGGTTGTCCGAGGACGAGATACGCGGACTCTACCTTGCCGCCACCATCCACGATCTGGGCAAGATACACATCCCGGCGGAGATACTCAGCAAGCCAACAAGGCTGAGGCCGGTGGAGTTCGATCTCATCAGGACCCACCCACAGACCGGATACGACATCATCAAGGACGCGCAATTCCCCTGGCCTATCGCGCAGATCGTGCTGCAGCACCACGAACGCCTGGATGGTTCGGGCTATCCGCAAGGTCTGCGAGCAGACCGGATGCTGTTCGAGGCGAAGATACTGGCCGTGGCCGACGTGGTGGAGGCGATGTCGACCGACCGTCCCTATCGCCCCGGGTTCGGCCTGGATGCTGCGCTGGAGGAGATCAAGGCGCAACGCGGCGTGCTTTACGACGAGGCCGTCGTGGACAGCTGCCTGAAGCTTTTCCGGGAGCAGGGCTTCGTTTTCAATCACGATTAGCGTCGTATCCCATCCATCATCCCCTGTGGTGCGCAGAAGACATTGCTGGTAGATTCCCGCCCCTGTCGTAAAGAACAGATAAGAATGGCAAAGGCAAAGACGATCTACAGCTGTACGGAATGCGGCGGACAGACCCCCAAGTGGCAGGGCCAGTGTCCGCATTGCGGAGAATGGAACACCTTGGTGGAAACCGTGGCGGAAGCGCTGCCATCGGCCGGCAAGAACCGGTTCAGTTCGCTCGCGGCCTCCGGCAAGCTGCAGCAGCTGGCCGAGGTCGAGGCGCGCGAAGTGTCGCGCACGCCGACCGGCATCAATGAGTTCGACCGTGTGCTGGGCGGCGGGCTGGTGGAAGGCGGCGTGGTGCTGATCGGCGGCGACCCCGGCATAGGCAAGTCCACCCTGTTGTTGCAGACCCTGGCGCATCTGTCATCAGTCAAGAAAGTCCTGTACGTGAGCGGGGAGGAATCGGCACAGCAGATCGCGTTGCGTGCCAAGCGACTGGCGCTCGATGCGCGCGAGGTGCACCTGCTGCCCGAGATCCAGCTGGAGAAGGTCCAGGGAGCGATCGCCAACGAAAAGCCCGAGGTGGTGGTCATCGACTCCATCCAGACCGTGTATTCCGAACAGCTCACCTCGGCACCCGGCTCGGTGGCTCAGGTGCGCGAATGCGCGGCGCAGCTGACCCGCATCGCCAAGAGTTCGGGTGTCACCATGATCCTGGTCGGCCATGTCACCAAGGAAGGTGCCTTGGCGGGGCCACGTGTGCTGGAACACATCGTGGACACGGTGCTGTATTTCGAGGGCGACACCCATTCCAGCTTCCGCCTCATCCGCGCGTTCAAGAACCGCTTCGGCGCGGTGAACGAGCTGGGTGTGTTCGCGATGACCGAGAAGGGCCTGCGCGAAGTCAGCAACCCGTCTGCGCTGTTCCTGTCGCAGCATGGCGCGCAGGTGCCGGGCTCCTGCGTGATGGTGACTCAGGAAGGCACACGCCCATTGCTGGTGGAGATACAGGCCTTGCTCGACGAAGCACATTCCCCCAGTCCGCGCCGTTTGTCGCTGGGGCTGGAGCAGAACCGCCTGGCCATGTTGCTGGCCGTGCTGCACCGCCATGCGGGCATCGCCTGCTTCGACCAGGACGTGTTCATCAACGCGGTGGGCGGCGTGAAGATCACCGAGCCGGGAGCGGACTTGGCTGTGCTGCTGGCCATCGTTTCCTCGCTACGCAACAAACCGTTGCCGGAGAAGATGGTGGTCTTCGGGGAAGTGGGGCTGGCTGGCGAGGTGCGCCCCGTCCAGCGCGGGCAGGAACGTCTGAAGGAAGCGGCGAAGCTAGGCTTTACCCATGCCATCGTGCCTAGGGCAAATGCCCCCAAGCACAGGATGGAGGGCATGGAGATCATCGCTGTGGAGCGGGTGGAAGAGGCAGTGGAGAAGATGCGGTAGAGCGAGTATGGCTCGCGGCCAATACAGAGAATGGAAACCGACATTGCGGCTCCCGCCAGCGCGGTTGTCGTAATCAGGTCAATAGCCGTTTTTTACGCTCACCGCTCCAGGTCACGCTTTCTTTGCTCGAACTCTTCCTTGTTGATTTCGCCACGTGCATAGCGCTCCTGCAAGATTTCCAATGGCGTCTTGTCACGCGAGCCACGGCTTGGCGATGGCTGTTGCTGTTGCGCAGCTTCTGCTGGCTTTTCGGAATAACCACCGCCATATCCCATCATGCCCATGTGGCCGTCTCGCAACAGGACAATTGCCAACATCACGACCATCATCACCAACATGACTTCTCCTTTTTGGTAATGTCTCATTATCGTCTCTTTCTGATGTGATTGAGATGGATCGGCGTTTTCATGCTTACGATTCCAAGTCACGCTTCTTCTGCTCGTATTCGTCCCGGTCTATCTCGCCGCGCGCATAACGCTCCTGAACAATCTCTAATGGAGTCTTATCCCGTGAGCCACTGCCTGGCGACGACTGAGGCATCAGCCATCGAATCAGTGCCACAATGCCAAGAATGATCAGCACCCAGAATAACAGCATGAACAGCATGCCGAAGCCCATTCCCCATCCTCCGTAACTGCCCCAATCGTTCATCATGTCTTGCCTCCTTTGCATTACATGGTTGAAGCCAGAATTCGTACTATGGACTGCCTGCGAGCAGTATTATGAATTTTGCCGGTATTTGCGGCACCAAGATCGATGGAACGACTTGGCGTTATGCATCAATCCGAGCAGTCCGGAGCCGCTTTGCAGAATCAGCGCTGATGATGGATATCTGTTTCATGCCAGTCCTTCCGATGTCGCCGGATTGATGCGGGGATGGGTTTCTGCGCCGAACAGCCAGAGTATTCCCCCGGACAGGAACATCGAGACTGCCACGAACCAGAACGCCGCCTCGACCGACCCGCTGAAGTGCGCGGCGATACCCAGTCCCAGCGCGCCGATGCCGTAGCCCAGATCGCGCCAGAAGCGATAAATGCCAATGGCGGAGCCGCGCCAGTTCGGGTGCGAGATGTCGGCCACTGCAGCGGAAAGGTTGGGGTAAAGCAGGGCCATGCCGAAGCCCGCAACGGCAGCGGACAGCGACCACCACGCCATACCCTCTTTCAGCAGCATCATTGCCACACCCGCGCCGCAGATCCACATGCCAAGAACATTTGGAAGGTGACGCCCGATGTGGTCGGAGAGTTTTCCGGTGAAGAACTGCGAACCGCCCCAGATGAAACCATATACGCCGACGATCCAACCGATGTCGGGCAGGCTCACGCCGCGCTGGTACAGGAACACCGGATAGAACACCCACACCAGGGCATCGACGAACTTTTCCACCAGCCCGGCCTGGCTGATGGCGGCCAGGCGTTTGTCGCGCCACGACACCAGCGTGAAGACTTCCCAAGTCGCAGGTTGTGCGCCGATGTTGGCAGGATAACGTGGCAGCGGCCCACTGCTGATGCCTGCCCTGTGTTTTGCCGCCTCATGCTTTGCCCATGGCAGCGTGTCCTTGACCCACAGCAGGGTAAGCAGCATGGCCAGCAAGATGGTGGTCATGCCGAACACCAGCAAGCCGCTGCGCGGCCCCAGCATGGTTGCCAGATAAGCGGTGATGATGCCCGCCAATGCCAGTCCGACATAGCCGGAGAATTCGTTGAGGCCGATGGTCAGGCCACGCTGATCGGCTCGGGTGATGTCCAGCTTGGATGTCTGCGTCATCGACCAGGTCAGCCCCTGGTTGATGCCAAGCAGAACCGTGGCAGTGACGATCCAGCTCCACGACGGCGCAAAATATACCAGCAAGGGAATGGGTAGTGCCGCAGTCCAGCCCAATAGCAGGACTTTTTTGCGACCGATGCGCTCCGATAATCGGCCGGCGACGAAATTGAGCGTGCCTTTGACCATACCGAATGCCACCACGAAAGCAGTGAGCAGCATGAACGAGTTTCTCGGCACGCCGAACTCTGATTCAGACAGCGCAGGCACAACAGTGCGCATCATGCCGATGGTAAAGCCCACCAACATGACCTGCAGCAGCTGATGCAGGAATTGGTCGAGATTGGCACGTATGCCGTGGGTCAGATTGTCGTGCGTCATCATCAGCCCGCGATGTTCGCCGCGACCATCCTGACCATCTTTGCAGGGCGCGGCGGGTTTTCCCTGACCAAGTGCTCGATGAAAGCATCTTTGTCCATCGACAACCCCGGATTCCAGCGTTTCTCGAAACCGATGGTCGAAGATGGCTTGCCGGACAAACCCGCGCCGCACACGCTGCCCGCTTGGTGGCCGGGGAATATCTCGACTTCGCCGGACAGGTGCAGCAACTTGGCATGCAGACTGTCGTAGAGCTGCGCGGCCATCTCGCGCTCGCGCCCCAGTAAGTCTGGTCTGCCAATGGAGCCGACGAACAAGGTATCGCCAGTGACCACAAACCAGGGCGACTCGCCGCGACGCATGTCGGTCACCAGCAGGCAGATGCTGTCCGGCGTATGGCCGGGTGTATGCAACACCTCGACGTTGACGTTGCCGAGATTGAGCGACTGCCCGTCGTTCAAAGACTCGAATTCGAACTTGACGCGCCCTTGGTCCGATGCGTGCAGACAGTAAGGTGCACCGACCATCTGCGCCAGTTTCCGGCCGCCGGAATAGTGATCGGCATGGACATGGGTGTCGATGACGTAGTTGATGGTGACGTTCGCCTTCTTTGCTTCCTCAACGAACCATTCTTCATCCCCCGCGACCACATCTACCGCCATTGATTTGCCCTTCGTACCACAGCCGAAGAAATAGGACAGTGAAGACTCTTTCGTTGCCAGTTGCTTGAAAAACATCGCGCGCTCCCCGAGTTTAGAAAACCAGAACCTTGTCCGCCCACACAGTCCACTCAGCCAGTTCCGCCAAGGTGCTACGGCGGGCTCCATCGGCAATTTCGTCATCTCCCATGCCGCGTGCATCCATGCAGGTGCCGCAGATGCCGATCTCGCCGCTGTGGCGAATCACATTACCGAGCATGGTCTCAACGCTGTAAAAGCCCGCCGGCACCTTTTGGTTACGGTGAGCGGACGAAGCGGCATCACCGATCAGGAAGACGCGTACGGTGTTTCCATCCTGTTTGGAAAGCGCGCCCGCCAAGCGCAGGCCGTTATAGGTACGTTCGCTGCCGTATGGGGCATCGTTGAGGATGAATAGGGTTTTCATGGCTGTCTCCTTGGTTGGGCTTCGCACATACCAATAACTCTTGGAATGATTAGAGCATCCATTGTTTGTTTGTGTCAAACTGGTTTAAAGTGGCGATTGTTTATTCCAGCAAATAATGGATTGATGAGATGAGAGGCGCACGCAAGATAAAGGACCTGCTTTACGAACAGGTCGCCCGGATCGGAAAGGTGTTCTCCAGCCCCAAGCGGCTGGAACTGATCGAGCTGCTTTGTCAGGGCGAGAAGACAGTGGAGACACTGGCCAACGAGGCGTCTATAAGTGTGAAACTGACCAGTGCGCATTTGCGCGAGTTGCGCATGGCGCAACTGGTTGAGACCGAGCGTCAGGGCAAGAACATCCTTTACCGCCTTGCCGACAAATCGGTGGCCGATCTGTGGGTACAAGTCCACACTCTGGCGGAAGAGCGTTTGGTCGATCTGCAGTTGGCACTGCAGAAGATCGCCACTCGACCGGATGACTTGGTGGCCAATGACCGAGAAAGCCTGATGAAGGCGGCGCGCAAGGGAGAGGTGGTGGTGCTTGATGTAAGGCCTAGCGAGGAATACCTGAATGCACATCTGCCGTTTGCCCGGTCAATCCCGCTTGAAGAATTGCGCCAGCGTCTGAGCGAGTTGCCCAAAGATCGCGCCATCGTTGCTTACTGTCGAGGGCCTTACTGCTTGATGGCTGCCGATGCGGTTGAGCTGCTCAAGAAAGAAGGTTATTCGGCCATGCACCTACGCGAAGGGATTGCTGAGTGGACGGCGTCAGAAAGGTGAGACACAGGTCTATGTAGCAGCACATGGTCGGCTGCTCACCGGGCATACGCCTCCGTCGCATAGCGGCGCATCATGCGGTGGCTGTTGAAGTAGGAGGCGTTCTTGCTGATCGCGCCCTTCATCACCTTGACCCATCCCCCTTCGCTGCCACTGTAATACAGCGGCAGGACCACCCGTTCCAATTTGTCGTAAAGCACTTGCGCACTGCCATCGGCCACGCCGGCTGAATCGCTGATCGCCCAGCCGGTCACCCCTTCCAGGCAACCTTCTATCCACCAGCCGTCGAGCACCGACAGGCTGGGCACTCCGTTGAAGGAGGCCTTCATGCCGCTCGTGCCTGAAGCCTCCAGCGGCGGCAGCGGGGTGTTGAGCCAGACGTCCGCGCCTGCAGTCAGGGCCTGAGCCATCGCGAGGTCGTAGTCTGGGAGGTAGACCACCGGGATGGTGTCGGCGAGTGCGCGCGCATGCGCGCACAGTTGCTCGATCAGGCGCTTGCCCCCTTCATCCTTGGGGTGAGCCTTGCCGGCCAGCACGATCTGGAACGGGTGGTCGCGCGCGATGGCGCGCAGGCGATCGAGGTCCGAGAACAACAGGTCAGGGCGTTTGTATGCCGCCATCCGTCGCGCGAACCCGAAGACGGGTACGTCGGGTTTGAGCGCGACGCCCGTGAGTGCCTGGACCTTCTCTATCAAGGATCGTTTTGCTTGGGCATGCGCCTCCAGGATGGCGGCGTCCGGGATGCAGCAATCGGCGCGCATCAGCAGCTGCTGTTCGTGGTACCAGCCGGGGATGTAATGATCGTAGAGTTGGCGAAAGCCTTCCGAGGTCCATGTGTAGGGGTGCACGCCGTTGGTGATCGCATGCACCTTGTAGCCCGGGAACATCGCGTTGGAGACCTCGGCATGTCTGGTGGCCACGCCGTTCACGTATTCGCTCAGGTTCAGCGCGAGCCGCGTCATGTTGAGACTGTCTTCCCCGGAGAGGCGCTTGATGGTTTCGATGTCGAAGCCGTTGTCGAGGACCCGTTTCACTATGTCGTAGCCGAAGCGGTCGTGGCCGGCCTCGACGGGCGTATGGGTGGTGAAGCTGCACAGGTCGCGCACACGCGGGATGTCGTAAGGCGATTCGCCGGGGCGCAGGTCTTCGGCGGAATAGGTGTAACGGCGCAACAGTTCCAGTCCCAGTAGTGCTGAATGCCCCTCGTTCATGTGGTAGTGCTTTATGGTGAAGCCGATCGCATGCAGGAGGCGCACACCGCCCAAGCCGAGCACGATCTCCTGCTTGAGCCGGTAGAGCGTGTCGCCGCCGTAGAGATGGTGAGTGAGCTCGCGGTCCTCTCCGCTGTTCTCGTTCAGGTCGGTGTCGAGCAGCAGCACCGGCTGTCGGCCGCCCAAGTGACTTTCGAACACATACAGCCAGGCACCTATCCAGACCGTGCGGCCCTCGATCTGCACCGCGATCTTGGCATCTATGGGCTGCGCCCAGCGCCGGACGTCCCAGCTCCCGGAATGCTCCAGCTGTTTGCCCTGCGCATCTATCTCCTGGCGGAAATAGCCCGCATGGCTGACGAGGCTGACGGCGACCATGGGCAGGTCGAGGTCGGCCGCAGAACGCATGGTGTCGCCAGCCAGTATCCCGAGGCCTCCGGCGTAGGTCGGTATCTCGCTGCGCAGGGCGATCTCCATCGAAAAGTATGCGATACGCGGTTCGTGTATGAATTCGTCCAGCATGATAGCCACCCTCCTCATAGAGCCTGCGTGAACATACCCGGACTACATCTTCAGGTTATGCAAGATACGCCAAACAGGCACGAAGTGCGACATCTCATCCCGAAGCGAGAGCCCCTGTGTCTTTCAGGGGTAGATATAGATATTTTTTGTCGTTGACCACCCTTGCTCACCACTATAAAGTCCAACAAAATCAAACATCGGCGGGGTGCTGTGGAATCGGTTGAACTCCTTAGGCTGGATCTGGCGATCGAACCCGATCTGCAGAACTTGGTCTGTTTCCTTATGGAGAGCGTACGGCGCCTCAAGGGGAACGCCTTCAGGGCTTCACTCGCCAGTCTGGAGTTGAACCAGCGCCTGCGCGCCGCCGGTGCCTGCCGCGGCCAACCCTTTCCGGTCGCAGTCCATTTGAAAGACCACCACCTCCGAGTGCGATGGGGTGATGACGAGCTCGAATTCGCCCACGCCGGCACGGTCGAGAGATCCCTGATCGAGCAGTTGTGCGACCACTTACGCAAGTCCACGGAGGCTTTCGCTCCAGAGATACTGGCGCAGCGCAACGAGGCGATGGCGCGCCATTTCCAGGAGACGCGCGAGCGCAGCGAGCGGGAACTGGCGGAGCTTCAGGTGAAACTGCTCAGCCGTCAGGCCGAACTGCAGGTTTCCATCCACAAAGCCGAGACCGACCCACTGACAGAGCTGCCCAACCGTCGCGCATTCGATGAGAAACTGGACCGCGCGTTCCGCCATACGATGCGCCAGAGAAACTCTCCCTTGTCGCTGGTGTTGATGGATCTGGATCACTTCAAGGACATCAACGACGAGCACGGGCACCAGTATGGCGACAGCTACCTCATCAGGATGGCCCGGACTTTGCGCAGCGTGATTCGCGAGGACGTGGACTGCGCCTTTCGCTTCGGTGGCGACGAATTCGCCTTGATGATCTATGCCGACCATCGAACTGCGTGCGATAGGGCCAGGCAGGTGATACAGCAAATGGACGGCAAGGTCAGCATAGGAATATCGACCGTAGACCGGGAAACACCGGACGGAGTGACGCTGGAGGACTTCATCCACCAGGCCGACATCGCGCTCTACGATGCCAAGCATCGCGGTCGCGGACGTGCGGTGGTGGGGCGGTGCGGCAGGGGGGATACCCAGGATTGCGGAGCATGCTGCGCAGCGAAGGAAGTCCGTGCCTGAAATCTTCGACAGTGCCACGGACTGCAAGCTGCTGTTCAACAGCGTGACCCAGAGCGACAGCTCGCTGATCCTGCTGCGCTCCAGGCTTTCCGCCGTCACCCAGCGCCTGGAGATCAGCGAACTCAAGCGCGAGAACATGCTGCTGGTGGCATCCGAACTGGTCAGCAACAACGTCAAGCACGCAGGCGGTCGCGGCATGGTGCAGTTGTGGCAGCAGCCGGGGCGCATCCTGGACATGGTGTCGCTGGATTTCGGTCCCGGAATCGCCGACCTGAAGAACGCTGAAGAGGACGGTTATTCGACGGCCAGCACGCTGGGCAAGGGGCTCGGGGCCATCCGGCGCCTGAGCGACGAATCCTACATCTACACCCAACCACGATATCATCACGCGAACCGGTGGAGTGGTACGGTGGTGCTTGCCCGTTTCCATCTGGACGGGGTGAGCCGGGAGGCGAAGTCCGGGTTCAGGTTCGGGCTGTTCTCACGCTCCCTATCCGACGAACGCTACAACGGCGACCGGATCTATCTGCAGAGGGCAGGCAAGATGTTGCGCTGGCTCCATCTGGATGGGCTGGGGCACGGCGAGGAGGCGCAGGCGGCGACAGCGGACTTGGCGATCCACCTTTCCAGCGATGAGTCGCCGGAGACGGTACTGGCAGCGGTGGACAGGCAGCTTGCCGGCACACGCGGTGCGGTCGCGATCGCGGGGGAGATAGATTTGGCCAGATGCGGCCTGGAACTGTCCGGCGTGGGCGACACGCATGCCCACCTGTATGACCACGAGCAGGTCCAGCACATCGCGTTCGCCCCTGGCATACTGGGGCGCGAGCACCGCACTGCCACCATGCTGCAGGCCGACTTCGGAAAGAGGTTCGTCGTCGTCACCGCCAGCGACGGCATACGCAGGAACTGGGACTCGGGGAGTTTTGCCGGCCTGTTCAACCAGCACCCGCAGTTGATCGCCTATACCCTGGGCAACATCATGGGGCGGATATCGGACGACCAGTCCATTTGTGTTTGTACTATAGCTTGAACGACAAGGAGAAAGAGATGGTGCAGAAGAAGGAAACCAGCGAGAAACTGGCCGCGTTGTTCAGCATGAAGATAGGCGACATCTCCGGGCAACTCGAGGAGGTGGGCCGGGAGTTCTTCTGCGCGGACAATAAGCTGATGGATGAGGATGAGGTCGCCGACCTGAGCAGCGAATTCGTCAATCTCATCACCGGATTGCTGGGCTCCAAGGACCCTCACAAACGTACCTCGCCGCAGTTCCATGCCCTGGAGACCTTCTTCTCTGGCCTTGCGCAACGCATGCTGATGCGCGGCGGGAACGTGGAAGATGTGGTGCGTTACGCGCAGCAGCTGCAATACCACCTGATCTCCGCGCTGGAGCAGGACAGCGGGATGCCTTTCACCCAGTCGCGCTCGGTGCTGCTGTTCTTCGCGCAGCATTTCGACGAACTCATCATGGCGGTCTTCCGCACCTACCTGAGCGAACGCGAGAACACGCTGAAAGCCCAGGAAGCCGAGCTGCGCGAGACCTCCACCCCCATCACCGAGATCTGGGACGGTGTGCTCACCCTTCCTATCATAGGCACGCTGGATTCCAGCCGCACCATGCTGGTGATGGAGGCCTTGCTCAACCGCATCGCCAAGGACCATGCGCGCGCGGTGGTGATGGATCTCACGGGAGTGAAGAACATCGATTCCCAGGTCTCTCATCACCTCATCCAGATGGTGCGTGCGATACAACTCATGGGTTCCGACGCGATCATCACCGGCATCCATCCTGAGATCGCGCGCGCGCTGGTCAGCCTCAACATAGACTTGAGCGGCGTGACCACCCGCGCCAGCCTGTCGGACGGCCTGAAAGAGGCGTTCTTGCGCATGGGCATCCACATCGGCCAGAAGGCGAATTGATGGCCATTTCCGGCGTGCACCTGACGCGCATCGGCAAGGGCGATTACCTGGTGGAGCCGCTGCGCAGCATGAACATCCGGGACCAGGGGGCGCTGATACAGGACATCGTCAGCACGATCCAGCAAGGGCACGCCGCCCGCCTGTACTTCGACCTGAGCGGGCTACCGGTCATAGACCATGTCTATTACGACTGGCTGGATCAGCTGGCGCGCACTTGCCTTGCGGTGAACGTCAGGATGATATGCATCAACATGCAGCCGACGGCCGCCTTCACCCTGTCGAAGTTCCTCACGACCCGCCCGGTGTTCAAAACCGCACTGGGTATCCCCGACTGAAGGTACCCCTACTATACCCTCTGGTATTTGACCTTCTACATGGTCCCGTGACGTGCGGTATGTGTACACTGACCACATAGATGCATATTCAGACACCATGACCGTATACCCTCATCGACCAGAACAATGCCGCGTCCCATCGTCACTCACACGCGGCACGGTTCGTCGCCGACTCGCGAACGGAAGGTGACTCATGATGCGCAGGCTTTCCAGACGGACTAGCGATGCACAAGCTGCCGCACTATTTGAGGAGCAGACCAGACTGCTCTACGCCAGCCTGCCGCTGTCCATCCTGATCAACGCGGTCCTCGCGCTCGTCCTTGCCAGCGTGCAAAAAGCGGTGATTGGTCCGTCCCCGCTGGTCATTTGGCTGGCTGCGATGGGTGCCGTGCTGCTGGCCCGAGGTGTGCTCGCTGCAGCGTGGCGTGCAAGCACGGACGCAGACAAGGCGGCGCCGCGCTGGCTCCTGCTCTTTCGTATCGGCGCCATCGCAACGGGTGCGGTGTGGGGCTTGGCTGCTTACCTGCTGTTCCCTACAGGTAACCTGACCTATCAGCTGTTCCTCGCCGTCGTTCTGGCAGGGATGAGCGCGGGGGCCATCACCTTGCTCGCGGCAGACCGGGTGTCCATGCTCGGTTTCCTGGTGCCCACGCTAGCGCCCCTGAGCGTGAGCTTCTGGGGGGAAGGCAGTGCGGTTGCACCGGCCATGGGCGTCCTCGTCGCACTGTTCCTGCTCTTCATCGCGGCCAATGCCGCCGTGGTCGGGCGTAACCTCCATGAGAACTTCCGCCTGCGGATCAACGCAGAGAGACAGGGGCAGATCCTGCGTGAGAGCGAAACACGGCTGAACGAGGCACAGCGCAGCGCGCGCATCGGAAACTGGGAATTGGATCTGGTCAGCAACCGGCTGTACTGGTCCGACGAGATCTACCGCATCTTCGAGATCGACAAGGCGACGTTCGGCGCGAACTACGCGGCCTTCCTCAATGCCATACATCCCGAGGATCGCGAACGCGTGAACAAGGCCTACACCGATTCTCTCGTCGATCACCAACCTTACGACATCATCCATCGCCTGCAGTTCGCGGACGGGCGCATCAGGTACGTACGCGAGCGTTGCGAGACGCGGTTCGATGCGGAAGGGAGTCCCGTCTGCTCGATGGGAACGGTCCAGGATGTCACGGACCAGAAGCTTGCGGAGGATACGCTGCGCGAGAGCGAGGCGCGCTTCCGGGCCGTCGCGTACACCGCGAGCGATGCCATCATCACCGCGGACAGTCTGGAGAACATCGTCGGGTGGAACCGGGGGGCAGAGATCATGTTCGGCTACTCGGAGGCTGAGATCATGGGGCAGCAGCTGACCGTGTTGATGCCGCTGCGTTTCCACGCCCGGCACCGCGCGGGGCTGCGCATGCTGCTTGCGGGAGGCAAGCCCCGCATCATAGGCAGCGGGGCGGTCGAACTGGTTGGGGTGCGCAAGGATGGGAGCGAGTTCCCTTTGGAGATCTCATTGGCGCAATGGGACAGTGCGGACGGCAAGTTCTTCACCGGCATCATCCGCGACATCACCGAACGCAAGAAGGACGAGTTGGCACTGAAGGAGAGCGAGTCGCGCTTCCGTTTCATGCTGGAGAACAGTCCCATCGCGGCACGCATCACCAGCGACGCGACCGGCCAGGTGGTGTTCGCCAACCAGCGTTACGCGGAGCTGATCGATTCCGAGCGCGGCAAGGTGATAGGGGTGAACCCGGACCGGTACTATGCCAATCCGCAGGACTACACCGAGATCCTCGAAAGACTGGGCAAAGGCGAGCGAGTGACCAACAAGTTGATCGAGTTTCTCATTCGCACCGGACAGGAGAGGACCAAGTGGGTGCTGGCATCCTACATGCAGCTGGAATACCAGAACGAGCCCGCCATCCTCGCCTGGTTCTACGACATAACGGACCGCAAGGAGATGGAAGAGCAGGTGCAGCACCTCGCGTACCACGACCCGCTCACCGATCTGCCCAACCGCATGCTGTTCACCGATCGCCTGCAGCAGGCATTGGCGACGGCCAGACGCGAACCAGGGCACCTGGCACTGATGTTCATCGACCTGGACAAGTTCAAGCCGGTCAACGACACGCACGGCCACCGGGTAGGCGACCTGCTGCTGAAGGAGGTCGCGCGTCGCATCAGGGAGTGCCTGCGCGTGACGGACACCGTGGCGCGCATAGGGGGAGACGAGTTCGTAGTGCTGCTCCCTCGGGTCACGACGGGCCGCGACGCTTTGGAGGTCGCCGAGAAGATACGGTGCTCGCTCAATCAGCCTTTCGAACTGGCAGGGTATACCTTGCGCATATCCTCCAGCACCGGCATCGCCATCTATCCCGAGCACGGCGATGAGGAGAAGCTGCTCATCAAGAATGCGGACGACGCGATGTACTACGCGAAAGCCGCCGGCCGCGACAACGTGCAGCTCTACCGGCCCGACATGCAGGGGAGCGGCCATTGACGCACCCCAAGCACCACGACGAATCCCGCTGGCCGCATCATCACGTGTTCGACACCGGCAATCCGGTGGCAGAGCGGGGAACACGTGCGGTGATGTGGATCACCGCCGCCATGATGGTGGTGGAGATCGTCGCCGGCTGGTGGTTCAACTCCATGGCGCTGCTCGCCGACGGCTGGCACATGAGTTCGCACGCGTTCGCCATAGGCCTGAGCGCTTTCGCCTATGCGGCTGCGCGCCGCTATTCACATGACGCGAGGTTCGCATTCGGCACCTGGAAGATAGAGATCCTGGGCGGCTTCGCCAGTGCCATCTTCCTGCTTGGCGTGGCGGCGCTGCGGGACCTCGGTGACGCCGACCTGCCGCGGATCATGGAGCTGCCAGAGCCGCTCGGCCGGCGCGCGCGCCACGTCGTCACCGAGGACGACCGGGTGCTGGCGGCGGTGGAGGCCCTCGAGTCGGGCGAC
>JBBIIJ010000021.1:0-38978 GCA_037446535.1 Sideroxydans sp. | reverse complement strand
CCACGCCCTTTCAGGCACCGGATTTTGAGTCCGGCACGTCTACCAGTTCCATCACCCCGGCAGGGGAAGGGCGCGAATTATCCATGAAACGGCGCCCTTCATCAACTACAATGCGCGCCTTTATTTGCCACTGCTGTCCTCATGCGTACCGATGAATTCGACTTCGAGCTGCCCGAGCGGCTGATCGCCCAGCATCCGCCGGCGCAGCGCGGGGCCAGCCGATTGCTGCGCGTCCGCGCGGGTGATTTCGAAGACGGCGCGTTCGCGGATCTGCCTCAGTCCTTGCGCGAGCACGACCTTCTGGTACTTAACGACACCCGGGTGCTTAAGGCGCGTCTCTTCGGCAGGAAGGCGACCGGCGGCCAGATCGAGGTGATGGTCGAGCGGGTGCTGGGCGAGCATGAGGTGCTGGCCCAGGTGCGTGCCAGCAAGACGCCGAAGGCAGGCAGCCAGTTCGAGCTGGCCGGAGCAGTCCCTGTGACGGTGCTGGGGCGCGCGGGCGAGTTCTTCCATCTGCGCTTCGAGGGCGAAGAGACGGTGGATGCCGTGCTGGAACGCTACGGCAAGCTGCCGCTGCCGCCCTACATCACGCATGCGGCCGGGGCCGAGGACGACGAGCGCTACCAGACCGTGTTCGCGCGCGAGCAGGGCGCGGTGGCCGCACCGACCGCAGGTCTGCACTTCGATCAGGCCATGCTGGATACCCTGCGCGCCAAGGGCGTGGACATCGCCTATGTCACGCTGCATGTAGGGGCGGGTACGTTCCAGCCGGTGCGTGCGGAGAACGTGGCGGATCACGTCATGCACAGCGAGCGCTACACCGTGCCGCAGGCCACGGTGGATGCGGTCAAAGAGGCCAAAGCCAAGGGCGGGCGCGTGGTGTGCGTGGGCACCACCAGCCTGCGCGCGCTGGAGAGCGCTGCTGGCGGCGGAGAGTTGGCTGCTGGGTCGGGCGAGACGCGCATCTTCATCACTCCCGGCTATCGCTTCCGGGTGGTGGACGTGCTGCTCACCAACTTCCATCTGCCGCGTTCGACCTTGCTGATGCTGGTGTGCGCCTTCGGTGGCATGGACAGGATGTTGGCCGCGTATCGCCATGCGGTGGCCCGGGGATACCGCTTCTTCAGTTACGGGGATGCGATGCTGATCGAGAGAGAACGATGAAATTCACGTTACACACCACTTCGGGCGCCGCGCGCCGTGGCACGCTGGAGCTCGCGCACGGCAAGGTCGAGACGCCGGCCTTCATGCCGGTGGGCACCTATGGCACGGTGAAGGCGATGTCGCCGCAGGAGCTCAACGACATCGGCGCGCACATCGTGCTAGGCAATACCTTCCACCTGTGGCTGCGCCCGGGGCTGGAAGTGATCGCGGCGCACGGTGGCCTGCACCGCTTCATGGGTTGGGACGGCCCCATCCTGACGGACTCGGGCGGCTTTCAGGTGTTCAGCCTGGGTGAGCTGCGCAAGATCACAGGCGGCGGGGTTGAGTTCCGCTCCCCGGTGAACGGCAACAAATGTTTCCTCTCACCAGAGGAATCCATGCGCATCCAGAAGGTGCTCAATTCCGACATCGTGATGATCTTCGACGAATGCACGCCATATCCCGCGGACGAGCAGGTGGCCGGGGTGTCCATGCGCCTCTCGCTGGGCTGGGCGGAGCGTTCCAAGCGCGCGCACGAAGGCAACCTCAATGCACTGTTCGGCATCGTGCAGGGCGGCATGCACGAGCACCTGCGCGACGAATCGCTTGCGGGGCTGACCAACATAGGCTTCGACGGTTACGCCATCGGCGGTCTGTCTGTGGGCGAGCCCAA
Organism: Sideroxydans sp.; assembly: GCA_037446535.1. Lineage (GTDB taxonomy): Bacteria > Pseudomonadota > Gammaproteobacteria > Burkholderiales > Gallionellaceae > Sideroxyarcus. The sequence continues at coordinate 37,162 of JBBIIJ010000021.1, read as the reverse complement.
GGAAGACATGCTGCGCATCCTCAAGCACACCGCGCCTCAGCTGCCCTCCGACAAGCCGCGTTACCTGATGGGCGTGGGCACGCCGGAGGACCTCGTCGCGGCGGTGGGCGAGGGCATAGACATGTTCGACTGCGTGATGCCGACGCGTAACGCGCGCAATGGCCACTTGTTCACCCGCTTCGGCGACGTGCGCATCAAGAACGCACAGTACCGCATGGATACGCGCCCGCTGGACGAGCAGTGCAATTGCTATACCTGCCGCAACTTCAGCCGTGCCTACCTGCACCATCTGCACCGTCTGGGGGAGATCCTCGGCGCCAGGCTCAACACCATACACAACCTGCACTATTACCAGGAACTGATGCGCGACATCCGCGCCGCCATCGAGGCTGGCCGCTATGCCGAGTTCCAGGCGGAGTTCGCCCAGGCGCGCAGTGGCCTATCCCCTTCGTGATAGAATGCGCGCCTTTGTTTTTTATCATTACACATGGAGAGTAGTCAGATGATTTCGATCAGCGAACTGTTTATCGGCAACGCATACGCGGAAGGCGCACCTGCCCCCCAAGGCGGCGGTTTCATGGAGTTCCTGCCCCTGATCGCATTGCTGGCCGTGTTTTACTTCCTGATCCTGCGCCCGCAGCAGAAGCGTTCCAAGGAGCACAGGACCATGATGGAAGCGCTGCAAAAGGGCGATGAAGTCGTGACCATAGGCGGCATCCTGGGCAAGGTGACCAAGGTTGGTGACGAGAATGTGGAGATCGAGATCGCCGACAACGTCGTCGTCCAGGTGCAGAAGCCTGCCGTGCAGAGCACGCTGCCCAAGGGCACCATCAAGGCTCTGTGACCTTTTACTTCCTCTAACGCCGCAAGCTAGGTGCTGTAATGAACCGCTACCCGTTCTGGAAATATCTGCTGATCCTGTTCGCACTCGTCGTGGGCTTCGTCTATACCCTGCCCAACTTCTACGGCGAGTCGCCGGCGGTGCAAGTGCTGCCACTGCGTTCCAACCTGAAGGCGGATGCGGCGTTGCTGGCACGGGTGGAGGAGGCGCTGAAGGGCGCGCAGCTCACACCTGAGGCGTTGTCACTGGATGCGACCAGCGTCAAGGCGCGCTTCGCGGACACCGACAGCCAGCTCAAGGCCAAGGATGTGCTGCACGCGCAGCTGGGTGATGACTACGTGGTGGCGCTGAACCTGCTGTCGCGTTCGCCTCAGTGGCTCGCGAACTTCGCTCAGCCCATGTACCTCGGCCTGGACCTGCGCGGGGGCGTGCACTTCCTGATGCAGGTGGACATGAAGGCTGCGCTCGACAAGGCGCTGGAGTCCTCCACCGGCGATATCCGCAGCACCCTGCGTGAGGCGAACGTCGTCTACACCGGCGTGAGCCGCGACGGCAGCGTGATCACCACCAAGTTCCGCGACGCGGAAGCACGCAACAAAGGCGAGATCGAGCTCAGGCAGCGTTTCAGCGGCCTGGAGTTCGTCGAGCGTGAAGGTGGCGGCGAGTACCTGCTGGAAGCCAGGCTCAAGCAACAGGAGCAGCTGCGCATCCAGGAATCCGCGGTGCAGCAGAACCTCGTCACGCTGCGCAACCGCGTGAACGAGCTGGGGGTGGCCGAACCCGTCATCCAGCAGCAGGGTGTGGACCGCGTGGTGGTCCAGCTGCCCGGCGTGCAGGACACGGCGCGTGCCAAGGACATCTTGGGCCGCACGGCGACCCTGGAAGTGCGCCTGGTGGACGACGAGCACCAGTTGGGTGCAGGTGCTGTGGCACCGTTCGGCACCGAGATATTCAAGGAGCGCGACGGCACGCCGCTGCTGGTGAAGAAGAGTGTGATCCTGACCGGCGAGCGCATCAACGATGCACAGCCCGGTTTCGACAGCCGCAACAACGAGCCCGCCGTCCACATCAACCTGGATGCTGTGGGCGCGCGCAAGTTCAAGGAAGCGACGCGCGAGAACGTGGGCAAGCGCATGGCCATCATCCTGTTCGAGAAGGGCCGTGGCGAGGTGGTCACCGCGCCGGTGATCCGCGAGGAGATCGGCGGCGGGCGCGTGCAGATCAGCGGCCGCATGGACACCACCGAAGCGCAGGACACGGCGCTGCTGTTGCGCGCAGGAGCCCTGGCCGCACCCATGGAGATCGTCGAGGAGCGTACGGTCGGCCCCAGCCTGGGTGCGGACAACATCAAGCGTGGCTTCGATTCCACCAAGATCGGCTTCATCGCCATCGCCGTCTTCATGATCGTGTACTACCTGATGTTCGGCACAGTCTCCGTGCTGGCGCTGGGTGCGAACCTGCTGCTGCTGGTGGCCTTGCTCTCCATGCTGCAAGCCACGCTCACCCTGCCGGGCATGGCGGGTATCGCGCTCACGCTGGGTATGGCGATCGACGCCAACGTGCTGATCAACGAGCGCGTCCGCGAGGAGCTGCGCAACGGTGTGCCGCCGCAGGCGGCGATTAATGCCGGTTATGAGAACGCCTTCGCTACCATCCTCGACTCCAACATCACGACGCTGATTGCCGGCATCGCGCTGTTCATGTTCGGCTCCGGTCCGATCAAGGGCTTCGCCGTGGTGCTGTGCCTGGGCATCCTGACCTCGATGTTCAGCGCGGTGCTGGTGTCGCGTGCGCTGGTGAACGTCATCTACGGCCGCAAGGCACGCCTGAACAAGGTCGCCATCGGCTAAGGAGAAACGACATGGAATTCTTCAAGATCAAAAAAGACATCCCGTTCATGAGCTATGGTCGTTACACGACGACCATCTCGCTGGTGACCTTCCTGCTGGCGGTGTTCTTCCTGGCCACCAAGGGACTCAACTTCGGCGTGGACTTCACGGGCGGCACGGTGATGGAGGTGCATTACGCCCAGTCGGCCGACTTGGACAAGGTGCGCACCCAGTTGGGCAGCATCGGACTGCACGATGCGCTGGTGCAGAACTTCGGCACCAGCAAGGACGTGCTGATCCAGGTGCCGCTCAAGCAGAACAAGGTGGGGGCCAAGCTTTCCGAACAGGTGATCGAGACCCTGAAGGCGCAAGATGCGAGCGTCGAGTTGCGCCGCGTCGAGTTCGTGGGGCCGCAGGTCGGCAAGGACCTGGTGGAGAACGGCGCGATGGCGCTGCTGCTGGTGAGCCTGGGCATCGTCGGCTACCTGTGGCTGCGCTTCGAATGGAAGTTCGGCCTGGCGGCCATCATCGCCAACCTGCACGACGTGGTCATCATCCTGGGCTTCTTCGCCTTCTTCCAGTGGGAGTTCTCTCTCTCCGTGCTGGCGGCGGTGCTGGCCGTGCTGGGTTACTCGGTGAACGAATCGGTCGTGGTGTTCGACCGTATCCGCGAGAACTTCCGCAAACTGCGCAAGACCGAGGTCAACGAGATCATAGACAACGCCATCACGCGCACCATGTCGCGTACCATCATCACTCACGCTTGTACGCAGATGATGGTCACCTCCATGCTGTTCCTGGGCGGCGAGACGCTGCACTACTTCGCGCTGGCGCTGACCATAGGCATCCTGTTCAGCATCTACTCTTCGGTGCTCGTCGCCAGCCCCTTGCTGATGATGTTCGGCGTGTCGCGCGAAGACTTCATCAAGCCTGAGAAGACAGAAGCAGAAGAAGTCCTTCCTTAATACCTCCAAGCTCACTCCCTCTCCTGCTTGCGGGAGAGGGCTGGCGAGAGGGAGCCCCGGGTAACTCATCATGGAAATCCTTACCTCGTTCCTCGACATCGTCCTGCACCTGGATGCGCATCTACTGGCGTTGGTGCAGCAATACGGCATGTGGATCTACGCCATCCTGTTCGTCATCATCTTCGCCGAGACGGGACTGGTGGTCGCCCCCTTCCTGCCGGGCGACTCGCTGCTCTTCGTGACAGGAGCGCTGTGCGGCATGGGCTCGCTGGAGCTGCACATCCTGATGCCTTTGCTGATGCTCGCGGCCTTCAGCGGTGACAACACCAACTACTGGATAGGGCGGCTGCTCGGCCTGCGTTTGCTCAACCGCGCCAAGGGGCGCTTCATCAAGCACGAGCACCTGGAGAAGACGCGCGAGTTCTTCGGCAAACACGGCGGCAAGACCATTATCTTCGCCCGCTTCCTGCCCATCGTCCGCACCTTCGCGCCGTTCGTGGCCGGCATAGGCACCATGAGCTACCGCCTGTTCGTGATGTTCAGCGCGCTGGGCAGTGTGGCGTGGATAGGCAGCCTGACGCTGGCCGGCTATTTCTTCGGCAACATCCCCATCATCAAGAACAACCTCACCCTGATGATCATCGCCATCATCTTCATCTCTTTCATCCCGGCCATCCGCGAGTACTTCCGCCACCGCAGGGCGGCCTAGCCTCAGGCAAGCGCGGGGAGCGTATGGACTCCCCGCAATCTCTCCGCATCCCAGTTCCTGATCCCCCAGTCCAGCACGGTTCTAGTATCGCTCGCGGCCAGATCCGCAGGCGGATGCTGACGCAAGAAGGCCAGCACGTCGAGCAAGGTGGCGGCAGGGCGCGAGGTGTCCACTGCTGCGGCCAGCGTCTGTTTGCTCAGCTTCTCCTCCATTTCGTTCACAGCAACGGGCAGGTGCATGTAGCGCGGGGTGGGCAGCCCAAGCAGGCGCTGCAGGTGGATCTGGCGTGGCGTGGAATTGAGTAGGTCGGCCCCGCGCACCACGTGGGTGATGTTCTGATATGCGTCGTCCACCACCACCGCGAGCTGGTAGGCGAACAACCCATCCGCCCGCTTCACCACGAAGTCGCCGATCTCGCTTTCCAGATGCTGAGTGATACGGCCTTGCAGTGCATCGTCGAACTCAATTATTCCACCGATACTTGGAAGGTCGTCATTCCGGCGCAGGCCGGAATCCAGTGGGTTTAAATCAAAGGCATTTTGAATTGCTGGATTCCGGCCTGCGCCGGAATGACGGGGCGGGATGTCAGTGCGCACCCGCCATGCCCGACCTTCGCGCCCAGCCGGAATCCCGTCGCGGCAAGTGCCCGGATATACCGGGCCCTCGATGCCGTTCACCCCGGAATCCGCGATCTCCTTACGCGTGCAGCAGCAGGGATAGGCTGCGCCGACTTCCTTCAAGCGTTGCAGCGCCTCTTCGTAAGCGGCGGCACGTTGGGTCTGGTAGATGACGGGCTCATCGCTGTGCAGACCGAACGCCTCCAGCGTGCGCAGGATGTTGTCGGCAGCGCCCAGTACGCAACGCGGCGTGTCGAGGTCTTCCATGCGGATGAGCCAAGTGCCGCGATAGTGTTTTGCGTCGAGGTAACTGCCGATTGCAGCGACGAGCGAACCGAAATGGAGGGGGCCGGTGGGGGAGGGGGCGAAGCGCCCGCGGTAGCCAGAACGTTCCATTACTGCTACAAAATGATTTGAGTTGCAGTACCTTGTTGTTGGTTATATTCCCAAAGTTCTACATCGTGTGGAATTAGATGCTTGTACATCTCCCGATAGTAAGAAGCCAGGCTTATCCCTTGGTTGTTGCAGTCATGGAGGACGAACATGATCTTCCTGTACCCTTGAGGAGCGAGGTGAAAGTAGTACATCGCCTCGTTCCAGACAGTCATCTTTGCGCTTGGAACATTGTTGCCAGTTGTCCAGCGATGGGATTTGCACTCAACGAGAATTTTTTGTTCATCGCAGCCCAAATCGAAAGCGTGGAGCTTCTTTGCGTGGCTGCCAACGCCGACCCCAACTTTGTGATTCAGTCTGAGCGGAATACCCAGCGTGGCAAAAAAGGATTGGGCACACAGTTCAAATTCGCGCCCAACCTGAGTGTTTGATTCTGCGTCTATGCGTTGAAATGCCTTCTTCATTCTGGAGCTACGCTATCGCGGCCTCCTCTTCAAACTCCAGCCCCACCTTGCCATCCTTCACATCCACGGTGACCTTTCCGCCGTTCGCCAGCTTGCCGAACAGCAGTTCGTCGGCCAAAGCTGAGCGGATGGTGTCCTGGATGAGACGGGCCATCGGGCGGGCGCCCATCAGCGGGTCGAAGCCGTGCTCGGCGAGGTGGTCCTTGAGCGCGGCGGTGAACTCGACCTCCACCTTCTTCTCGTGCAGTTGCTCTTCCAGCTGCATGAGGAATTTGTCCACCACGCGCAGGATGACCTCCTTGGAGAGGGGCGCGAAGGAGACGATGGCATCCAGACGGTTGCGGAACTCGGGCGTGAACATCTTCTTGATATCGGTCATCTCATCGCCGGCGGAGGTGGCCTTTGTGAAGCCGATCTGCGTCCTGTTCAGTGCCTCTGCTCCCGCATTGGTGGTCATGATGATGACGACGTTGCGGAAGTCGGCCTTGCGTCCGTTGTTGTCGGTGAGCGTACCGTGGTCCATCACCTGCAGCAGGATGTTGAAGATGTCGGGGTGCGCCTTCTCGATCTCGTCCAGCAGCAACACGCAGTGCGGCTGCTTGGTGATGGCTTCGGTGAGCAGGCCGCCCTGGTCGAAGCCGACGTAGCCGGGAGGTGCGCCGATGAGGCGGCTCACGGCATGGCGTTCCATGTATTCGGACATGTCGAAGCGATGCAGCGGCATGCCCATCGCATAGGCCAGTTGGCGCGCGACCTCGGTCTTGCCCACACCGGTTGGACCGGAGAACAGGAAGCTGCCGATGGGCTTCTGCGGGTTGCCCAGGCCGCTGCGTGACATCTTGATGGCACGAGCCAGCACCTCGATGGCCTTGTCCTGGCCGAACACGGTGGCCTTGAGGTCGCGGTCCAGGTTCTTCAGCGCGTTGCGGTCATCGTGCGACACGGTGCGCGCCGGGATGCGCGCGATCTTGGCGATGATCTCCTCGATCTCGTGCTTGCCGACCACCTTCTTCTGCCTGGATTTTGGCAGGATACGCTGCGCGGCACCGGCCTCATCCAGCACGTCGATGGCCTTGTCCGGCAGGTGGCGGTCGTTGATGTAGCGCGCGGAGAGTTCCGCGGCGCTGGTGATGGCCGCAGCGCTGAACTTGACGCTGTGATGTTCCTCGAAGCGCGACTTCAGGCCTTTCAGGATCTCGATGGTCTGTTCCACTGAAGGCTCGGGCACGTCTATCTTCTGGAAGCGGCGGGACAGGGCGGAGTCCTTCTCGAAGATGCCGCGGTATTCCTGGTAGGTGGTCGCGCCTATGCATTTGAGGAGGCCGCTGGACAGTGCCGGCTTGAGCAGGTTGGAGGCATCCATGGTGCCGCCGGAAGCTGCGCCCGCGCCGATCAGGGTATGGATCTCGTCGATGAACAGCACCGAGTTTGGCGCTTCCTCCAGCTCCTTGAGCACTGCCTTCAGGCGCTGCTCGAAATCGCCGCGGTACTTGGTGCCGGCCAGCAACGCACCCATGTCCAGCGCATAGACCTGCGCGTCTCTCAGGATCTCGGGCACTTCGCCTTCCACGACGCGCCGCGCCAATCCTTCGGCGATGGCGGTCTTGCCGACCCCAGCTTCACCCACCAAGAGCGGATTGTTCTTGCGGCGGCGGCACAGCGTTTGGATCACGCGTTCCAGTTCCTGATCGCGTCCAATGAGCGGGTCTATCTTGCCGGCCAGGGCGTTCGCGTTGAGGTCCACCGTGTAGCTGGAGAGCGCGCCTTCGCCGCTTTGCTCCTGCTCAGGTTCGTTGTCGGTCGTTGTCTTTTGGGTAGCCGGTTGCGCTTCCACCGTCTTGTTGATGCCGTGTGCTATGTAGTTCACCACGTCGAGGCGAGTGATGGCGCGCTGGTTGAGGAAGTACACGGCATGCGATTCCTTCTCGCCGAACATCGCCACTAGGATGTTGGCGCCGGTCACTTCCTTCTTGTTCGTGGATTGCACATGCAGGATGGCGCGCTGGATAACTCGCTGGAAGCCGACCGTGGGCTGCGTGTCTACTTCCCCCGTGCCTGGTACGACGGGCGTATGGGTCTCGATGTGCTGCACCAGGACGGCACGCAATTCTTCGATGTCCGCACCGCACGCGCGCAGCACATGGGCGGCCGAGGGGTTGTCCAGCATCGCGAGCAGCAGATGCTCGACGGTGATGAACTCGTGCCGTTTCTGGCGCGCCTCGACGAAGGCGAGATGCAGACTGACTTCCAATTCTTGCGCGATCATTTCAATCCTCCTCCATGTGACACCTCAAAGGATGCCCATGTTTTACTGCGTATGCGATTACCTGGTTCACTTTGGTTTCCGCGATGTCTCTGGGGTACACGCCGCACACCGCAGAGCCTTCATTATGAACTTTGAGCATGATTTGTGTGGCCTGTTCCGTGCCCATCGCAAAAAACACCTGCAGCACTTCGATGACAAACTCCATGGTGGTGAAATCGTCGTTCAGCAGGACCACTTTGTACAGCTTGGGAGGCTTTGTTTTACTGCGTTCCAGCAATAGGATGTTCTCTTTTTTTGTAGCCATCGCACTCATCGTTTCTTCGGTCTTTGACGCATATTTGACGATAGCCCTGGCTTTTTCAAGTGCGTTTCGAAAATATATTCAATTAGCGCTTGACGCCCCCAGTTAGGGTGGGGTAAAAAAGCGTCCGGGTGTTTGAATCAAAGTATCTGCAGTACTGGTTTTGCCATGTGCGGTCTTGGATTTCAAACAGTTCGACGGGTATCTACCCGTTTTTTTTGTAAGGAAGTTATAAGCATGGCAAACGGTACTGTTAAGTGGTTCAATGACGCAAAGGGTTTTGGTTTCATCACTCCGGATGATGGCAGCGAGGACCTGTTCGCACATTTCTCCGCGATCAACATGAGTGGCTTCAAGTCCCTCAAGGAAGGCCAGAAGGTCTCCTTCGAAGTGGTGCAAGGCCCCAAGGGTAAGCAAGCCTCCAACATTCAAGCCGCCTAAGTCAGACGGTTTTTTTGTTGCCGTAAAAGAGCCTGGCGCGAGAGTGCCGGGCTTTTTGCGTTTTGGTTTTTCGAAAGATATAGGCCTAGTCTATATACACTTAACGAACTCGCCTCTGACCGTGAATGAAGAAGCCAGGCACATTCTGCCGGGCTTGTTTGTGGCGCGGTGAGATCAGATTGCGGAGAGCGCTGCGTTGAAGGTCGTGCTCGGACGCATCGCCCTCGAGGTCTTGTCGAAGTCAGGGTGGTAGTAGCCACCCATGTTCACCGGCTTTCCTTGCGCAGCAAGCAGTTCCTTTTCGATCTTCGCTTGGTTCTCGGTCAGCACCTTCGCCAGCGGTGCGAACTTCGCCTTCAGCTCGGCATCTTTGCCTTGCGTGGTCAGCGCTTGCGCCCAGTACAGCGCGAGGTAGAAGTGGCTGCCTCGGTTGTCGATCTCGCCGACACGGCGTGCAGGTGACTTGTCGTTGTCGAGAACTTTTCCAATCGCTTGATCCAGGGTCTCCGCCAGCACCTGCGCCTTGTCGTTCTTGAAGGTCTGAGCGAGGTGTTCCAGCGACACGCCCAGCGCCAGGAACTCACCCAGCGAATCCCAGCGCAGGTAGCCTTCTTCCTGGAACTGTTGCACATGCTTGGGAGCCGAGCCGCCGGCACCCGTTTCGAACATGCCGCCGCCGTTCATCAGCGGAACGATGGAGAGCATCTTGGCGCTGGTGTTGAGCTCCAGGATGGGGAACAGGTCGGTCAGGTAGTCGCGTAATACGTTGCCGGTGACGGAGATGGTGTCCAGCCCCTTGCGCGCGCGCGCCAGCGTGGCGCGGCAGGCGGCGGAAGGCTCCATGATCTGGATGTCGAGCCCCTTGGTGTCATGATCCTTGAGGTAACGCTCGACCTTGGCGATGATCTGGGCGTCGTGGCCGCGATCCTTGTCCAGCCAGAAGATGGCAGGGGTGTTGGACAGGCGCGCGCGCGTGACAGCGAGCTTGACCCAGTCCTGGATGGGAGCGTCCTTGGTCTGGCAGGCGCGGAAGATATCGCCCTGTTCGACCTTCTGTTCCAGCAGCACCTTGCCGTTGGTGTCAACGATGCGCACCACGCCGTCAGCCGTCATCTCGAAGGTCTTGTCGTGCGAGCCGTATTCTTCGGCCTTCTGCGCCATCAGGCCGACGTTGGGCACCGAGCCCATGGTGGCGGGATCGAGCGCGCCGTTCTGCTTGCAGTCTTCGACGGTGGCGACGTAGATGCTCGCGTAACAGCGGTCAGGGATCATCGCCAGCGTGTCGTAGGGTTTGCCGTCGGCGCCCCACATCTTGCCGCCGTCGCGGATCATGGGCGGCATGGAGGCGTCGATGATCACGTCGCTCGGCACGTGCAGGTTGGTGATGCCCTTGTCGGAGTTCACCATCGCCAGCGCCGGACCGTTGCGGAAACAATCGGCGATGTCGGTCACGAGCGCGGCGCGCTTGTCTTCCGGCAGAGCCAGCACCTTGGCCTCCATGTCACCGAAACCGTTGTTGACGTTGACGCCGATCTCCTTGAGCAGTGCGCCGTGCTTGTCGAAAACGTCCTTGAAGAACACCGAGACGGCATTGCCGAACATGATGGGGTCGGACACCTTCATCATGGTGGCCTTCAGGTGCAGCGACAGCAGCACGTCCTCTTTCTTGGCTGCGGCGATCTGCTCGGCGTAGAACTGGCGCAATGCCTTGCGGCTCATCACGGCTGCGTCGATGATCTCGCCCGCCTTGAGGTTCAATTTGTCCTTGAGCACAGAAACCTTGCCGTCCTTGGCCACGAATTCGATGCGGGTGCTGACGGCTTCCGGCACGGTGACGGATATTTCGCTGCCGTAGAAATCGCCGCTGCTCATGTGCGCCACGCGGGTCTTCGAGGTCTTCTCCCATTTGCCCATGCGGTGCGGGTGTTTCTTCGCATAGTTCTTCACCGAGGCCGCAGCGCGGCGGTCGGAGTTACCCTCGCGCAGCACCGGGTTCACCGCGCTGCCCAGCACCTTGCCGTAGCGCGCCTTGATCTCCTTCTCAGCGTCGCTCTGCGGGTTCTCGGGATAATCTGGCACCTTGTAGCCCTGAGACTGCAGTTCCTTGATCGCAGCCTTCAGCTGCGGCACCGATGCGCTAATATTGGGCAGCTTGATGATGTTCGCTTCGGGTTTGAGTGTCAGTGCACCCAGTTCGGAAAGGCCGTCCGGCACCTTCTGCGCTGCGGTCAGGTTCTCCGGGAAGTTGGCGAGTATGCGGCCTGCCAGCGAGATGTCGCTGGTTTCGACGGCGACACCGGCCACCTTGGTGTAGGCCTGGATGATGGGGAGCAGGGAGTAGGTCGCCAGCCTTGGCGCTTCGTCGGTCAAGGTGTAGATGATCTTTTCGGTCGTCATGATGTTCTTGAGATTTTTAAGTGAGAGAGATGAGTCGCATCCTGCTGTTCAACAAACCGTATGGCGTGATCTGCCAGTTCAGCCGTGACGGGATGCACCCGACGCTGGCGGATTATATCGCCGTTCCTGACGTTTATCCCGCAGGCAGGCTGGACACGGACAGTGAAGGGCTGCTGCTGCTCACCGACGACGGAAAGCTGCAGCACCGCATCACCGACCCGAAACACAAGTTGCCCAAGACCTACTGGGTGCAGGTGGAGGGCGTACCGGACGAGGCAGTGCTGGAGCAGCTGCGGCGCGGCGTGCTGCTCAACGACGGCAAGACCCTGCCTGCCGAGGCGAAAGCGATGGAGGAGCCTGCCGGTCTGTGGCAGCGCGACCCGCCTGTGCGCTTCCGCAAGGCCATCCCCATCAGCTGGATAGCGTTGACCATCCGTGAAGGCCGCAACCGGCAGGTGCGGCGTATGACAGCGGCCGTCGGCTATCCCACCTTGCGCCTGATACGTCACTCCATAGGCCCGTGGACGCTGTCCGGCCTGGGGTCTGGGGAGTGGCGCGAGACCAAGATGGCTAATGTATAATGCGCGCCTTTCCGAATTCAGGAGCCCACCATGCCAATTTATGAATACCGATGCAGCAGCTGCGGCGCGCAGAAGGACGTGATGCAGAAATTCAGCGATGCACCGCTGACCACCTGCCCGGAATGCGGCAAGGAGACGTTCGCCAAGCAACTCAGCGCAGCCGGTTTCCAGCTCAAGGGTAACGGCTATTACGTGACCGACTTCAAGAACGGCCCGAGTCAGTGCGATACCTCGGCCTGTGCGACCTGCCCGGCTGCAGGCACCCATTCGTGAAGAAATACCTGCTGACAGGCCTGCTGGTCCTCGTCCCCCTGGCGATCACGCTGTGGGTGCTGAACCTCATCATCGGCACGCTGGACAAGAGCCTGCTGCTCCTTCCCGAGTCGTGGCACCCGGATCATCTACTGGGGATACATGTGCCCGGGCTGGGCGTCATCCTGACCGTGCTCGTGGTGCTGGGTACCGGCTTGCTGGTGCGCAACGTCTTTGGTCAGCGCCTGCTCGCCTGGTGGGATGGCCTGCTGCGCCGCATCCCCTTCGTCAATGCCATCTACAACAGCGTCAAGCAGGTCAGCGACACTTTGCTGTCGGACAGCGGCAATGCTTTCCGCAAGGTGCTGCTGGTGCGCTACCCGCACGCCGATTCCTGGTCGCTGGCGTTCCTGACCAGTGTGCCGGGCGAAGTGACACGCGCGCTGGAGGGTGAATATGTGGGTGTGTTCGTGCCCACCACGCCCAGCCCGGTGAACGGCTTCTATTTCTATGTGAAGAAGTCCGAGACCATCGAGCTCGACATCAGCGTGGACACGGCCTTCAAGGCCATCATCTCCATGGGGGTGGTGACCACTCCCGAAGCCGCAGCCAAGCTGTCCGAAACCAACAAGTAACTCCGTTTTTTCTCCGATCGATCTGAACAGAATCCCTATGCGTACTCATTACTGCGGACAACTCAACGTCAACCATCTTGGCAACACCGTCACCCTGTGCGGCTGGGCGCATCGCCGCCGCGACCACGGCGGAGTGATCTTCATCGACCTGCGCGACCGCGAAGGCCTGGCACAGGTGGTGTGCGACCCGGACCGCGCCGACATGTTCAAGATCGCCGAATCCATCCGCAACGAGTTCGTGCTGAAGATCACCGGCCGCGTGCGCCGTCGCCCCGAAGGCACCGAGAACAAGAACCTGCCCAGCGGCGAGGTCGAGATCCTGTGCCAGGAGATCGAGGTGCTCAACACTTCCGTCACGCCTCCCTTCCAGCTGGATGACGAGAACCTGTCCGAGAACGTGCGCCTGACCCACCGCGTGGTGGACCTGCGCCGCCCGCAGATGCAGCACAACATGATGCTGCGCTACAAGACGGCGCGCGCCTTCCGCCGCTTCCTCGACGACAAGGGCTTCATCGACATCGAGACGCCGATGCTGACCAAGAGCACGCCGGAAGGCGCGCGCGACTACCTGGTGCCCTCGCGCGTGCATCCGGGCGAGTTCTTCGCACTGCCGCAGTCGCCGCAGCTGTTCAAGCAGATGCTGATGGTGGCCGGCTTCGATCGCTACTACCAGATCACCAAGTGCTTCCGCGACGAGGACCTGCGCGCCGACCGCCAGCCCGAATTCACCCAGGTGGATATCGAAACCTCCTTCCTGGGCGAAGAGCAGATCATGGCGCTGATGGAAGAGATGATCCGCACCGTGTTCAAGGAAGTGCTCAATGTCGCGCTGCCCAACCCCTTCCCGCGCATGACCCATGCCGAGGCGATGGCGCGTTTCGGTTCGGACAAGCCGGATATGCGCGTGACGCTGGAGATCACCGAAGTCACCGACGCGGTGAAGGACGTGGCGTTCAAGGTGTTCGCGTCGGTGGCGAACTCCGAGAACGGGCGCGTGGCGGCCTTGCGCGTGCCCAACGGCGGCGCCTTCACCCGCGGCGAGATCGACGACTACACCAAGTTCGTCGGCATCTATGGCGCCAAGGGTCTGGCCTACATCAAGGTCAACGACGTGACCCAGTTGAACGAGACCGGCCTGCAGTCGCCCATCGTGAAGAACCTGAGCGAAGCGGCACTGAAAGTCATCATGGAGCGCACGGGTGCACAGAACGGCGACATCATCTTCTTCGGCGCCGACAAGGCCAAGATCGTCAACGACGCGCTGGGCGCGCTGCGCAGCAAGATCGGCCACGAGAAGGGCTACACCAACGGCAAGGCGTGGGAGCCGCTGTGGGTGGTGGACTTCCCGATGTTCGAGTACGACGAGGAAGAGAAGCGCTGGACCGCCTGCCACCATCCCTTCACCTCGCCCAAGGACGAGCATGTGCAGTTCCTGGAGAGCGATCCCGGTAAGTGTCTGGCCAAGGCCTATGACCTCGCGCTGAACGGCTGGGAGATCGGCGGCGGCTCGGTGCGTATCCACAAGGAAGAGGTGCAGAGCACCGTGTTCCGCGCGCTTAACATCCAGGCGGAAGAAGCCAGGCTCAAGTTCGGCTTCCTGCTCGATGCGTTGCAGTACGGCGCGCCTCCCCACGGCGGCCTGGCGTTCGGCCTGGACCGCATCGTCACCATGATGACCGGTGCCGAATCCATCCGCGACGTTATTGCCTTCCCCAAGACACAGCGCGCACAGTGCCTGCTGACCCAAGCGCCTTCCGCGGTGGACGAGAAGCAACTGCGCGAGCTGCACATCCGCCTGCGCCAGCAGACGCAGACCACGGTGGAAGTGGCCAAGGAATAAGATGCGGCGCGCGACGGCGGCAAGGTGGGGGCTGTTCGCAGGCTTGCTGCTGTGCCTGCCGTTCGCGCAGGCGCGCAGCCATCATCATGCGCATGAGGCGGCGCCCGTCGCCACCGTGGCGGTGGCCGAACTGCCTCCGGAGGCGCGCGACACCTTGCAGCTCATCAAGCGCGGCGGCCCTTTCCCTTATGCACGCGACGGCGTGGTGTTCGGCAACTACGAGCACGTCCTGCCACAGCAGCCACGCGGTTATTACCACGAATACACCGTGCCTACGCCTGGGGCGCACAATCGTGGCGCCCGGCGCATCGTGTGCGGCGTCGTGCCGGAGTGCTACTACACCGGTGACCACTACCAGACCTTCCAGCGCATCAGGGAGAGCGACAGATGACCACTCTGTGCAAGCGGCTGCGTAACATCGACGAGACCGGGGTGTACTTGCTCAACTGCCCCCTGGAGGACCTCAGGGGCGGCGTGGCAGACTGCGGGTTCGCCCTCTTCGAAGCGAATATCGCCGATGCGCCGGGCAAAGGTGAAATACTGGCGGAGCTGGCGCACGCGATAGACGCTCCTGACTGGTTCGGACACAACTGGGACGCCCTGGTCGACGCTCTGGGCGATCTCTCCTGGCATCCGGCGCCGGGCTACGTGCTGCTGTTGCGCGGCAAGGAGAACGGCGACGCAGTCCTGAACGAGATCCTTGAGGCCACGGTCGCCTATTGGAAGATACAGGGCAAGCCGTTCTGGGTGTTCTTCGCCTGATGCATCGCTACAAGCAGCCAATCTCCGCGCTCATCGTCATCTACACAACCGACCTCGACGTGCTGCTGCTGGAGCGCGCCGACTATCCCGGCTACTGGCAATCGGTCACCGGCAGTCGTGACGGCGAAGAGACGCTGCGCGAGACGGCCATCCGCGAGGTGGAAGAGGAGACCCGGCTGGAGGCGACGCGCTACCTGCTGACCGATTGGCAGATACAGAACGTGTACGACATCTATCCCAAGTGGACACACCGCTACCCGCCGGGTACCACGCACAACACCGAGCACGTGTTCGGCCTGCAACTTCCCCAGCGGATCGAAGTCAGAGTCGCACCGCGCGAACATCTGGGCTATCAGTGGCTGCCCTGGCAGGAGGCGGCGGACAAGGTGTTCTCGCCCAGCAACCGCGCGGCCATCCTGCAATTACCGGAAAGAGTGATACATGCGCGATAACGTCATCCCCATCGCCTACGACCATCCCGACGCGGCGCAGACGAGCTGCAGCACGGCTCAGGCTTGGGCCAAACGCCCTCAGGAGCCGTCGCCCGAACAGAAGGCCGAGCTGATCGCGCGCATCAAGCGCATGCTCAAGGAACAGGACGCGGTGCTGCTGGCGCATTACTACGTGCATCCCGATCTGCAGGACCTGGCGGAAGCCACCGGCGGCATCGTCTCCGATTCGCTAGATATGGCCAACTTCGGCCACCAGCATCCGGCCAAGACCATCGTGGTGGCGGGCGTGCGCTTCATGGGTGAGACCGCCAAGATATTGAATCCCGAGAAGCGCGTGCTGATGCCCGATCTGGAAGCGGAGTGCTCGCTCGATCTGGGCTGCCCGGCCGACGAGTTTGCCGCCTTCTGTGACGCGCATCCGGACCGCACCGTGGTGGTGTACGCCAACACCAGCGCGGCCGTGAAGGCGCGCGCCGACTGGATGGTGACCAGCTCCATCGCGCTGCCGGTGGTGCAGCATCTGAAAGAACAGGGCAAGAAGATCCTGTGGGCGCCCGACCGCCACCTCGGCAGCTACGTGCAGGAGCAGACCGGCGCCGACATGCTTCTGTGGCAAGGCTCGTGCATCGTGCACGACGAGTACAAGGCGCGCGAACTGGCCGAGCTGAAAGGTCTCCATCCGCATGCGCTGGTGCTGGTGCACCCCGAGTCGCCGCGCGCCGTGGTGAAGCTGGCCGACGTGGTCGGCTCCACCACGCAGCTCATCAAGGCGGCGCAGAGCTCGCCGGCGAAGGAGTTCATCGTCGCCACCGATAACGGCATCCTGTACAAGATGCGCACGCTGTGTCCCGACAAGGTATTCCTCGAAGCGCCCACCGCCGGCGTCGGTGCCAACTGCACCAGCTGCAGCCACTGCCCGTGGATGGCGATGAACGGCCTGTTGAATCTGGCTGAGGTGCTGGAAACGGGCAAGAACGAGATCCACGTCGACCCGGCCATCATCCCGCGTGCGGTGCTGCCCATCCAGCGCATGCTGGATTTCGCGCAGCAGATCAAGCTGCCGACGAGGGGGATAGGGAATGCCTGATTCAAGTAGACCGTCAACCTTCTTTCAGCTGTAGGTAATTTTTCACATCGACTCCACAAGAACATCTATGGCGGTCAGCTAACTACGCATCAGATAGGCGACATAATTGTTCACGCTGCATGCTCAAACGGGCCTGCAAATCAACTTTCTGAGAGGTTTTTCCGGATTCGTCGGGAAAGAATTTGCATGCCACTATCATTTCGATATGATGCTTGGCGCGCCTCAATACGAGTTGCAATGATGAGTTCCTCCGAAGTTGTTGGGCATCAAATGTCCTTTTGGTAAAACCTTTTGTGGAGAGCGTTATGCGTCAGTTGTTCGTGATTCTTGCAGTATGTGTGACTTTAAGCGGGTGTGCATCAAGCCCGTTGGACAAGATTCCAGACTTGGCAAATAAAGATCTGGGAGATGTCACGGCGATTCTTAACAACCAAGATAGGGTAGACGCTGACGAGACTCAGAAGTTACGTCACTGGAAATATTCTCAGGGGTACTTCGTAAAAGATGTGGGAGAAGGGGCCATTCAGGCGACAAAATTGCGTCTAATTCAAGTTAAGCCATATTGTGCGGCGCTTGGGGGAAATCTTAGCGAGCCTGTCTACGAGACGTTTGCGAATTCGATTACCAAGATTGAAAGTCTGTGCAGCCGAAAGAGTGATGGCGCTGCACTATTTCGTGTTGCCATGGGATATGAGGTTATATCAGTGTATAAATCGAGGGCGCCTCAACAAGGTGCATGCGTTTGGCCTATGTCAGACAATCCAATTTATAGGGAAAACAACGTAAGTAGTGAGACTTATCCTGTACTTTGTCGAGCTTGGTTTGACGCATTCCAGTGGAAGACATCCGGGATATCTGGAGATGTGGAGGATCAATATAAAGTTGGTGCGATGGGGTTCGATACGATAAGCAACGTGGACATGCAGCTACAGCGTAGGAAGAACTTCCTTGAGCAGCAGCAGCAAGCGCAGTTGCGTGAAATCAAAATGCGAATTCAGTTGAATGAGCAAGAACAGGCAAGATTACGAGAGCGAGCACTTCGCGATCTACCGCAAGTTAAATCAGTTGGTCAAAAGATATGTAGAACTGTTGAAATAACTCAGAGGAAAGTTCTAGGCTATGCAATGGGTAAGCCTTTGTATGGAGTGCCTTCTCAGCAACAGGCGCATATAACTGCTTTTACTGAGAATGTGTCGGAGTCAAAGATTCAGATTCGTGTTTCAGGTATACAAGCGAATGGCGAGAACATTAAGTCTATTGACGGTGACGTCGTTATCGAAAATGGGGCGGTGATTTGGGACGAAGCGGCAAACTGGGGACTGTGTTACTAACGCTAACTAACAGTGGAGAGTAAAACGATGAAGTCCTGGATTCTTGTCATAGCGTTGACAGTTCTGAGCGGGGTTGCACGAGCGGGGGACCAGTACGTTGAAAATGAGAAACAGTGTGCGGATGAGGTAAAGGCGTTCCTGCTTGGTGTACAGGCACTAAGGGATGTTGGATCTGAAAAGAAACCTTTTGGATTGGCGGCGGAGGAAGTAGAGACGATTCAATCTGAGAATGGGACTTGTGCCGCTGCTCGTTTAATTAAGGCTCGTATGTGGGAGGCATCAAAATAGTAGCGTACCTACACAGGAACTTAGGCCGGGTTGCGGTGATCGACTAAGTTCTTGCGGAGGTTCGAGCTGACTCTACTGACTGAGAATGGCGTGCCATGACCTCCCTCAAGATCGCCACCTACAACATCCACAAGGGTTTCTCCCAGTTCAACCGGCGCGTGGTGCTGTACGACCTGCGCGAACGCCTGCGCGAGCTGGACGCGGATGTCGTGTTCCTGCAGGAGGTGCAGGGCGAGCACTTGCAGCATCCGCAGCGCCACACAGATTATCCGGATGTGCCGCAGCACGAGTTCCTGGCCGATGATTTCTGGGCGCACCATGCCTACGGCATGAACGCGGTGTACGAGGAGGGGCATCACGGTAACGCCATCCTCAGCCGTTTCCCGATCATGCAGTCCTCCAACAAGGACGTCTCGGCGCACCGCTTCGAGAGCCGCGGCCTATTGCACTGCGAGGTGGAGATCGGGGGGCAGACGGTACACTGCCTGTGCGCTCACTTCGGGCTGTTCGCCAGGGGGCGCGACGTGCAGACACGCGCGCTGATCGGGCATGTCCTGAACGAAGTGCCGCATGGCGCGCCAGTGATCATCGCCGGCGACTTCAACGACTGGAGCAACCAGCTGACCAAGCCGTTGCGAGACGAACTGGGCGTGCAAGAGGTCTTCCATCTGCATGCGGGCAAGCTTGCGCGCAGCTACCCGGCATCGTTCCCGCTGCTGAAACTAGACCGCATCTACGTGCGGGGCTTCGATGTGGCAGAGTGCGAGGTGCACAGCGGACGGCGCATCTCCGACCATGCGGCGCTGCTGGCCGAGCTGAAGATGATATGAACCGGGTCTTCCAGATCGGCCGCAACAAGCTGATGTTGCTGAAGAACGGCACGCGTTTCTTCCCGCTGCTGTGCGCAGACATCGACGCCGCCCAACAATCCGTCTATCTCGAGACTTACATCTTCGCCGCGGACGAGACCGGACGCATGGTGTCACAGGCCCTGCAGCGCGCAGCCCGACGCGGCGTCGCCGTGCACCTGCTGCTGGACGGTTTCGGCTCGGCGGAATTGCCGCAGGAGTGGGTGGACGAATTACGCGAGTCCGGCGTGGACGTGCAGTGGTTCAGGCGCGAGATCACCCTTTTCTTCACCCTGAGCCGCAGCCGCAAGCGCCGCATCTGCCGCATGCACCGCAAGATGGCGGTGGTGGATGGGGAGACCGCGTTCGTCAGCGGCATCAACATCGTCAACGACATTCCGGATGCCGAGGATTTCGATGCGCCTCGACTGGACTACGCGGTGAGGGTGCAGGGGCCGCTCGCGCAGGAGGTGCAAGAGGAGACGCGGCAGCTGTGGGAAAAGATCAAGTGGGTGACCTTGCGCAGGCGCATAGGCAGGTGGCGTGCCCGCCTGCGTCGTGCGCGCAAGAGACCCAGCACCGCCTCCGCACAGTTGCTGCTGCGTGACAGCCTGCGCCACCGGCGCGACATCGAACACGCCTACCTGCATGCGATAGAAGAGGCACAGCGCGAGATCGTCATCGCCAACGCCTATTTCCTCCCGGGACATGCGCTGCGCCAAGCGCTGAAGGACACCGCGAAGAGGGGGGTTCGTGTGGTGTTGCTCCTGCAGGGCAAGGTGGAATACCCCATGCAGCACTACGCCACCCTGGCCTTGTATGGGCAGCTGCTGAAGGCCGGCATCGAGATATATGAGTATCGGGACAGTTACCTGCACGCGAAGGTTGCCGTAGTGGATGGGGTATGGGCGACGGTGGGGTCGTCCAACCTCGAACCCTTGAGCCTGCTGCTGGCGCGGGAGGCCAACGTCGTGGTGCGCAATCCGCCTTTCGCGGGAGCTCTGCGCGTCAGTCTGTTGCGTGCCGTCAAGTCAGGGGCACAGCGTGTGGAGCGTCCCAGTCTGTCGCCGATCTCGCTGTTGCGGGCCTACGTCAGCTACGGGCTGATCCGGCTGGCCGTCATCCTGCTGGGCCTTTCCCGGAGTCACTAGGCATGTCGCTATAATCCGGTTTCGATCACAGGGCCGAACGACATGCTCCACCACTCATCTTCCTCATCGCCTAACGCTCCCACGCGCACCGACTGGAGCGTGATACGCAGCCTCGTGCCCTATCTGCTCGAGTTCAAGGGGCGCGTGGTCGCGGTGATCGTGCTCCTCGTGCTGGCGAAGCTGGCCAACGTGGTCGTGCCCCTGGCGCTAAAGGAGATCGTGGACGACATGGGCAAGCCACAGGCCATGCTGACCATCCCGGTGTTCCTCATCATCGGTTATGGCCTGTTACGCCTATTCAGCACACTGTTCGGTGAATTGCGGGATGCGCTGTTCGCCAAGGTCACGCAACGCGCTATACGCCGCGTGGCGCTGCAGGTGTTCGAGCACCTGCACAGCCTGTCTCTGCGCTTCCACTTGGAGCGGCAGACGGGCGGCGTGTCGCGCGACATAGAGCGTGGCACGCGAGGCATCAGCTTCCTGCTCACCTTCCTGCTCTTCAACATCCTGCCGACACTGCTGGAGATCGGCCTGGTCGCCGGTATCCTGTTCGTCAAATACAACCCTTGGTTTGCCATCATCACCTTCGTGACGCTGGTGCTCTACGTCGTGTTCACGCTGTTCGTCACCGAGTGGCGCATGGTGTTCCGCCGCACCATGAACGACATGGACTCCAAGGCCAACACGCGTGCCATAGACAGCCTCATCAACTACGAGACCGTGAAGTACTTTGGCAACGAGCGCTATGAGGTGCAGCGCTACGACGAGCAGATGCAGCGCTGGGAGGTGTCGGCCGTACGCAACCAGACTTCGCTCGCCACACTCAACGCCGGGCAGAGCATCATCATCGCGGTGGGCGTGACGCTGCTCATGCTGCTGGCGGCGGACGGCGTGGTGAAGGGCGAGATGACCGTGGGCGACCTGGTGCTGGTCAACGTGTTCATGCTGCAGCTGTACATGCCGTTGCATTTCCTGGGCTTCGTCTACCGGGAGATCAAGAACGCGCTGGCCGACATGGAGAAGATGTTCAGGTTGCTGGACGAGCATCGCGAGGTCGAGGATGCGCCGGACGCGAAGCCGCTGCAGCTGGAGAAAGTGGCCGTGCGCTTCGACCAGGTGGGCTTCTCCTACGATCCGGAACGCCAGATCCTGCATGATGTGAGCTTCGAGATACCGAGCGGCCACACGCTGGCGGTGGTGGGGGCGAGCGGCGCCGGGAAATCCACCCTGTCGCGGTTGCTGTTCCGCTTCTATGACGTGGAGTCGGGTTCCATCTCGATAGATGGGCAGGACATACGCAGCGTGACGCAGGCCAGCCTGCGCTCGGCTATAGGCATCGTGCCGCAGGACACGGTGCTGTTCAATGACACCATCTACTACAACATCGCGTACGGTCGCCCTTCCGCATCGAGTGACGAGGTGATCGCGGCGGCGAAGTCGGCGCATATCCATCATTTCGTGGAATCCCTGCCGCAGGGCTACGACGCCATGGTAGGCGAGCGCGGCCTGAAGCTCTCGGGCGGGGAAAAGCAGCGGGTGGCCATCGCGCGCGCCATACTGAAGAACCCGGCATTGCTCATCTTCGACGAGGCGACCTCGGCGCTGGACTCCAAGTCGGAGAAGGCCATCCAGGATGAGCTGCGCCACATCGCGAAGAACCGCACCACGCTGGTCATCGCGCACCGACTCTCCACCGTGGTGGATGCCCAGCAGATACTGGTGCTGGACAAGGGGCGCATCATCGAACGGGGCACCCACCGCGAGCTCTTGATGCAGCAAGGCGTATATGCGCAGATGTGGGCCTTGCAGCAGCAGGAAGAGCGTTAGCATTTCTGCAACATTCGGATGCCCTCATTGATTCCCTTGGTTTTTTTGCGGTATCCTCCCGCCGTCCAAAGAAGAAGCTCAGGGAATCATCATGCGTAAGACATTTATCGGGGCGCTGTTCTTCGCCTACGCGCTGGGCGCGCAGGCCGCTGGCAATGAGTACATTGCCACCCTGGACCAGGGCGACGAGGTCGCCACATTCACCAGGAAGTCCATGCCTAAGCTGGCCTCGGCCATCGCGTTGATCTACGACGAGCAGACAGGACGTCCGCTGTATGCCAAGAACGTGGATAACGTCGCGCCCATCGCGTCCATCACCAAGCTGATGACCGCCATGGTGGTGCTGGATGCCCGCCTGCCGCTCGACGAACCCATCACCATAGATGCACAGGACCGCGACCATTACAAGCGTACCCGTTCGCGCGTGCATAACGGCATGACGCTGACGCGCGGCGAGCTGCTGAAACTCGCGCTCATGGCCTCGGAGAACACCGCTGCCGCGGCGCTGGCGCGCACCTATCCCGGCGGTACCGAGGTGATGCTGGCCATGATGAACGCCAAGGCGCGCGAGCTGGGCATGGATGCCACACGTTTCTACGACCCGACGGGTTTGCACAGCAGCAACGTCTCCACTGCACAGGACCTGGTAAAAATGGTGCGGGCGGCGCAGGGCTATGAGGAGATACAGCGATGCACCACCTCGCATTCCCATACGGTACAGGTTTCGTCCCGCCACGCTTTGCACTTCAACAATACCAATCCCCTGGTGCGCAATGCCTCGTGGGACATCGGCTTGTCCAAGACGGGCTACATCAGCGAAGCCGGCCGCTGCCTGGTGATGCAGGCCAAGATCTCCAACCGTCCCGTAGTCATCGTGCTGCTGGATTCCTGGGGTAAGCGCACCCGGGTGGGGGATGCCAATCGCATCAAGCGCTGGATGGAAGGCTCGAACACCGGCCCTGTGAGGCACAGGCACAGCTGATTCAGGGCGTATTGAAAGAAAAGGGGCTAATCAGCCCCTTTTTTTATGAACCCGGATTGACGCCAGAACGGTCGTTCTGTATCGTCGTTCGGGCATGGCCATGTCATGGCCAGCGAAGAATTAACGTAATTGAGGAGAGGTCAGATGTCAGAGGCAAAGAAGGTCAAATTGACACCCGATGAGATACGCACCGCGAAGAACGCGGCAGCTGCAGAAAAGGCGCTGGCACTGGCCAACAAATCCATGCTTGCGGCCGACCAGGCCGCGATGGCAGCAAGACAAGCGCTAGAAGCCCAGCAGCTCGTCGCCGCGCAGAAGGAGGAGGCTGCAAGGCTGGCGCGCGCGGCATATGAAGCTGCTGCGGAGAACAAGGCGAGCGCTGAACGGGAGATGGATGCAGCAGGTGAGGCTGGCGAAAGGGCGCGGGCGGATGCTGAGGCAGCCAAAGCCGCCAGGATACTGGCCGCACAGGAAGCCACTGCCGCCAGGAAGTTGGCCAAAGAACAGGCGAGGCAGCGTGCCGAGGAAGCGGCGGCGCTGAAGAAAGCCGAAGCCGAAGCGAAGAAGAGAGCCGCGCAGGAAGCTTCCGCGCTGAAGAAGGCTGAGGCCGAGGCGAAAAAGAGAGCTGCGCAAGAGGCTGTCGCGCTGAAGAAGGCGGAGGCGGAAGCCAGGAAGCTTGCGGCACAGCAAGCGGCGGCGGCCAAGAAGGCCGAGGCCGAGGCCAGGAAGCAAGCCGCTGCGGAAGCTGCCGCACTGAAAAAGGCAGAAGCTGAAGCGAAGAAGAGGGCTGCACAAGAGGCTACCGCCCTGAAGAAGGCCGAAGCAGAAGCCAGGAAGCTTGAGGCACAGCAGGCAGCAGCGGCGAAGAAGGCAGAGGCGGAGGCGAAGAAGCAGGCGGCGGCAGAGGCGGCCGCTTTGAAGAAGGCCGAAGCCGAGGCGAGGAAAGCCGAGGCGGAGGAAAGGAAGCAGGCCGCTGCGCTGATAAAGGCCGAAGCGGAAGCCAGGAAACAGGCGGCGAAAGAAGCAGCTGCCATCAAGAAGGCGGAGGCCGAAGCGCGCAAGATCGCGGCACAGCAGGCGGCGGCGGAGAGGAAGGCCGAAGCCGAAGCGAGGAAGCAGGCGGCCCTGGAAGCTGCGCTGATCAAGAAAGCTGAGGCAGAAGCCAAGAAGATCGCGGCTCAGGAAGCTGCTGCGGCACGGAAGCTGGCGGCGGAGCAGGCGAAACTGGCTGCACAGGAACTGGCTGCAGCCAGGAAGGCCGAGATCGAGGCGCGCAAGGCCGCCGCCGCTCAAGCGAAGCTGATCGCGCAGGAGGCGGCGGCGGCCCGCAAGGCTGCTGCAGCTTTGAAGAAGGCGGAGGCGGCCGCCAGGAAGGCGGCGCTGGCTCCACCCGAGCCGGTGTGGCCTTTCCCGGACGAGGAAGCAAAAGCGGTTTGATCGAATCAGAGCCGGGCGGATGCCTGATGCCTGTGCATCTACCCGGGTTCGGAAAGCCGTGTCTGGTGCCCTATGATGAGGCTCTGACTTACTGTCTGGGCGGGCGCAACGCGATCACGACGATGGCGACCAGCACGGCGAGGATGATGAGTTCGAGGAACATCATGGCGCTGCTCCTCAGGCGTGCCAGCCCAACATCTCGAACTGCACGTACCACACGCCCAGCGACACGAAGAAGTTGGTCAGGATGGCGGGCAGGAATTTTAGGTGGGTGCCGAAGCTGTAGCTCTTGTCTATGGACATCACCATCACGCCGGCAGCGGAGCCGATCACGGTCAGGCTGCCGCCGATGCCGACCATCATGGCGTTGAGCGCCCACTGCGAGTCGCTGAGCTGCGGGTTGGACATCAATGCCGCGGCTTCCACCGGCACGTTGTCCAGGATGCCCGAGATCACCCCGAGCGCGACGTTCACCGTGGTGGGCGACAGCATCTCGAACAGGCGCGAGATGTAGCTCAGCCAGCCCACGTGGTTGAGTGCAGCCACGCCGCTGATGATGCCGATGAAGAACAGCAGGGTGTTCCACTCCACCTTCTGCAGCTGCGCCAGCAGCATCACGTCGCTGCCTTGGCGCTTCAGGTGCCAGGCATACAGCGCAAGGATGCCCAGCCCCATGCCGATCGCATACTCGATGTCCACGTGCAGCACGATGTTCATCACCACCGCGGCTGCGACGGCGAGCACGCCGAAGAAAATCATGCCCCAGCCTCCGTGTTTGATACGCGTGTCAGTCGGCGTGGTGTCTATCAGCTCGCCGTCCAGTTTCTTCAGGTAGAAAGCCTGCAGCACGGCGGCGCTGGCGGCCCAGCCGATGATGGAGGCGGGCAGCAGCGCGAGCAGGCCGAGGATGCTGATCTTGCCTGCGAGTACCACCATCAGGCTGGTGGCCGTGCCGAGGAACCACACGCCCGAGTTGGAGGCGATGATGAGGTTGCACAGCGCGATGTGGGTGTATCGCTGGTCGCGGGAGATCTCCTTGATGGACTTGCCGAAGATCATCGCGGTGGTGATGTTGTTGATGAACGGCGACAACACAGCTGCCAGCGCGCCGGTGGCCCAGAACATCTGCGTGGCGCCCAGCCCCCTGGCGATGAGGTAGCTGTTCAGCGTGCTGAACACCCCTCGCTCGGCCAGTATCTCCACGATCATCCACATGAAGGCCATGAAGGCGATCAGCGAGAACAGTTCGACCTTGTTCTCCTTCTGCATCTCGGCGAAATGCTCGAAGCGCTGCGGATCGTCGCCAGACAGCCAGTAGTAGAGGCCGATCAGCAAGAACGAGGTCAGCATGAACAAGGCCGGCTTGAACTTGTCGATATGCAGCTTGGCTTCGAGGATGATGAGCAGCATGCCGACGCAGAAAATCGCGAGGACGGCGAGGCCGATGAAGGAGGTGGGCTGGACGGACATGATGTGCAAAGAGAGGTCAAAAAACTGGCGCTATGCTAGCACGGAAGCCCATTTGGACTGCCGTGCAAGTGCCGGCTGAAACTCGCGTCGTGGGGGACATTCTCATACAATCAACGCTATATGAAATCCCAGGTAGGTGACGTGCTGATCGAGAACTCAACAGTCTGTGTATGCGGTGTGACGTCTGGCGCTCATGGCTAGCGCCGTGCGGACCTACAGGCACCTACTGCTGGCTGCCTGCCTGATGTTATGTCCATCTTTGGCTGCCGCCAAAGGCGGCAGCATCCCCCCCGTCAACCTGATGGCACCGGAAGAGGTGCGCCAGACGCTTGCGCAGTATTTCACGTTGCCCGATGAGTTGCTGAAGACCGAGGCAGAGCGAGCCGCCTTCATGCGCAGGGCACAGCGGGAGATACCGGAGTTACTGTCGACAGAGGGCTATTTCTCCAGCAAGGTGGTGTTGCAGGCGGTATCCAGCGCAGGTGTGCTGCAAGTCGAAGTGATTCCCGGTCCTCGTACCGTGGTCGCGGAAGTGGACATCGAGTTTCGTGGCGACCTTGCGGCACAGGACCCCGCGCGCACCGAACGGGTGCGGAAGCTGCGTGCTTCCTGGCTGCTGCAGCCAGGCAAGCACTTCCGCGCCGTCGCCTGGGATGAAGCCAAGGCCAATCTGCTGGAACAGGTGGGACGCACCGACTATGCCGCTGCCCGCCTTGTCGACAGCTCGGCCCAGGTCGAGGTGGCCAAGGCCAGCGCACGCCTGCATGTGGTGGTGGACTCCGGGCCTCGTTACTTGTTTGGCGACCTGCAGGTATCTGGCCTCGAGCGTTACGAACCGCTGCTGGTCAACCGCCATGCTACTTTCAGCCGCGGCCAGCCTTACCAGCGTGATCTGCTGCTGTCCTTCCAGAATGGTCTGCAGAACCTTCCCCAGTTCAGCTCGGTGATAGTCAGTCTCGATACCTCGTGGGAGAAGGGGCGCGCAGGCGACGAGACCGTCATGGCGCCGGTCAAGGTGCAGCTCGTGGAAGCGCAGTCGCGCAAGATCTCCCTGGGGGTCGGTTACAGCACCAACAACGGCGTGCGCAACGAGCTCAACTACCAGAGCTACAACTTCTTCAATCGGGCATGGACGCTCAACAGTGCACTGGTGCTGGAGCAGAATCGGCAGACTGTCACGGCAGGGATAGACACTCCTCCCAATCCCCTGGGTTACCGTCTGTCGTGGAAGGGCAGCGGCGAGAAGACACAGATCCAAGGCCTGGAGACACGCCGCGACAAGTTCGGCGTGACGCGCAGCCGCAACCAGTTCGGCATAGACACGGGAATAGGCCTCAACTGGCAACAGGAACGGCGCTTGCCTTTGGGGGGTATACGCGAAACCGACCAGGCGCTGGTGGTGGATTGGCACTGGTACAGGCGCGCGGTGGACAACCCCATGTCGCCCATGATGGGCGAGCTGACTGAAGTGCGCATCGGCGGGGCGAGCAAGATGCTCGCCTCGGACCAGGACTTCCTGCGCACCTATTTGCGTCACCAGGCCTGGATACCGCTGAGCGAGAGCGACGTGGTGTCGCTGCGCATAGAAGGCGGCTACACCGCTTCCACCACCCGTCTCGGCATACCCCAGGAGTATCTATTCCGCGTCGGCGGCACGCAGACCGTGCGCGGTTTCGCCTACCAGAGCCTGGGTTACATCGAAGGCAACGCCGTGGTGGGCGGGCGGGTGATGACGACGACGAGCCTGGAGTACACGCACTGGTTCGATCACTGGGGGGCGGCGCTGTTCTGTGACGCAGGCGGAGCGGCCGACACGGTGCCTACGCTGCGCCTGTCGCTGGGATATGGCCTCGGGGCGCGCTGGCACAGCCCGGTGGGCCCGTTGGCACTGGACTATGCGCGCGGCAAGGGGGAGCCGGCCGGGCGCGTGCATTTCTCCGTGGCGGTGGCCTTCTGATGGCGCCGCGTCTGTCACGCAGGAACAAATGGTTGCTGTGGATGGCCACGCCTTGCGTGGTGCTGGTCTCAGGCGGTGTCTGGCTGGTCGCCACAACTTCCGGCCTGCAGTGGCTCACCGGTGTCATGGAGCGCCGTGCCGGGGGCAGCGTCAGTGCCGAGGGGGCGACCGGTTCCCTGCTGGAATCCTTCGGCATGCAGCGCTTCGTGCTGCGCGGAGACGGCTGGCGCATCACCGTGAGCGGTGCGCGGCTGCACTGGCAACCTACACTCCTGTTGCGAGGCAAGGTGAACGTCCTGCATTTGACCGCACAGCAGGTCGATGTGCTGTCACTGCCTTCCGACCAGCCTATAGCTTTGCCCGACAATCTGCGTCTGCCCGTGGATGTGAGCGTGCTCCGGATGAGCATAGGCTCGCTGCGCTTCTTCAGCCAGGAAGGCACCGCTCCCGACCTGACGGCACGAGACATCGAGGCGCGTTTCGTCAGCGACGCGCAGAGCCATGAGCTGCAGGTCGTGCACCTCAAGCTGCCTTACGGCGACTTGGTCGGTACGGGGCAGGTTGCGATGTACCGCCCCTTCAAGCTGAAAGCGAACGCGACGCTGGATGCACCCCTGCAGCTGGCCGGGCGGGAGGAGGCCTTGCGTCTGGCGGCGGACATGGGTGGCGACCTGCAGCATGTCGATATCAGGCTGCAGGGCGGGGGGGCGGGCATGAACGTCGAAGGGACTGCACAGCTTGCGCCGCTTGCCAACGACATCGTGACCAAGGCGCAGTTCGATTTCAGTGGGCTCGACGCAAGATGGCTGTCCGACGGGCTGCCTTCTGCGCTGCTGGCCGGCAGCGTTGAACTGAACGCGACGCAGGCCGGCGTGCTGGAAGGGGCTATGCAGGCGCGCAACACCAGGGTAGCGCCGCTGGACCGCGACGGCCTGCCGCTGCTCGGCGCAAGCGCACGCCTGCGCTTCTCTGCTACACGGTGGCAGATCCAGCAGCTGGATGCGCGTTTCCCCAACGAAGGCCATGTCGTGGGCGAACTCGCCTGGCAGACGCGCAGCGAGAAAGGCAGTGCGCAGCTGAGGGTACGCGAACTCGATCCTTCGGTAGTCGACACCCGTCTACCCGCCACCCGTTTGCAGGGCGACATCACACTGGACACCGCGGGCGACAGACAGCACGCGGTGTTGAAGATAGACGATGGCCGATACGCATTGCAGGGCGTACTGGACCGTCGCGGCAAGCAGGTGGAATTGTCCAGCTTCCGCCTGTCGCGCGGGGAGACGGTGCTGAGTGGACACGGACAGCTGGCCTTGGACCGCAGGCGCAGCTTTCGCCTATCCAGCCAGCTGCAGAGGCTGAACCTGGCGGAGTACACGGCTACACCGCCTACCGACCTGAACGCGATGCTGGAGGCCTCCGGCACGCTGTTGCCGGAAGTGGCAGGTGCCGTGCGGTTCGAACTGTCGCACAGCCGCTTCGCCCAGCATGACATACGCGGCAGCGGACATGTCGACTTCGCAGGAGCCAGCCAGGTATCAGGCCAGGCTGAGGTTTTGCTAGGCGACAATCGCCTCGACCTCGACGTGGAGCACGGTACCAAGGCTGATCACTTGAAACTTGCAGTGGACGCGCCGGATCTGGCGCAGCTGGGCGGCGGCCTGGGGGGGCAGCTGGCGGGACAGGCCGAGCTTACCGGCGATCTGGACTCACCTGTGGTGAACTTCAGCCTTGCGGGCAGGGCACTGACGGCCTTCGGCCAGCACGTGGACGCGCTGGATGCGAGCGGCATGCTGAGTGCACAGGCCATGGACGCCCAGATCGGCGTGAGCGGCTATCACAACGCCGGCGAGCTGGCCGTACCGCAAGCCAAGGTCGAACTGCATGGCAGCAGCGCCCAGCACACGGTGAGTGCATACGCACGGATCGCGCAGGGCGACCATGCGCTGGGCGAGGTGAACCTGAGTGCGAGCGGCGGCTTCGGCGCTGTGGCGCAAGGCGGGCAGAGACTGCAATGGCAAGGTGCGCTCGACAGGATGGATGCGAGCGGCGTGCTGCCGTTCCACCTGGCATCTGCCGCACCCTTAAGCGTGAGTCGGGATTCCATACATCTGGGTGTCGCCGACGTCGCGGTGAGCGGGGGGCGTATCCAGTTCTCGGACACTCAGTGGACACCGCAGCGCTGGCATAGCTCGGGCAGATTTAATGGCCTCAATGTGCGGGCGGTGAACGTGCAACGCGACGAGGCACCAGCCTATGATTCCATGCGTTTTGGCGGCTCGTGGGATGTGGCGGTGGATGAGCATCTGCAGGGGGCTTTGCAGGTGGAGCGCGAGGGCGGCGACTGGGTGGTCGACGCAGGCATGCGCCTGGGCCTGCACGACTTGAAGCTGTCGCTGCGCGCCGAGCATGACCAGTTGGACGCGAGCCTGGATGCGAGCGGCGAGCACTTAGGCGTGGTGACCGTCAGGGCGGGTGTCCCGCTCTCGCAGAAGGATGGCGGGTGGAAGGTCTTGCCGGATGCCCCGCTGCGCGGACACTTGTATCTGCGCTCAGAAGATCTCTCCTGGCTGGGGCCCATGGTGGACAGCAACCTGCAGAGCGGGGGAAGCCTGAAGGTGGATGCCGACCTCGTGGGCTCTTTCCTGTCTCCACGGCTGAAAGGTTCCGCTCAGGGCGAGGGATTGAGCATCGCGCTGCTTGACCAGGGTGTGCGGCTGGAGCAGGGGCAGCTTGCGCTGCGTTTTTCGCCTGATGCGCTGCAACTCGATCGCATGACCTTCAGCGCACCCTATCAGGAGCAGCCCCGTGACAGCCTGCTCAACGACTACAAGTTGTCTGGGACTGCGGGGCAGCTTACTGCAAACGGCCGTATCGACCTGGAAGGCGGGATCGGCGACCTGCAGATCAGCGCAGAGCGCATCCCACTGGCGCAACGCCCGGACCGCTGGGTAATCGCCTCCGGCAGCGGGCATGCACGCTATGCCGAACGCAGGCTGGTGCTGGGCGGCGCCATCCGCGCCGATGCGGGGCTGATCAATCAACCGATCACCGATCACCCACGCTGGTCAGATGATGTACAGTTCGTCGGTCAGAAAGCGCCCAGCCGTTCGAACATACCTTATGCGGTGGATGCGAAGCTCGACCTGGGTGACCATTTCTATATACGTGCCTCGGGCCTCGAGGCGCGGCTGGCCGGCAAGTTGGATGTGCACGGCGAGCCAGGCGCCCCCTTGAGCGTGACCGGCCTCATTGCGGCACAGGATGCGCTCTTCGATGCTTACGGTCAGCGCCTGCAGGTGGAGCGCGGCATCGTGAATTTCCAGGGACCGCTGGACGACCCTGGTTTGAACATCCGTGCCATACGCAAAGGGTTGAGTGTGGAAGCGGGGGTGGAGGTGACCGGCACCGTGCGCCGCCCGAACGTGGCGCTGGTCTCCGCCCCCAACGTCCCCGACGCCGAGAAACTCTCCTGGATCGTGCTGGGACGCGTACCCGACAGTAGCGGCCTGGATAGCTCATTGCTGCTGGCTGCGGCCGGCAACATTCTGGGCGGATCGTCCGCAAGTCAGCTCGGGCGTGCAGTCGGCGTGGACGAACTGTCTTTGCGCCAGAAAGAGAGCGGAGATGCGCTGACGAGTCAGGTGGTGACGGTGGGCAAACGACTGAATGCACGGGCCTACCTGAGCTACGAGCACGGCCTGTCCGATGTGGCCGGAGTGACCAAATTCACCTACACGCTGACTCCGCGCTTCACCATCGTCACCCGTACCGGCACCACCGAGGACGCGCTGGATCTGTTCTACTCGTTCCGTTTCTATTGATCCCACGTTTCCTGGTCTTGTGAGGGGCACCGCTTTCTGGTTTAATCTCACGACATTTTGATAATCGTTTAATTATGGAAATATGAAATGATGAAACCGGGTCAGGTGGTGAAGGCATTGGCGGCATTGGCACAGCCCACGCGGCTGGCGATCTACCGGCTGCTGGTGAGCAGCGGCCCGGAAGGATTGGCGGCAGGACAGATCGCCGAGAAACTGAAGGTGTCGCCCGCCACGATGTCGTTCCACTTCAAGACGCTCAGCCACGCCGGGCTGGTGGAGAGCAGGCAGGATGGCCGCTTCATCTACTACGCGGCGAATTTCGTGGTGATGAACGGCATGGTGGATTACCTGACCGAGAACTGCTGCGGCGGCGATGCGGATGCCTGCAAGGTGCCGTCCAAGAAATGTTGATAACGTTAGAAGAAGGAGACTCGAAATGAGCGAAAAACAATACAACGTACTTATCCTGTGCACCGGCAATTCTGCCCGCAGCATCTTGGGCGAAGTGCTGTTCAACAATCTGGGCAAGGGCAAGTTCAAGGCCTACAGCGCGGGCAGCAAGCCCGCGGGCAAGGTGAATCCGGGTGCGCTGGAATGGCTGCAGGCGAACGGCTATGGTACGGACGGGTTGCGCAGCAAAAGCTGGGACGAGTTCGCAGCACCGGGTGCGCCGGAGTTCGATTTCATCTTCACCGTGTGCGACAACGCGGCGGGCGAAACCTGCCCGCTGTGGCTGGGGCATCCGGCTACGGCGCATTGGGGTATCCCCGATCCGGCCCATGTCGAGGGTGATGAAGCCAGGCGCGCCGCCTTCAAGCATGCCGCCGAGCAACTGGCGCGACGCATCCAGCTGTTCCTGAGTCTGCCCATAGAGAAGCTGGACAGGCTGGCACTGAAGGACAGGCTCGCCGAGATCGGACGCATTCAGGACTGAGGAGTATGTGATGAATCAACAGCAAGAATCAGATTCGGCCGCACCTTCTATCTTCACCGCACAAGTCGCTGAGCTGGTCGCCATCGGTGCGGCCATCGCCAGCAATTGCGAACCTTGCTTCAAATACCATTACGATCAGGCGCGCAAGCTGGGTGTGAGCGATCTGGACATGCGCCGTCGATCTGGCTCAGAAGGTAAAGGACACTCCGGCCCGTGCCATGCTGAACCTCGCCGAGCGTTATCTGGGGCCAGCAACGGCGAACACGAAAGAGGCGGCGAGTTCGTGTTGTGTGACCTCAGCCGTTGGCAATTAGTGATGCTTCCGTAATTAAAGACAGCGCCGCATCATCCAGAATGGAATTGAAAAATATTGAATTCACCACGTCATTCCGGCGAAAGCCGGAATCCAGTGATCTTAAAAAGAATGCATTTTTGTCCTGCTGGATACCGGCCTTCGCCGGTATGACGATTTGTTTGGTGACTTGCCAATTTGATTGAGAGACAGCCATGAACTTATTCGAGCGTTACCTGACCCTGTGGGTCTTCCTGTGCATCGTCGTCGGCGTGGTGCTGGGCGAGTTCATCCCCGCACCGTTCCACTGGCTGGGCAGTCTGGAGATCGCCAAGGTCAACCTCCCGGTCGGCCTGCTGATCTGGGTGATGATCATCCCCATGCTGCTGCGTATCGATTTCTATGCCTTGCGCGAGGTGCGCAAACACTGGCGCGGCTTCGGGGTCACGCTGTTCATCAACTGGGCGGTAAAGCCGTTCACCATGGCTTTGCTGGGTTGGCTGTTCATCCGCCAATTGTTCGCACCCTACCTGCCTGCCGGGCAGATCGACAGCTACATCGCAGGGCTGATCCTGCTCGCCGCCGCACCCTGCACCGCGATGGTGTTCGTGTGGAGCCGACTGGTGAACGGCGAGCCCCTGTTCACCTTGAGCCAGGTGGCGCTCAACGACACCATCATGGTGTTCGCCTTTGCACCCCTGGTGGCGTTGCTGCTGGGCCTGTCGTCCATCATCGTTCCGTGGGACACGCTGATCGTGTCGGTGGTGCTCTATATCATCGTTCCTGTGTTGCTGGCGCAGGTGTGGCGCGGATATCTGCTTGGCCGTGGCGGACAGGCTGCGCTGCACAAGGTGCTAGAAGTGCTGAACCCCATTTCCATCATGGCGCTGCTGCTGACACTGGTGCTGCTGTTCGCCTTCCAGGGCAAGGCCATAGTCGCCCAGCCGCTCGTCATCCTCATGCTGGCCGTGCCGATCACCATCCAGGTGTACTTCGTCTCGGGCTTCGCCTACTGGCTGAACCGCCGCTTCGGTGAAGCGCATTGCGTGGCGGGTCCCTCGGCCTTGATCGGCGCCTCCAACTTCTTCGAGTTGGCCGTGGCCGCGGCAATTAGTCTATTTGGATTTGAATCAAGTGCGGCGCTGGCCACCGTGGTCGGTGTGCTGATCGAAGTGCCGGTGATGTTGAGCGTGGTCTACTTGGTCAAAGGTAGCGCGGGCTGGTATCAGGCGGGGGCCCGGCGCTGAGTTCGGTTAAGGGGTGGCTGCCGCTCGGCGCGGCAGCAGGTTGTGGTTCCGACATCACATTCGCTGCGCGAATATGACCTTTTACGCGATACCAGATTGTGGTTCCGGCCACCGCTATGCGGTTTAACTTGCTGTGCAAGTTAGCCTACACCGCAACCTAGTCCTGCTGTTCTACAGCAGGACTAGGTTGTCTCGATGTATCAGCTCCGGCTCATCGACGTAACCGAGGATGCTCTCGAACTCGCCGCTGGCCTTGCCCGCGATGCGCCGTGCTTCGGTGGCGCTATAGTTGATGAGGCCACGCGCGATGTCGTGTCCGTTCGTGTCGAGCACGGCGACGACGGCACCGCGCTGGAATTCACCGCCGACCTGGGTGACGCCGATGGGTAACAAGCTTTTTTTCTCGTCGCGCAGGGCGCGCACCGCGCCGGCGTCCAGCGTGAGTTTACCGCTGACTTGCAGATGGTCTGCGAGCCACTGTTTGCGCGCATCCAGTGCCGCCGAAGTGGCGGTGAGCAGCGTGCCTATGGACTCACCCTGCAGCAGGCGCGGCAACACTTCGTGCTCGTGGCCGGAGACGATGACTGTGTGTGCCCCGCTGCGAGCTGCGCGCTTGGCCGCGAGTATCTTGGTGATCATGCCGCCGCGCCCGATATGGCTGCCTGCGCCGCCGGCCATCAGTTCCAGTTTCGCATCGCCGGCCTGCGCTTCGCTGACCAGGGTGGCGCTGCTGTCCTTGCGCGGGTCGGCAGTGTAGAGACCGACCTGGTCGGTGAGGATGATCAGCGCGTCGGCCTCGATCAGGTTGGCGACCAGCGCACCCAAAGTGTCGTTGTCGCCGAACTTGATCTCGTCGGTGACGACGGTGTCGTTCTCGTTGATGATGGGGATAACACCCAGGGTGAGCAGGGTGCGCAGGGTGGAGCGGGCGTTCAGGTAGCGTTCGCGGTCGGCGAGGTCGGCATGGGTCAGCAGCACCTGTGCCGCATGGATCTGATGCTGGCGGAAGCAGCTTTCATAGACCTGCACCAGACCCATCTGTCCGACCGCAGCTGCCGCCTGCAATTCGTGTACCGCGCTGGGGCGCTGTTTCCATCCCAGGCGCTGCATGCCCTCGGCGATGGCACCGGAGGATACCAGCACCACTTCGCAGCCCCGCGCGCGCAGGGTGGCGATCTGCTGGGCCCAGTTGCCAAGCGCACGGTTATCCAGTCCCGTGCCTTGATTGGTGACCAGGCTGCTGCCGACTTTGACGACGATGCGTTTGGCTTGGGTCAGGACGGTTTTCATACGAGGGGGTCGTGTATGTCGATCTCGGTCTCTTGTGCGCTTTCGGCAACCGCTTCCTCTTCCTGCGCGGCGACCTGGTCCAGATGTTCCATGATGGCGTAGCTCAGTTCCTTGCAACCCTCGCCATTGATGGCCGAGATGGTGAAGTGGCGCGTTTCGGTGCCGAACTCCTTGAGGAAGGCGGCGACTTTCTCATCGCGGTCCTGCAGCAGGTCCAGCTTGTTCAATACCAGCCAGCGCGGCTTGTTGTACAAGGCTTCATCGTATTTCTTCAGCTCGTTGAGGATGGCATGCGCCTCATGCACGGGATCGACGCCTTCATGCAGCGGCGCGATGTCGACCAAGTGCAGCAGCAAGCGGGTACGCGCCAGGTGGCGCAGGAACTGGTGACCCAGGCCGGCACCTTCCGCGGCGCCCTCGATCAGGCCGGGGATGTCGGCGATGACAAAGCTCTTCTCGTTGGTGACGCGCACCACGCCGAGGTTGGGATGCAGAGTGGTGAAGGGGTAGTCGGCCACCTTGGGGCGCGCAGCGGAGACGGAGCGGATGAAGGTGGACTTGCCCGCGTTGGGCATGCCGAGCAGGCCGACGTCGGCCAGCACCTTCAATTCCAGCTGCAGTTCGCGGCGCTCACCTTCTTCGCCCGGCGTGCATTGGCGCGGCGTGCGGTTGGTGCTGGATTTGAAGTGCAGGTTGCCTAGGCCACCTGCGCCCCCTTTGGCCAGCATGACTCTTTCACCGTCATGGGTGAGGTCGGCAATCACCTGTCCGCTGTTGATGTCGGTGATGACCGTGCCCACCGGCATGCGCAGAATGACATCGTCCGCGCCTTTGCCATAGCAGTCCGCGCCGCGGCCGGATTCGCCGTTCTTGGCGCGGTGCATGCGGGCGAAACGGTAATCCACCAGGGTGTTGATGTTGCGGTCGGCGAGGGCGATCACGCTGCCGCCACGGCCGCCGTCACCGCCGTCCGGTCCGCCTTTCTCGATGTATTTTTCGCGACGAAAGCTGGCGGCACCGTTGCCGCCATTGCCTGCGATGACTTCTATTTTCGACTCGTCGATGAATTTCATGATGGCTGACCGGAAATAAAAAAGCCCTACCTTGCGATAGGGCTCATTCTAACTGCCTGCGCGCTTAAGCTGCTACGACGCTGACCGTCTTGCGCTTTGCAGCGCCCTTGATCGCAAACACCACCTTACCGGTGATCTTGGCGAACAGGGTGTGATCTTTGCCCATGCCGACGTTGTCGCCTGCGTGGACTTGCGTGCCGCGCTGACGCACGATGATGCTACCTGCGCTGATCAGTTCGCCGCCGTAACTCTTGACACCCAGTCGTTTCGAGTGTGAGTCGCGGCCGTTACTGGTACTGCCGCCGCCCTTTTTCGATGCCATATTACTTACTCCTTAAATTATGCAGAAATACCGTCGATGCGGATTTCAGTATAGTTTTGA
>JBBIIJ010000020.1:0-40040 GCA_037446535.1 Sideroxydans sp. | reverse complement strand
TTTGGTTGGCTGCGCTTGGGTGTAGATAAATTTCAGGCTCTTCAAAGCAGACGATTAAAGATCGGGCGTGTTCATCTTCTCTTTTTGAAAGCCACCGCTGGCGAAACCGAAGCATGCCAAATGCAGCAGCGCGGATCATTCCGGATCCTTGATGACTGACCGGTGTACGGACGTTACTCGACATCTCGACATTGAATGTTGGTTTCAATGCAGTCTTTGGATCACTTAAGCTGGCGGTGGCGTGAAGTTTTGAGTCAGGAAATACACTTGCCAGAACTGCATTCAGCTCAGCAATCATCTTCCCAAATTCGGAATCGCTATCCTCTGGGTCAAGTTCCTGAGCTAGCTTGTTCAGATATTCCTGCGCTTGGGCATAGTTATCCGATGCGCCACGAACATCTTCAAACAACTCGTTTAGCGTTTTCCCGAGAACACCAGCGGAAGTGCCTTCAATTTCTCCTGCCGATGTGTCTGCGGGTATGAGCAAGAACCTTGGCAACATACTTAGAACAACACCTTGAATACCTCCGGGATTTTGAAACCAAGTTTCCGAGTCTTTCGTATCCCAAATGGCATCTAGCTGGTCAAGCTTTTCCTGTGCTGCCTTGCTTGTGCCGATCTTGGCTCCGAGGTCAGGAAAAAGTTCGTGGACATCAGCGGCGGGGGCCCCCTTGTCGACTAAATCTTGCCCAGTCTTGCACGCAGCAAATTCAGGCCTGATGTCGCGCTCCTTCGACTTGAACTCGATGACGACATCTTTTCCAAACGTATATGTCTTCTTGTATGTGACGGACAACCCTGAATCTGATGTGCCATCAGTCGGGTAAGAAAAGATTCGCCCTTTGAATCCGCGCCAGTCTTTTGCTTCAATAGGCAGATTTCTAAACTCGGCTTCCAGCGTAATAGTGTCAACCGCAGGCTTGGTTTCCCCCGTCTCGTCGTCAATAACAGAAAAATATTCAGTGCTTGGAATGGTCTTTTTGGCTGATAACAACCATTCAATAGCTTTCAGAACTGTGCTTTTGCCTGCGTTGTTTGGCCCGATGAGAAATGTTGCGTCGCCAAACATAATTTTCGTTGATTGAATTCTTTTGAAACCATCGATCTGCAGTGAGTGGAGCTTCATGCTTGTCCTTAAGCGAACATGGGTGGAAGTGGCGTTGAGGTGAGCCAATAGGGGATCAGCAAATTATCAGACCTTCTTGTATAAAGCCGCCTAAGTGCACTAGGGAATAACATTAATTCTTAGATGACCAACCATTTTTCACGGTTGGATTCCGCATGATGTAGGAATGAAGTCCCTCACCTGCATCTGCAAGCGATCTCATGGTGGCGATATGTGTTTGCCCGATCTTTGAAGCTTGGTATAAGTAAGTTTGCCCCCTTTTGAACTGGACCTTTATCCAGTCGTCGCCGTAATCGTATGCGGCTATCCCAGAGTCTCCATCAATATCTTTATATGCTTTCATGATCAGCTCCTTTGTGGTTATAGAATTCAGCACCAATTAAGCGGTGCAGCTTCAATATATTTCTCACTTCTCCCCAACCAAGCATCCGAAGTCATCGGCCCCTTCAGCGTAGGCAGTGTCTCTTCCAGCCAGGCCGGCGCGAGCTTTTCCTTCTAACGCCACACCGCTTCGCCCACGCTCTTCTTCACCATCTGAGTCGGGGTGCCCCGTTCTATGATGCAGAACCTGCGCTCATAGGCGAGAGGCTCCCCGATATGTGCATCAGCACTGCCTTTCAAAGTGCGGTTCGTCCTTGAAGCTGCGGAAGTTGCCTCCCCATCGGTTGATGGATGGGGACAGGGTTTCCCAGAAGCCTCCGAGTTCCTGCGGATAGCAGAGCTGCCCGTCCTTGAAGAAGTGCAGGTCGGCCGCGCATTTCTTCAGGTGCATGGAATTCATCGTCTTGCTGCGCCCGGTCTGAATGTAGATCGTCTGTTGTTCCGGTGTGCGCAGCAATTCGCCCATTCGTACTTCGTAACCCAGCTCGAAAGCGCGCTGCAGCAGCTTGACCAGGTCGCGTGCGAATGCCTGTTGGTTCTGTCCGAGAGTCATGTCAGTCTCCTTTCGTCTGCTGCCAGCCTTGATACACGTCGATGCCCTTTTCGATGGTGCGGCCCACAAAGTAGGCGGACATGACCATCATTCCCCATTGGCCGAGCAGTTCCACGTATTTCTCGTTGACGTTCAATCCGAATGCGCTGACCGTGGCGAACACGATGTAAGTGCCGAGCAGGAACAGCAATACCAGGGGGCGGACGTTCTTGGACAGCCAGGAGTCGGAGAGCATGTCTGCTTCCCAACGCTTGGTGACCGCCTCGGTGGCAGACTTGGTGGCTTCCAGTTCGAGCTCCTGCTTTTTGATGCCGAGTTCCAGCAGTTTCTCTTCGTGGGCGAATTCAAGTTGTCGCAACTCGGCCAATTTCTCGGGCGAGAGCGGCTGACCTTCCGGAGGTAGTTTTACGCCTAACGTTTCTTCTACCTTAGCT
Organism: Sideroxydans sp.; assembly: GCA_037446535.1. GTDB lineage: Bacteria > Pseudomonadota > Gammaproteobacteria > Burkholderiales > Gallionellaceae > Sideroxyarcus. Next base: position 37,546 of record JBBIIJ010000020.1, on the reverse strand, counting down.
TTGCCTTTTGCCAGGACCGCGTTACCTAGCAGGCTCAAGCCATTGGCGAATAGATCCTTGACGAACGGGGTCAAGGCTGCGATTACGAGTGGTGCGACCATGATCTTCTCCTTGTTGTTTACTACGACACTTGCATGTACTGCTTCTCCCGATATGTAACCACTGCTGCTTCTACCATTTCTCCCGCCGCGATCGTCCACCCATCATGGCGAGGCCAAACATGGTCTGCATGGCGGGCGATTGGTCCACGGGCGCCCAGCTGGTGATGGCGACGCTGCCGCCCGGCTTGAGCGTGCGGTGGATTTCGGCGAAGCCGTCGGCGACGGGGGGCGAATGAATATCTTGCTTGCTCTTCAATTTCTTACACCTTTGAAATTCAATTTGAAGTCGCCTCATTGATCCAAGTGCTGAGTCTTTTTTGTGGGGCGCAGCATTTGGCGCAGGTATTTACGGAACGTTACCGCCAAAGTGGCAAGAATCCCGGCCACAGCTGCTAATGCTGTGTAGAGATCTTCGATGGTTTTGAGCCATGCGATCATTTGATCGATCGGGTTCGTGGGCGGTGGTGGCACTGCTTCCACGATCACGGGTTCGTTGATGCTAGGGAAGGGCGCTTTTCGTGAGGCATCCCACGCACTGATAGTCAGGATGAAGGGGCCTGCAACAGAAGCGTGTTTTGGGGTGACTTGCCACTGCCACTGCCATGTGTTGCCTACCAGAATGCCGGGTGTCGCCCCGTTGGGTGAGACTTCGAAGTCAGACTCGTTTCCAGCCAGTTGGGCTTCCATCTTGTCACCTACTTGAACCTGCGTCAGACCTTGAATTTCACCGGCTTTGCTGGGTGTTCCTACCGCATCTTTACCCAGCAATTTCTTGATCTTTGAAAAATCTAAATTGAGTTGCTTCGCCAGCTCTTGTTGTAGCTCTTCTACTGGCATTTTCGGATCGATCCTGAGATGAACAATCGATGTCGATTTCTCGACCATTTTGTTTGGAACGTAGAACGCAGCAGACCCATTGGCTGTCGAGGGGGCTGTCGCTTTAGAGGGGGCTGCGGGAACAGCGTTGTCGGCTGGCATCGTCGCCATTATCTTAGGAGCGATGCTCGGCATCTTTCCGGGTGGGGCAAGGGGAGTTTGGATGTCGGGCGGACGAGGCAACGCTGGCGTGGAAGCTTTGGTGGCAATAGGTGCCGTAGTGATGGCTTCCGTCGGTGGTGCTATCAACACGTCTTTCGGCTGGGGTATCTGCGGCGTGGCGGCGCATCCTGCCAGCAGTAAAAGCGCCACGACTCCTGCATGCCAATTTTGAGTAACAATTGGGAGCAGACCTCGATCTTTTGCAGTCATCACTTCACTCCTATCCCCAACCACGCATCCGAGGTCAGCGGCCCCTTCAGCGCAGGCAGTGTCTCTTCCAGCCAGGCCAGCGCAAGCTTTTCCTTCTCGCGCCACAATGCTTCACCCAGTCCCTTCTTCATCATCTGTAGCGGGGCGCTGCCCTTGACCATGTTGGTCCAGAACTCAGGGAGGGTAGTGACGGGGAAGGCCTTGGTGATACTGCGTATCTCGACGTTGTGGAATCCGGCATCCTGCATCTCCTGTTTGAAGACTTCGGGGTTCTCCAGTGTGGTGACGGAGCGTTGCGGTTGCGGCAGGTCGGGCTTGATGGCGCGCAGTGCGCCGAACATGGTTTGCATGGCGGGCGATTGGTCTACGGGCGCCCAACTGGTGACGGCTATGCTGCCGCCTGGTTTGAGCGTGCGGTAGATTTCGGCGAAGCCGCGCTTACGGTCGGGGAAGAACATGAGGCCAAACATCGAGAACGCGGCGTCGAATGTTTGGTCCGCGTAAGGCAGGGCTTGCGCGTCGCCGCAGTGCAGTTCGATGTTGCGGAGTCCCGCCTGTTCGATCTTCTTTGTGAAGATGGCAAGCATGGATTCGGAGAAGTCGATGCCGTGCACCTTGCTCGCCGTGCGCGCGACCTTGAGCGCCAGCGTGCCCGGCCCGCAGGCGACATCCAGAACCGTAGCACCCGGCTTGATCTGGCTCGCCGCGATGGCCTCTTCGGCGAACAGCTCGAACACGCGCATATTGGTCTCGGCGTAGCCGTCGGCCACGAGGTTCCAGGGTTCGGCGGCGGAAAGCGGATTGGTGTTTTGGCTCATGACATCTTTCCTTGGGCAGGCAGTTCGTTCTCCAGGTAGGCGGTGATCTGGAGTGCAAGCGGACGCAGTTGGGAAACGATGTCGGCTACGTGCTCGTGGCCGTCGCTTTCCTGGAAGTCTTCCAGAGCCTGGAACAGGTCGCGCATCCTGACGGCGCCGGCCATGTTCGCAGGGGCTTTCGCGCGGTGGCCAAGCTGGCGTAACGCAGCGATGTCCCCGCGTGCGAGTGCCGCTTCTATCCTGGCGATGTCTTCCAGCGCAGATTCGATGAACTTGTGCGCGAACACGCGCATCTTTTCCCGGTTGCCGTTGAACAGCCAGGCGAGCTCGCCGAGGTCGACGATGTCTTGTCCTGCGGGCGAGTCGGCCGCAGGGGTGTTTGCCTTGCCGGGCGCCGCCTTGGCCCGTCCACGGGCCAGCAGCCGCCGCACAAGGATGGCATAGAGGTCTTCCCGTTTGAACGGTTTGCCTATGAAATCGTCCATGCCCGCAGCGAGGCAATGCTCGCGGTCTTCGGCCGTCACGTTGGCGGTCATGGCGATGATGGGTACGCCGACCAGCGCAGGGTTGGCACGTATCAATCGGGTGGCTTCAAGTCCATCGATCAGCGGCATCTGCGTGTCCATCAGGATGCAGTCGAAGCGCTCGTGGCGCAGCAGGTCCAGCGCTTCCTGCCCGTTGCCTGCGACGGACACCACGATCCCGACGGCGTTCAGGAACTCGATGGCGACCTGCTGGTTGAACGGGTGGTCCTCGGCCAGCAGGACACGTGTCCCGCTGAGGATGGATACCGCGGGCACGTGCTGCTCCTGAGAGCCCTCCTGCGTCGCGGGGAGCGGCGCACTGCTGGCGCCCAGATGGGCGGTGAACCAGAAGGTGCTGCCCTTTCCCAGCTCGCTTTCCAGCCCGATCTGCCCGCCCATCATCGTCGCCAGACGCTTGCAGATGACCAGCCCCAGACCGGAGCCCCCATACTTGCGGGTGGTGGTGGCGTCGCCTTGCTGGAAAGGCTGGAACAGGACGGCCTGTTGCTCTTTGGTGATGCCGATGCCGGTGTCACGCACCTCGAAACGCAACATCACGCCGGCCTCGTCATCGCCGAGTCTCTTGGCCAGGATGACGATGCCCCCGTGTTCGGTGAACTTGATGGCGTTGGTGACGAGGTTGATCAGGACCTGGTTGAGCCGCAAGGGATCGCCGCAGAGGTGGCGCGGCACGTCGGGATCTATCTCTATGGTGAGCCGCAGTCCTTTTTCTGCGGCTTTCCATTCGAACAGGCTGGTCAGGGTGCGCTTGACCTGTCCCAGATCGAAATCGATGGCTTCCAGCCTGATCTTGCCTGCATCCATCTTGGAGAAATCGAGGATGTCGTCGATCACGCCCAGCAGATGTTCGCCGGAGGCCAGTATCTTGTTGAGGTAATCGCGTTGCTTGGCGTCGGTGGCATTGTTGATCGCCAGCTGCGACATGCCGATGATGGTGTTCATCGGTGTGCGTATCTCGTGGCTCATGTTGGCGAGGAAGGTGCTCTTGGCTTGGCTGTCCTTCTCGCTCTGCTTCTGCCGCAGCAAGGCGCTTTCTTTGGCGCGCTGCAACTGCGTGACTTGCCACGCCAGCACCAGCGCCAGCAGCAGCCCTTCGACGGTGACTGCGGCCAGGCCCAGATGCTCCACGTAGAACGTCTGCAGACCATCCACTTTGCTCAGGGAGATCGAGATCGAACCCAGTGCGAAGAAGGCGACGATGGCCACCAGGTACGGGCGCGCGGAAGCGTTCCCTTCCTTGGTGCGGATGATGCCCGCAACCAGGCCGTATCCCATGATGAGCGCTACGCCGTAGCGATCCAGTTCCAGCGACCAGTTCGGCCTGGCGAGTGCCAGCAAGATGAAGAGCGCGAACAGGGCCAGGATGCCCTGTGCCGTCCGGTACAGGCGCGGGTGGGTGTCGAGCCTTATGTCCAGCAGGGTCGTCACGAACACGACGTAGGCGCAGTTGGAGAACAGGATGGGCACGCTGATGAGGTAGAACCAGTGCACACCGAAGAGGTCGGGATAGACCAGCAGTGCGGTGCCGTTGTAGAGCAGGTTGCCCAGGATGAACACCGCATATGCGGAATTCACGACGCTGGACTGCGACCATGCCAGGACCGCGTAGTAGATGCAGAGCGCAAACAGGATGCCCATGCACGTGAGCGTCAGCGCATTCCAGGCCTTGATGCCCTGGTGGTAGTGCTGGAGCGAGTCGAGATAGGGGTGCGGTTCGGCGAGGAAGAAAGGCGAAGCGATCTCGGTCACCAGCCGGTAGTGGCCGGGAGCCAGCTCCAGCTCGCGTGCGTGGCGCAGCAGGAAGGTGTTCTCGGCCTGGCTCTGGATGCCACCCGTGGCTTCCGCGACGAGACGGTCGTTGCTGTCGAACACCCAGTGGTGGAAACGACCTATCACGCTGGAATTCTTGAAATCCAGCACCCGCCTTTCCGGTGTGTCGATCTCGAAGTCGGACAAGAGCAGGAAGCGCCCGCCGGTGGGGGAGACGCCCTCGACCGGGATCAGGCCGTCCACGGTGGGCGATAGGCCTGTGTACTGCCAGCCCGCCGGCGCCTGGGACCATTTGCCTGCCAGTTCCAGCGGTTGGGCCTGGATGGCCGTCCACGGGAACAGCAGAGCCATTCCTATGGAAAAGCCCAGCAGGCGTAGCCAGTGGATCATGCGGCCTCTGGCGCGAGCTGGATGTCTTCGTCCAGGCTCAGGCTGGGATCGAAGCCGAACACCTCGCCTGCCCAGATGAACGAGACCCAAACCAGGATGCCGAACGGCAGATAGCCGCAATAACCGAGCAGCGGCATCTCTGAGAAGATGTGGATCACGTTGACGTAGGGGATCTCGTATATCCAGAAGTTGGGGTTGGTCTGCAGCGCGGGGTTGGGATAGGCGCTGCCGTGGTTCCACATCTCCCAGAAGAAACCGACGAGCAGCGAAGAAAGCGCCACCAGCAGGACCGGAGTCCAGTTGCCCTGCGCCATGGCGGTGAAGGGCGTCCACACGCCCTTGCGGATGAGCATGCCCGAGATCACCGCCAGCGGCCCTACCCAGACCACCCAGAACAGCGGGTAGGGGAAGAACACCATCAGCACGATAAGTGCGAGGCCGCCCCACAACAGCACATCGCCGGACAAGGCGAGACTGGGGCCGTTGCTGTAGCGCACGCTCAGGCCGGGGAAGGTCCTGAGCAGGGTGTAACACTCGAAGACCACCGGCCACACGGTGGTGTAGGCCAGCAGGAACAGCAGCACGGTGGTCGGGTGGCCCAGCGAGGACGTGTGGCCGTTGGGGTAGTACCAGTTGGAAAGCGAGAAGTAGTCGAGATATTCAAAATATCCCCAGCCCGCCACCGAAAACACCGCGCTGATGAAGAAGAGCTCGGGGTTGGTGGACAGTAGGGACTTGCCGTCGTTACGTTGATAGGTCAGTCCGTCCAGCACGAGGATGAAACCCCACCATAGCGGCGTGAAGGCGTAGTAGACCAGGTCGCCGAACGGCGTCACGCGCGTCCACATCAGCCACCAGAAGAACAGCATGAACGCGGCGCCGATCCAGAACCAGATGGGCAGTCTTGCACGGGGAGCAGGTGCTGGAGGCGTGACCGGCTTGAAGCCGAACCATTGCGGGAACAGCATGAAGATAAGGATGCCGAGCTCAACCAGAACCAGGACGACGAAGATCACCCAGTTGAAGCCGGGCGCAGCCTGCACGAAGACGGGCGGAAAGACACCGAATTTGGGCGGCAGGTGCGTTTCAGGATAGACGAACCAGGCGGCCAGCCATGGTAGCAGCAGCGAGAGTGCCACGGGCCAGATCAGGCCGCGTTTGGTTGGAGCGGAGTCGATGACGCCCGACGAGCTTTGAGACATGGCTTCCCCTTTTTGAACAGTTGCTGGAATTTCCCGTCTGCGCGGGTTATGTCTTGCGCCAGCCTCACTGTTCTGGGGAATCTGCCTTGGCCTCGCGCCGTACGTGCGGCGCGGTGTGCATAGGGCAGGTCTGCAAGCAGAGCGGACTGTATTGGAGCGGGGCAGTGCGTGTCAACGATGCGATAGAATCGCGCCTTTCGTAACGAATCTCTCGCCCTTCAGGGGCAGCCCACAGAATGAACTTCACACTCGCCATCCTCCTCATCCTCTTTACAGCAACCACGTGGGCCGAGGAAGAACTGCCCGATCGCATGGTGGGAGACGTGGGCGGTGCCTTCTATGCGTGCAACAACCCGGTCAGGGGCGAGAGCACCACGTTGCTGCCGGTCCCCTATCTCTATTTCGACTATGGCCGCGTCTTTGCGCGCTTCGATACTTTTGGCGTCAAGACGCTGCCGCTGGGATACGGCCACATCGAGGTCGTCGGGCGCATCAATCTGGATGGCTATAAGACCAACACTCCTTACCTGCGCGGCCTGGACGAACGACAGAACTCCCTCCCGCTCGGCATCGGGACTTTCCAGGTGACGCCGATAGGCGGGTTCTTCCTGAACGCGTTCTACGATGCCAATCAGTCGAACGGCAGGCTTTACGAGCTGATCTATGCCGGCGAGTTCAACGTGGGCGAGAGCGTGGTGTACCCCCTCATGGGCATCGAACATTTCTCCGGACGATATACGCGCTACTTCTACGGCGTCTCGCCAGCCGAGGCGAAGAGAAGCGTCCATCGGGCGTATGCCCCGAATGCGACCACCACGCCGATGCTGGGCTTCGTGTGGGAGACGCCGGTGGCCGGGGACTGGGTCGCGACAGTCTACGCGCTTAGACGATGGCTCGGGCCGGCCATACACCACAGCCCTCTGGTGAACACAAGGCTGCAGGACGAGGCTTTCATCTCTGTAAGTTACCGCTACAAATGACGCTGAGCATCGACCATGCAGATCAAATTTGTTTCCCTTCCCGCCCAGCCACGTAGCCCGTTGCGCAAGTTGCTGGCCCTTGTCGTGACGATCGTGCTGGCCATCGTTGCGCTGATGTTCTCGGCGGTGTTGTTGGCCGTGGTGCTGGCCTTTGCCGTGTTCGGCGGCATTTATCTGTGGTGGAAGACCCGCACGCTGCGCAAGCTGATGCGGGAGGTCGCATCAGCCCATGCGATGCGCCGCGATGCCTTTGCGCGCGACACGTCCGAAGGCGAGGTGGTCGAGGGCGAGGTGATCCGCGTGGACGGATCGCGGGCCACGGCCCGGCGCTAGCCCATTCGATGCTTCATGGGTGAGGGGAGGCGCAGTGCCGCTTCGCCGTCGCGTTGAGGTACAGCGCCATCATGATGCCCACCAGCCAGATGGCGGCGATGGCCGCGAACCAGAAGCCCGGCGCGCCGCGCGCGGGGCCGAAGGTGTCCGTCAGCCCCAGCACGATGCCGCCACCCAGTCCCGGCACCCACAGCGTGACGGTGTAGACGACCATAGGTACCACCGAGTTCTTGTAGCCGCGCAGCGCATTGACGGTGACCGCCTGCAGCGCGTCGCCCAGGTGGTAGAGGCTGACCATGACGATCAGCGGTATGGCCACCGCCTGCACTTCAAGGTCGGTGGTGTAGAGCGCGGCGATGTGCGACGCGGCCAGCCAGAAGACGAGGCACAGTGCCAGTGCGATGGCCATGCCCAGGCATATGCCCACCCAGCACAGGTGACGGGCGCGCTCGGGCTGTCCGGCACCTAAGGCCTGGCCTACCAGCACCGAAGCGGCGTTGCCGAGTGCCAGCGGGATCATGAATGCGAGTGCAGCCAGGTTGGCCGCGACCTGGTGCGCTGCGGAGACGATGGGGCCGAGCCGCGCGATGAACAGCGCCATGAAAGTGAAGGCGGTGACGTCGGCGATGAAGGTCAATCCGATAGGAACGCCCAGTTTCAGGAACTCGCGTATGGCGGCGAGGTCAGGTGCGGTGAAGCGGGCGCGCAGCTGGAATTCATCGTACTTCGGGTTGTTCAGGCACCAGCCCCAGGCGAGTGCCGCCATCAGCCAGGCATCCACCGAGGTCGCCACGGCACAGCCTGCCGCACCCATCGCCGGCAGACCGAAGTAGCCATACATGAACAGCGCATTCATCGGCACCTTGAGCGCGAGCGACATCAGGTTGAAGAACATCACGGGACGCGGGCGGCTGATACCGGTGGAGAGGCCGAAGAACAGGCGCAGGGCAAATGCGCCGGGCACGCCCCAGGCCGAGGCGGCGAGATAGGCACGCACCTTGGATTCCACCGCAGGTTGCAGGTCCGAGATCGCGATGAGCGGTCCGGGGAAGAGCATGACCAGGATGGCGATGACCGACAGCACCAGCGATATCCACACACCCTGTTGTATCTCGCGCCCGATGTCGGCGCGCTGTCCCGCACCGTATAGGTGGGCGATGATGGGCGGCAGCGCGAGCAGCACACTGATCAGCGACATCAACACGGTGGCCATGATGGAGGAGGCGATGCCGACTGCGGCCAGGTCCACCGCGGACAAGCGACCGGCCATGGCGGTGTCGATGACGGCATTGCCCATCACCGCCAGCTGGGCGACCAGCATGGGCCAGGCGAGGTTCAGCAGTTCACGGGTCGAAGAGGCGGGGGATTGCATGTTGGTGTTGCGGATCATGGCAAGGTGCGAATTGTATTCTGGCAGTGCTTCCTCATCGTTGCGGCTGCGCTGTCTTGTCCCGCAACCAGTCGCGGAAGGTGACGACCTTCTCCAGTGATGCGCGGTTCTGCGGGATGACCAGATCGTAGCCCAGTGTGCTGGGTGTCACCTGGTTCAGCAGGTGTACCAGCCGTCCCGCTTTCAGGTCGTCGGTGACTAGGCTTTGCCAGGCAAGTGTGACGCCGAGGCCAGTTACGGCGGCCTGGATGACCAGGTTGGCATCGCCGAAATGGCGGACGCGCGAAGGGGGGCCGCTCACGCCCAGTGTCGCCAGCCAGGTGCCCCAGTCGGGGAACATGCCGTTCTCGATGTGCCAGTCGTCTTCGAGCAATGGGCAATCGACAAGGTCGCTTGCAGTGCGGATGTTAGCGGCCAGCGAAGGCGCGGCAACCGGAACGATCGTCTCCGGCATCAGGCGCTCCACGATCAGGCCGGGATATTCGCCTGCGCCGAAGCGTATCGCCACGTCCACATCTTCCACCTGAAAATTCACGGGGCGTTTGGTGGCATGCAGGCGCAGTTCGATGCCGGGGTGTTGTGTCTGGAAATCTTCCAGGCGGGGAACGAGCCAGCGCGCGGCAAAAGCGGGCGGGGCGGAAATCACCAGCGTGTTGCTCTGGGTGTTCGGGCGAGCCTTCAGCATGGCGCGCTCGATTTGGTCGAGTGCTTCGGAAAGAAGGGGTAGTACAGCTTCCGCGGCGTTGCTGAGGGCGAGCCGTTTGCCGCGCACGAATAGCGGCACGCCAAGCAGATCTTCCAGCAACCTGACCTGTTGGCTGATGGCGGCGGGGGTGACGTGCAATTCCTCGGCGGCGCGCGCGAACGACAGGTGGCGGGCAGCAGCTTCAAAAGCGCGGACGGCATTCAGTGGCGGGAGTTGTCGTGGCATTAGATTTTCTAACTGGTCTGTTTAGAAAGTATCGTTTGTGCCGAATTAAAGCGGCAAATAGACTGCACAGCAACAAATTATTCTAATGAGGTGGATTATGGTGAATGGCAGCACGTACTTCCTTGTGACGACCGCTGTGTTCTTCTGGGGGGCGAATTTCGTTCTGGGCGGTTACGTGATCCACGACCTCCCGCCGCTGTGGGCGGCGGCCATCCGCTTCGTGCTAGGCGCGATGCTGATGTTCGCCATCGTGGGGGTGAAGCGCGAGGACCTGTTCGCTCCGCTGCGCAAGAACATCGGTATCTACGTCATGCTCGGCGTGGTGGTGGGCATCGTCGGCTTCAACCTGTTCTTCTTCTCCGCCTTGCTCTATACCTCGGCGAACAACGCTGCGCTGATCATGGCGACCAACCCCTTGCTGACGACCTTGCTGGCCGCAGCCGTTCTGGGCGAACGTCCCGGCATGCGCCACCTCGTCGCTTTGCCCATCGCGCTGGCAGGTGTGGCGGTGGTGATCACGCACGGCGATCTGCAGAGCCTTGTTGCACTGCAGTTCTCCATCGGTGATGTGCTTATGCTGTGCGCGGACATCTTCTGGGCTTTGTACAACGTGCTGTGCCGCCGCTACATGCCCCAAGCCGCACCGCTGGTGAACACCACCTGGATCATGGCCGCAGGTGCTGCGGTGCTGCTGTGTGTCGCACTCGGCAGCGACGCGCATCTGGCGCCGCTCGGCGACAAGGCTGCTGCGTCGTTGTTGGTGATGGCGGTCGGAGGCACCGTGCTGGCCTATCTGTTCTGGGGCATGGGCATCGCACAACTGGGGGCGGCGCGCGCCTCCATTTTCATGAATCTCATCCCGGTATTCACCATGCTGCTGGGCGTGCTGATCGAAGATATGCCGACAGCTCCCCAGCTCGCAGGCGGTTTGCTGGTGCTGGGCGGCGTGACCATTTCCATGCTGCCGGGGCGTCGTCAGCGTAAATAGTCAGACGGGATGGGGGCTATCGACGCAGGCTGATCTTGCGCAGCGCATTCACCAGCACGTCCACCTCGGCGCGTGTGTTGTAGAACGCGAACGAGGGGCGCACGCTGGACTGCAGTCCGAAGCGGTTCAGGATGGGCTGTGCGCAATGGGTGCCCGCGCGCACGGCGATGCCTTCCATGTCCAGTGCCTGGGCGACCTCCACATCGGGTATGCCTTCCATCACGAGCGAGATGACCCCGCCCCTGGCCTTGGGCATGCCGATGAGGCGCAGGCCGTCTATGCCACGCAACGCATCCTGCGCGTAGTCGAGCAGGGCAGCCTCGTAGCGCTCGATCGCAGCTAAGCCTATGCCGTTCAGATATTCGATGGCTGCACCCAGGCCCACGATGGGGGCCATGGATGGCGTGCCTGCCTCGAAGCGGCGAGGTGGTGCAGCATAGGTGCTTTCCTGATACGTGACCTGATCGACCATGCCGCCGCCGCCCTGCCAGGGAGGCAGTTTCTGCCACTGCTCCATGCGACCGTAGACCGCCCCTATGCCGCTCGGGCCGAACAGCTTGTGGCCGGAGAATACGTAGAAGTCGCAGCCTGTGGCTTGCACGTCCACGCGGCAGTGCGGCACTCCCTGCGCGCCGTCTATCACTACCGTGGCACCGACGTGTTTGGCCAATGCGGTCATCTCGCGTATGGGCATGACGGTGCCGAGCACGTTGGAGATATGGGTGAAGGCGGCGATGCGTGTGTGCGGTCCGAGCAGGCGTTCATAGGCTTCCAGGATGAGGTCGCCGTCGTCGTCCACCGGGGCGACGCGAATGACGGCGCCGGTCTTCTTGGCCACGAACTGCCAAGGCACGATGTTGGCGTGGTGCTCGGCCTCGGTGATGACGATCTCGTCGCCGGGGTTGAGGCTTGCGCCCAGGGTGGCAGCGAGCAGGTTGAGGCCTTCGGTGGTGCCGCGCACGAACACGATCTCCTGCGGCGTGGCGGCATTGAGGAATCCGGCGATTGTGGCGCGTGTATCCTCGTAGGCGTCGCAGGCCTCTTCGGCGAGCAGATGGGTGCCCCGGTGGACGTTGGAGTTCTCGTGTTCATAGAAACGCGAGATGCGCTCGATCACGGCGCGGGGCTTCTGTGCGGTGGCTGCGCTGTCCAGCCAGATGAGCGGCCTGCCATGCACCGTGCGGCTCAGGATGGGGAAGTCGCGGCGTATGCGGTCGACATCGAACCCGTCCCGGGCGGAGGGGAGGCTGGCGTTCTGGCTCATGGCGGTGCTCCGGATGTAGGTGTCTTCATCTTACCGCGATTACGCATCACCTGACCCTCACGATGGGATGGTATATTGGCGGCCCGAAATAGGTGTCGTGCATGTCTTCGTCGTCCAGTTCAAACATCAATCCGGCCATCCACGCTAGACAGACCGCGCTGCTCTACCGCAATGCCGGCCTGGGGCAGCTGTTCACCGTGCTGGCGGCCATCCCCACGGCCTATCTCGGCTACATTAGCCAGCCCGGCGCGGTCATCCTCGTCTGGCTGTGGTGCATGGTCCTTCTCGCGCTCTATCGTTACGGCCTGGCGCTGCGTTTCAGGGGAGCCCGCTCCACCGAGGGTGAGGCGCCACGCTGGTCCAGACGCTACGTTCGACTGACCGCGCTGCAGTCCTTCCTCTGGCTGGCGGGCTGCTTTCCCATCATGTGGGACAACACCGACTCCTACCGCTTCCTCGTCACGCTGGTGATGGTGGGTATGGTCGCGGGCGCGGTGCCTGTGCTCTCGTCATTGAAACTCGCGTTCCGGGTCTACGCGTTTCCCATGATAGCCGGCGCTTCCGTGATCGCCTTCGCCAATGCGACCGCTCCGGTGCACTACGTGCTCGGCGTCGTTCTGCTGCTTTTCCTGGCCGGGGTGTCGCGCAGTTCGGACTATTTCAATGAGGTGCTGCGGGAGTCCGTGACCGTGGAGCTGGGCAAGAGCCGGTTGGTGAGGGAAGCCGAAGCGGCCGTTCGCGCCAAGAGCGAGTTCCTGGCCAACATCAGCCACGAGATACGCACGCCGATGAACAGCATCCTGGGCATGGCGCAGCTGGCGTTCAAGGCGGAGCAACACCCGCGCCAGCGCGATTACCTGAAGAAGATCCAACTCTCCGGTGAGCACCTGCTGAGCATCATCGATGACATCCTGGACATCTCCAAGATAGACGCGGGCAAGCTGTCCATCGAGGTGGTGGATTTCGAGCTGGCGCGGGTCATCGAGAACCTGACCAACCTGGTTTCGGAGAAGGCGGAGAGCAAGCACTTGCGGCTGGTCTTCGACGTCGATCCCGCCATCCCTGCCTATCTGCGCGGCGACCCTTTACGCCTGTGTCAGGTGCTCATCAACCTGGTGAACAACGCCATCAAGTTCACCGATGAGGGCGAAGTGACCGTCCATATCAAGCGGCTGGATGAGAACGAGAACGGCACCCTGCTGTACTTCCAGGTGCAGGACACCGGCATAGGCATGAGCCGCGACGAGATGGTCATGCTGTTCCAGTCGTTCCAGCAGACGGACAGCTCGACCACCCGCAAATACGGGGGGACAGGGCTGGGCCTGGTCATCTGCAAGCAGCTGGTGGAAATGATGGAGGACGGCCAGATTGGTGTGGAGAGCAGCCGGGGCAAGGGCAGCACATTCTGGTTCAAGGTCAGGCTCCCGGAAGGTGGGGAGCCGCCTTCGCGACTGGATGAGCTGCAATGGCAGGAGAACGGCAAGGCCGAGTCCGGCGTTCTGAAAGCGCTGCACGGTGCGCGCATCCTGCTGGTGGACGACAACGCGTTCAACCTGCAGGTGGCGAGTGATTTCCTGCTGAGCGCCGGAGCTGTCGTGACCACGGGGCGTAACGGCCGGGAGGCGATAGACCGGCTGCGTAAGGAACGCTTCGATTGCGTGCTGATGGACGTGCAGATGCCCGAGATGGACGGGATTGAGGCCGTCTGGCTGATCAGGCGCGATCCTGTGGTGGCTAACGTGAGCGTGATCGCCATGACCGCCAACGCATCGAAAGAGGATAGGGAACGCTATATCTTTGCCGGCATGGACGATGTCATCATCAAGCCTTTCAAGTATCAGAAGCTCTACACCACGGTCGCCCGATGGCTGCCACAAAAGGCATGTGACGAGAGCGAGACGGCAGGACCTGGGAGAGCCGACGTCACTGGGCTGCAGGGCTCGCCGGAAGTCATAGACCTGTCCGTGCTCGCGGAACTGGTAGGTGGTGACCGCGAGCGGTGTGCCGAGTTCGCACGCAAGTTCGTCACCTCCATAGGGAAAGAGGTGGCCGACATAGAGGCTGCACTGGAACGCGGGGATCTGCGTATGCTGGGCGCGCTCGGGCACAGCAGCAAGTCGCCCGCGAGGATGGTGGGGGCGATGGGATACGCCGACTTGTGCCAGGCGCTGGAGGACAACGCGCGCGACGGCGATTTGGAGCGCGCTCGCGACCTTGTGGCCAAGTTGAGCGTGCTGCCCCAACAGATTGAGCGGCAGGTTGCCAAAGCACTGTCCTAGTCCTGAACACCTCCATGTGGATACAGAAAGAGATACGCCTGCAGCCTAAGGCCCGCGGTTTCCACCTCATCACCGACGAGGTGCTGCGGGAGCTGCCCGAGTTGCGAGGCATCAAGGTGGGGATGATGAACGTGTTCATCCTGCACACCTCCGCCGCACTCACGCTCAACGAGAACGCGGACCCGACGGTGAGGCAGGACTTCGAGAACTGGTTCAACCACACCGTGCGCGAGGACGAGCCTTATTACCTGCATCAGGATGAGGGCGCGGACGACCTGCCCGCGCACATCAAGGCCAGCTTGCTGGGCGCGAGCCTCACCATCCCGGTGAGTGACGGCCGCCTTAAGTTGGGCACCTGGCAGGGCATCTACCTCTGCGAGCATCGCAACCACGGCGGCAGCCGCCGCATCGTAGTAACGGTGCAGGGCGAGTGAGCGGCGGGCAATCCGCTACACGATATTCCCCATTGAAACACTCTTCAGCCTCGTGCAATTTATGCCCGAGGGATCAGCATGATCCGATACGCGAGGAGGCTGACATGGGATACAGCGCACAATTGGTACAGGAGGTGTGGGAGAAGGGCCGTGGCAGCGGCGAGATAGACCGGGAGCTGTGGCGTGAGGACGAATGCGGCGCGTGGATCAGCCGCGCGGATTATGACAACGCCGATTCCGATTTCGGGTGGAAGATCATCAACGTGATGGCCGGCGCGCCGGACACGTTGGAGAACCTGCGGCCATTTCATTGCGGCAACGGCTACGACGTGGCAGGGCATCAGCCCAGACGCCACGTCACAGCTGACCGCACCGGCCTTGCCGTCTTCGAGCACAGTTTCGAACCGCGCAACCGTAAGGTCTGAATCAAGGTGCGGCGGGCACAGGCGATTC
The DNA here is from genome assembly GCA_037446535.1 of Sideroxydans sp. Taxonomy (GTDB): domain Bacteria; phylum Pseudomonadota; class Gammaproteobacteria; order Burkholderiales; family Gallionellaceae; genus Sideroxyarcus. The sequence goes on along the minus strand of JBBIIJ010000020.1, from coordinate 22,420 downwards.
AGCGGCGTCGTGGAGCGATTGAAGGTCGTCGATGTAGTTCACCAGCTTGCGGTGCAGATGCGCCTTCTGTTCGGTCGTCAGCATCCTGAATATGCCGACGACCATCTCGTTCATCGCACTGTCGTACGCGGTCAGCTTCTGCTGCTCCTGGAACGAGACGCGCGACTGCGGCTCGTCTATCCACTCTATGAACAGTACGGCGAGCCTGTCCTCACCTGCGCGGGATTGCAGGAGGTAGAGCAGTACGGCCTGTTTCATTTCCCGCTGGTCCAGGTAGTCTCGGGTGGCGAAGGGCACGCGCACGCTCATGTCCCTGATTTTGTCTTCCTGTTCGCCGCTCAGGTCGCCCATCAGCCGCTCGACGAAACGGATCTGGTTCTTCGCACGCTTGGCGAGCATCTCCTCTTCGCTGCCTGACAACAGCTCATCCCGCAGTTCGCGGTTCTTCTTTGCCAGCGTTTCCTTGAGCTCTTCGACCTGTGCTTCGTCCAGCGTACTCAGGATGTGCGCGGCGGGCCGGACGGTCGGTGTCACCGTGAGCCGGTACAGTCTGTCCAGCTCCGCGCTCAGGCGGGCGGCGTCCACGGTCTCCACCGCATCGGCCCTACCGCCCATCGCGTCCACCTCCTTCAGGAACGCGATGTACTCGGGCACCGCATAGCGGCGATGCCAGCGCAGGTAGTCGTCCACGTCGTGCCGGATCTCCTCGCGCTGCTGCTCGTTGAACGAGGTGTAGTCGTTGACCCAGTAACGCAGTATCCAGTCGGCGTGGTTGTAGCCCAGCGTGACCATGCTGCAGCCGCCGCAGGCAAGCAGGATCAGTGCGAGGACGAAGTAGGTGAGTCTAGTGAGCACCATCGTACGGAGGCCTATCGCAGCAACGGGTGGTCCTCGGGCAGCTGCCTGGCGTACCACATGGCTAGCTTGTGGCGTAGTGTCTTTTCCGCGACCTGATCCTCGGGCAGGGGCTGCATGACTTTGTCGTGGACCAGCAGCCGGTAGATGTAGAGCAGCTTCTCGCTCGCGGCGTCATGCGGCTCGAACTCGACCACGCCGCGTCCTTCAGCATATCTCACGCCCTCTATGAATGCGGCCTTGAACAAGGCGGCCTCGTTCTTCAGCTTATGCATGGTGTGCTCCTTTCATGTCCTCAGTCGTCCCAAGTGACGTAGGCGATACCTTGTCTTCCCAGTGGCGCATGGCAGGAGCTGCTGGCACAGTTCCGGTTGCCCTCGTGGGAGCTTTGTGTGATGGGACGGTTGGGGGCATAGACGACCATGCCCCTGTAGTGGCAGCTGTTGCACGCGGCGGGGAGGAAGGCGTGCAGTGCGGCGCCGGTCACCACCGCGGCGCCTATGTGGCATGCGCTGCAGGGTACCCCCGCGGTATAGGCCACGTGCCCGGGGGGCTTCGATCCCATCGCGCCCGCCCAGGTGATGGTCGAGGTGTGGCAGGACACGCAGTCGTCGATGGTCGCGACGTGGCCGGCACTCTTCCCGGGCGCGTTGACGCCGTCGTGGCACCCCATGCAAACGCCAGAGGGCGAGGGTCTGTTGTGCGCGAAGCGGGCGGGGATCCACGAGGTATAGGTGTGGCAGTCGTCGCAATAGAAATTGTTCCTGTCGAGGTAGGGGCTGGTCTGGTGGTTCGCCGGCTTGAAGTACTGATTCGCTCCCGCGACGTGGCAGCCTGCGCTGGCGCAGCTGTGCGGTGTCGCTCTGGAGTGGTCCCAGCTTGTGGGCAGCCAGGCATAAGTCCGATGGCAGAGGTCGCAGGAATCGGTCGCTCTCAGCCCGGCGTTGTGGCTGGCTGGGCGGCCTGGGGCAGCACTGCCGTTGTGGCAGGTGGCGCATTGGCCGGGTACCGCTCCGCTGTGGTTGTAGCGCGCGCCTAGGAAGGTGATGGTCGAGGCATGGCAGGCGACGCAGTCTGCAGCGGTCGTGATATGGCCTGGGTTCTTCCCTGGCGCATTGATGCCGTCGTGGCAGCCGATGCATGCCCCTGAGGGCGAGGGCTTGTTGTGCGCGAAGCGGGCTGGGACCCACGAGGTATAGGTGTGGCAGTCGTCGCAATAGAAGGCGTTCCTGCCGAGGTAGGGACTGGCTTGGTGGTTCGCCGGTTTGAAGTACTGGTTCGCTCCCGCGACGTGGCAGCCTGCGCTGGCGCAGCTGTGCGGCGCTGCTCGGGAGTGGTCCCAGCTCGTGGGCAGCCAGGCGGCAGTTCGATGGCAGAGGTCGCAGGACTCGGTCGCCTTCAGTCCGGCGTTGTGGCTGGCAGGGCGACCAACGGCCATCCTACCGTTGTGGCAGGTGGCGCATTGGCCGGGTATCGTTCTGCTGTGGTTGTAGCGCGCGCCCAGGAAAGTGATGGTCGAGGCATGGCAGGCAACACAGTCGTCAGTTGTCGTGATGTGGCCAGGGTTCTTCCCCAGCGCATTGACGCCGTCGTGGCACCCCATGCAGACGCCTGATGGCGAGGGTCTGTTGTGCGCGAAGCGGGCGGGGACCCACGAGCTATAGGTGTGGCAGTCGTCGCAATAGAAGGCGTTCCTGCCGAGGTAGGGGCTCGTCTGGTGGTTCGCCGGCTTGAAGTAGGGGTTCGCACCTGCGATATGGCAGCCTGCATTGCTGCAGCTGTGTGGTGCCATCCCGGTGTGGTTCCAGCTCGAAGGCAGCCAGGCGAAGGTGCGGTGGCAGTGGTCGCAGGAATCGGTCGCCTTAATCCCCGCGTTGTGGCTGGTCGGCCGGCCTGTGGCTATCCTGCCGTTATGGCAGGTGGCGCACTGCCCGGGTATCGCCGTGCCGTGGTTGTAGCGAGCGCCCAGGAAGGTGGCGGTGTTGAAGTGGCAGGCCTCGCACGGCGCGTCGGTGATGATGTGGTTCGTGGGCTTGGGAGTAGCACCCACGCGGCTGCCCAGCGTGTGACAGCCGCCGCAATTCCTAGGCGTGCCCTGGAACACGCCGCCAACGTGGCAGGTTTCGCACGTCGCCGAGGCATGGCCGCCGATCAATGGAAAGCCGGTGGACATGTGGTTGAATTCAGGCGGGGCTGCCATGCCCGGTCCGACCATCTGTGCGGCGCTTCTCGGCGCGGCATCTGCATCGAATGAAAAGATGGCCAGCATCATCGCGAACGCGCTGTACAACATCCGTCTCCACGGTTTCATGTTCCACCTCGCTGTTCGGTCAGGGAAGGTCTATTGGGGCGCGTCCCACCGCCCGTGCCCTCTATGGTGATGAGCGTGATCTCGGGCGGTGCGAACAGCCTTACCGGCGGGCCCCAGGTACCTGCGCCGCGGTTGACGTACAGGCGGCGGCCGTCCTCCAGCTCCGTGAGGCCCGTGCGCACGCCGTAAGTCAGCCGTGTCAGATAGACGAAGGGGAAGATCTGACCGCCGTGGACGTGGCCAGAGAGCTGCAAGTCGAACGGCGTGTCGCTGTCCACGACCGGCTGGTGCTTGAGCAGCACTACGAAGTCCTGCGGGCCGGCCGAGGCGAGTGCCTCACGCGTGTCTGCCCGGGCGACCTGTCCCGGAACCGTGGCGTCATCCACACCAGCGAGAACGATGCCGCCAGCCTTGGCCGATGTGCCGCGCAGCACGGTGAAGCCTGCGTCCTGCAGGAAGCCCAGCGAGCCCGCCAGTCCTGCGAAATACTCATGGTTGCCCGTGACGGCATAGGCGCCGGCAGGAGGTGTGTAGGTGCGGAAACGCCGTGCCAGCACGTCCAGGTCATCACCCTCTCCGTCTACGATGTCCCCGGTGGCGACGAGGACGTCGGGCCTGATCTCGCGCAGCCTGGCGATAACCCTGTCCAACAGGCCCTTGCCCATCATGACGCCCAGGTGCAGGTCGGATATCTGGGCGATGGTGACGCGGCCGGAGGCGAGCTTGGGCGTGGTGATCCTGACTTCCTCTACCTTGATCTGGCGTGCCTCGATGAAACCGTAGGTAAGGAGGAGCAGCGCCAGCAGGGCGACACCGCCCACGGCGGCGGTCTCGCGCAGCGGCCAGGGGAGGCCGAGCCCCACGGTCAGCATGTGGACCAGGTCGAGCAGCAGCCCCAGGCACACGAACAGGAAGAGGTAGCCCATCCAGGTGTAGCTCACCCAGGCGGTCACGGTGGTGATGCGATGCCACCCATGCCTTTCCATGAGGTGGACAAGCATCGGCGAGAGGGTCAGGACGAGGCCAGTCGCGATCAGCGTTGCGGCAAAGCCATGGGAATGCGGCAGCGCCATCCACATCTTGGAAAGCGCGTAGAAGTGCATGGAACCGTAGATCAGCAGGGCAACGCCGAGGAAAGTCAGCATCAAAGCTCCATCGAGGTTTGGTCTCTGCCGCACAGGCGACGCTCGCCCGTACAGCGGCAGTTCATTCTTGCGGTATGTGCCCCAGGCTGACCATACAGGGAATCCCCCATTCAACCGGCTTCGGGTACCCAGGTTTTGCGACCGGCGACACCGTCGGGTTAGACTGGCGATGAGGGATACGAACGGACTTGAGCAAAGGTGAAAGACATGGAAGGCAGCCAAAGTACGCAGGCCAGGAAACTGACGCCCAGTGTGATCAACGATTTCTTGAACCAGTATGTGGTCGGTCAGGACGAGGCCAAGAGAACGCTTTCGGTCGCGGTGTATTCGCATTACCGCAAGATAGGCAGGCAACGTGCTGGCGTTGAGATCGCCAAGAGCAACATCCTGCTGATCGGACCGACCGGGACGGGCAAGACGCTGTTGTGCGAGACCCTGTCGCGCATCGTGCGCGTGCCATTTGTCACGGCCAATGCCACTTCGCTCGCGCAGTCGAAATACGTCAACGAGGAGATAGAGGCCCTGCTGATACGCCTGCTGGAAAAAGCGGATGGGGACATCACCAGGGCGCAGCGCGGCATCGTCTTCATAGACGAGATCGACAAGCTCAAGGCGTCCGAAGGCGAACAGAGAGGCACTTCGGGCGAGCGGGTGCAGCATGCCCTGCTCAAGATCATGGAGGGTGTCGCGATCAGGCTGGGCAGCGCGCAGATCATAGATACGACCAACATACTCTTCATCTGCGCGGGTGCCTTCGTCGGTCTGGAGAACATCACGGCCGCGAACTATTCCTACGGCTTCATCTCGGTGGATGGCCGCGAGGGAGGCGACAGCCAGAAGATACTCGACAGGCTGAATTCACGCGTGAAACCCACGGACCTGTTCGCGTTCGGTCTGATCCCGGAGTTCGCCGGACGCCTGCCCATCATCGCCAACCTCCAGAGCCTGTCCAGGGAGGTGCTGGCGCAGATCATGGTCGAGCCGCGCAACTCGATCTACAACCAGTTCCGCGAGATCCTGCGGGAGGAGGGGGTGGAGCTCGTCATAGAGCACGAGGTCTTCCGGCAGATCGCCGAGATGGCGTTCGAGTACAAGGTGGGCGCGCGCAGCCTGCGCGGACTCTTCGAGGAGATGCTCACGCCTGTGCTGTACCAGCTTCCAGACCGGCCTGAGGTGCGCAAGGTAGTGATTGGTTCTCTGTTCGAAGAGCCCAACCTGATCGCATCGTGAACTGCCTCCTCTGGCCATGTCGCAGACCGTGAGCAGACCTGGCGACCATGCAGGGCAGCAGCGACTCATCGCAGAGCTGCGCGACCCTGCGCGCTACCCGCATGTGGCGAGCTCCGTGCAGGTGATAGAGACGCACATCTCGTGGGTCCTGCTCGCTGGGCACTATGCCTACAAGATCAAGAAGGCGCTGGACCTGGGCTTCCTCGATTACTCCAGCCTGGATGCGAGGCGCGTCTGCTGCGAGGAGGAGATAAGGCTCAACCGGCGCACCGCGCCTGACATCTACCTCGATGTGGTGCCCATAGGCGGCAGCGCCGAAGACCCGTGGTTCGGCGCGCAGCCCGTCATCGAATATGCCGTCAGGATGCGCCGTTTCGGCGCGGGGCAGCTCGTGGGCGACCTGCTGCAGCGCGGCCAGGTTACCGCGCGGCATGTGGATATGTTCGCCGCAACCATCGCACGTTTTCACGCAAGCTTGCCTCCTGTAGACGCTGCATCGACCTTCGGCACACCGGCATGCATACGTGCTGCAGCCGAGCAGAACTTCGAACAGCTGCTCGCGCTGGCCAGTGACGCGAATCGCCCGCTCATCGAGGCGCTGCACGGGGCCACGGCGGCCGAGTATGTGGCCTGCGAGGGATACTTCGCAGCGCGCCTAGCCCAGGGGCGGGTGCGCGAATGCCACGGCGACCTGCATCTGGGCAACATCGTGCTGGTCGGCGACGCCCCTGTCCCTTTCGATTGCATAGAGTTCAATCCGTCGCTGCGCTGGCTGGACGTGATGGATGAGGTCGCATTCACGGTGATGGATATGCTGCATCGCGGACATCCGGAGTTCGCATGGCGGCTGCTCAACGGCTATCTGGAGGCGAGCGGAGACTATGGCGGACTGTCCGTGCTGCGCTTCTATCTTGCGTATCGCGCCACGGTACGCGCCAAGGTCAGCGCAATACGCGCCGGACAATCCGGGCTCGCCGAGCGCACCAGGAGCGAGGCATGGGCGGCCTGCCGGAGTTACCTCGCACTTGCCCAGGGATGTCTGCTGCGCCAGCGTCCCATGCTCATCATCACCCACGGGCTGCCCGGCTCGGGCAAGACCACCTTCGCCCAGCTGGCGCTGGAGCGGATGGGAGCCATACGCATACGTTCAGACGTGGAGCGCAAGCGCCTCTTCGGACTGGGCATGCTGGAGGACAGCCGCGCGCGCGTTGGCGACATCTACGGTGAGGATGCCACGCGCCGCACTTATGAAAGGCTGCGCGGACTTGCGCATCAGCTGCTTGCGGACGGGTTCACGGTGATTGTTGATGCGGCCTTCCTGCAGCGGGCCGAGCGCGATGCCTTCCGCGATCTTGCGCGCGGCATGTCCGTGCCGTTCGCCATCGCCTCGCTGCACGAGCCCGACAGTGTGCTGCGCGAACGCCTCCGGCAGCGGCGCAACGACGCATCGGAAGCTAACATCGCAGTGCTGGAAAAGCTGATGGAGGTGCAACAGCCCTTGTCGCCCGACGAGCTCGCATACGCCGCCGGATTCAGCACCGGCACAGCCCCGGATAGCGCTGCCAATACGAAAGGATGGCGCAAGCTGGCCAGTCTTATGGGCGCTGCGTGACGGCGATTCCGGGATCAGTCCCGGAGTCCCGCACGACTTGCCATCCTTTTCATTTGGCGCATAATAGGTTCGCCCGAAGTGCTCTTTCTGTAGGGTCTGATTTTCTGTTCGCGGTTCATACTTTCTAAGGGGAATGTCATGAGACTGGAAGAGATATTCAGCCTTGCCCATCCATCCCGGCAGGCTTTTCAAAACCGAACAAAACAACGCGATCCTGACCATGCATGTGGCGACGGCGCCATGAAAGGAGCGCTGTCATGAATCTGATCAAATGGGACCCCTTCCGTGAACTGGAGGACATGTCCAACCGCCTGAACCGCGTGTTCGGGCGACCCGTCTCCCGTCTGGATTCGAACAACGAGATGCTGACCATGGTGGACTGGACGCCATCGGCCGACATCAGCGAAACGGACAAGGCCTATGTGATCAAGGCCGAGATCCCCGGCGTGCAGAAAGAGGACGTCAAAGTCACCATACAGGACGGCATGCTCACCATCCAGGGTGAGCGCAAGATGGAGAAGGAAGAGAAGGACAAGAAGTTCCACCGCATCGAGCGTTCCTACGGAAGCTTCATGCGCAGCTTCCGCGTGCCGGACGATGCCGACGAATCCGCGGTCACCGCGGAGTTCAAGGACGGCGTGCTCAACGTCACGCTCAACAAGACGGAGAAGCCCAAGCCCAAGTCCATCAATGTCTCGGTGTCGTAAACACTAATCCGCTGCCCGCCCGGGCGGCGGGCATAACAGGAGGCGATCATGTCATACCAAGCACACCCACCCGGCTTCCAGCTCGTACGCCGCGACCAGCTGCTGCAGGAAGCAGTGCACGACAGCTACAAGACCAAGGGAAAACTTCCCGAGCCCACCTTATGTCCCGACTGCGGCGCCGTGTACCACTCGGGCCACTGGCAATGGTTGGACAAGCCCAAGGATGCACACCAGACCTATTGCCCGGCCTGTCACCGAATACGCGATCATTTCCCCGCCGGGTACGTCTCGCTGAGCGGCGACTTCTTCGATGCGCACGAACAGGAGATCCTGCAGCAGATACGCCACCACGAAGCGAAGGAAAAGGCGTCGCATCCCTTGCAGCGCATCATGGGCATAGAGAAGACCGAGCACGGCACGATGGTGACCACCACGGACATCCATCTGGCACGCGGCATAGGCGATGCGCTGCACCATGCCTACCAGGGCGACCTGAAGTTCCACTACAACCCGGAACAGAATCTGCTGCGGGTGACCTGGCAACACTGAGCACTTCCCGACGAGGAGGCCGACATGCCCATCAGTGAACTGTGCAACCGCGAAGTCGTCATCGTGAGTCCCCGAGACACGGCCCTGGAGGCCGCCCGGCTCATGCGCCAGCACCATGTCGGCGATGTGCTGGTGGTCGAAGAACGAGGCGGGGTGCGGATGCCGGTCGGCATCATCACCGATCGTGACCTCGTCCTGGAGATACTGGCGCCAAGACTCGATGCAGAGGGGATCACGGTCGGCGACATCATGCTGACCGAGCTGGCCACCATCAAGGAAGACTCGGGGCTGTTCGAGGCGATCGGCTACATGCGCAGCAAAGGGGTGAGGCGCCTGCCGGTGGTGGACGGCAAGGGCGGATTGATAGGCCTGCTCACCCTGGATGACCTGATCGAGCTGCTTGCGGACGAGATGTCGTCGCTGGCCAAGCTCGTGAGATACGAGCAGAAGAAGGAAACCGCGAACCGGCGTTAGCGCGGAACGAACTTAAGGAGACAGTCATGCAGATCCCATTACAGATCACCATACGGGACGTCGAACACTCGGAAGCGTTGGAAAAGCACATCCGGGAGAAAGCGGCGAAACTCGACGAGTTCTTCAACCACATCATGTCGTGCCGGGTGGTGGTGGACATGCCACACAAACATCACAGGCAGGGCAAGCACTTCAACGTGCGCCTCGACATCGGCGTTGCAGGCGGGGAGATCGCGGTCAACCGTGACCACGCCGAAGACGTCTATGTGGCTCTGCGCGATGCCTTCGATGTCGCCAAGCGCCAGCTCGAGGACTACGCGCGCAAGCTGCGCGGCGACGTGAAGACGCATGCGCCCAGGCGCGTGAACCCTGGTGAAGAGGCCGGACAGTAGATGGCCGCGTGGTCATGAGTTCCGTCTACATACCGGCCGACTTGGTCGAGCTCGATGGCGAGCTGGTCCTGCCGACTTCGGCAAAAGGCGCGGTGCTGTTCGCCCACGGCAGCGGCAGCAGCCGCTTTAGCCCGCGGAACAACTACGTCGCCAAGGTGCTGCAGGAGCGGGGCGTGGGTACGCTGCTGTTCGACTTGCTGACCCGGGAAGAGGACCAGGATTACCAGACACGCTTCGACATCGCCCTGCTCACGAAACGCCTGCTGGCGGCCACTGCGTGGCTGCAGGACAGTCCCCAGACGCAGACGCTCAAGCTGGGCTACTTCGGCGCCAGCACCGGAGCTGCGGCGGCGTTGCAGGCCGCGGCAGAGATGGGCAACAAGGTCGCGGCTGTGGTGTCCCGCGGCGGCCGCCCTGACCTGGCCGGGGCGAGGGCGCTGGGCAAGGTCGTCTCGCCTACGCTGCTCATCGTGGGGGCTGCGGACTACGGCGTGATCGAACTGAACGAACAGGCCTACACGCTGTTGCGCTGCGAGAAGAAGCTCTCCCTCATTCCCGATGCGACCCACTTGTTCGAAGAACCGGGCACCCTGGAGCAGGCGGCCGGCGCTGCAGCGGACTGGTTCGCGCGTCATTTCTGAAGCGCTTGGCCTGGGGGCATAAGTCTGATCCCTTGCCCATGAGAGGGGGGATTCATGCTCGACGAGAGACAGAAGATCAACCGCATCATCAGCCTGAGCCAGGAGATCGCCACCGTCAACGACCTCGACATCCTGCTTGAGCACATCCTCACTGTCGCTTGCCAGTTCGCCAATGCCGATGCCGGCTCCATCTACATCATGGAGGGAAGCTACCTGAAGTTCAGTCATACGCTGAACAACACCTTGCAGAAGCGGTTGCTGCCGGGGCAAAAGCTGATCTACTCGACCTTCACCACGCCGGTCGATAACGAATCTATATGCGGTTACGTGGCGGGCACGGGCGAGATGCTTAACATCGCGGACGTCTACGAGCTCGAAGAGAATGTCACATATGCGTTCAACAGGAGCTACGACGACATCTCGCAGTACCGCACGAAGTCGATGCTGACCTTCCCGATGAACAACATGCGCGGCGAGGTCATCGGCGTGCTACAGCTCATCAACTCGATGAGTGAGGACGGAACCATCGTGCCGTTCTCCAAGGACGACGAGCAGTACATCCTCCACTTCGCCAACAACGCGGCCATCGCGATAGAACGGGCCAAGCTGACGCGTGACATCATCCTCAGGATGATCAGCATGGCGGAGCTCAGGGACCCCAGGGAAACCGGCGCCCACGTGAACAGGGTGGCCGGATATGCGGTCGAGATATACGAGGTGTGGGCCAGCCGTCGCGGCGTGTCCGTCACCGAGATCGCGAAGAACAAGGACATACTGAGGATCGCAGCCATGCTCCACGACGTAGGTAAGGTGGCCATCTCCGACGTGATCCTCAAGAAACCTGCCCACCTCGATCCCGCCGAATACGAGATCATGAAGAGCCACACCTATCTCGGTGCAAGGCTCTTTGCCGTACCCCACTCTGACCTCGACCAAGCCTCCGCCCAGGTGGCGCTCTGCCACCACGAACGCTGGGACGGCAAAGGGTATCCGGGATACATCAACGTCATGACCGGCCAGTGCCTTCCGGGCTACGAGACTGGCGACGGCAAGGCCATAGGACGCAAAGGCGAGGAGATCCCGCCCTTCGGCAGGCTGGTGGCGATAGCGGATGTCTATGACGCGCTGTCATCCCAGCGCGTCTACAAGGAGCCTTGGGCGCAGGAGCAGGTGCTGGAGGAACTGAGGAAAGAACGGGGCAAACAGTTCGACCCGGAGATGATAGACGCCTTCTTCATCGCGCTGCTCTTCCGATCTGCCGTGGGCAAGAGGTATGTCTGACAGGAAGTAGGGACAGGTGGCAGACTCCCGCGTCTCCGAGGGCTAGGTGTCCGCCCCCAGCAGCCTGACCACTTCATCGTCGCTCACCTGCTGGAAGTCCTGGTAGAACTGCCCCACCGCAAAGAAGTCCTCCGGCGCGCTCAGGCACACGGTCTCGTCGGCGTAGGGCATCACCTTCTCCAGCGTGTCGGGCGGTGCGACGGGCACGGCGCAGATCAGCTTCTGCGGGTTCTTCGCGCGCAGCGAGTGCAGCGCTGCGATCATGGTAGAGCCGGTGGCGAGCCCATCGTCCACCACGATGACGATGCGCCCTGTGGGATCAAGCGGCGGGCGCACCGGCGTGTAGCTGGCGCGCCGTTCGCGCATCACCTCAAGCTGGGTCTCCTTCTCGCGCTCGATGTATTCCACGCTGCCGGCGACATGACGGGCGTAGTCGCCGAGGTAGGTCCAGCCGCTCTCGTCCACCGAGCCGATGGCGAATTCCGGATTGCCCGGCGCGCGCAGCTTGCGCACCAGCACCACGTCCACCTCGCCGTCCAGCTCGTCCGCGATGATCCTCGCCATGGGCACCGCGCCGCGCGGGATCGCCAGGACCAGGGGGTGCAGGCCCCGATACTGGGCCAACGCTTCAGAGAGCTGTCGTGCAGCGTCTTCACGATCGCGGAATATCTTCATGATTCCCTCCTTTTGAGACGTCTTAGCGCAGGTGCTTCAGCGTGGTCTTGGGGTGCGACGTCAGCTGGCAGGCGCGGCGGTAGCCAGCCAGCGTCCGCTGAGCATGGCCCAGCACGCTGCCGTGCGGATAACTGCCGGTCTCGTCCGCCACGCCTGCAGGCAGCCCGGTGAGCAGCTCCATGCCTTCGCTCACATGCTCGGCCGTATAGACGTGGAACAGTCCCTGGTCCACGGCTTCCACCACCTTGCGTTCCAGCATCAGGTGGCGTCGGTTGCGGCTGGGGATGAGCACACCGTGGCTGCCGTCCAGCCCCGCGCTGCAGCAGATGCGGAAATACCCCTCGATCTTCTCGTTGATGCCGCCCACGGGCAGCACCTCGCCGTGCTGGTTGAGCGCACCGGTCACGGCGATGCCTTGCTTGATGGGCAGGCCGGACAGGGACGAGAGCAGGGCGTACAGCTCGGCGCAGGAAGCCGAATCGCCCTCCACGCCGCTGTATTCCTGCTCGAACACGATGGAGGCGTTGAAGGCGAGTGGCGCGTTGTGCGCGAAGAGGGCGGACAGGTAGTTGTGCAGTATGAGCACGCCCTTGTCGTGGATGGGGCCCGACATCTCCACTTCGCGTTCGATGTTGATCAGCCCGTCCTCGCCCGCGTAGGTGCGTGCGGTGACGCGCACCGGGAAGCCGAAGCGGTAGTCGCCCAGGTCCACCTGGGTCAGGCCGTTGATCTGGCCTGCCTTCTCGCCATGCACCGAGATCAGCAGCTCGCCCTCGGCGAAGGACTCATGCATGCGCTGCTCCGGGTAGTCGTGGCGTTTGATGCGCGCCACGAGTGCTGCCTCCACGTCCGCAGCTTCGACCAGGCGTGCGCCACGCGTGCGGCACAATGCCGCGCTTTCCATCACCAGTGCCTCGGTGCGCGCGAAGATCGCGCTCTGCCGTGACTGGTCATCCACCTCGCGGTGCCCGTCCTCCAGCAGGCGCGCCACGGCGCCGGACGTGAAGTGCGGCAGCCCCAGCTGGCGGCAGGTCTGGGCGACGAAAGTACCCATGGCACGGCGTGTCTCGGCGTCGGTCAGGAAGCTCTCGGCGAAGTCCACCTTGACGCTGAAATGGCGCGCGAACTCGGGGTCGGCTTCCTGCAGCTCGTAATACTGCTCGCGCGATCCTATCAGCACGATCTTGACCTCCACATCCACCGCTTCGGGCTCGAGCGAGACCGCGGCGATGGGCGTGAACGGCGTGCCCGGTTCCTCGATCTGCAGCCTGCCGCTGCGCAGCACGCGCCGCAGCTTCTCCCACACCAGGCCGTCCACGACCAGGTCGCGCAGGTGCAGCATGAGGAAGCCGCCGTGGGCCTTGTGCAGGCTGCCGGCACGGATGCGTGAGAAATCGGTGACCAGCACGTCATTCTCCGACTGGTATTCGATGCTGCCGAACAGCGAACGGAAGAGCGGGTTGTCCTCGACGATCACCGGTGCGCCGGTCAGGCCGTCGTTGTCCACGATGAGGTTGACGCGGTAGCGCGACAGCACCGTGCCCAGCACCTCCTGGCGTACCTCATCCTCCGTGTCCTGCGCCTTGAACAACTCCAGGTTGTCGAGCACGTCGCGCACTACCTGTTCCAGATAGGTGCCGAGCTTGACCGAATCCTTGATCTGCTTCTTCAGGCCCGAGCGTATCTCTTGCAGCTCGTGGTCGAGCAGCGGCTTGACTACCATGCGGCGCAGTGCGGCCAGGCCCTCGTCCCTCACCCGTTCCAGCGCATGGGCCTTCTCGAAATAGCGGGCGATCTCGCCGCGCAGCTCCTGCTCGGAGCGTTCTATCCCGGCGCGCGTCTCCTTGGGCAGGGCCAGCATTTCCGCCTCCGAGATGGCATGGCCTTCCTCGCCGCGATAGGTGAACACCATGTGCCCGCTGTCGCGGTGCAGCGTGAACTTGCGCGCCTCGGCGTAGCTGTCTAGTTCGGAATAGGCCTTGGCTTCCTCGGTCTTGAGGGTGTTCTCTATGCGCTCGCTTTCGGCCTTGAACTCCTGCCCGTCCAGGCATTGAGGTATCCCGGTCTGCAGCGTTCTCATCATCTGCGCCATGAGCTGGCGCAGCAAACGCCCCTGTCCTGCGGGCAGGCGCAAGGCGCGCGGATGCTCGGGGGCATCGAAGTTGTGCAGGTAGCAGAGGTCGGGAGGCACGGGCCGCGTCGCGGCCACGCCCTGCATGGCGCGCTTGAGCAGCGAGGAGCGTCCGCTGCCAACCTCCCCAAGCACGAAGAGGTTGTAGTCGGGCTGGTCCATGGTCAGGCCGAACTGGGCGGCCATCTCGGCGCGCTCCTGGCCTATCCAGGGTAGCTGGTAGTCCAGCATCTCGGACGTGTCGGCATATCCCAGCGTGGCGGGATCGAAGGTGAGGCGAAGTTCGGCGGGTGTCAGTTTCAAGGTGGGCATGTCGTCAGGGTTGGATTGCTTTTGCCGGATTAAACGCCATCTGCCATCCACGGGCAACCGGCATCTACAACATCACCCTGCTGTCTGTTCCTTCTCGGCAAGGAGGCATAGAATGGACGCAGCCCATGCATCAGAAGAAGGAGGTCGCCATGTACCAACGCATTCTGGTTCCCATAGACGGCAGCGATACTTCCCAGCACGCACTGCTGGAGGCGCTCAAGCTGGGCGACAGCTCGGCGCAGCTGCGGCTGGTCCACGTGTCCGAAGAGATCTACGCGCTGGATGCCGAGGGCTATGCCTATATCGATTACGCCGTGCTGCGGGAGGCGGTGCACCATTCCGGCGAGCGTCTGCTGGAGCAGGCCGCGAAGAAGGTCGAACAGGAAGGCCGGAAGGCCGAGACCGCGCTGCTCGAAACGGACGGGGAGCGCATCCCCAACGTGATCGCGGAAGACGCCAAGCGCTGGCAGGCCGATGTGATCGTGATAGGCACGCATAGCCGTTCCGGCCTGAGCCGCCTTCTGCTGGGCAGCGTCGCCGAAGGGGTGGCGCGCGTGGCAGCGGTTCCCGTGCTGCTCGTCCGCGGCTGAAGCATTTACCTCTGGCCAAAGGAGGAAACCATGAACACCATACCCATACCCCAGACCTCCCCGGATTACGACCATACGCGGGTGATGGAACGGCCTGACGGCTTCTACTGGCAGGACAAGGAGACCGACGACGTGTACGGTCCTTTCGCCACCCTGCTCGAAGCCGTGCAGGACATGCAGAACCATGACGGCAACGGTTACGGGGAAGGCGAGACGGTGGAGGAGGCTGAATCCGAGATCGGCATGGCCGACTGGATAGACCCGGAGACGGGGCAGCCTGCCGAAGACACTGGAGAACATCCCGGCCAGCAATAGTCCAACTGCGGCGTTCCACCTTGCGTTCGGGGAGGATGGAACTCCCCCATGCCGCGACTGCTACGAGGTGTACGTATGCCAGTCCATAACGCCGACATCACCGCCATCTTCGAAGAGATTGCCGACCTGCTGGAGATCGAAGGCGCGAATCCCTTCCGCATCCGCGCCTACCGCAACAGCGCACGCACCTTGGGCGACCTTGGGCAGGATGCGCGCGAGATGGTGGAAAGGGGCGACGACCTGAAGCGCCTGCCCGGCATAGGCGCGGACCTCGCAGGCAAGATCATAGAGATCGTCGCGACCGGCCACTGCAGCCTGCTCGAACGCCTGCGGGGCGAGGTGCCTCCCGCCGTCACCGAGCTGCTGAAGATACCCAGCCTTGGCCCCAAGCGCGTAAAGGCACTGTATCAGGACCTGGACGTGCAGACCGTGGAGCAGCTGCATCGCGCGGCGCTCGACGCCCGCATCCGCGCATTGCCCGGCTTCGGCGAGAAGACCGAACGGAACATCCTGCAAGCGCTGGAAGCCCACGTCAGCCAAGGCCGACGTTTCAAGCTGGCCACCGCGGCGCAATATGCCGAAGCGTTGCGCGCCTTCCTGCAGGCCGCACCCGGCGTGCGGCAGGTTACCGTGGCCGGCAGCTTCCGCCGCATGCGCGAGACCGTCGGCGACCTGGACATCCTGGTGACCGCATCGCCCGACAGTCAGGTGATGCAGCGCTTCGGGAGCTACGACGAAGTGGCCGAGGTCCATTCCGCTGGCGGAACGCGAGGCAGCCTCGTGCTCAAGTGCGGCCTGCAGGTGGACCTGCGCGTGGTCGCGGAAGAAAGTTACGGCGCGGCCCTGCATTACTTCACCGGCTCCAAGGCGCACAACATCGCCATACGCCGCATCGCGCAGCAGGCCGGACTCAAGGTCAACGAGTACGGGGTGTTCCGGGGAGAGAGGCGCATCGCGGGCGACACCGAGGAATCGGTGTACCGTGCGGTGGGCCTGCCCTACATCCCTCCCGAGCTGCGCGAAGACCGGGGCGAGATCGAAGCAGCGCGCGATGGGCGCTTGCCGCATCTGGTCGAGCTCCCCGACCTCAAGGGCGACCTGCACGTGCACACCGATGCGACCGACGGCCGCGACAGCCTGCGCGACATGGCGCTCGCTGCCAAAGCATCGGGCATGGCATACCTCGCCATCACCGAGCACTCGCGCCGCCTTGCAGTGGCGCACGGGCTGGACTCGACGCGCCTTGCGCGCCAGTGCGACGAGATAGAGCGCCTCAACACCGAACTCTCCGGCATCACGCTGCTCAAGGGCATAGAGGTGGACATACTGGAAGACGGCGGCCTGGACCTGCCGGACAGCGTGCTGGCGCGGCTGGACCTCGTGGTGGGCGCGGTGCACAGCCGCTTCGAGCTGTCGCGCGAGCAGCAGACCGAGCGCATCCTGCGCGCTATGGACCATCCGCACTTCACTATCCTCGCCCATCCCAGCGGACGCCTGATAGAGCGGCGCGAACCTTACGACGTGGACATGCAGCGCATCATCCGCCATGCGAGACAGCGGGGCTGCTTTCTGGAACTGAACGCGCAGCCGGACCGGCTCGATTTGCTGGACAGCCACTGCCAGAGCGCGAGGGAGGAGGGCGTGCTGGTCAGCATCAATTCGGACGCGCACAGCACGCTCGATTTCGCCAACCTGCGCTACGGCGTCGGGCAGGCGCGCCGCGGCTGGCTGGAGAAGAAGGACGTGCTCAACACACGTCCGCTTGCGGCGCTGCGCAAGCTCCTGAAACGCACCATGTGAGGGGAACATGCCTGTCCTTGCCTTTACCGGAGACGTGATGCTGGGGCGCTACGTGAACGAGGTGCGCAAGCAGCTCACGCCGGCCGAGATGTGGAACGACGTGCTGCCGCACCTGGCACAAGCCGACCTGCGCATCGTCAACCTGGAATGCGCGCTGACCCCCCACAAGACCGAGTGGAGCCGCACGCACAAGATGTTCCATTTTCGCGCCGACCCGAAAGCCGTGCGCGTGCTGCAGGCCGCACACATAGATGCCTGTACCCTGGCCAACAACCATGTGCTGGACTTCGAGGAAAGAGGGCTGCGCGATACCCTGCGCGTGCTCGACGCGACGGGCATACGCCATACCGGCGCGGGGGCGAACGCGGTCGAGGCTGCAGCCCCCGTGCTGTTCGACGTGCAGGGTGCAGCCCCGTGTCGCGTGGCGCTGCTCTCCTGCACCGACAACGAGCCCGCCTTCGCCGCCGGCGCCGGACATCCCGGCACCAACTACCTTGAGGTCGCGCTCGATGAAGGCACGCTGGCTCGCGTCTCGCACAGCATAGCGGCAGCGAGGGAGCAGGGCGCGGACCTCGTGGTGTTCTCCAACCACTGGGGCGCAAACTTCGTCGAGCGCCCCTCGTCGCTGTTCCGCAGCTTCGCGAGGAAAGTGATAGAGCTCGGGGCCGACGTCTACTACGGCCACAGCGCGCACATCTGCCAGGGCATAGAGATATACCGCGGCAGGCCCATCCTCTACGACACCGGAGACTTCATCGACGACTACGCCGTGCATCCGCTGCTGCGCAACGATCGCTCCTGCCTCTTCACGGTGACGTTCGAACAGGGCAGGCTGCGTCACATCGAGCTGTTCCCGGTGTCGCTGGACGTGGGCTATGTGGCGCTCGCGCGCGGCAAGGAGTTCGAGGCGATCTGTGCGCGCATGGAGATGCTGTGCGAGGAGGTCGGAACGAAACTGACGCGCAGCGACGGCCGGCTAGTGTACGAGGAGAACCCGTGATTCAGTCCACTCTCGATGAACAACAAGCACACTCCCCTCTGGGTGAAACAACTAGCCATTCGACTAGGCTGCCAGAAACCGCAGCCAAGTCGCTGGTTATCCCACTTGTGGGAGAGGGGCAGGGGAGAGGGGTAGTGCCAAACTTTGCGTCGCTGCGTTTCTGGAACAACGGAGTCATGCAACGGTTGGAGGAAGTCGTGGAGCAGGTACGCTGCACTATCTCCCTCTCCCCCGCCCCCTCTCCCGCCAGCGGGAGAGGGGAGGTAGTGCGGAGGGAGGAGTCGTGAGCAACCTCATCGTGGTCGACAACCCCCGCGACTGGCCGCTCGACGTGCCTGGATGCACCGTCGTCTCCGCGCGCGCCTACCTCGGCGATCCGATGTATGGCGGGGAGCAGCAGGCCCGCGTGTACAACCTTTGCAGGAGCTATCGTTACCAGACGCTGGGTTACTACGTCTCGCTGCTGGCCGAGGCGCGCGGCCACAGGCCCTTGCCCCGCGCCAGCACCATGGAGGACCTGCGGTCCGTCAACATGGTGCGGATGCTGACCGAGGAGCTGGACGATCTGATCCAGAGATCGCTGGCCCCGATCAAGTCCGACACCTTCGAGCTCGGCATCTATTTCGGGCGCTGTTCGGCGACCCGTCACGCCCTGTTGGGCCGCCAGCTGTTCAACCTGCTACAGGCGCCGTTGCTGCAAGTGACCTTCGAGCGCCGCGGCCGCCGCTGGCACATCCGCAACGCCCATCCCATCGCCGCCAGCGGCATCGCGCCGCAGCACCAGGAGTTCGCGATCCAGGCCGTCTCGGAATATTTCAGGGGCAAGCACCCGCGCAGGCGCGTGGCCCCCCGTTACAGCATCGCCATCCTGTGCGACCCGGACAATCCCGAGCCTGCATCCAATGCGGGGGCGCTGAAGAAGTTCGAAAAGGCGGCGCAAGGGCTGGGCATGCACGTGGAATTCATCACCAGGGCCGACTACGGCAGGCTGACCGAGTTCGATGCGCTGTTCATCCGCGACACCACCTTCGCCAATCACTACACGCACCGTTTCTCGCGCCGCGCGGCAGCCGAAGGGATGGTGGTGATAGACGATCCGGATTCGATCATGAAGTGCAACAACAAGGTCTATCTCGCCGAGACGCTGGCGCGCCACCGCATCCCCACGCCCAGGACGCTGCTCGTGCACCGCGACGCCGTGGACCAGATCGTCCCCACGCTGTCGCTGCCCTGCGTGCTCAAGCAGCCTGACAGTTCCTTCTCGCTGGGGGTGTTGAAGGTGGAGACTGCGGAGGAGCTGCAGACGAAGGTTAACGGTCTGCTGGAGAAATCCGAGCTGATCGTCGCGCAGGAGTACCTGCCCACGGAGTTCGACTGGCGCGTCGGCATCCTCGACGGCCGGCCGCTGTTCGTGGCGAAGTACTTCATGGTGCCCGGCCACTGGCAGATCATCCGGCACGGCGACGACAAGCACGAGTTCGCGGAGGGGAAGACGGAGGCATTGTCGGTGGGTGAGGCGCCCGACCGCGTGGTCAGGATGGCGCTCAAGGCGGCCAGGCTGATGGGCAACGGGTTCTACGGCGTGGACATCAAGCAGGTGGGCAAGCGTCTGTATGTCATAGAGGTGAACGACAACCCCAACGTGGACGCCGGGCACGAGGACAGCGTGCTCAAGGACGCGCTCTACCGCGAGATCATGGGCGTGTTCCTGAAGCGCATCGAAGAACGCAAACGCGGGGCCGCGCGATGAGCAGCGGCGACACCCGCAAGCGTCCGAAGATCGGCCTTGCCCTCGGCAGCGGTTCGGCGAGAGGGCTCGCCCACCTGGGCGTGATACGCGGCATCGAAGAGGCGGGCATAGAGGTGGGCTGCATCGCGGGTACCAGCATGGGCGCGCTCATAGGCGCGATCCACGCCGCAGGCAAGCTGGACGAACTGGAGGCAGCATTTCGCGGTTTCGACCTGAAAAAGACCGCTTCCTTCTTCGATGTGGTGCTGCCCAAGTCCGGCCTGCTCGACGGCGCCAAGGTCAGCCAGCTGGTGCGCGCGCACATCCACGCCGACACCATAGAGCAGTTGCCCATCCCTTTCGCTGCGGTGGCCACCGACATCATCAGCGGAGAAGAGGTGGTGATACGACAGGGCGACGTGATCGAGGCCGTGCGCGCCAGCATCTCGGTGCCCGGCATCTTCACGCCGGTGCGCAGCAACGGGCACGTGCTGGTGGATGGCGGGTTAACTAACCCGGTGCCGGTGAGCGTGGCGCGCACCATGGGGGCCGACCTCGTCATCGCCGTCGACCTCAACCACGAGATCGTCGCTGGCAAGAACATGAAGCCGCTGATGTCTGCAGGTAAGTCGGGCGGGGCAGCGCCGGCTCCCGGCACCCTGGTGCGCTGGGTGGGGGACTACCTCGCGTCCATGAAGGACCTGCGGCAGAAGCTGCTCGCGGGGAAGGACCCTGCCTCCGCCCAGTTCAGGAAATGGAACTCCGCCGAGCCCCTGCCCAGCATCTTCGAAGTGCTCCTGGCCTCCATCAACATCATGGAGACCCGCCTCACCCAGACCCGGCTGTCCCTGGACCGCCCGGACGTCATCATCCAGCCGCCGCTGGGGCACATCCGTTTTCTGGAATTCGGGCGCGCCGAGGAGATCATCGCCATAGGCTACGAGCACGCGCGGCGGCAGCTTCGGGAGTTGGAGCTTTGAGTGCAGGTCAGTGTGCCGCGAGGGTCACCCCTATGCCACCGGCGATTACACCCTGCAGGCAATCGCAGATAATCTTGGTTGCGCTATGCTACGAACAGCGGGGCAGGTAAGAGGGTGAAGGGAATGTGGGTATGGGTGCTAACGCAAGACGTGCCCCCGTCGTCATTCAAACTGCATTGGGACAAAATTCCATGATTGGGGGCGACATCTCTTCGTTTATTGCAGGGATCAGGTCTGAGTGCCCAGACATAGCGTCAATTTGGCTCATTGGCTCTCGTGCCAACGGTGGCGCGACTGAGTCGTCAGACTGGGACTTTATTGCCATAGCAGACAAACAGACCCTCAGTAAGCTGGAGAATCTGACTGAATTGCATCGCCCCGATGTGGACTTCTTCGTCGTCGTGGATGGTGACAATTTCCAGTGTGCTTGGGGCGAAAGGGACAAGACTGGCTCATTATCGTCTTGGGAATGGGACTTTATTTCGGATACGCAGGCGGAATATACCGGAGCGAAGGAGTTGAAAAATGAAGAAGGAAGGAAAGTTGTTCTTAACCGTTGCGCCGCTATCCGCGTCTAGACCCATTAACGTCTAAATTCGTAAGATGCCCGCCTTGGACTTTCACCAAATCGGGGTTCATCATTTGACACATCGGTAGGTCACTTCTACATTCCAACTATGTGCTCAGGTTGATTATTCAAATGGCCGGACAGTTTTCCGACTTCTATCAGAGTCTCGCCCCGGACCCCGCCAAGCGCGGCATGCAGTTCGAGTACTTCGTAAAATGGTTCCTCAAGGCCGATCCCGAGTGGGCTACTCAAGTCGATGAGGTATGGCTGTGGAATGAATGGCCGCAACGCTGGGGCGCTGACTGCGGTATTGATCTGGTGTTTCGTCACAAGAATGGCGGCCACTGGGCGGTGCAGGCCAAGTGCTATTCACCGGACTATGACATCACCAAACACGATGTCGACAAATTCCTCAGCGAATCGAACAGGCCAATCATCAAGCGCCGCCTGCTGATTGCCACCACCGACCGTATTGGGCCAAATGCCCGGCATGTTTGCGAGGCGCAGGAAAAGCCAGTTGTCCATTTTCTGTTATCTGACTTCGAACGCGCCGAGGTGGATTATCCCGCCAACATCGGCGCACTGGCGCAAGCCAACCGCAAAGCCCGCCCGGAACCACGCGACCACCAGCGCGAAGCTATCGCCGCCGTGTCCCAAAGGCTGCAAACTGCCGACCGTGGGCAACTCATCATGGCTTGCGGCACGGGCAAGCAAGCGTAGCCCGGATGAAATGAAATGGAATCCGGGTTTCGGGGCGATCATGGATGCTCCCGGATTGCGCTACGCTTCATCCGGGCTACATGGTTAGAGAGAAATGGGGTCTTGCCTTTTTCCCCATCCTTCCCCTACGCCAGCAACACCGCTAGCAGCCCCGTGATGTAGACCCCGTCGAAAGTGCCTGCCCCTCCTATGGAGGCGAAGGGTGCGCCCAGCTTGCGGATGTCGTTCAGGCGCAGCAGGTCCGCGCCTATCAGCACGCCCAGCGTTCCGCCGATGTAGGCCAGGAGGGCTCGCTGCTCAGGATCGATGACTGTCGCAATCAGCGCGGCGGCGATAGGTGTGACCAGCATGGGCATGCCTATGCCTATGCCCAGCATGGGACGGCTGATCATGTATGCGATCC
>JBBIIJ010000019.1:0-40265 GCA_037446535.1 Sideroxydans sp. | reverse complement strand
CGCCACGACAACCAGTTCTGTTTCGGCCCGACACATGAAGAGGTCATCACCGACATCGCGCGCCGCGAAGTGAAGAGCTACCGCCAGCTGCCGCTGAATTTCTACCAGATCCAGACCAAGTTCCGTGACGAGGTGCGCCCCCGTTTCGGCGTGATGCGCGCACGTGAATTCGTGATGAAGGACGCCTACTCCTTCCACAGCAGCTTCGAGAGCCTGGAGCAGACCTACGGCGTGATGTACGAGACCTACACCCGCATCTTCACCCGCCTCGGGCTGCAGTTCCGTGCCGTCGCCGCCGACACCGGCGCCATCGGCGGCAGCGGCTCGCACGAGTTCCACGTGCTGGCCGATTCCGGTGAGGACGCGCTGGCGTTCTGCCCCAATTCCGACTACGCCGCCAACGTCGAGCTGGCCGAAGCGCTTGCCCCCGCCGCACCGCGCGCCGCTGCCACGCAGGAGATGCAGAAGGTCATCACCCCGGGGCAGAAGACCATCGAAGAGGTGGCCGCCTTCTTCAACGCCAGCGCAGACAAGGTACTGAAGGCCATCGCCGTCGTGACGCACGAAGGCGAATTCGCGCTGCTACTGTTGCGCGGCAACCATCAGTTGAACGAAATCAAGGCCTCCAAGGTGCTGGGGGATTTCCGCTTCGCCAGCGACGACGAGGTGCACCGCAACATGGGCTGCCGCACCGGCTACATCGGCCCGGTGAACGCCAAGGTGCGCGTGCTGGCCGACCGTTCCGCGGCTGCGATGAGCGATTTCATCTGCGGCGCGAACGACGACGGTTTCCACCTGACCGGCGCCAACTTCGGGCGTGACGTGCATCTGGACGAAGCCAATGTGCACGACCTGCGCAACGTGGTGGCAGGTGATGCCAGCCCCGACGGCAAGGGTACGCTGGAACTGTGCCGCGGCATCGAGGTCGGCCACATCTTCCAGCTGCGCACCAAGTATTCCGAAGCGCTGCAGGCCACTTACCTGGACGAGAACGGCAAGGCGCAGGTCATGGAGATGGGCTGTTACGGCATCGGCGTGTCGCGCATCGTGGCCGCCGCCATCGAGCAGAACTTCGACGAGCGCGGCATCACCCTGCCCGCTGGCATGGCGCCCTTCCAGGTCGCCATCGCTCCCATCGGCTACAAGAAGAGCGAGGCCGTGCGCAACGCGGCGGAGAAGCTCTACGCCGAGCTCACCGCCGCGGGTGTCGAAGTACTGCTGGACGACCGCGACGAGCGCCCCGGCGTGATGTTCGCCGACCTGGAACTGATCGGCATCCCGCACCGCATCGTGATCGGTGATCGCGGCCTGAAGGAAGGCAACGTGGAATACCAGGGCCGACGCGATGCGGCGGCACAGGCCGTACCGTTGCAGGACGTCGCCAAGCTCGTACAATCCAAGCTATGAGACTGATGGCCGCACTTCGCAAGCCTGTAGTCGCGCTGTCTTTGACAGCCGCAGGCTTGTGCTGTGCCTTTTCTGCGTATGCCGGTGCTCAGCAGGAGGAAGCCCTGTCCGCAAGCGTGCGTTCCATGCTGCAGCAGGCCGTATCGGATCAGGCTGCGCCCAAGCTGGCTTTCTCTTCACAGCAGGAAGCGCAGGCTTGGCTGGATGAGATGTCGCAGCGGCTGGCAAAGAGGATTCCGGATGCGCAATACCGTTTCGATTTCCTGAGCACGGTACACTACGAGGCGACCCGTGCGGGACTCGATCCGCAGCTCGTGCTGGGGCTCATCGAAGTGGAGAGCGGCTTCAGGAAATATGCGGTATCGAAGTCCGGCGCCCGCGGCTACATGCAGGTGATGCCGTTCTGGACCAGGTCCATTGGTTCGCGCGAGCATAACCTCTTCCACCTGCGCACCAACCTGCGCTACGGCTGCACCATCCTGCGTCATTACCTGGATATCGAGAAGGGCAACCTTTATCGCGCCTTGGGCCGCTACAACGGCAGCCTGGGCAAGCCCGAGTATCCCAACCTGGTCAGGGCCGCATGGCACAAGCACTGGGCGCCCGGCGTCAGTCGCGTCGCCCGCAACGGCTGATCACTTCTTGTTCTTGATGTAGCTCTCGACGCTGCTGCGAGTCAGCAGGCCTTCCTGATAGCTCACTAGCTTGCCTTGGGGATTGTAGAGATAGGAAGTGGGCAAGGCTTCCACCTCGCCCACCTGTTCCGCCATGTCGTAATCGCCGAACACCACGGGATAGCTGATGTGCTGTTTGGCGACGAACTCCTTGACCGACTTCTCGGAGGAGTCCAGCGCCACGCCGATCACCACGAGGTCGATGGCTTTGTGCGCTTCGTGCAGCGAGATGAGGTCAGGCACCTCCTGCAGACAGGGCGGACACCAGGTCGCCCAGAAATTGACCAGCACCCACTTGCCCCGATAGTCCTGCAGGCGCTGCTGCTTCCCTTGCATGTCCTTGAACACGAAGGGCTGGGCCTCGACTGCTGCGGCGCAACACAGCAAAACGATCGCGCCCAGCAATCGAGGCAGACGGTGCATCAATGCCCCGATCTTTCTTCGTCGTGAGCTTCAGTCGCCTCGTGGCCCTCACCCTCGGCATGGCCGGCATCAGCGGCGTGGGTCAGGTACAGCGCCAGCGAGATCAGCGCGATGGCGGCACCGAAATACACCAGGTCGATGGGCGCCTCGATATGCATGTTGAGGGCTTCCTCGAACAGGGTCACGATCATGATCATCAGGATCACCTTGGCCAGACGGGACTTCAGGTCGTCCAGACTGTTGATCACCAGGATCTTGCTGGAAGCCTTGCTGCCATGCGCCTGGTCGATGTCACTGATGAACAGCTCGTACAGGCCCAGAGAGAAGATCAGCATGACAGTAGCGAGCAGATAGCCGTCCACCACCTCGACGATGTGTGACACGGTGCTGTCATGCAGGACCTTGCGCGCCTCTTCGGTCATGGAGGAGTCCGCGTAATGCATTGCGTGTTCGAACAGGAACACCACATCCACTGTCGCCATGTAAAAGATCGCGACGCCTGCCAGCAGGCTGCCTACCACGGCGGTCAAGATCACAAAACGGCTATTCCACAAGGAACCTTCAAACAGCGACTCAAAGAACTTCATTCCAATCTCCTGATTAAGTTACTACCTAGATTCGTTAGGCCGCGCATTAAAGCCGAAAAGGTCACGCGCATCAACCGCCGAGCCTACTTCGGCCATATGTCGCGCAAGGTCAAATCACCCGGTTCAGACAGGCGTTTCTCCAGACTCGCGAACCAGGCCCGTATGTCGGCATCGCCCGCCTGTCTCGGGAGCAAGGTCGTGTTCAGCAGGAACAATTTGGCCAGCTCGGACAGGCGGATGTGCTCCGGCGCCCGCACCATCCCCCACCCCAGGTCGGACAGACGGCCGACTATCCTGACATCTGCCAGCTTGCCCAGGATGCGCTCCACATCCTCATAGCCTATGCGCAGTTGCTGGGACATGCCGGGCAGCGTCTGCACCTCGCCTTTCTCCAGTCCCTTGTGCATCAGCTTGAGCATGCCCAGCGCGAAGTAGAGCTGCGCCGCCTGATCCAGCTTCAGCGCATGGGTGCTGCGCCAATGCGAGATGGACGCGGTGATGATGGCGCCGAACAGCAAGGTGAGCCAGGAAAGGTAGATCCACAGCAGGAAGATGGGCACGCTGGCGAATGCGCCGTACACCAGCTTGTAGGTGGGAAAGTGCGAGATGTAGAAGGCGAAGGCACGGTTCATGGACTCGAAAGCCACCGCCGCGATCACGCCGCCGACGATGGCGTGGCGCATGGGCACATAGCGGTTTGGCACCACACGGAACAGCAGGGTGAAGGCCGCTGTGGTCAGGATGACCGGCATCAGCTTGAGCATCTCCACGCCGGCTTCGGGGATCTGGCTCGCATAGCCCACCGACAGGCCCACCAGCCACGAGGTGAGAGACAGGCTGCCCCCCACCAGCAAGGGTGCCAGCGTGATCACCGCCCAGTACACCAGCACGCGCTGCAACATGCTGCGCTGGCGTGACACGCGGAAGATGCGATGGAAGGCGTTGTCTATGGTCAGCATCATCCACATCGCCGTGAACGCCAGGAACCCGATACCTACGGCGGTCAGACGCGAGGCGCTCTCGGCGAACTGCTCCACATAGCGCGTGATCATCCTGCCCCCGGTCTCGGGCAGCATGTTGGACTGCACGAACTCCTTGATATGCGCCAACAGATCGGTGAACACCGGGAACGCCGAGAAGACCGTGAGCATGATGGTGAGCAGCGGCACGACGGACAGCAGCGTGGTGAAGGTCAGGCTGGCCGCCATCTCGGTACAGCGGTCCTGCTGCAGGCGCACCGCCACGAAACGCAGGAAACGCAGCGCGTCCAGGACGCCGAAATTCGGAAGTTTCATAAGTTCTGACTACTCAATACAATGCGCGCATGATACCCGACAAAACCGCTCCGCTAAGCAACGCACGCGCCGCACGCCAATTGCTGCGAGCTCACCGCTACGGCGCACTGTGCACCCTGTCGAAGAAGTTCGACGGCCATCCCTTTGGCTCCATCGCGCCCTACCTCGTCGACCACGACGGCAGCCTGCTCATCCTCATCAGCGCGCTGGCCGAACACACCAAGAACATCCTGAACGATCCGCGCGTCAGCCTCATCACCCACAACCAGGACGACCCGCACATCCAGACGCAGGGGCGCATCACCGTGGTCGGCAGCGCCACACTGGACGAGAACCGCGACCGCTGCGGCAAGCGCTACCTGCGCTACTTTCCGGAGGCTCAGACCTACTTTGATATGCCGGATTTCGCCTTTTTCCGCATCACTCCCTTGGCGCTGCGCTACATAGGCGGCTTCGGCGACATCCACTGGGTCAAGGCAGACCAATACAGGATAGAACGCTACCCGCTGATGGACGAGGAGGATGGGCTCCTGGCCGAGATGAACCGCGAGCATGCGACGGCATTAGCCGCACTCCAGCCCGGTATGCCGGAAGCGATGCTGATCGGGGTGGACTGCGACGGCTACGACCTGCGTGCGGGCAACAGGACTTGGCGAGGGCAATTCGCCGAGCAGGTACTGGATGCGGCTAACGCACGCCGCATGCTTCTCGGGAAAGACTGAAGGCTAGCCGCGCACGCGCTTGAGGGCCACGGGCCGCACATCGGAGGGGTGGGTCTCGTCCTTGGGAGAAGGAGCAGTCTGGACGCTAGCCGCCTCAGGAACCGCTGGCGCCACGGGCGGAACGGTCATTGCCTGCGCCGGTGCCGCCTCCGTCTTCTGGCCTGCGTCGGCTCGCGGATCCTTGCCTACGCGTTTTACCTGTGTGTGTCTGATCGACAGAACCTGCGCGACGTTCGCAACAGGCGTAGGCTCGGCGATCCCGGCAGCCAGCACCCCACCCGATCCCAACGCGGCGATGCCCAGCACCGTCACCCCTGCCCAAGTCTCGAATCGCATACCGGCTCCCTTCCGAACTACTGAATCACACCTGCGGGTGTGCGCGCTCTGCTCCCGTGTCCAGCTTGTTCAATGCGTTCAGGTAAGCCTTGGCGGAAGCCACCACGATGTCGGTGTCCGCGCCCTGGCCGTTGACCACGCGCCCGGCCTTGGACAGGCGCACCGTCACTTCGCCCTGCGCATCGGTGCCGCTGGTAATGTTGTTCACCGAGTACAGCTGCAACTCGGTGTCGCTCTTCACGATCTGCTCTATGGCCTTGAAGGTGGCATCCACCGGCCCGCCGCCTTGCGCATCGGCCTGGCTTTCCTTGCCGCCCACGCTCAACACCACCCTGGCCACGGGCAGCGATCCGGTCTCCGAATGCGCACCCATCGCCACCAGACGGTAATGTTCGCTCACCTGCATGGCTTCCTCGTCACTGACCAGCGCCTGCAAGTCCTCGTCGAAGATCTCATGCTTCTTGTCGGCAAGGTCCTTGAAACGTGCAAAAGCGGCGTTCACCGCCTCTTCGCCTTCCAACACGATGCCCAGTTCCTGCAAGCGCGAACGGAACGCGGCGCGGCCCGAGTGCTTGCCCATCACCATCTTGTTCGCACCCCAGCCCACATCCTCGGCCCGCATGATCTCGTAGGTCTCGCGGTGCTTGAGTACGCCATCCTGATGGATACCGGACTCGTGTGCGAAGGCGTTGGCGCCGACGATGGCCTTGTTCGGCTGTATCGGATAGCCGGTGATGCTGGACACCAGCTTGGAGGTCGGCACGATCTGTGCGGTGTCGATGCGCGTGTCGCAAGTGAAGATATCGCGGCGCGTCTTCACCGCCATCACGATCTCCTCCAATGCCGCGTTGCCGGCGCGCTCGCCCAGGCCGTTGATGGTGCACTCGACCTGGCGCGCACCGTTCAACACCGCAGCCAGGGAATTGGCCGAGGCCATGCCCAGATCGTTGTGGCAATGCGTGGACCAGACCACCTTGTCGCTGTTCGGCACACGTGCGATCAGATTCTTGAAATGCTCGCCCAACAAGAATGGGATGCTGTAGCCCACGGTATCCGGGACATTGATGGTGGTCGCACCCGCCTGGATGACGGCATCGAAGATGCGCACCAGGAAATCCATCTCGGAACGTATCGCATCTTCGGCAGAGAACTCCACGTCGTCGGTGTATTCGCGCGCCCATTTCACCGCCTGCACCGCCCGTTCCACCACCTGATCCTCGGTCATGCGCAACTTGTGCTGCATGTGGATGGGCGAAGTGGCGATGAAAGTGTGGATGCGACCGTGCTTGGCCGGCTTGATAGCCTCGCCCGCCGCGCGCACGTCGCGCTCGTTGGCGCGCGCCAGAGAACACACGGTCGAGTGCTCGATCACCTTGGCGATGCTGTGGATCGCGTCGGCATCGCCGGGGCTGGCGGCGGCGAAGCCCGCCTCGATCACATCCACGCCCAGCTTCTCCAGCTGGCGCGCGATGCGCAACTTCTCTTCCTTGGTCATGGACGCGCCAGGGCTCTGCTCGCCGTCGCGCAAGGTGGTATCGAATATGATCAGTTTGTCAGTCATGTCTTGTTCCGTCGCAAATGTTCGTCCACGGCTCGTACCGACCGAGCCGCCTGCTTTAATGCTTTAGGGGTAGGTAGGAGATCAGCGCGCGACGCGCAGCTTCAGCGCCGCCAGCAGGCTGAAGGTGGAATGCAATTGCGAGATGTAGCGGGAAAAATGCATGGGCCGGAATATAGCGGCTTTTGGAAGGGGGTGCAACCAAGCCGGCAGAAACCCGTCAGGCAATGGCCTGACGGGCCCTGTTCCGCGGTATGTTAAATCTCTTAACGTGATAGCATCCCGCGCCCGTCATAGGGGATTAGGACTTTCACGCAAATTGGAACGGGAGTAATGAAATGGTTAAGCAGATTCAATGGAGAAGGTGGCTGTTGGCGGCATTGGCCGGAACGGCAGTAAGCTTGGTAGGGTGCGGGGGAGGAGCAGGAGGGGGGAGCACGGGGGCCAGCAATACCACAAATGGCGGAGGGGCTCATGTCTTTACTGCCACCCAGCTGGCCAAGTTGACGGCAGGCAATACTCTGACATATCTGGATGTGACCAACGGGAACAGTACATCGACGATTAGCGGCGTCGCACAGGCTCCACAGACATTTACCGACACCAGCACCGCAACCACTGTGCTCGGCGCCACCGTGGCATCGGGCGTACCAGCTACAACGACCAGAACGACCGCCGCAACGGCGACCGTCCCCTCCACGACCACCGTGTGGACTACCTACCAGAAGCTGGATGCAGCGGGGAACCTAGTCAGCACCACTTCAACCGGCGATACCTACATCTCGATTCCTGCCACAGTTGGGTTGAATACGACCTGGACCAATCCGATCATGTATACCGATCCAGCAACGCTGGTGAAGACACAGATCGGCTCGCAAACTTACACGGTGACTGGCATCAATACCAGCCGAACCGTCGCTGGGCTGGGTACTTTCAACGACGTGATCACCATAGCGGTTACCGGCAACAGGTCACAAACAGCTGGCGGAATTACAACCGCCTCCAATTGGTCGGCAACCATGTATATTTCCGCAGCAGTTGGCGATCAGATCGAGGCGATTTCGACCTCGACTGCCACCGCTGCCATGACTGTAAGCGGAATTGGGGTGACAAACACAACTACGACAACGACGACGTCAACGCTACAGCCAGGCTATATCAGCAAGTAAGTTGACCTGCCAGCAATTGGCACAAGAAAAAAACAGCATGCAGTTAACCTGCATGCTGTTTTTTTAGGCAATGAAAGCGACCAAAAACGGCTTGAATCCATTCCCCCGTCACCTGAACTGCAAGTGGATGATGCCCCACAACTAAAGGGGGTCAGCTTCGCAATTCATTGACAGCGAAGCCGCCTTCCCTCACCTGAACTGCGCCCGAATGATGCCCCACTGCTGCACCCATTGCGCCAGCGGGTCGCGCGTGTAGCCGCTCTTGGCGAACTGGCTCCAGCGGCCGACGACGATGCACAGTAGCAGGTTGGCGTGCGCGCCGATGTCCGCATCGGCGTCCAGCTTGCCCTGCGTGCCGGCGATGCGCAGCGATTGCTTGAGGGTGGTCTCGATGCGGTCGAGGAACTGGTTGATGCGCTGTTGCAGGCGCTCGTCCTCGTTCACCAGCGCGTCACCGATGAGCACGCGCGTCATGCCGCGGTTCTTCTGCGCAAAGCCGAGCAGCAATGCGAGTATGCCTTCGACCTGCTTCAGGCCGTCTTGTTCCTCGGTGGCGATCTTGTTGACCAGGCCGAACACGGTCTGCTCGATGAAATCAATCAAGCCTTGGTACATCATCATCTTGCTGGGAAAGTGGCGGTACAGCGCCGCTTCGGACAGCTCCAGCCGCGCCGCCAGCGCCGCCGTGGTGATCTTCTCGCCCTTGGGCTGTTCCAGCATCTCGGCGATAGTCTGCAGGATCTGCAGCTTTCTTTCGCCCGGTTGTTTGGTTGCCATTTCTTCTTTCCCCTTAAAACAATTCCACCACAGAGAACCTCAAAAGCACTCGTAACGCCTCTGCCCTATTCGTCACACCGGCGTAGGCCGGTGTCCAGTTGATTAAATACACTGGATTCCGGCCTACGCCGGAATGACGGGTGCATCAGCCATTCAGTTGATGAACTGCGCGCGGCAGCTCCAGCACATTGCGTATCTTCACGTCCACGTAGACCGGCGCGCGCGGCGCGTCGCTCACCCACACCGTGCGCATCCCCAGCCGTTTGGCGGTTTGCAGGTTCTCCGCGCTGTCTTCCACCATCACGCACTGCGCCGGGTTCAGGCGGTGCTTGCGCAGCAGGCGGCGGAAACCGGCGCTCTGTGGCTTGGGTCTGTAGCGCGAGTGCTCGATGGCGAACACGTCGTCGAACAGGTCGTCCACGCGCAACAGCTTCAGCACGGCCTTCGCGTAATGCAGCGGCGCGTTGGAGTACACCACCTTGCGCCCCGGTAGCTTGCGCAACACATGGCGCAGGCGCGGCTCGCGCAGCACCATGCCAGGCAGGTCCGGGAACTGGTGCGTATGCCACAGGAAGTGGTCCGGGTCCGTGCCATGGTGCTTCATCAGGCCGGAGAGCGTCGCGCCATAACGTCGCCAGTACTCCATGCGCAACTCATTCGCCGCCGCCTCGTCCAGCTGCAGGTGCTCCTGCAGGTACGCCGTCATGCTGCGGTTGATGTGCGGGAACACATGCGCGGTGGCGTTGTGCAGGGTGTTGTCTAGATCGAAGATCCAGACCCGCTCGTTCGTCATTTGCTCTTGATGAGCGTGCCCACGCCTTCGTCTGTCAGGATCTCCAGCAGCAGCGCATGCTCGACGCGGCCGTCGATGATGTGCACGGACTTCACGCCGCCGCGTGCCGCGTCCAGCGCGGAGCCTATCTTGGGCAGCATGCCGCCAGACAGCGTGCCGTCCGCCACCAAGTCGTCGATCTGCTTGGGCGTGAGGCCGGTAAGCAGTTTGCCGTTCTGGTCCAGCACGCCGGGAGTGTTGGTCATCAGCACCAGCTTCTCAGCCCCCAGCACCTCGGCTAGCTTGCCGGCCACCAGGTCGGCGTTGATGTTCAGCGTCTCGCCCTCCGGCGACACGCCGATGGGCGCGATGACCGGAATGAAGTCGCCGGAATCGAGGAAGGAGATGATGGAGGGGTCGATCTTGTTGATCTCGCCCACGAGGCCGATGTCCAGCATCTTGCCGGGTTCGGTCTGGCTTTCCAGCAGCAGCTTATCGGCGCGGATGAAAGCGCCGTCCTGGCCGGTGAGGCCCACAGCCTTGCCGCCGTGCTTGTTGATGAGGTTGACGATATCCTTGTTGACCTTGCCCAGCACCATCTCGACCACGTCCATGGTCTCTTCGTCTGTGACGCGCATGCCCTGGATGAATTCGCCCTTCTTGCCCACCTTGGCGAGCAGCTCGTTGATCTGCGGGCCGCCGCCGTGCACCACCACCGGGTTCATGCCCACCAACTTCAACAGCACTACATCGCGCGCAAAGCCTTCCTGCAACTTGGGCTCGGTCATGGCGTTGCCGCCGTACTTGATGACGATGGTCTTGTCGAAGAAACGCTGGATGTAGGGCAGCGCTTCGGAGAGGGTGTGGGCTTTCTGGGCGGCGGAGGCGGCGGTCAATGGCATGGTTCTATCCTTCGAAAAACTGGCGCGCATTCTAACGCATACAAAAAGAAACGGGCGGCTCGCGGCCGCCCGTTCCGGTGGAAGTCAGCGTTTCCTAGCGATGGTCCTTCACGTTTGGGTCGCGGTAGTGCTGGTAGCTCAGTTCCAGCCTCTTGACCTCGGCCTCGGCCTGCACCGTCTGCTTCTTGCCTGCCACCTCGATCACCAGGGTGACAGGCACGCGGTCGCCCACGTTCAGCGGCTGCTTCAGGCCGACCAGCGCCAGATACGTGCCGCCGGTACCGAAGATGACGTTGCTGTGCGCCTGCAACCTCAGGCTATCCAGGATGTGGGTCTGCAGCTTGCCGTGGTGCTTCTCGACCTGCTGTATCTCGCCGGACGCCGCGACCGGGCTGCTCACCGACAGCAGGCGCGCGGGCTTGGTGGTGTAGAGGTTGAGCTGCACCGTAGCCGAGGACTGCCCCGGCACGCTCTCGCGCATCCAGACCTTGTCCACCATCACATCGTTCGCGCCCGCCCAGGCATTACCTGCCAACAGCAGACATACCGCCCCTATCAGTTTGCCCCACATGTCTAACCTCCAGTAGAAGTTGTCAGGAATCAGTGGTGATGCATGTGCCCGTGATGCCCGGCCTCGGTCAGCGCCTTGGCTTCGGCCTCGACCTTGACCTTCTCGTCCTTGCCGCCGGCCTGGCGCACGGTAAGCACGAGCTCGACCTTGTCGCCCTCCTTGATCGGGGACTTCAGACCCATCAGCATCAGATGGTAGCCCGCCTCGCCCAGATCCAGCGCCTTGCCTGCCGCCAGGTCCACCGACTCCACCTGGCGCATCTTCATCATGCCGCCTTCGTGCACCATGCTGTGCAGCTCCGAAGTCTGCGCGACCTTGCTGGATACGCCCACCAGCTTCGCCGCCTGCTTGCTGGTGATGACCAGCTGCACCATCGCGCTGTCCTGCCCCGGCGCGGTCGCCCGCGTCCATGCGCCACTTACCACCACATCAGACGCAGCTTGCGCCATCCCCGACATCGCCAGCAAAGCAAACAACAAGAATTTCTTCATGATCCTCTCCTCGATAATCTCTAACGTTTAGGGAAACGCTGAATAAGTCCCTATTCGTCATTCCGGTGAAGACCGGGATCCAGTATTTTCAATCAACTGGACACCGGCTTCCGCCGGCGTGACGACTTATTCAGTGTTTCCTTAGGCAAATCCCGTTTCCATTCTAACTGCAATCCCGTCGCGCCTCATTGCCTGGTGATGACCTGCGACACCGGGTAGCCGCCCATCGTCCCCACGCCGCCATGCCCTGTCATGCAGACGTCGCCCATCATGCCGCCCGCCGCACAGTCCGCGTAGGCCAGCTTGTTGATCTGCGCCGTGCCCAGCGGGGCAAGCGGATCGGCGAGGTTGACGTAGATCATGGCGTAGGAATTGCCCGCCCCGCCCGCCGCCGGGTTGGCAGCCGTGGGGAAACCGTAATACAGGCCGGACGATCCCGGGGTGAAGCCGCCGCCGTAGAAGGTGTTAGTGGTATTGAGCGCGAACGTGGTCACCAGCAGGCCGCCTGCGCCGTCGCTCACCGCCGAGAGCTGGTAGGCGAGCGGGATGAGGATCATGGGCGGGCCGGTCATGGATTCGGTGAGCGAGCCTTTGAGGTTGGTGACCGTCCCGGTGGTGGAATCCAGCGTGAAGGAGCCGGTGAATATGGTGTCGTTGGGCTGCGTGCCCGGTTCGAAGAACCTCGCGACGACGTTGTAGTTCGTGAGCACGTTGGCCCAGGCGGACGGCGCGCCGGTACCCGAGGCGTTGGTCGCCGCGACCGCGAACGCGTAGCCGACACAGGACACGGGACAAGTCACGGTGAGGGGCGAGGCCGTCCCCGAGGCCGTGATGCCGGCAGGGTTGGAGGTGACGGTGTAGCCCGTGACAGGGCTGCCGCCGCTAGACGATGGGCCGACGAAGCTCACACTGACCGTATTCGCCGTAATCCCAGCTGCCGCCCTCACGTCGGTCGGCGCGCCCGGCACCGTGACCGGCCCGGCCCAGGCCGGCACCGCGATGGTCTGCATCACTTGCGGCGCCGGGTTGTAGGTCGCGTTGCCTACCTGGTCGGCGGCGATGGTGCAGTTGCCGGACAGCTGGTCGACGACCACGCCGTTCACATCCACAGTACAGACGGCAGGAGTGAGGCTGCTGTAACTCACCGGTAGGCTGGAGCTGGACGTGGCCGACACTCGCCCCGAACCGTAGATGCTTATAACCGGCGCCGCGCCAAAGCTCAGGGCCTGCACCGGATTCACCGCGACGCTTATGCTGAACGTCGCCTGCGCTGCGGGCGCGAACTCGGTATTACCGTCCTGGTTGGCGGCGATGGTGCAGGTGCCCGCAGCCAGGGCGGTGACCGTGCCCGAGCTCGCGCCGACCGAGCAGACGGCAGGCGTCAGGCTGCTATAGGCGACCACAAGGCCGGAGCTGGCCGTGGCGTTCACTGCTCCCGTGTTGGGCACGGTCAGTGTGGGCGCTGCGCCGAAATGGATGGACTGCGGCTTGGCGTGGACGGACGGACCGCCACGTCCGCAGCCGGCGAGCAGCACGGCCAGCAGAACCGTGCTGCAACCCAATCCGACTCGCGTATCGATACTCTTACTCATGGTTGCCTGTCAGAAGTGGACGTTGAGCGCGACGTTGAACGAACGCCCCATGCCGGGGACGACCACGCCCCAGGGGATGCTGTTGCTGGCCATGGACGCGCCCTGGCCGACGTAGGCGCCTCCCAGCGGCAGGGCGTAGTACCGGTCGAAGACGTTCTCCACCGCCAAGTCCAGCCGCAGCTGTCTCCATTCGTAGCTGCTGCGCAGGTTGAGCAGGGCGTAGCCCGTCGTCGTCATCTCGTTCCTGACCTGCGACACGCGGGTCTTGGCGGCGACCGCCTGCATCTCCACGGTGTTGCTCCACGAGCCGCTATGCTGCGTCACGGCGATCTTGAAGTTGGCCGGCATCATGTTGTAGAGGTTGTCGCCTGTAGTCGTGTTCGTGCCACGCAGCAGGTTCAGCATGCCGCTGCCGGTGAACCTGCCCCAGGTGGCGGACTCGGCCAGCCGTGTATGGCCAGACAGGTCGAAGCCGTAGAGCCGGGCGTTCTGGTTCACGTACTGCAGGTTCAGGAAGCCGGTCTTCGCGGTCTGGTTGGCCGCGCCGCCGCACTGGCCGAAATCGCAGCGTCGCGCATCTATGTAGTCCTGGACCACG
This sequence comes from Sideroxydans sp., assembly GCA_037446535.1. GTDB lineage: Bacteria > Pseudomonadota > Gammaproteobacteria > Burkholderiales > Gallionellaceae > Sideroxyarcus. Next base: position 26,391 of record JBBIIJ010000019.1, on the reverse strand, counting down.
GTGTAATAGGTCGCCGCCTTCATCCCCCAGTGCTCCTCTTTGGCGTCCTGCCAAGCTAAGGTCGCGCTCAGCGTATGGGCCACTTCCGGCCGCAACGCCACATCGCCGATATAAGCGTTGCCGTCGCCCACGAAGTTGTTCATGAGCGAGGCCATGGGCTGCGTGGACCAGGCATAACGCTGGTAGAGGTTGGGCGAGCGCGACTTGCGCGCATAGCCAGCTTCCACCGTGCGTCCCTCCTCCGGCGTGTAGCGCGCCAGCGCGGCTAGGTCCCAGTTGAGGTCGGTGCGCGCGCGCTGCTTCGCGTTGAACGCCGCCGCATCCGCCGCCCACAGGGGCGCTGCGTTATAGCCCTGGACCGGGCCGGCATCGGTCTTCACGAGCCCGCTGCGCACGCCGAACTGACTCAGCCACTGCGCGTTCCAGTCTTTCTCCCATTCGCCGAAGAGATCAAAGCGGTCGCGTGTGCCGAAGTCCATGTTCCAGTAGGTGTTGGGCCCCATCATCCCCCCCACCGGCGGCCACCAGTCGTTCAGCGTGTACTGCTGATATTCGCTGCCCAAGCGCAGGATGTCTTCTTCGCCGAGCACCATGTTGCCCTGCACCTGCGCGCCCCAGGTGACCGCCTCGGTCTCCATGGGCATGCCCAGCGTGCCATAGGCGAAGCGGTCAGGCCCCATGTTCATGCCGTGGCGGGTGCGCTGGTTGAAGACGCGGGCTTCGAGCGCGCCCCATTGGTAGCCGCCCGCATAGCGCAGGTTGACCTGGGTGTTGCTGTTGGAGGTCATGTCCATGCGCTGATTCGGGTAGCCCTCGAAGCCGACCTGCTGCGAGCTCATGTCCAGCCTCAGCAGATGGCCCTCGTGGCGCAGCGCGATACCCGCCTCCTGGTTGCTTGCGCGATAGGCGCTGGAGCCCACCTCGTTGCCGGCCAGCCACGGACCACCGGGCGTGCCCGGCCCGGCCGCCTTGAAATCCCGGCCGGCGCGGTAATTGTCCGATCGCACGGCGGAGGCACTCGCGTTCAGGCTGAGCTTCTCGGTGGCCAGCGTCGCCGCCACGTTGCCGCCTGCCGCGCCACCATTGCTGCGGTAGTGGGCGCCGACCCGGCCGCGCTTCAGCATCTCGCCTTCCTTTGCGAATTCCGGCGGTGCGGACTTAAGCTGTATGGTGCCGCCTATGCTGTCTCCGCCCACACTCACCGGCGTGATGCCGGCGAACACCGTGACGCTCTCGACCTCGGCCGGGTCTATGTAGGACAGCGGGGAATTCATGTGATTGGGACAGGCCGATTGCAGGTCCATGCCGTCCACCTGCACGCGTATGCGGTCGTCCGCGAGGCCGTGGATCGCGGGCAAGCTGGAGATCCCACCTGCGCCGTATAGGCTGACGCCGGGCGTGTCCTGCAGCAGCTTGGCGCTATCGCTGGTCGAGGTGCGCTGGGCCGCGAGCGAGGCAGCATCGGAATCGGCTGCACCTAGGGCCTGGGCACCCTCTTTCTGCGCCGTCACCACCACTTCATCCAGCGATGCGGCATCTTCCGCGTACGCGCTAAAAGAAAAGGCGGCCAACAGCACCGCCATACCGGTCAGTCTCGAATAGTCCATGAAGAGTACTTGTGAGCAGCCTGTTCCGCCGCCGTTTCAACGGCGCGCAGGATAACCCAGCCCTCCCGCCGTTGTCACCGCCGGCCCCAGTCAATGCGCCGGCTTGAACGGGTCGGCGTAGCGCAGATCGGTCAGGAAGGACTCGTCCGTCAGCGTCTTCAGGAAGGCCACAATGTCCGCGCGCGCTGCCTTGTCCAGCTTGATCTTGTCTATGCGCGCATCCTTGTGCGGGTTCCTGCGGCCGTCTCCTTTGTATGGCCCTTGCGCGATCACTCGGCCATGTGCTGCATAGAAGTCCAGCACGTCTTCCAGCGTGGCGATGCTGCCGTCATGCATGTAGGGCGCGGTGACGCCCACGTTGCGCAGGCTGGGCGCGCGGAACATGCCCATGTCCTTGGGGTCGTCCGAGATCTCGAACAGGCCGCGGTTGCCGTAGGGGAACGAGCCGTTGGCGTCCAGGTTGTACAGGCCGGTGTTGTGGAAGGGCGCCACTACATCCGCCGTGTCCGCAGCCACGACCTGGTCGTTGAAGTTGAAGCTGCCGTGGCACTGCGAACATTGCGCCTGCTCGGAGAAGAACAGCCGTCTGCCCCGCTCCTCGGCTTCGGTCAATGCGGCCTTGTGCTGCAGCTGTTGGTCGTATTTGCTGTTGGCAGAGATCAGGCCGCGCTGGAAGGCGGCGATGGCCTTGATGATGTTCTCGATGGTGATCGGCTGCTCCTCGTCGGGGAACACCTGCGCAAAACGCTGCACGTAATCTTCGTCGTCGCGGAAGCGCTGCAGTATGGCCTGCTGGTTGCCGTCGTTCAGCCCCATCTCGACCGGCCTTTCGCCAGCGAGCGGATTGATCATCTGCCGCTCCATGGTGGCGAGCGAGTAGTTCGCCCAGGTGTAGTAGGTGTGGTAGACCGAATTGGCCAAGCCCTGCGCGCTGCGCGCGGTGAACTCGCCGGTGGAGCCGGTCGCCACCGCCTTACCGTCGGTGAAAGCCAGATGCTGGAAGTGGCAGGAGGCGCAGGCGTAGCTGCCGTTGCCGGAAAGACGTTTGTCGTAGAACAGATGTCTGCCCAGCTCGAACTTCTCCACCGACATGGGGTTGTCCGCGGGCACCCTGGGCTGCGGGAAATGCGCGGGCAGTTCCCAGCGCCATTCCGTCAATGGCTGGTGAGCCCTGTGCGTGAGGAAATATCCTGCCGTCGCGATCAGGCCGGCTGCGGCCAGCCCCAGCAACACCGTTCGTTTCTTCCCTTGTGTCATCGCTGCATCCTCCAAAAGCATCACCGCCGCACTGGTGCGCTGTCGCGTTCCAGTGCGGCGGTGGATCTGTCCATCGCTTGGCTATCAGCGGACCGTGAACAGGGCCTGAGCCGCGCCGTCGTTGACGGGCTGACCGTTCGCGATGTCCAGTCCGAACTTGCCGAAGTAGTACGCCGGGCTGTCGCTCATCATGCCCTGCACCGTGCCCGACATCCAGGTGTGGTTGAGCGACATGTCCAGGCCCGCGAACAGCGATCCGATGTCGAGCGCGACCTTGTTCGTCGCCGTGTTGAAGGCAGGGAAGGTCACGGTCAGGCGATCGGGACGCGAGCAACCGTTGAACACTTCGCCGATCGCCGGGTTGGCCCTACAGCCGCCTGAGCCCAGGTGCACCATGGTGAGTTTCGTGTTGTCCGTCGCCCCCGCCGGGATGAACTCGAACTTGGTGAACTTGCGCCCGCCCTTCCACGGCCAGCCCATACCGTTGTTCGCCAGGATGGCAGGCGTGGCGGCACCCACCGGGTTCACGTGGTTGAGCGCCGGAGGCACGCCCAGCGTGAAGGCGATGCCCACGTAAGTGCCCGGAGCCACGTTGCCGGTGATCGCGGTATAAGTCGCTAGCGTCGTGTTGGGGTTGAGCGGCGCTGCCGGTGTCGGCCCCATCATGCCCATGCCAGGCAGGGATGCGGCGCAGGTGCCGGTGCCGTCCTCGAAGTCGAGCAGGGCGACGTTGCCCGCCTGGTTGGCGTTGTTAGCCAGAACGACGGGTGCGTAGTTTCCGTTGGCGTCTATCAGCGCCACGCTGGAGATGTAGAAGCGCATGTCCACCAGCGTGCCGGAGGTGCCGGTCGTCCCCAGCGTGAAGGGCGTGCTGCAGCCTGTGATCCCGAGAGAAGTGGCGCCGTTCACCAAATCGAAGTTGATGGTGACGGGCTGGGTCGCGGCTGCAGCGTTGGCCTTGCCTGCTGCGATCTGGGCCTTCAAGGTGTTCACGCCGGCCACGCTGCTCGCGTTCACCGCCACGTGGGAGAACATGGTGGCAGCTGCGGCAGCGTTGCTGGCCGCCTGCACCTGCAGCACAGCTTCAGCCTGCGCCAAAAGCGCGCTCTGTGTCGGCCTATCGGTGCTGGCTGCGGTCGAACCAAGCACTCCCTTGCCGGCCTTGAGCACGTCAGCCACCGTCTTCGCGGCCTCATGGGCGCGGAAGTGGCCGTTGGTCTGGTCGGTCGCTGTGCCTTTGAGCGCAACATAGTTGTCCACTACGCTCACGCCGCTGGCGGCCGGGATACCCAAGGTCTGGGCGACCGCTGCCGCGGCCGAGGCGGGAGTGGCCCCTGCGGCGACCTTGTCCTGCACCAGCGTGGTCAGGGGGCTCACGAAGGAAGCGCCTGCCGGGGCCGCAAGCGTGAATGCCTGGCCGACGGGCAGACCCGTGTCTGCGTCGACAGAGGTGGCGGCGATCTCGGCGATCACGTTGTAGGCTGCCGCATCGGCTGCCGTCACGCCCGCGATGGCATATGCGCCCTGGGCATTGGTGAGTCCGGAAGGCTCGCCGGCGTCGCACATGGAGTTGCCGTTCTTGTCCAGGCAGACCTTCGCATTGGAGAGGTAGCCATCCGCCACGATGCCGGCCATGACGGTGGTGCCGTTCGACGCGGCAGGGCTGCTGCTTCCGCCTCCACCACACCCTGCGATCAGTGTCGCAATAGCCGTCGTCGCTATGCCCAATTCAGCGAATCGCTTCGCACTCAGTTTTGCCTTCATCATGCCCCCTTCAGATCGATGCCGTTGATGGATTGTTTCTTTTTCTTTCGCAGCCGGCGGCCGCGTGAGCGAAGTCAGGCTCGCATGGTAGCCACGGCATCTTGTTTGTAAATGCGGCATTTTGCCGCACCCCCGCGCAAACACCGCTCCGGTAGAATCTTCCCCATGAATTCGTCCCTGCTCGTCATCCAGACCGGACACTCGCACCTGCGGCGACTGTTCCTGCTGCGCAACGTGGCCATCCTGGCCCAACTCACCACGCTGCTGCTGGTCTACCGTTTCCTCAGCCAGGATTTCGCGTGGACGGCGATGCTCAGCGTGGTGGGCCTGGTAGCTCTGCTGAACGGGCTGACATGGTGGCGCCTGTCGCTGGACTATCCAGTAGGCAACCTGGAGCTCTTCCTGCAGCTCTTCGCCGATGTGGCGGCGCTCACCGTGTTGCTGTACTACGCGGGCGGTTCGACCAACCCCTTTGTATCCATCTACCTGCTGCCCCTGGTGATCGCAGCGGCGACGCTGCCGCGCCGTTATACCTGGGGCATGGCCGCTCTCACGCTGGCCTGCTACAGCCTGCTGATGGTGTGGCACGTGCCGCTGCCGACGGGCAACCAACACGACCATGCTGCAATGCAGATGGATCACAGCCAGCATCTGATGCTGGAACCTTCGGCCGCCGACTACGGTGCGTCCCAGGCCGAGGCTGCCGATACATCGGCTTCGTGGCTGGGCGATGCCTTCAACACGCATGTCCTGGGCATGTGGCTGGGCTTCGTGATCAGCGCGATGGTGATCGCCTATTTCGTGGTGGAGATGGCGGGTGCAGTGCGTAGCCGAGATGCCCAGCTCAACCGCGCGCGGGAGGAGACCTTGCGCAACGAGCGCATCGTCGCACTGGGTACGCTCGCCGCAAGCGCCGCCCACGAGCTGGGTACCCCTCTCTCCACCATGTCGGTGGTGATAGGCGAGATGCGGCGCGACACCGCGGCCCAGCCCGAGTTGCAGGGCAGCCTGACCATCCTCGACGACCAGGTGAAGAACTGCAAACGCATCATAGACACGCTGATCCGCCACGCACAGGAAGCCCCCAACGAGCAGGCCGTGGAAGGTTTCCTGCTCGGCGTACTGGACGAATGGCAGCTGCTGCGCCCCACGGTGCGCTACCGTTATGAAGTCTCCGGACAGCAGCCCTCGCCTCAATTGCGCATAGACCCCGCCCTGCGCTCCGCCTTGCTCAACCTGCTCAACAACGCAGCCGATGCTTCACCGGAAGAGATGGACATACTGCTGCGCTGGGACGAGGCCAACGTCGTGCTGGAGATACGCGACCATGGCCCCGGCCTCACGCCCGAGGCGGCGGCACGCGCAGGCTCGGCCTTCTTCACCACCAAACAGGAAGGACGCGGCCTCGGGTTGTTCCTGGCCAACGCCACGCTGGAGCGCATGGGTGGAAGCGTGCGCCTGATGAATCGCGAAGGGGGAGGTGCTACCACCGAGGTGGTCCTGTCGCACCAGGAGAAGCGGGCATGACGCCAACCGGAAACGACAAACCATCCCTGCTGCTGGTCGATGATGACGCCACTTTCCGGACGGTGCTCGGGCTTGCGCTTGAGAAACGGGGCTACGGTGTATCCACCGCTGAGAGCGTCGAGGCTGCGCTGCCGCTGGCTCGCGCCAACCCGCCCGAATATGCAGTGATAGACCTCAAGATGGGTGGCGCATCGGGGCTGGTGCTGGTGCAGACCCTGCACGAGCTCGATCCAGCCACACGCATCGTAATGCTGACCGGCTATGCCAGCATCGCCACCGCCGTGGAGGCGATCAAGCTGGGCGCAACGCAGTACCTGTCCAAACCGGCCAATGCTGACGAGATCGTCGCGGCCTTCGGCCACAGCGCCAGTGCAGATGTGCCGCTGGAGGCGCACCCGGCCTCGGTGGAACGCCTGGAATGGGAGCACATCCAGCGCATACTGCACGAGAACGGCGACAACATCTCCGCCACCGCGCGCGTGCTGAACATGCACCGGCGCACGCTGCAGCGCAAGCTCGCCAAGCGTCCAGCCGGTTGTTGAGAAAGAAAAAAAGAGAGCGGGAGGCGATCGCCTCCCGCTCTCTATTTGTGGCCAGGCCGCTCAGTTGACGATGGGTGCCGCCTCTCCGCGTGTCTCATCATTCATCTGGGTGATGGCGCTCAACAGACGGCGCAGCGACAGCGACAGTTCCCGCCGACAAAGCTGCTCTGCGGCCTTCCAGCTGCCGGCATGCAGGAGCGCCATGGCGGCGTCGGCCTCACGATGGAACTGTTCATGCAGTTCGTGCAGCTGACGAAACGATGATAGCCGCCTGTGGCGAGCCGCACCTTCGTGCGCCAGCCATCTGCCCAGTTCGCACGGGTCGCGATGCTCGGCGAAATCGTCGCCGTCACCCACCATCCCGCCGCGCAGGTAATGCATTAGACGGCTGTAGAGCACCACATGGGATTCCGCCTCTTGGTCGAAATCGGGGTGCACCGCGAGCGCGGGAAGTCTGGTGGCGCCGCATTCGAAGACCCTGCTCATCTTTGCTGTGTTCTCGCCTATATGTCGCATGACCATCTCCTCTGTCCGCTGGGTGGATGGTGTGATTTGTATCCGCAACACATGTCTTGAACAATATGCCGAACGATATAGGCCGCGACCTATATACCCGGAAAGACCCTATCCGCGGCGTACCTTAGGGCTCGCTTGGTATAATCCCGCCATTCCCACTTCTCCCCTACGACATGAGATCAGCCCTGCTCTTCCTGCTATGCCTGTCGCCTCTGCTGGCCGCAGCGCAAACGCTCCCTCCCTCCCCCCAGTTGGCCGCCGAGAACTATGTGCTGTATGACTACAGCGGTCAACAGGTGCTGGTCGCACACAATGCCGATGCACGCATCGCGCCTGCTTCCCTCACCAAGCTCATGACGGCCTATGTGGTGTTTGGCGCACTGAAGCAGGACAAGATCTCGCTGCGCCAGAACCTCACGCCGACCGCCTATGCCCTGCGCCTGCAGAACGAGGAGCCGCGCATGTTCCTGCAGGTCGGCAAGGAGGTGAAGGTGGAAGAGCTGCTGCGCGGCCTGATCGTGCAGTCCGCCAACGACGCGGCGCGTGTGCTGGCTGAAGCCATCGCCAACCACGAGATGGCCTTCGCCGACCTGATGAACAGCGAGGCGAAACGCCTGGGCATGAACAACAGCCATTTCACCAACGCCACCGGGGTGGCCGAGGAAGGACATTACAGCAGCGCCCGCGACCTGGCCCTGCTTGCCGCCGCCCTGGTGCGCGACTTCCCGCAGCATTACTCCCTGTATGCGCTGCGCGAGTACAAGTACAACGGCATCAACCAGTTCAACCGTAACCAGCTGCTCTGGCTGGACCCTTATGTGGACGGCATGCAGACCGCCTATGCGGAAGAGACGGGGTTCTCCCTCGTCGCCTCCGCCAAGCGCGACAACCGACGCCTGATCTCGGTGGTGATGGGCGCGCAGAAGGAGAACCTGCGAAGTACGGAAAGCCAGCGCCTGCTCAACTATGGCTTCAAGGAATACGAGTCCGTGCCGCTCTATAAACAGGACCAGCCGGTGAGCACCTTGCGCCTGTGGAAAGGCACCGAACACGAGATCGGGATCGGTTTCCGCGAGGACCGCTACGTGGCCATCCCGCTCGGGCAGCGCGAGCAGCTGCGCGCCAAGCTGGAAACGAAGCAGCCGCTGATCGCACCGGTCAGCGCCGGGCAGCGCATGGGCACGCTGCATCTCTTTCTGAGCGGCGAGCCCTACCTCGACCTGCCCGTGGTCGCACTGGAAAGCGTGCGGCTGGCGAACGTGTTCTCGCGCGGCGTGGATGCGATAAGGTTGTTCTTCCAGTAAGGAGATGCCATGACCATCTATCTGAACGGCGCTTACATGCCCATCGAGGAAGCCAGGGTGTCCGTGTTGGACCGCGGCTTCATCTTCGGCGACGGCGTGTACGAAGTCATACCGGTGTATTCGCGCCGGGCCTTCCGCCTGCCCGAACACCTGAAACGGCTGCAGCACAGCCTGGACGGAATCAGGCTGCAGAACCCGCACAGCGAGAGCGAGTGGACACGCATCATCGAGCAGCTCATCGCGCAGCATGAGCCGGAGGACCAGTACATCTATCTGCACGTCACGCGCGGTGTGGCCAAGCGTGACCATGCCTTCCCGGTGCCGCCGGTAGCCCCCACCGTGTTCGTGATGAGCAGCCCGTTGCCCACGCCGCCCGCAGAACTCCTCACCAGCGGCATCAGCTGCGTCACGGTGGTGGACAACCGCTGGCTGCGCTGCGACATCAAGGCGATCGCGCTGCTGCCCAACGTGCTGCTGCGCCAGGCAGCGGTCGAGGCCGGCTGCGCCGAAGCCATCCTGATCCGCGCGGGCTCGGGGAACGAAGACGACTTCCTCACCGAAGGGGCGGCGAGCAACATCTTCGTGGTGAAGGACGGCAGACTGCTCGCGCCACCCAAGGACAATCTGATGCTGCCCGGCATCACCTACGACGTTATCCTGGAGCTGGCAGAGGCCAACGGCATCCCGCACGAGGTGCGGCGCGTTTCGAAAACCGAGGTGTTCGGTGCTGACGAACTCCTGCTCACCTCCAGCACCAAGGAAGTGCTCGCCATCACCACGCTCGACGGCAAGCCCGTAGGCTCGGGCCGGCCCGGTGCGATGTTCGCGAGATTGCACAAGCTGTACCAGACATTCAAACGCGAAGTGATGCGCAAATGATAGACCCGAGAGACTCCCTCATCGAATACCCATGCGACTTCCCGATCAAAGTGTTTGGCGTCGCACAATCCGGATTCGCGCAGGCCATCGCCGCCGTGGTCCTGGCGCACGACCCTGACTTCAGGAGCGACACAATGGAGACGCGCAGCAGCAGCAAGGCCAAGTACGTCAGCCTCACCTGCACCGTGCACGCCACGTCGCGCGAGCAGCTCGACGACCTGTACCGCGACCTGACCTCGCACCCCATGGTCAAAATGGTGCTATAAAGGCTGCGCACCTCTCTCCGAGCGAGACAGCAATGCATCCACTCATACACGTCAAAGCGCTGGGCATGGTCGACTACGAGCCGACCTGGCGTGCCATGCAGCGCTTCACTGCAGAGCGGACCGCCGATACCGTGGACGAGATATGGCTGGTGCAGCATCCACCCACCTACACCTTGGGCCAGGCCGGCAAACCTGAACACCTGCTCAACCCGACCGGCATCCCTGTGGTGAAGATAGACCGCGGCGGACAGATCACGTACCACGGCCCGGGCCAGATCGTGGCCTACCTGCTGCTCGACCTGCGCCGCTGGAAGATCAACGTGCGCGAACTGGTGCGGCTGATGGAGCAGGCCGTGGTGGACCTGCTGGCGGATTACGGCGTGCAGGCGGAAGGCTGCGAGGATGCACCCGGCGTATACGTGGACAACGCCAAGATCGCCGCCCTCGGGCTCAAGATCAAGAACGGCTGCTGCTATCACGGCCTCGCCTTCAATGTGGACATGGAGCTGTCACCGTACACCCACATCAATCCCTGCGGCTATCAGGGACTCAAGGTCACGCAATGCATAGAGCACGGCATCGCCGCACAGCTCGAAGAACTCCAGGCCGAGCTCACGCAGAAGCTGGTGCACGGCCTGCAGCGCCACGTGGAAAGGAAGCAGCAGCTCGAAGAGGCTGCGCGGAGCAGCTGACTCTCCTTTCTCGCACCATGCAGAATCCGTTTACCGCGCGCTGGACCGCCAGGGGCAACAACATCTGCCTCGGCCACTGGGAAATTGCCTATCTCGACCGCCCGCTGTCGCTTGACGCTGGACACCGGGAACACGACATGGGCACGTATGCCATCTACAGCTTCATCTTTCCCGATGACGAGATGTACGCGGAGGGATTGCGCGAGGATGACTGGATCGCCGCCAACCTGGATTGGCTGGCCCTCCTCTTCGTCACCCATGGCATCCCTGCCGACGAAGCGCACTTCCGCGCCTTCTACCAGGCGGTCAACAAGGAGGACTGGCGCTGCGGCAGCTGTGGCGGCTGCCTCTAGAACAGGCTCTGCTGCCCGCCCCAATTGGGCCGGACGAACTTCGTAGTATCCAGCCCCCTATCTTCGGCGTTGAATCCCAGCCTCTCGCACGCGAGCTGGAAGCGTCTGGACAGCAGCTGAGCGTACAGCCCGTCCCCCACGAAACGGGTACCGAACTCAGAGTCGTTCTCGCGGCCGGAGCGCATCTGGCGCAAGCGGCTCATCACATGCTCTGCCTTCAGGGGATAGTGAGTGCTCAGCCAGTCCTTGAACAGCTCCTTCAATTCGTAAGGCAGGCGCAGCAAGGTGTAGGCAGCCGTGCTCGCGCCGTGTTCGCCTGCCGCTTGCAGGATGTGTTCCAACTCCGAGTCGGTGAGGAAAGGGATCACCGGAGCGACGAACACGCCGCACGGTACGCCTGCCGCATTGAGACGCTGGATGGTCTGCAGCCTGCGGCGAGGTGACGCGGCGCGCGGCTCCAACCTGCGCGCGATCCCTGTGTCCAGCGTCGTCACCGTGATGAACACCTGCACCAGATCGTCGCGCGCCAGTTGCGTGAGCAGGTCCAGGTCGCGCTCGATCAAGGCCGACTTGGTGACGATGGAGACCGGATGCCTGCACTCCGCCAGCACCTCCAGCACCTGGCGCGTGATCTTGAACTCGCGCTCTATGGGCTGGTAAGAGTCAGTGTTCACCCCCAGCGCGATGGGCGAGCAGCGGTAAGTCGGCTTCGCCAGTTCCTTGCGCAACAAGGCCGCCGCCTCAGGCTTGGCGAACAACTTCGTTTCGAAATCCAGCCCGGGTGACAGGTTCAAGTAGCCATGGGAGGGACGTGCATAGCAGTAGATGCAGCCGTGCTCGCAACCGCGATAGGCGTTCAGGGAATGTTCGAAAGGCAGATCTGGGGAAGCCTGGCGCTGCAGCACGCTCTTCGCCCGCTCCACCGTCACGGTGGTCCTGAGCGGCGGAAGGTCTTCCTCAGGCGTGTCCCAGCCGTCGTCGAAGCGCTCGCGCACCACGCTCTCGAAACGGCCTTCTATCTGCAAGGTCGCGCCACGACCTTTGTTGTGATGCGACTTCACCCGCCAAACACGAGAACTACTTGTGATACTTGCGCACGATGCCAACGAGGATGCCGAATATCTCCAGCGAGCCTTGCGGACGAATCACCGGGTAGGCGGGGTTCTCCGGGCACAGGATGAACTTGCCGCGCTCCTTGCCCAGCGTCTTCAGCGTGAATTCGTTGTCCACGATAGCCACCACGATGTCGCCCACGTTGGCCAGGTTGCGCTTCTCCACCACCGCCACGTCGCCGTCATGGATGCCGGCGCCTGTCATCGAATCGCCCTTAACCGGCACCAGCGTGGTCTTGGACGGCTTGTCTATCAGCATCTCGTCGATGACGTAGTACTCGCCCTGCGTGTCGTTCACGGTCACCGGCATGCCCGCGGGGACCGATGCGTCCGCCAGGGGACGGGCGAAGAACTGTCGCGTGGGGATCCACATGCTGTCCGGCGTGCGCTCCAGGAAACCTGCCTCGCCCAACCTGTCCAGTATGGCCTTGACCCAGGATTTGGAGGCGATGCCGAACACCTCGCACAAGGATGCGTAAGACGGGATGCTCTTCCAGTCTGCGTAATAGTCCTGCAGCTTGGCGAGATATTCCGCGTCGCGGGAGTGGGCTGGATTGGGATCGGTCATGATGGCACCTGCAGAACGAACGTGCGGAGCATGCTAAAGAACGGGCGTTCTGCTGTCAATGCCGGGCAACAAAAAACCCGCCATGCGGCGGGTTCCTTGCGGGGGATGCTGCTTCAGCCCTTGGCGGCCATCAGCTTCTCGTACTTGGCCTGCAGCTGGTCCTTGCTCTCGACATGGTTGGGGTCATGCGGGATGCAATCCACCGGGCAGACCTCCACGCACTGCGGCGTGTCGTAGTGGCCCACGCACTCGGTGCACTTGCTGGGGTCGATGACGTAGATGGTATCGCCTTGCGAGATGGCGTCGTTCGGGCACTCCGGCTCGCACACATCGCAGTTGATACATTCGTCGGTGATCATCAAAGACATTTTCTACTCTCCTTAAGGTTGATTCTTTTCTTTCAATCTCGCTGCCACCAGGGGCGACACGAACTTGCCCACGTCCCCGCCGAAGCGGGCGATCTCGCGCACGATGCTGGCCGAGATGAAGGTGTACTGCTCGGCGGGCGTCAGGAACACCGTTTCGACATCCGGATGCAGGGTCCGGTTCATCCCCGCCATCTGGAACTCGTATTCGAAATCCGACACTGCGCGCAGGCCGCGCAGCACCACACGCGCGTTCTTCGACCGCACATAGCTCATGAGCAGGCCGTCGAAGCCCTCGACCTTGACGTTGTCGAAGCCGGCGAACACTTCGCGCGCCATCGCCACCCGCTCATCCAGCGTGAACAGCGTCGCGCTGCGGCTGGCCGCGATGGCCACCACCACTTCGCCGAACAGGCCGGCCGCACGCCGCACCACGTCCTCGTGCCCGCGCGTGATGGGATCGAACGTTCCCGGATAGACCACCCTGATCATGCTCATGCGCGTTCCAATAATTGATAATGCACCGCGCCCGCCTTGCCGCGTTTCAATACGCGCCACGGCGAACCCGGCTCGAATTCCATTCCACTTTCCAGATAGACCACCCCGCCTTGCGCCAGACATTCTTCCAGCGCCGGCATCACCTGGGACAGGTAATCGCTCTTGAATGGGGGGTCGAGAAAGACTACATCGAATAACCCGTTTTTCTGGCGGGCGAATTTTAGCCCATCCTCGCAGCGCAAGGCTACATTACTCAACGCCAGCTTCTTGATGTTGGCCTGCAAAGCCTGATGAACGGTACGGTTATTCTCCACCATCACCACCTCTCCCGCCCCGCGCGAGGCCGCCTCGAAGCCCAGCGCCCCGCTGCCCGCGAACAGGTCCAGGCAACGCTTGCCGTACAAGGTCTGGCCCAGCCAGTTGAACAGCGTCTCGCGCACCCGGTCCGGCGTCGGGCGCAATCCTTCGGCGTCCGGGAACTCGACGAGGCGACTGCGATGAGTCCCACCTATGATGCGGACCTTGTTGGAGGCCCCGGAACGCTCTTTCAGCCGCGGCTGATGCTTGCTCTGGCTCACTTCTTCCCTACTGCCTTCTGCTCGGGGGCGCCGACGATCACCGTGGCCATCGCGTCGGGATGGACACGGCGCCTGAACGCGTCGCGGATCTGGGCTGTGGTGACCTTATCCACGTTGGCGGTGAAATCGTCCAGATAGGTCAGCGGCAGGTGGTAGAAGCCGATCACGCTGAGGTAATCGAGGATCTTCTTGTTGCTGTCTATGCGCAGCGGAAAGCCGCCTATGATGTTCTGCTTGGCGGCGCGCAGCTCCTGCGCGGTCACCCCATCGTCAACGAAGGTGCGTACCGTCTGGCGCACCAGCTGCAGCGCCTCGTCGGCCTGCTCCTTCTTGGTCTGCAGGCCGATCTGGAAGGCGCCCGGCTGCTGCATGGGCATGAAGTAGCTGTATACACTGTAGGCCATACCGCGCTTCTCTCGTACCTCGTTCATCAGGCGCGAGACGAAGCCCCCGCCCCCCAGGATGTAGTTACCAACGTAAAGGGGGAAATAGTCCGGGTCGTTGCGTGCGATGCCAGGTGCGCCCATCAGGATATGACTCTGGCTGGCCGGATGGGGGATGCGCTGCTCGCTCGCAGCGATCTTCAGTGTCACTGGCGCTAACGCGGCAGAGGCCCCACCTTGCGGCAGCTGCGCCGTCAATTGCTGGGCGATGGCTTCCGCCTGCTGCCGTGATACGTCGCCCATCAACGCGACCACTGCACCATTTGCGCCGTAATGCGAGCGATAGAAGTTCTCCAGGTCAACGCGTTGCATCTTTTCCACGTCGACCACTTCTTCTTCCCAGCCATAAGGATGGGTGCCGAACACCGCTTTGCCGAAGGCCTTTTCAGCCAGGTGCTCGGGCTTGGTCTCGGCCTCCTTGAGACTGGCGATCAGGCGCATCTTCTCGCGCGCCAGCACCGCTTCGGGGAACAAGGGCTGCTGCAGCACGCTCGCCATGATGGAAAGAGCCGCATCACGTTCGGCCGCATTGCTCAGGGTGCGCAGCGAGACCGCCGAGCGATCCGCGTCGAAGCTACCACCCATCTGGGCACCGACGTCGGCCAGCTTGCGCGCGATGTCGTCCTCGCTCAGTCCCTGTGCTCCGAGATCCAGCATGGTCTGCGTCATCCCGGCCACACCTACTCTGTCGGCGTGATCGTAAGCGCTGCCTGCGGCGAAATTGACAGCTACGTCCAGCATGGGCAGATCGTGGTCCTCCACGAAATACACCTGGGCCCCGCTTGCGGCCTGCCAGTGCTGAATGTGCGGTGTGGCGAAAGCGCTGCCGAACGTGCAGCACAGTGCGATGACAAAAATCAGTCTAGTGCGCATGGTGCGCTCCTTCGGCGTGTTTCGGTTTGTTTGAGAGCGGCTGTGGATCGAGCACTGCCACAGTCAGCTGGTCATCGCGCAGTATGTCGCGCGCCACGTCCTGAACCTGCTGCGCAGTCACCGCCTGCAGTTTTTTGAGCATCAGGGGGATGTCGCGATGTGACACCCCTATGCTCTCCAGCTGGCCTATCTGCATGGCCTGATAGAACACCGAATCGAGCTTGTAAACCTCGGCCGCGGTGACCTGCGCCCGCACCCGCTTCAGCTCGTCCTCGCTCACGCCATCGCGCACCACGGCCTGCAGCTGCGCGCGCAGGGCTGCCTCCAGATCAGCCACGGTCTTGCCGGCGGCGGGCGTGCCTTCCAGCGTGAACAGGGAAGGGCCGCGCGAGGTGCTGTCATAACCGGCACCCACGCTCTGCGCCACCTGCTGCTCGCGCACCAGCGACTTGTTCAGCCGCGCGGACTCGTTGCCGTCCAGCACGCCCGCCAGCACTGTCAGCGCATAAGGCTGCCAGTCCTTCTCCACATCGTGCAACGCCGGCGCGTGGTAGGACATGATGAGATAGGGCAGCTCGGCCGGGGCCTTGACGACGATGCGCTTGATGCCGAGCTGCGTCGCCTCGCCCACCTCCTTGCGCTGGGGTAGCCTGCCGGCAGGGATGGCACCGTAGTAGCGTTGCGCGAGTGCGAACACCTCCTTCGCCTCCACGTCGCCGGCGATGACCAGCGTCGCATTGTTCGGCTCATACCAGGTCTTGTACCAGTCCTGCGCGTCCGCATCCGTCATGTTCTCCAGATCCTTCATCCAGCCTATCACCGGGTTGTGGTAGGGGTGTTCCTGGTAAGCGGTCGCCATCAGCTGTTCTTCCATCAGCGCATGCGCTTCGTCATCGGTGCGCCAGCGGCGCTCCTCCATCACGACCTTGATCTCCTTGTCGAACTCCTGCCTGGTCAAGGCCAGGTTATGCATGCGGTCCGCTTCCAGCTTCATCGCCAGCGGCAACTGGGATTTGTGCAACTGCTGGAAGTAGGCGGTGTAGTCGTAGCTGGTGAAGGCGTTCTCGCGCCCGCCGGCAGCCGCGATGCGGCGCGAGAACTCACCTGCCGGCACCGCCTTCGTCCCCTTGAACATCATGTGCTCGAG
Source organism: Sideroxydans sp. (assembly GCA_037446535.1). Taxonomy (GTDB): domain Bacteria; phylum Pseudomonadota; class Gammaproteobacteria; order Burkholderiales; family Gallionellaceae; genus Sideroxyarcus. The sequence continues at coordinate 10,100 of JBBIIJ010000019.1, read as the reverse complement.
CACGTGGGCCACGCCCGTGGTGCCGGTGTTCTCGTCCATGCTGCCTGCGCGGTACCAGACCTGCTGCACCACCGTAGGTGCGCGATGATCTTCCTTGACGATGACCTTCAAGCCATTGGAGAGCGTCTTCTCGAAGACGTCGGCCTGTGCCAGGCCGGCCCACAGTGCACAGCACACCACCCAATAAAATCTCATTCGATCCGCCCCGAAACGTTAAAATGCGGGCGCATTATGCGTCATTCCGCTGGACATTTCCCAGCAGATATTCGGACCGGATTTGGAATCGCGACATGTTCAGCTTCCTGAAAAAGAACACAGCCAGTTCACCTGACTCAGGGTGGCTAAAACGACTGAAGGACGGCCTTTCCCGCACCGGCGGACAGCTGGCGGACCTGTTCGTCCCGGGAGCCCGGATAGATGAAGACCTCTACGAGGAACTGGAGACCATACTCATCACTTCCGACGTGGGCATGGACGCCACGAATGCCTTGCTGGCGGACGTGCGCCGCCAGGTGAAGGAGCAGCACCTGACCGAGGCAGGGCAACTGAAAGAGGCTCTCGCGCAGTCACTGCTGAGGCTGCTGCAGCCCTTGGCCCAGCCGCTGGACGTGGCCCCGCACAAGCCTTTCGTCATCATGCTGTGCGGCGTGAACGGCGCCGGCAAGACCACATCCATAGGCAAGCTGGCTAAACATTTCCAAAACCAGGGCAGGTCCGTGCTGCTCGCGGCCGGCGATACTTTCCGCGCCGCCGCGCGCGAGCAGCTCATGGAATGGGGCAGGCGCAACGATGTGACCGTCATCGCACAGCAGAGCGGGGACGCGGCCGCGGTGATCTACGACGCCGTGCAGGCGGCGCAGGCGCGCGGTGTCGATGTGGTGCTGGCGGACACGGCAGGACGCCTGAGCACCCAGGCGCACCTCATGGAAGAGATCAAGAAGGTGAAACGCGTGATCGACAAGGCGCTGCCCGGCGCACCGCACGAGGTGCTGCTGGTCCTGGACGCCAACACCGGCCAGAACGCGCTGTCGCAGGTGAAAGCCTTCGGCGATGCGCTGCAGGTAAGCGGCCTCATACTGACCAAGCTGGACGGCACGGCCAAGGGGGGCGTCATCGCGGCCATCGCCAAGGCACATCCCATCCCGGTGCGTTTCATCGGCGTGGGCGAAGGCTTGGACGACCTGAAGCCCTTCGTGGCTGAGGAGTTCATCGCTGCCTTACTCGGCATCGAGGCATGATCCAGTTCAACCAGGTCTACAAGCGCTACCCCGGCGGCCATGAGGCACTGAGGAACCTGAGCTTTGAGGTGGCCGAAGGAGAGATGGTTTACCTCACGGGCCATTCCGGCGCGGGCAAGAGCACACTGCTCAAGCTCGTGGCTGCCATAGAGCGGCCCACCAGCGGCAGCGTATTGGTCAAAGGCCAGAACATCCGCTCCATCAAGCCCGCGGCTATCCCCCAGCTCCGACGCAACCTGGGACTCATCTTCCAGGACCACAAGCTGCTGTTCGACCGCAGTGCCTTCGATAATGTGATGCTGCCGCTGCAGATCTGCGGCTTCGATCACCGCGAGGCGGCCAAACGGGTGCGCGCCGCGCTGGACAAGGTGGGGCTGCTGGACCGCGAGAAGGCCAACCCCATCGCCCTTTCGGGCGGCGAGCAACAGCGCCTGTGCATCGCACGCGCCATCGTCAATCGCCCGACCATCCTCCTGGCAGATGAGCCCACCGGCAACCTCGATGCCGAGTATTCGGGCGAGATTATGAACATCTTCAAGTCCTTCCATCAGGTCGGTGTGACGCTGCTCATCTCCACACATGACGAAGGCATCCTGCGTCAATTCCCGTCCCGCGCGCTGCACCTCAGGCAAGGCGAGTTGCAGGACACGGTGGCGGAGGCATCATGATGCATACGTTCATCGAACATCTGCACGTGTTGCGCACCACCTTGCAGCGCCTGTTGCTCACGCCCAATGCGACGCTACTCAACGTGCTCATCATCGGCATCGCGCTGAGCCTGCCCGTGGGCGGCTATGTGCTGCTGAAAGGTGTACAGGGGTTGGCAGCCCAGGTGACCGGCACACCCCAGATCAGCGTGTTCCTCGCCGGTGGCACCAGCGCCAGCGAGGCAGAACGCATAGGCGATAAGCTGAGGCAGCACACCGCCATCGAACGCGTCGAGTTCGTGCCGCGCGAGGCCGCCCTGAAGAGGTTGCAGCAGAACAGCGGATCGGCGGATGTAATAGGAACCCTGTCCCAGAACCCCTTGCCGGATGCCTACATCGTATATCCCAAAGCGTCGGAAGCGGCCGCCCTGGAGGCCCTGCGCGACGAACTGAAGACATGGCAGCGCCTCGAATATGTGCAGCTGGACTCCGCCTGGATACACAAGCTGGAGGCGCTGCTCAATTTCGGCCGCACGGCGGTAGGTATCCTCGCCGCGCTGCTGAGCTTCGCCCTCGTCGCCATCACCTTCAACACCATACGCCTGCAGATCCTTACGCGGCGCGAGGAGATTGAGGTCGCCAAGCTGATAGGCGCTACCGACGCCTTCATCCGCCGCCCCTTCCTGTACTTCGGCCTCATCCAGGGACTGCTCGGTGGGATCACGGCTTGGTTGCTGGTGGCAGGCAGCATACAGCTGCTCAACCTGCAGGTCGCCACGCTCAGCCAGCTCTACGCCGGCCATTTCAGCCTGCCTTTCCTTTCCGTGGGTGACAGCCTGACGCTGCTGAGCTTCTCCGCCTATCTGGGATGGCTGGGCGCCTGGTTCTCCGTGTCGCAGCATCTATGGCAGATCGAGCCGCGTTAGACCTTTTCGCTCCTTGGCACTCTCACCCCCGGAGTGCTAAGATTAAATAAAGGAGGGAACCCCATGAACACAGCGATGAGTCTACCGATGCCATCTGCCGTAGGCAGTTTGGAGTCGTATGTTCAGTCCGTGAATCGTTTCCCGGTGCTGTCGCAGGAGGAGGAATTTGCTCTAGCGACGCGCCTCAAGGTCCATAACGACTTGGATGCTGCCCGGAAGTTGGTGCTTTCTCACCTGCGCGTGGTCGTCAGCGTCGCGCGCGGTTACGCGGGCTATGGCCTGCCACAGGCCGACCTGATCCAGGAGGGCAACATCGGCCTGATGAAGGCGGTAAAACGTTATGACCCTGAACGCGGTGTGCGCTTGGTGTCCTTCGCGCTGCACTGGATCCGCGCGGAGATACACGAGTATGTGGTGCGCAACTGGCGTCTGGTGAAGATCGCCACCACCAAGGCGCAGCGCAAGCTCTTCTTCAACCTGCGCAGCATGAAGCAGGGGCTGGAGCCGCTCAAACCGCAGCAGGTGACGGAGATCGCCCAGCAGCTGAATGTGAGCGAGCGCGAAGTGGTGGAGATGGAGGCCCGCTTCTCTGGCCATGAAGTGGCGCTCGACCCCTTGGCGGCGGAGGACGATGAGAGCTATGCGCCCATCCAGTATCTGGCCGACAGCGCCGAGCACGAGCCTTCCGCCATACTGGAGACCGCGGAGGACGAACGCCTGCAGACCACCGGCTTGGCCACGGCGCTGGCCAGCCTGGACGAACGCAGCCGTCGCATCGTGGAAGCGCGCTGGTTGCACGAAGACGATACCGCGACCCTGCACGAGCTTGCGGCCGAGTTCAACGTGTCCGCCGAGCGCATCCGCCAGATCGAACAGAAGGCCCTGAGCAAGATGCATGGCATGCTGGCTCTGCCCGCCGCACGCTGACCGCTCCCGCAAGAAACGAAAAAGCCGCAGGTGACCGGCGGCTTTTTCGTTTTCTGCGCCTCACTTCACCACGGTGAGTTTGGGCTTGCCCGGCTTGGGCGGCGTGTCATCCGGCGGAGCTTCGTCCACCGCTGCGAGCGGTGAGGACTCCTGTCCTTGGAACACCAACCCGTTCCCGGTCTCCTTGGCGAAGATGCCGATCACCGCTGCGACGGGCACGATGAGCTGGTGTGCCACACCGCCGAAGCGTCCACTGCAGGTGATGTCCTCGTTGCCCAGTTGCAGGTTGTGCACCGCATCCGTGCTGATGTTGAGCACGATCTGGCCATCCTTGATATAGGCACGGGGCACCTGAGTGTAGTCATCCACCTGCACCGCCAGATACGGGGTGTACCCGGCATCCGCGCACCATTCATAGATGGCGCGGATCAAATAGGGTTTGGTGGAAGGCTCACTCATAGCCGCATGTCACTTGCGCATGGCTTTCTCGGCCGGAGTCATCGCTTCGATGAAGCCGGGGCGCGAGAACAGGCGCTCCGCATACTTCATCAGCGGCGTAGCGTCCTTGTCGAGACGGATGCCGTAGTGGTCCAGACGCCACAGCAAGGGGGCGATCGCCACGTCGAGCATGGAGAACTCGTCGCCCAGCATGAATTTCTGCTTGGAGAACACTGGGGCGATCTGGGTCAGATTGGACTGGACCGCAGCACGTGCCTTCTCCGCGACCTTGGCGTTGCCGCTCTCCAGCGCCGGGATATGACAGAACAGTTCCTGCTCGAAGCGATGCAGGAACAGACGGGCACGGGCACGCATCACAGGATCGGGCGGCATCAGCTGCGGATGCGGGAAGCGCTCGTCGATGTACTCGTTGATGATGTTGGCCTCATACAGGATGAGGTCGCGCTCGACCAGCACCGGCACCTTGTTGTACGGATTCATCACCGCCAGATCTTCCGGCATGTTGAACACGTCCACGTCGATGACCTGGAAGTCCATGCCTTTTTCAAACAGCACGAAACGGCAACGATGGCTGTAGGGATCGGTCGTCCCGGAATAGAGTGTCATCATAAGAAAGCACCTAGAAACAAAGCACTGCAATAAAAACCAAAAGGCGGAGCGATGGGCTCCGCCATATTGGCACTTAACAAAGCGGTGCGGAAATTACCACAAACCGACCATAAGATTCAATCGGTTCAGTGGACGTCTCTCCAGATTTCCTTCTTCAATGCATAGACCAGCACGAACAGCACCAGCAGGAACGCCAGCACGGCCCAGCCGATCTGGTGGCGCACCAGCTTGGCCGGCTCGCCCATGAACACCAGGTAGTTGACCAGGTCGCCGACCGCCTGATTGTACTCGTCCGGCTTCACCGAACCAGGAGTCTTCAACACGGCCTTCTTGACGTCGTAGCCCTCATGCTGCTCGACTTCCAGCACCTGTTCGCCCTGCAGGTCGGCGAGGACGAAAGGCATGCCGACGTTGGGGAACAGCGTGTTGTTCCAGCCGCTCGGCCGGCTGCTATCCACATAGAAGCTGCGCATGTAGGTATACAGCCAATCCGCGCTGCGCGAACGGGAGATCACGCTCAGATCAGGCGGCGCCACACCATAGGCGAGCTTGGCCGAGTTCGCATCCATCGCGGCCTGCATGGTCGAGCCGAGCTTCACGTCTTCGGGCAGGGCCAGTTCCTTCTTGATCTGCTCCTCATTCATGCCGATGTCCTGCAAGCGGTTGTAACGCATGTACGAGGCCGAATGGCAGGCCAGGCAGCGGGACGTGAACAGCTTCGCCCCGCGCTGCAGAGACGCCTTGTCCTTCAGATTGACCGGCGCCTTGTCCAGATGAGCGCCAGCACCGTTGGCCATCGCCACTGCTGGTGCTGCCATCAGCAGCACCAGCACCCATAGTTTCTTGATTGCATTCATGTCAACGAACCTTTCTCAATTATTTGGACGTCACACGATCAGGCTCGGGCTTGCACTTGTCGATCTTGGTGTACCACGGCATCAGAATGAAGAATGCGAAGTACACGACCGCCAGGATGCGCGAGATCACGGTGTAGGTCGGGGTGGCCGGCATCAGGCCGAGGTAGCCCAGACCGATGAAGCTCACCACGAACGCCGCCAGGAAGCCCTTGTAGATCGGACCGCGATAGCGGATGGACTTGACCTTGCCGCGATCCAGCCATGGCAGGAAGAAGAAGATCACAGTCGCGACACCCATCGCAACGACGCCGGGGAACTGCGAACCGAACATCGGCGGCACCGCGCGCAGGATCGCGTAGTACGGCGTGAAGTACCACACCGGCGCGATGTGCTCAGGTGTCTTCATCGGGTTGGCGGGGACGAAGTTGTTGTCCTCAAGGAAATAGCCTCCCATCTCCGGCGAGAAGAAGATGATCGCGGCGAAAACCATGAGAAAGGCCACAGCGGCCACCATGTCCTTGACGACCATGTACGGGAAGAAGGGGATGCCGTCCAGCGGAACACCATGCGCGTTCTTGTGCTTCTTGATTTCTACACCGTCCGGGTTGTTGGAGCCGACCTCATGCAGCGCAACCAAGTGCGCCACGATGATGAGCACCAGCACCAGGGGGATGGCGATCACGTGCAATGCGAAGAAGCGGTTGAGCGTGATATCGGACACCACGTAATCGCCGCGGATCAGCACCGCCAGGTCATGGCCGATGAAGGGCACGGACGAGAACAGGTTGACGATCACCTGCGCACCCCAGAACGACATCTGCCCCCAAGGCAGGAGGTAGCCCATGAACGCTTCGCCCATCAGCGCCAGGTAGATGATCATGCCGATGATCCACAGCAGTTCGCGAGGCTTGCGGTAGGAACCGTACATCAGGCCGCGGAACATGTGCAGGTACACCACCACGAAGAACATCGAGGCGCCGGTTGAATGGATGTAACGCAGCAACCAGCCCCATTGCACGTCGCGCATGATGTACTCGACGGACGCGAAGGCGAACAACGCATCAGGCTTGTAGTTCATGGTCAGGAAGATGCCGGACAGGATCTGGATGACCAGCACCAGCAGTGCCAGGCCGCCGAAGAAATACCAGAAGTTGAAGTTCTTGGGCGCGTAGTACTCGGAAAGGTGCGCCTTCCAGGTGGAGACGAGCGGGAAGCGCGCATCGATCCAGCCGATCAGTTTGGTCAGTAGGTTCATCATGCTGCAGCTCCCTTGCTATCGTCACCAATCAACAGAGTGGTCTCGTTCAGATATTTGTGAGGCGGAACGATCAGGTTGGTCGGAGCGGGAACGCCCTTGAACACGCGTGCGGCCAGGTCGAAGCGCGAGCCGTGGCAGGGACAGAACCAGCCGCCCGCCCAGTTTGCGCCCAGATCGGCTGGCGCCACTTCCGGACGGAAGGTGGGAGAGCATCCCAAGTGAGTACAGACGCCCAGCACCACCAGTATCTCCGGCTTGATGGAGCGCGTCGCGTTGTCGCAGTATTCTGGCTGTTGCGGAACGGACGAGCTAGGGTCCGCCAGTTCGTCGTCGTGTTTAGGCAGCAGGTCCAGCATCTCCTTGGTGCGACGCAAGATCCACACCGGCTTGCCTTGCCATTCGACGCTAATCATCGTTCCCGGCGCTATAGTGCTGATATCCACCTGCACCGGCGCACCTGCCGCCTTGGCGCGCTCGCTCGGCATCAAGCTCAGCACGAACGGAGCACCGGCCCCTACCGCAGCTACACCGCCCGCCGCCGTGGTGGCGGCGATCAGCAGACGCCGCTTACTGCGATCCACTTTATCAGTCATGACCCTCATCCCTTCAGTAAAACGTTACGCGAAATAACGACCCGAGCGAGCAATGCGTTTGCTCGGAGATGTCGTTTGGTAATGGAGGATTGGCACTGCCTGTCCGTAGAATTTTTATTCAGACAAACCAGGGTTTGGCTCCCCAACTCAAACCCTATGCCAGCAACGATACTACACAGCCAACTTTCACCCGCAAACAGCGGGCCTTCTTAGTTGTTCTTGGCCCCTTGCTTGACCCACTTGCGCAAGATCAGGATGTACTGGCGGTCCAGCGTGCCGCTCGCGTTCAAACCGGCGGGCATCTTCAGGCCCTTGTTCGTGCCGGTGAGCAATTTGGTGAAAGTGCTGGCATCGCTGTTTCCGGGAATGACCACCTTACCAAACTTGGTGCCCTTCATCAGACCTTCGTAGGAGGCCAGATCAAGTCCGCTCTTGACGTAGCCCTTTCCCCCCGGGGAGTGGCAACTCACGCAATAGTCATGCAGGATGGGCTGCACGTCGTTCTTGAAACTGACTTCGTCACTGCCCAACACCTTAAGTGCGCTGTCTTCCGGCGCAGCCGTTTCACCTGCAGCCAGCGCATTGAGCGAAAGCGCAGCCAGCAACGCCCCCCCTAGCAACATCTTATTCTTCATACATGCTCCCCGTTATGCCCCATCCGTCGCCCGCGCTTCAAACGTGGTGCCCGATCAAGGCCAACCTACGCAGCGGAATGGCGCTGCCCCTCGACTACTACCCCCAAAAACCGATCAACGTTCCCGCTTTGACGCTAATTTGACGTAAAACCCACTTTCGCAGGTTGTGCGAATCGGAGGTCGAATACTACGCAACGACTGTTTGGAATGCAACGCAACACCCATGGATGCCCATTCCTTAAACAGGGTTGTCCTGATCGAAAAACCGGTGCTCCAACTCGAACCTCTGGGCCAGATGTTCGCCCAATGCCTGGATACCGTAGCGCTCGGTCGCGTGATGACCCGCCGCAATGAAAGCAACACCCGTCTCCTGGGCCACATGTACGTTCTGTTCGGAGATCTCGCCCGTCACGAAAGCATCCACACCCAGTGCGACCGCCTGCTCGAAATAACCCTGTCCGCCCCCGCTGCACCACGCGATGCGAACGATGCTGGAATCCGACTCGCCTATCACTTGGGGTGTGCGCTGCAGCCCCTCACTTATGCAATGCGCCAACTGGTCAAGCGACTGCGCCTGTGCGAGCGAGCCGTGGCTGGCGATACCCTGCTCGCCGAATCGTCCCTGCTCGATGAGGCCCAGGCGCTTCGCGAGTTGTGCGTTGTTGCCCAGCTCCGGATGCGCATCCAGTGGCAGGTGATACGCCAGCAGGCTGATGTCATGACGTATGAGGTGTGCGATGCGCCGCTTCTTGATGCCGGTGATGCTGGCGTCTTCGTTGCGCCAGAAATAGCCGTGGTGCACGAGCAATGCATCCGCACCCCACTCCGTCGCCGCTTCCACCACTGCCTGAGATGCCGTCACGCCGGTCGCGATGCGCCGCACTTCAGACCTGCCTTCGACCTGCACACCATTGGGGCAGTAATCGCGAAAACGGCCGACCTCCAGCAGGCTTTCGATATAATCGCGCAACTCATGTAACCGCATCGTCGTTTTCCAAATCTATTTGCTGTTCAAAATCATATCATGCGCAAATACTGGCTCCTGTTCGCCCAAGCCACCACGATAGGACTGGCGGTCCTGTTCGTCATCCACACCCTGAAGCCCACCCTGCTTCCGACCGCAGCGCGCAGCGGGGTGGTCACCCTGTATGAGGACGGCCAGACCGACACTTCCAACGAACTGCCTACGGTCGGCTTCAGCCGCGCCGCGCAGAAAGTCATGCCGGCCGTGGTGAACATCTACACCACCAGCGAGATCAGGCAACAAGCGCATCCCTTCCTCGATGACCCGCGCTTCCGCTTCTTCTTCGGCGACGAGTTCGAGGACAACGTCCCGCAGCAGAACTCCAGTCTCGGCTCGGGCGTGATCGTGAGCCACGATGGCTACATCCTCACCAATCACCACGTCGTGGAATCCGCGGACCAGATCGAGGTCGCGCTGGCAGACGGGCGCAAGGCCAAGGGACATATCGTGGGCACCGACCCGGAGACCGATCTTGCCGTCATCAAGATAGACCTGGGGAACAACCTGCCCGCCATCACCTTCGCGGGGGCCGAGGCAGCGCACGTCGGCGACATCGTGCTGGCAGTGGGCAATCCCTTCGGCGTGGGACAGACCGTCACCATGGGCATCGTCAGCGCGCTGAAGCGCAACCACCTGGGGCTCAACACCTTCGAGAACTTCATCCAGACCGACGCGGCCATCAACCCGGGCAACTCCGGCGGCGCGCTCGTCGACGTGGAAGGCAACCTGCTCGGCATCAACAGCGCCATCTACTCCCCCAACGGCGGCTCGCTCGGTATCGGCTTTGCCATCCCGGTGAGCACCGCGAAGAAGGTCATGGAGCAGATCATCCAGAGCGGATCGGTGACACGCGGCTGGATAGGCGTCGCGGTGCAGGACATGACACCGGAACTGGCCGAATCCTTCAAGCTGAAGGACATGCAAGGT
>JBBIIJ010000018.1:0-40566 GCA_037446535.1 Sideroxydans sp. | reverse complement strand
GGCGGTATTCGCGATTCCCCGGATGTGGCGGTGATGGTGCAGGTGCCTACACCCATTCCTGTCGCGATCCCGCTTGCGTTGACAGTAGCCACGGCTGCATTGCTGGAAGTCCATACGGCCGCGCCTGAGATGTTGCCATTGGTGTTGTCGGAGAAGGCGCCTGTGGCGGTCAGGGTGATGGTGGCCCTCACGGCGATAGACGACGTCAGGGGAGTGATCGTGATACCGGTCACGGCGGCCGCAGTCACCGTCACAGGGTCGCCTGCCGATATCGAGCCTCCATACAGGCCTCCGTTCACGGATGCGGTTATGGTCGCCGTACCGGCTGCATTGCCTGTGACCACGCCATTGGTGCCTACGCTGGCGACGGAAGACGCCGTAGATGACCAGCTGACCGATGAGCTGATATCGGCGCTGGTGCCGTTCGAGTAACTGCCGATGGCCGTCAACGTGGCGGTTGTGCCGGCGACAAGTGTCTCGGTCGGGGGTGTGATGGTGATACCGGTCAGCGTGTTCGTCGTCGTTGTTGAATATCCTCCGCCCGGCCCATAACCGCAGCCGCTCGGGAGCGATGCGAGGGCGGCGATAACGCCGAGTCGAGGCAGGGATCTGGTCAGGTCGAGAGACTTCATGGTGGCCTCCGGAGCGAAGATAGAGAGTTCGTCGCAATCTAGCTTGCCGGCACTGCTGCATAAATACATCCGATTGCCCATTTCTCGCCGAGTTAGGCAGGAGTAATTTGCTGAGGCAGCCTGACCGTAATTCCAGGAGGTAACATGAAGCACATTATCTTGCCGATCTTGGCCATACTGTTGCTGGGATGCGAGACATCTGCCGACCGAGCCGCCAGGGTCAAAGCCGAAGTCGAGGAGATGGTCAGGGTGTACGGTCCAGGTTGCGAAAAACTTGGCTACACCAAAGATTCAGATCCGTGGCGGGAGTGCATCCTGCATCTTAAAGCGAGCGATGACCTGCGCTATAGCACGCGCCCGACAACTACCACCTGTGTCGGTCATCGAGGCTTCTACAACTGCACGACCTATTGAGTTGTGCGGCTGTCGAGCGCTTCTGGTCACGCGCTTCCCCGGCAACCGCACAGTCTCAAATGCTATAATCCGCGCCTCTTTTGAAGGCTTAACCCATGTCTGCAGTCCTGAATTTCAAATCCCATCTTTCCGATCTCTTTGTGCAGGCTTTGCGCGAGGTCGCGCCCGAGCATGCTGACGCGACCGTGCTAATCGAGCGTCCAAAGCAGGCCTCCCACGGCGATTACGCCTGCAACCTGGCGATGCAGCTGGCCAAACCGCTGCGCAAATCGCCGCGCGACATCGCCAACGCATTGATCGCGGCGCTGCCCAAGTCGGATGCCATCGAGAAGGTGGAGATCGCGGGTGCGGGCTTCATCAACGTGTTCATCGCTGCTGCTGCGAAGCAGGAAGTGGTGCACGGTGTGCTCATGGCAGGTGCGGGCTACGGTCACGTGCACATAGGCCAGAACCGCAAGGTGCAGGTGGAGTTCGTTTCGGCCAACCCGACAGGTCCCTTGCACGTTGGCCACGGGCGCGGCGCGGCGGTGGGCGATTGCTTGTGCCGCGTGTTGCACGCGGCAGGCTGGAGCGTGACGCGCGAGTTCTACTACAACGACGCCGGCCAGCAGATCGATAACCTGACGCGCTCGGTGCAGCTGCGCTGCAAGGGTGTAGGGCCGGATCACCATTCCTGGCCTGAGGACGGCTACCGCGGAGACTACATCGTGGATGTGGCCAATGCCTACATGGCGAAGGAGACGGTCGAGGCCGACGACCAGCGCTACACCGCCAGCGGCGATGCCGACGATGCAGAATCGATCCGCCACTTCGCCGTGGCCTATCTGCGCCGCGAGCAGGACCTCGACCTGCGCGCCTTCGAGGTCGAGTTCGACGTGTTCTCGCTGGAGTCGGCTCTGTACACCGACGGCAAGGTGGATGAGACGGTGAACAAGCTCGTCGCGAGCGGCCACACCTACGAGCAGGACGATGCGCTGTGGCTGCGCACCACCGGCTTCGGCGACGACAAGGACCGGGTGATGCGCAAGCGCGAGGGGGGCTATACCTACTTCGTGCCGGACGTCGCCTACCACTGGGACAAGTGGAAGCGCGGCTTCGAGCGCGTGATCAACGAGCAGGGCGCCGACCATCATTCGACCATCACCCGCGTGCGTGCCGGACTGCAGGCGCTGGACGTGGGCATTCCCAAGGGTTGGCCAGACTACGTGCTGCACCAGATGGTGACGGTGCTGAAGAACGGCGAGGAGGTGAAGATCTCCAAGCGCGCCGGCAGCTACGTCACGCTGCGCGATCTGATCGACGAAGTGGGTTGCGATGCGACCCGCTATTTCCTCGCGGCACGCCATCCCGACTCGCAGCTGGTGTTCGACATCGACCTCGCTAAATCGCAGAGCAACGACAACCCGGTGTACTACATCCAGTACGCCCATGCGCGCATCTACGCCGTGCTGTCGCAATGGGGCGGCGACCGCCAGAGCCTGCATCAGGTCGACGTGAGCATGCTGGCCAGCGAGTACGAGACACAGCTGCTGCAGCGCATGATCGACTTTCCGCAGGTGATCGAGACGGCGGCCGAAGACCTCGCACCGCACCTGATCGCCTTCTACCTCAAGGAATTGGCGGCCGATTTTCACAGCTACTATAATGCCTCGCGCTTCCTCGTCGAGGACGAGAAGCTCAAACTGGCGCGGCTGGCGCTGATACTGGCGCTGGCGCAGGTGTTGAAGAACGGCCTGGCGTTGCTGGGCGTCAGTGCACCCGAAAAGATGTGACAGGCGAAGGGACGGACATGGCAAAAGAAGGCGGCGGCGGATCGCAGAAATCCAAAGTGATGGCGGGGCTGATCATCGGCATGGTGCTCGGCGTCGCAGTGGCAGGCTTCGTGGCATGGTATGTGGTGGAGAAGAACCCTGCCTCCTTCAGCAATCGTGAGCAGCGCGAACCCAGGCCGGTGCCGCCTGTGCCGGCATCGGCAAGCGCACCGGTCGTCACCGCGCCGGCCATCTCCCCTGCATCTGCCGTGGTCGAGACGCAGCATTATGAGTTCTACAAGGTGCTGCCGGACAAGGCCGAGGGGGGCGCCGTGCACAAGCAGCCAGCACCCCAGCCTGCTCCCAAACCAGCTGTGAGTCAGCCCGCAGCCAAACCTGCCGTCAGCCAACCTGCGGCCAAACCTGCGGACAGCACACCGTATCTCGTCCAGGCTGGCGCTTTCCAGAATGCAGACGATGCCGAGAAGCTGAAGGCCAAGCTTGCGTTGGCCGGCATGGAAGCCAACGTGCAGAAGGCCGAGGTGCCGGGCAAAGGCATCTGGTACCGCGTACGCCTGGGCCCCTACCACGGGCAGGCTGAAGCCAACGCTGCCATCGTCAGCCTGAAACAAAATGGTGTCAGCAATGCCGCTGCGCTACACGCTCAATAATCCACAGGAGATGAAGAAGATGAGTTTATTCCGCAAGATTCTCGCCGCGCTGGTTCTGTTGTGCGCGACCCAGGTTCACGCTGCGGCAGTCGCCGGTAAAGATTACAGGGTGCTCAATCCCGCACAACCGGTGAGTGGGAACAAGATAGAGGTGGTCGAGTTCTTCTTCTACGAGTGCCCCCATTGTTACCACCTGCATGGCCCGCTGGCCACTTGGGAGAAGAAGATGCCCAAGGATGTCGAGCTGAAGTTCGTCCCTGTGATCTTCCGCGATTCTTTGGAGCCCATGGCGCGCACCTATTACGCGCTGGAAGCGCTGGGACAGGAGAAGCGTCTGCATGCCGACCTTTTCGAAGCATGGCACGTTTACCACACCGACCTGAGCGACGAATCCAAGATCGCTGACTTCGTCACCAAGCATGGCGTGGATCGCGCGAAATTCAGCGCGGCATACAACTCCTTCTCCATCGGCAGCAAGTTGAGGCGCAGCGACCAGATGGTGCAGGCCTATGGCGTGCGCGGTACGCCCACCATCGCGGTGGACGGTAAATACACCATCAGTGAGCTCGGGCCGGAAGAGGCTATCCGCGCGCTGAATGAAGTGATCGAAATCGCCCGCAAGGAGCGTCGCGCAGGCAAGCGTTGATGCGGGTCGTCATCACTGGCGCGTCGAGCGGCATAGGCCTCGCTCTGGCGCGCCACTATCTCGAGCGCGGCGCATCGGTCGCCGCCTTCGCCCGCCGCGGCGAATTGCTGCAACCCCTCTCCTCAGAATTCCCCGGCAAAGTCCACTGCTACACGCTGGATGTGCGCGACGCGTCGGCCGTGCAGCGTGCGGCGCGGGATTTCATGACGAATGTGGGAGTGCCTGACGTTGTCATCGCCAATGCCGGAGTGAGTAGCGGCACGCTCACCGAATACGTGGAGGACGAGGAGGTGTTCCAGCACGTGATGGACATCAACGTGCTGGGCATGGTGAAGACCTTCCAACCTTTCTTGGTCGCGATGCGCACGGCCGGGCGCGGCAGGCTGGTGGGCATCGCCAGCATCGCGGGCTTCCGTGGCCTCCCCGGTTCCGGCGCCTACTCCGCCTCCAAGGCTGCCGCCATCTCCTACCTCGAATCGCTGCGCGTCGAACTGCACGGCAGCGGGGTCAAGGTGGTGACGCTTTGCCCCGGCTATATCAGGACGCCGATGACCGACATCAACCCCTATCCCATGCCCTTCATCCTCGAGGCCGACGATGCGGCGCGCCGCATGGCGCGTGTGATCGAACGCGGCTGCTCGTTCGCTGTGGTGCCGTGGCAGATGGGCATGGTGGGCTGGCTGCTGCAGCGTCTGCCGAACTGGCTGTATGACAGGCTGTTCGCGAACGCGCCGCACAAGCCGCGCGGCCTGGCCTAGGGTATGCGGCATCTGTACCAGAGGTTCCTCAAGGGCGGCGTGCCGGAATATCTGGCGCGCCACTACTGGTGGGCCTACCTGTGGGAGAAGAGCATCTGGTTCTTCGACCACCAGCCCATCATCAACGCCATCCTGTTCGGGCAATACGAAAACCTGATGCAGAAGACGCTGGCGCAGGTGGAGCGCAAGCCGGGTGCGCGCCTGCTGCAGCTGACCTGCGTGTACGGCAAGCTCACCCCTTCGTTGCTGCAAAGCACCGATGACGAGGTGCACCTGTGCGATGTGGCAGTGGGTCAGCTGGACCTGGCGCGCCGCAAGACAGAGACTGCGTCCGACCGGTGCTATCTCGCGCGCATGAATGCGGAGTCGCTGGCCTATGCGGACGACTCGTTCGACCAAGTGATCGTGTTCTTCCTGTTCCACGAATTGCCACCGGAGGCGCGGCAGCATGTGTATAACGAGATCGCGCGTGTGGTGCGCCGGGGTGGCTCGGTTCTCGTCACCGAATACGCGGCGACCCCGGCACGGCATCTGCTATATCGTTTCCCGCCAACGCGGCGGGTGCTCGGGCATCTGGAGCCTTTCCTGCCAGGATTCTGGCGGGAAGACGTCGGCGGGAAGCTGGGTACCGCCTTGCAGAAGCAGGGCAAGGTGCTGGTGTGCGAGCATCAAGAAGAGCACTGCTTCGCTGGTTTTTATCGGGTGATGCGTTACGCAGTGCTTTAACCGAGGTAGCTTGCCACCCTAAAGTGCTTCACCGGCTTTTGCGCTGTGTTTGCAGTATTTTGTTTTTGCAACTTCTTGTGCAATTCCCGCTATTTCCGCGACATCTGCAGCGTGGGTACGCCGGTATCGTTCACGTTCGTCACGGATGCGTGCTAGGTGAGCCTCAATGTTGGCAGGGGTGATGCGTACACCGAAGTCCGCGGGTAGCGTCCGTTCTGGACTGTGATAGTCAAATAGTCGATCCAGCACCAGATTGCCGGCAGCAGCAGTGTAGTGAGATGAATCAATGTAATACCGCATGATAATGTTTACGTCGTTCAAGGCCGGCACAGCTTCAGTACTGATGCTGTTGTAGCCTGAGAAATCCCAAATGGGGAAGGGTGATTTCCCAGCCCTTGCTGCCTCTACCTCATTCATGACTGTGAGTCGGCGCTTCCATTCCTCCCATTTACTCCACAGGCCTGAGACAGCCAAGGTTTCCCATTGTCTTGCGTGAGCGGGAGAAATGAACAGGCGCAGATCAATGTCCTCACGATAGGCGCGCATGATGAGCGCTCTGAGATGTTCCATTGGAGATTGGCTGGTAGGCTCTGAATCAAACACAAACGCGCAACTCGGCGAAGGAGTATAGCCAAGCAGGCTAAATCGGTCGCTCGCATTAAATAGCTGACGGTTTCCATTATGTTTGAACACGAAATCGCTATTGAAGATGTAATGCCCCTCATTGGTCCATCTACCTCTGGGGGGTTCACCGATGCGCAAGAGTGTTTGAAAGCTATCTCCCAAAGTCGAAATAGACATAAATAATTGAGGTCGTCGTAAGGCCGAGAAATTCTCAGGCGTAAAACCTGGAGGGGGAGGGAACAGCGCATTGGCTACCAAAAAGTCCAGACCTAGGTAGGATGATTTGGCGGGTTTGCGTGGAATCGAGGTGATCAACCAGCATTCGGGTTTCAGAGTATAGCTGACCGCCCATTCCTAAGTTCAGTGTTCTTGTGCCCGCGAAGGCAGGGTGTTGCGGACTTAGTCCTAGATCTGCCCGGGAGGTGCCTAACAAAACGGCCGTCGGTCCTTGGCGAGCCAAGCCGACTGTTTTGAAGATTCTCTCATTTGAATCAAGACGGGTTTTAACGGTGTTGAAGCCCTCAATCTCAGGGGTGCTGAAGATTCGATAGGGGTCAGCCAACCAGTTAAATCCCGCCAGCACGAGTGCGGTTAGCGATGCTGCAAGTACAAATGAAGCCAGATAACGCCACATGTTCAAAACTGGAAATAGAGGAACTCGCTGACGTAAGTCAGGCATAGGACACAAGTGGCGAACAGCATGCCGCATGCGCACGCGAAATCCAGTGTTGGTTGCCAAGTGAGAAGAACAGTAAGGCGACCTTGAGGTGGGGGGGAGGGCGTTCTTATTCCCGCAATGTCTTCCCAACTTGGCTTATAGATGATCAACATTTGTCGAATATTCGGAAATAACCAAACCAAGGCAAGGCCGACAGCAATAACGCCCAATGCCCTGAGGGGGGAACCGTGGGTCGTAGCCAACAGGCCGTTAAACCTGACGTCCAGTTGTAGCTGCGAAATTAGAGGGGATAGGTGGGGTTCTAGTGACGTGGGCAGCGACACTCCATTTACTCCTGCCATGGCGGAAAATATCGACCAGGCCGAAGTTAGGCTGTCTGCCCGGAAGATCACAAAAGCGGTTATTACTGCGATGAAAGTGAGTGCGCCGCCAGAAAGGCGAGCCATACGTCCGCCATCATGCCAGCCAAGGTGCGATTTGAATTTCCGCCAGCCGTGGTTGATCGTCAAATACAGGCCATGCAATCCACCCCAGATAACGAAAGTCCACCCCGCGCCGTGCCAGAGCCCCCCGAGCAGCATTGTGATCATGAGGCTGAGATATTGGCGCACCGGACCTTTTCGGTTGCCGCCCAGCGAAACGTAGAGGTAGTCGCGCAGGAAGGCGGACAGTGTCATGTGCCAGCGCCGCCAGAATTCGATTATGCTGGCTGCTTTATAAGGAGAGTCAAAGTTCAGCGGTAGTCGAATATTGAACATTAGCGACAGGCCGATGGCCATGTCTGAGTATGCGGAGAAGTCGAAGTACAGCTGCAAGCCGTAAGCCAATGCACCCATCCATGCCTCGGCCAGCATCAAAACATGACCATCGCGCACTGCGTCAAAAACTGGAGTCGCATATTGGGCTAGGTTATCGGCAATCAATACCTTTTTGGATAGCCCTAGTACAAAGATCGTCAGCCCGACGGCGACATGCTCGGTATTGATACGATAGGTCGCCGGATTGGCGAACTGTGGCATGACCTGCTTGTGATGTAGTACAGGGCCAGCAATCAGATGCGGGAAGTAGGTGATGAATAGCAGGTAGTGGATGAAATTGTATTCACGTGCTACGCCGCGATAGGCATCGACCAGAAAGGCGATTTGCGTGAAGGTGAAGAAGGAGATGCCTAGGGGCAGGATGATATCGAGTGCCGGAACGTGGCTACCGAATAGTTGGTTGGCTGATGCAAGAAAGAAGTCGGTGTACTTGAAGTAACCAAGCAGAAGCAGATTAGCGGTGATGGCGGCGACCAGAGTGTGCTTTGCCTGCCTTGTACCTGCATTACGGCATAAGCCTATCCAATAGCCGGCTCCGTAATTGAAAGAGATGGACGCTAGCAACAGCAATACGAAGCGCACATCCCAGACGGCATAGAAAGTCAGCGAGGCTAATCCCAACCACAGCGCGGCCAAGCGGTGACTATATCGTCCCAGCCAGAACATGCCGATAAAGGTAATCGGCAAGAACAGGAAGATGAAGCTGTATGAATTGAACAGCATGCTGTCTTTCTCCCTGAAACGACTTTGAGAATCAGCCCCCGAGCTTATTCTTCAATACTTCGTTCAGCTGCGCCGGGTTGGCCTTGCCCTTGCTGGCTTTCATGGCGAGGCCGACGAAGAAGCCGAACAGCTTGTCCTTGCCGCTGCGGTATTCCGCCACCTGTCCCGGGTTGGCCGCGATGATCTCGCCCACAAGCGCTTCGATGGCGCCGGTATCCGACACCTGCTTCAGCCCCTTTGCTTCGATGATGGCATCCGCATCGCCACCTTCGGCCCACAGCGTGCGGAACACTTCTTTGGCGCCGGAGTTGGAGATGGTGTTGTCCGTGATGCGCATGAGCATACCACTCAGCTGCTGGGCGCCGACCGGGCACTGCGCCATGTCCAGGCCGTCGCGGTTGAGCTGCGCGCTGACTTCGCCGATCAGCCAGTTTGCGCACAGCTTCGCTCCGGACGGTCCGACCGCCGCTGCGCAGGCATCGAAGTAGTCAGCCATCTCGCGCGAGGTGGTGAGGTTGTTAGCGTCGTATGCGGTGAGCCCGTACTCGCCGACATAGCGCTCGCGTTTGGCGTGCGGCAGTTCGGGCAAGGTTGCGCGCACCTCGTCCTTCCATGCGTCGCTGATCTCCAGCGGCAGCAGGTCGGGATCGGGGAAGTAGCGGTAGTCGTGCGCCTCCTCCTTGGTGCGCATCGCGCGCGTCTTGCCGGTGTCGGGGTTGAACAGCACGGTGGCCTGCTGGATCCTGCCGCCGTTTTCTATGGTCTCGATCTGCCACTGCACTTCGTAGTCTATGGCCTGCTGCATGAAGCGGAACGAGTTGAGGTTCTTGATCTCGCGGCGCGTGCCCAGCGGTTCGCCGGGGCGGCGCACCGACACGTTCACGTCACAGCGGAACGAGCCTTCCTGCATGTTGCCGTCGCAGATGCCGATCCAGCGCACCAGCGAGTGCAGGGCTTTGGCATAGGCCACGGCCTCGGCGGCGGAACACATATCCGGCTCGGACACGATCTCCAGCAGCGGGGTGCCGGCGCGGTTGAGGTCTATGCCGGTCATGCCGTGGAAGTCCTCGTGCAGCGATTTGCCTGCGTCTTCCTCCAGATGGGCGCGCGTGATGCGCACCACCTTCTCGTAGGGCTTCGCGTTGCCGGAAAGTGGCTCGACCTGGATGGTCAGCGAGCCCTGGCCCACCACGGGCAGGTCGAACTGGCTGATCTGATAGCCTTTCGGGAGGTCGGGGTAGAAGTAGTTCTTGCGCGCGAACACCGAGCGCGGCGCGATGTGGGCGCCGGTGGCGAGGCCGAATCGGATCGCGCGCTCGACCGCACCCTTGTTCAGCACCGGCAGCACGCCGGGCAGTGCGAGGCTCACGGCGTCGGCTTGCGTGTTGGGCTCCGCGCCGAAGGCGGTCGAAGCGCCGGAAAAGATCTTGCTGTTGGTCGAAAGCTGCGCGTGCACTTCCAGACCGATGACGATTTCCCAAGTCATAGAGTTTCCTTACAGCCCTTGCGGCGCGCGGCTGTGCCAGTCGGTCGCCAGTTGGTATTGGTGCGCGACGTTGAGCATGCGCGCTTCCTCGAAATAGTTGCCGATGATCTGCAGGCCGACCGGCATGTCGTTCGCGCCGAAGCCGCAGGGGATGGACATGCCGGGCAGGCCGGCCAGATTCACGGCGATGGTGTAGATGTCCGACAGATACATCTGCACCGGGTCGTCGCCTTTCTCGCCCAGCTTGAATGCGGTCGAAGGCGAGGTCGGCCCCATGATCACGTCGCATTGCTTGAACGCCTCGACGAAGTCTTGTGCGATCAGGCGGCGGATGCGTTGAGCCTTGATGTAATAGGCGTCGTAGTAGCCGTGCGAGAGGACATAGGTCCCTATCATGATGCGGCGCTTCACCTCGGCGCCGAAACCCTGCGCGCGGCTCTGCTCGTACATGTCGGCCAGATCCTTGTATTCGGGGGCGCGGTGGCCGTAGCGCACGCCATCGAAACGTGACAGGTTGCTTGATGCTTCGGCGGGAGCGAGCACGTAGTACACCGGTACCGAGAGCCTGGAGTTCGGCAGGCTGATGTCGACCACGGTAGCGCCCAGCTTCTTGTATTCAGCGATGGCAGCTTCCACCGCTTTGGCCACGTCGCTGCCCATGCCTTCGGCGAAGAACTCGCGGGGCAGGCCGATGCGCAGGCCGGCCAAAGGTTTGTTCAGGTCGCGCGCGTAGTCTTCCTTGTCGCGTTGCAGGCTGGTCGAGTCGCGCTCGTCGAAGCCTGCCATCACGTTCATCAGCAACGCCAGGTCTTCCGCGCTGCGCCCCATCGGGCCTGCTTGGTCGAGGCTGGAGGCGAAGGCGATCATGCCGTAGCGTGAGCACACACCGTAGGTAGGCTTCAGGCCGGAAATGCCGCACAGCGCAGCAGGCTGGCGGATGGAGCCGCCGGTGTCGGTGCCGGTGGCTGCCGCGCACAGGCATGCGGCGACCGCCGAGGCCGTGCCGCCCGAGGAGCCGCCTGGCACGCGCTGCGTGTCCCACGGGTTCTTCACCGGGCCGTAATAGGAGGTCTCGTTGGAGGAGCCCATGGCGAACTCGTCCATGTTGGTCTTGCCGAGGTTGATTGCGCCGGCCTTATTGAACTGCTCGATGACGTGCGCGTCGTAGGGCGAGACGAAGTTGTGCAACATCTTCGAGCCGCAGGTGGTGAGCCAGCCCTTGGCGCAGAAGATGTCCTTTTGGGCCAGGGGGATGCCGGTCAGCGCATCCATCTTGCCCGCGGCGATGCGTTCGTCCGCGGCCTTGGCCTGCGCCAGCGACATCTCTGGGTTGACCGTGATGTAGGCGTTGAGCTGCGGGTTGAGCTGGGCGATGCGGTCGAGGTAGAGCTGCGTCAGTTCGACGCTGGAGATCTTGCGGGCGGCGAGGGCTGCGCCCAGTTGGGTGAGGCTGGAATGGATCATGGCTGCTTACTCGATGACCTGCGGTACCAGGTACAGGCCCTGTTCGACCTGAGGGGCGATGGCCTGGAAGGCCTCGCGCTGGTTGGTTTCAGTGACTTTGTCCTCGCGCAGGCGCTGCGCCAGGTCCTGGCTGTGGGACATGGGTTCGACCCCTTCGGTGTCCACGGCCTGCATCTCGGCGATGAGGCCGAAGATGTTGTTCATCTGGGTTCGTGCTGCTTGGAGTTCTTGCTCGTTCATTGCCAGGCGGGCAAGGCGGGCGACTTTCTCGACGTCGGCTGGACTTAGGGACATAAACTTGTTCAAAACGTTATCAAATCAGGCGCGATAGGGTATCATAAACCGCTTATTGGGCGCACCCTTTACACCTTCAGGACCTGACATGTTGAATTACTTTAACGGCTATTTCTCCAACGACCTCGCCATCGACCTTGGCACGGCGAACACGCTGATCTGGCTGCGCGGGCAAGGCATCGTCCTGAACGAACCGTCCGTGGTGGCGATCCGTCAGGAAGGCGGCCCGAACGGCAAGAAGGTGATCCAGCAGGTCGGTCTTGCTGCCAAGCAGATGCTGGGCCGCACCCCGGGCAACATCACCGCGATCCGCCCCATGAAGGACGGCGTGATCGCCGATTTCACCGTCACCGAGCAGATGCTCAAGCAGTTCATCCGCCGCGTGCACAAGTCCAGCATCTTCACTCCCAGCCCGCGCATCGTGATCTGCGTGCCCTGCGGTTCGACCCAGGTCGAGCGCCGCGCCATCCGTGAATCGGCTTACGGCGCGGGTGCGCGTCGCGTGGAGCTGATCGAAGAGCCGATGGCGGCTGCGATCGGCGCCGATCTTCCCGTTGAAGATGCGACCGGTTCCATGGTGGTGGACATCGGCGGCGGCACCACCGAGGTGGGCGTGATCTCGCTGGGCGGCGCGGTGTATTCCGGTTCCGTGCGGGTGGGCGGCGACAAGTTCGACGAGGCAATCATCAACTACATCCGCCGCAACTACGGCATGCTGATCGGCGAGACCACCGCCGAGCAGATCAAGAAGGAGATCGGCTCCGCTTTCCCCGGGTCCGAGGTGCGCGAGATGGAAGTGAACGGCCGCAACCTGGCCGAAGGCGTGCCGCGCAGCTTCACCATCTCCAGCAATGAGATCCTCGAAGCGCTGACCGACCCGCTGAACAGCATCGTCAGTGCGGTCAAAACTGCTCTGGAACAGACGCCGCCCGAACTGGGCGCAGACATCGCCAACAAGGGCATGGTGCTGACCGGTGGCGGCGCGCTGCTGCGCGACCTGGACCGCTTGCTCATGGAAGAGACCGGCCTGCCCGTGGTGATCGCCGACGATCCGCTGACCTGCGTGGTGCGCGGTTCCGGCAAGGCGCTGGAGAGCATGGACAAGTACAGCAACATCTTCACCCACGACTGAGAGGGTGCCGAGTAGAGACTTGCACTATCGTGTCATGGATGGACTTGAAATGCTGATCTGCCCTGGAGCGTCTTCCGTATTCTCGTCCACCACCTCAACCTGACGCCTCCTGACCTTGGAAGACACTCGCACCTTACGCTTCTTCAATCGCGGCCCGAGCGCGGTCGCGCGGCTGGTGTTCTTCAGTGTCCTGTCGCTGCTCCTGCTGTTCGTGGATGCTCGCTACCAGTACCTCGAGTCCACGCGCCAGGTCATTGCCGTCATCATCTATCCCTTCCAGCGTCTGACCGCCCTGCCCGGCGAGGTATGGAATGGCGTGGGTTCCTACTTCTCGCTGCAGCGCCATCTCATCTCCGACAACCAGCAGCTGCATCTGCAGCACGACGCCGATGCCGCGCAGCTCCTGCAGCTGCAGTCCATCCAGGCCGAGAACACGCAGCTGCGCGCCTTGCTCGACGTCAAGCAGCGCGCCGACTACACGATGCAGATGGCGCAGATCGTCTATCTGGAACGCGACATCTTCAAGCGCAAGCTGTTCGTGGACAAAGGCGCTCAGGCCAACGTGCAGTCCGGCCAGGCCGTGGTGGACAACATAGGCGTGGTGGGGCAGGTTACGCGCACCTACCCGCTGTTGTCCGAGGTGACATTGGTGACGGACAAGGACAACGCGGTGCCGGTGCAGATCGTGCGCAACGGCCTGCGCGCAGTGGTGTTCGGTTCCGGCAACATCAGCGAGCTGGAGCTGCGCTACCAGCCGGTGAGCGCGGACATCGAGGTCGGCGACGAACTGGTCACCTCCGGTCTGGATGGCACTTATCCGCCCGCGCTGCCTGTGGCCAAGGTCGTCAAGGTCGAGCGCGACCCCGCCTACCCCTTTGCGAACATCGTGTGCGCACCCTTGGCCGGCGTGGACCGGCATCGCACCCTGCTGATCGTCTCCAACGTCCCTCCGCTGCCTGAGCGTCCGGCGGCGGAAGAGGAGAAGCCGGGACAACAGCGCCTGAACAAGAACGTGAAACGGAGCAAGCCGTGAGGTACGAACTGGATAGAGACCGGGAATTCCTGCTGCCCGCGAGCCGGGGGTTCATCTATCTGTCGCTGTTCGTTGCGGTCCTGCTGGAATGGATGCCCTGGGGCGGCTGGGCGCTCGCGTTGCGCCCAGATTTCGTCGCCCTGGTGCTGCTCTACTGGTGCACGCACAAGCCCTACCGCGTGGGCATAGGCATGGCCTGGGTGGTCGGCATCTTCGTGGACGTGGCTGATGCCAGCCTGTTCGGCCAGCACGCGCTCGCCTATTCGGTGCTGGCCTTCGGCGGCCTGGTGCTGAACCGCCGGGTGCAGATGTTCAGCCTGCGTGAGCAGTCGCTGCACGTGTTCGCGCTGTTGCTCGCGAGCTACGCTGTGTATGCCATCGTGCACTGGCAGGTGCGCGGTTACGTGGCATGGGAGTTCTTCCTGGGCGCCGTGACCTCGGCCTTGTTGTGGACCCCGCTCACGTTGCTGCTGCAAGCGCTGCGCGGCCCGCGCCGCGACCCTGACGAGCTATGACCCACAAGATCGAGCTGAAGAACCACCAGCGGGAGATCTACTTTTTCCGGCTGCGGCTGGTGCTGAGCCTGGGTTTCGTGTGCCTGCTGCTGTTCATCCTGCTGTTGCGCTTCTTCTACCTGCAGGTGGTGCGCACCGACTACTTCGACACCCTGGCGGAGAGCAACCGCATCTACGTGGTGCCCATCGTGCCCAACCGCGGCATCATCACCGACCGCAACGGCGTGGTGCTCGCGCGCAACTACGCCGGCTATACGCTTGAGGTCACACCCGAGAAGATCGCCGACATGGACGCGACCATCGCCGAGATAGGCAGGCTGGTCGAGATCAAGCCCAAGGACCTGCGCCGTTTCAAGAAGCTCATGTCGGAGCGGCGCTCGCTGCAGACCCTGCCCATACGCACCCGGCTGACCGACGACGAAGTGGCACGCTTCGCCGCTCAGGCCTACCGTTTCCCCGGCGTGGAGATCAAGGCGCGCCTGTTCCGCGAATATCCTTATACCGACATCACCTCGCACCTGCTGGGCTACATAGGCCGCATCAACCAGCAGGAGATAGACGCGCTGGAGAAGCAGGACCTGGCCACGAACTATCTCGGCTCTGAATACGTGGGCAAGACCGGCATAGAGCAGAGCTACGAGAAGGAGATGCATGGCGTGACCGGCTTCGAGCAGGTCGAGGTGGATGCCGCCGGCCGCGCGGTGCGCATGCTGTCGCGCACCTCGCCCGAGTCGGGCAAGAACCTGACACTCACCCTGGATGCCAAGCTGCAGGAGATCGCGGTGCAGGCGTTCGGTGACTACCGCGGTGCGCTGGTCGCCATCGATCCCACCAACGGCGAAGTGCTGGCTTATGTGAGCAAGCCCGGCTACGACCCCAACCTGTTCATCGACGGCATCGACAGCGAAACCTGGGACGAGCTCAACAACTCACCCGACGTGCCGCTCAACAACCGTGCCCTGCGCGGCCAGTACCCCATGGGTTCCACCATCAAACCCTTCATGGCGTTAGCCGGTCTGCATTACGACGCGCGTGACCCAGCTCACGCGATCAGCGACCCGGGTTATTACACCCTGCCGGGCAGCAGCCACCAGTACCGCGACTGGAAGGCCGGCGGCCACGGCCGTGTGGACCTGTACAAGTCCATCGTGGTGTCCTGCGACACCTACTACTACGGCCTCGCGACCGAGCTCGGCATAGACCGCATGCACGACTACCTGGACCAGTTCGGTTTCGGCAAGAAGACGGGCATAGACCTGGAAGGCGAAGCGTCCGGCCTGCTGCCGTCCACCGAGTGGAAGATGAAGCGCTACCGCCAGATCTGGTATCCCGGCGACACCGTGTCAGCTGGCATCGGCCAGGGCTATCACCTGATCACCCCGCTGCAGCTCGCTTTCGCCACCGCCACGCTCGCCAACGACGGCGTGGCTTACCGCCCGCACCTGGTGAAGACGGTGCAGTACGCATCGGCCGACGAGCAGGCGACGCCTCCGCTGTATGACCTGCACATCCCGCCCGCGCACCTGTCGCTGGTGAAGCGTGCCATGACCGAGGTGCTCAAGCCCGGCGGCACTGCGGCCGGCGCCTTCATGGGCGTGCAATACACCGTGGGGGGCAAGACCGGCACGGCGCAGGTCGTGGGCATGAAGCAGGGCGAGAAATACGACGCCCACAAGCTCTCCGAATACAATCGCGACCATGCGTGGTTCATCGCCTTCGCGCCCGCCGACAAGCCGCGCATCGCTCTGGCCGTGCTGGCTGAGAACGGCGGCCACGGCGGCGCCACCGCCGCGCCCATCGCGCGCAAGGTGCTGGACTACTACCTGCTGGGCAAGGAACCCAAGCCGTTGCAGAAGGTGTCCGATAAAGCCTCGGAGGACGACTGACGATGAACATCCGACAGATCAAGCAGCGCTTCATGCTGCACATGGACCCCGTGCTGCTATATGGGCTGGGCGCCATGATGTTCCTCAGCCTGGTGGTGCTCTATAGCGCGACAGACGGCAACTGGATGCGTGTGCTGGGTCAGTTCGTCAACATCCTCGTGGCCTTCGCCGCGCTGTGGATCGTGGCCAACATGCCGCTGCACTGGCTGATGCGCATCGCGGTGCCCATGTACGTGCTGGGCTTGGTGCTGCTGATAGGCGTGGCGCTCTTCGGCGAGATCAGCCACGGCGCGCGTCGCTGGCTCAACATAGGCGTGGCCACCATACAGCCTTCTGAACTCATGAAGATCGCCGTGCCGCTGATGATGGCGTGGTACTTCGAGAAGCACGAGGCCACGCTCACGCTGAAGAACTATGTCGTCGCCACGCTGCTGCTGCTCATGCCCGTGGGCCTCATCGTGCGCCAGCCGGACCTCGGCACCTCCATCCTCATCGCGGCCAGCGGCTTCTACGTGCTGTTCCTCGCAGGCCTGTCCTGGCGCATCATGGGCGGACTGTTCGTCGCAGCGGCGGCCAGCGCGCCTTTCTTGTGGAACATGCTGCATGACTACCAGCGCCACCGCATCCTGATGTTGCTGGATCCCTCGCAGGACGCGCTGGGCAAGGGCTACCACACCATCCAAGGCATGATCGCCGTGGGCTCGGGCGGGTTCCTGGGCAAGGGCTACATGAACGGCACGCAGACGCACCTCGATTTCCTGCCCGAGCGCAGCACCGACTTCATCTTCGCCGTGTGGTCCGAGGAGTTCGGCTTCCTCGGCAACCTCATCCTGCTCGCGCTCTACATCTTCATCATCGGGCGCGGCTTCATCGTCACCGCGAACGCATCGACCTACTTCACGCGCCTGATGGCGGGCAGCATCACGCTCACCTTCTTCACCTATGCCTTCGTCAACATGGGCATGGTCAGCGGCATATTGCCGGTGGTGGGCGTGCCGCTGCCGCTCATCAGTTACGGCGGCACTTCCATGCTCACGCTGATGCTGGGCTTCGGCGTGCTCATGAGCATCCATACGCATCAAAGACTGGTCAAAACCTGAGGGGGAAAATGATGAGCAAACACATCGTCTGGGCATTGGGCAGCATCGCCATCCTGAGCGCCTGTTCCAGCGCGCCGCAGAAACAGCAGACTCGATCGGGCGCCCCGGCGCCTATTGTGGACCTGCGCGCGGGCGGCGAATATGCGCCGCCCCCGGCACTCGCCCCCGCTCCTGCGAGCGGTGCTTACCTCGCGGGCGATGGCCCCGGCGCGGACGCGCCCTCCAACCTCGACGCCATACCGGACGCCGTGCCCAAGGCCGAGCCGCTGCATCGCTACGCCAACCGCGAATACTCTGCGCTGGGCAAGAAGTATGTCCCGCTCTCCGCCCCCGGCAATTACAAGGAGCGCGGCATCGCCTCCTGGTACGGCAAGAAGTTCCACGGCCAGCGCACGTCCATAGGTGAGGTGTACGACATGTACGCCATGACCGCAGCGCACCCCACGCTGCCCATCCCTAGCTACGCGCGCGTCACCAACCTCGCCACAGGCAAGTCCGTCATCGTGCGCGTCAACGACCGCGGCCCCTTCCTGCATGACCGCATCATGGACCTGTCCTATGTGGCCGCCTACAAGCTGGGCTACATCAACAACGGCAGCGCCGAGGTGGAGGTGGAGAGCATCGCAGTGGATGCAAACGCACCTGTCGTCGCCGTCGCAGCGCCGGTCGCCACGGTAGTGCCTGTCGCCGCCGCACCCGTAGTCGCGGCACCTGCCATCCCGGTCGAGACCGCGGGCGCGCCCACGGGCAAGGTCTACCTGCAGCTTGGCGCATTCAGGGCGAGGGAAGGTGCGGAGAGCTTCCTGGGCAAGATGCGCGCCGTGCTAGGCGAGGGCGGGCAGAAGCTGAAGTTGTATGAGAAAGGCGGCCTGACGCGCGTGCACCTCGGTACCTTCGCCAACGCGGATGAGGCGAGACGGGCAGCGGTGAAGCTGCAGACGAAGCTGGGGTTCAAGCCATTTGTAAGCATGCATTGATAACGGAGTGAGCGAGGTACTCGCTTGCTTCAGGATCAACACCGCCGGGGGTTGCCCGGCAGCAAGTTACCTTTCTTGTCTTGCCAAGAAAGGTAACCCAAAGAAGTCGCCCCCGGTTTGCCGCCCCTTCGGGGTTCCCTGCGTTGCTCGAACGGCCGGGCCTCCTCATAAACTCGCACGACCCGCTGCGCGGTCACGTGCTCAAACATATTCGTCGGAATACCCCCGGCCGTCCTGCGCTACTCGGCGGCGCACAGGGGAGGAAAAAGCGAAGATCAAAACCGTATGGCGGGCAACAAATTGCCCGCCATAGTCAAACCAATACGACTCCGGTACATTGAGATTCATCGGTAAAACTTTCTGGGATACACGCATGGCCGAAATTGCCAAACCCGAGTTGCGCGAAGTGCTTCGAACATTATCCGGCGACATCAAGCAGTACTTTGCTGCAGCAGCTAGCGCGCTTCCTCAAGAAGAGTCGCGCCCCGAATTTTCTTTTTTTGAAATTCATTCGGCAAATCACTATTGGGATCAACTGCCGGACGAACTGCAGTCAACCGCAAATGCTCTAATTAGTCGACTCCTGCAGCCTTGTGCGGAGCTCGCTGATCGAGCGCGTTCATCTCCACTTACTGGCACAGAAGACCTGCAAGAAATCAAAATCGCAACGAAAACGATGCGGGCCGCGTTAATGCTTCGCACATACAGTTATCGCCAGCCAGATGTGATACATGATGAAGGCGCCGTGCTCGGATTTCGCCCAGCGGAGCAGTCCGAGAACCTAGGGCTTTCGCCTAAGGAGGCCGAAGAGCAGTTCTTTAAGCATTTATCAACACTTGGAGCGGTTCTTAAGCTGGTTGAAGCCAGTGTTTCGACCAGCTTGGCACCTTCCTCGAGCGTCACTTCAGAACCAGCAAAATATCGAACAGGTACCGCCTTCATTATGATGTGGATGGATTCTCAGCAGCCAGAGCTCTCCGACGTCGCCGATACTGTCAGATCAGTCTTTCGGTCATTTGAGATACGAGCAGTACGTGCGGATGATATTGAGCATGAAGGCCTTATCACCGAACGTGTGTTGAACGAAATTCGAACTGCGGAGTTTTTGTTTGCCGACCTAACTGGGATGCGACCAAACGTCTACTATGAGATTGGCTATGCACATGCTCTTGGGAAGAGAGTAATTCTCTTTCGCAAATCTGGGACAGGACTACACTTCGACTTGGCTGGATACAACTGCCCAGAGTATGAGAATCTACGCGATCTTCGCGAAAAACTGCGTAAGCGGCTGATCAGCTTAACCAATCGAAATCCCATTGAAAGTACTGATATATAGAAATATGGAGGGCAACTTGTTGCCCTCCATATAAGGGGCTACGGTTTGAGATTTCCGCTCTTTTCCCCTGTGCGCCGCCGAGTAGCGCAGGCTGGTCAGGGGTAGTCGGCGAGGACTGTCTGAGCGCGTAGCGCGAGTTCCGCAGCCGCCTGACCAGTCGAGCAACGCAGGGAACCCGAAGGGCGGCAAACCGGGGTCGCCTTTTCTTCGGTTACCTTCTTTTGGCGAAGCAAAAGAAGGTAACTTGCTGCCGGGCAACCCCCGGCGGTTTTGATTTGTTGTTCATGCTTCGATATGGCCTGCGGCCTACTCAGCACGAACGGGCTTCAGATTATCCGGCTACCCTCAACACCAGCCCCTTCAAATACGCCCCCTCCGGGAAACTCAGCAACACCGGATGGTCCGCCGCTGCGTGCAGCTTCTTCACGATCTGCGCATCCACACCTGCATCGAGTGCCGCGCCAGCGATGATCTTCTGGAACAGATCGTCGCTGATGCCGCCCGAGCAGGAGTAGGTGAAAAGCAGGCCGCCCGGGCGCAGCAGTTTGAAGCCCAGCAGGTTGATGTCCTTGTAGGCGCGCGCGGCCTTCTCGGCGAAGGCAGCGGTAGGGGCGAACTTGGGCGGATCCAGGACGATAAGATCGAACTTGCGGTTATGGTCGCGCAGTTTGCGCAGCGCTTCGAACACGTCAGCGCACTGCCACTCGGCCTTCGATGCATCCAGGCCGTTCAGCTCGACATTGCGCCGCGCCAGTTCCAACGCGCCCTCCGAGGCATCGATGGAGAGTACGGACTTAGCACCACCGCGCAATGCGTAGAGCGAGAAGCCGCCGGTGTAGCAGAAGCAGTTGAGCACTTCGCGGTCGGCAGCCAGCATGCCGGTGAATGCGCGGTTGTCGCGCTGGTCGAGGTAGTAGCCGGTCTTCTGTCCAGCCACGATGTCCACGGCGAAGCGCAGGCCGTTCTCCGTCACTTCCAGCATCTCAGGCAGCGCGCCGCGCACCACACCGCAACGCGGAGGCAGGCCTTCCAGCGCACGTCCGTCAGAGTCCGAGCGTTCGTAGATGCATACAGGCGCGCACAGCTCCTGCAGGATGTCGGCCAGCGTGTCGCGCCAGTGCTCCGGCCCCGCGCTCCCCAGCTGCATCACCACCACGTCGCCGTAACGGTCCACGATGAGGCCGGGCAGGCCGTCGGATTCGCCGTGGATGATGCGCGCGCCGTTGCCAGACTGCTCGATAGCCAGCGCCTTGCGCGCGGAGAGCGCTGCCGCGATCTTCCTGCGGAAGAAGCCGGCATCAATGTCCTCGTTCTCGTCCCAGGACCAGACGCGTGCGGCGATCTGCGACTGCGAGTTATACGCGGCATGAGCGAGGAAGCGTCCGTCGGACGCACGCACCTGCACCGTGGCACCGCCATCGGCAGCACCTTGCACACGCTGTATCGCCCCGGAGAAGACCCAAGGATGCCTGCGCAGCAGGGATCTTTCCTTCTCAGGCTTGAGGAAGATCGTCGGTACTCCGTCGCCCACGAAGGTGGGCGCGGTCTGCTGAGGGCGCTCGGCGCGCGGCTTGCCAGGTTTGCGTCGGCGGAAATCTGGCTTCGCGTGACTGTGCGAACCAGAACGGTGTGTGGTCTTGTCTTTGCTCATGGTTTCTTCTTTGCGCGCGGGTGCGCGCCGTCATAGATCTTGGCTAGGTACTGGAAATCGAGATGGGTGTAGACCTGCGTGGTGGAGATGCTTGCATGTCCCAGCATTTCCTGCACGGCGCGCAGGTCGCCCGACGACTGCAGCACATGGGTGGCGAAGGAGTGGCGCAGCAGGTGCGGATGCACGCCGCTGTTCAACCCTTGCTTGATGCCCCATTGCCGCAGCAGGTACTGCACCGTGCGTGGGCTGATGCGCGCACCGTTCCTGCCGACGAACAGCGCGGCTTCGTCTGGCTTGGCGAGCTGCTCGCGCACTGCAAGCCAGGCCTTCAGCGCGGCCACAGCTTGACTGCCCACGGGCACGATGCGCGTCTTGTTGCCTTTGCCGGTGACGCGCACCTCGCCCGTCTGCAGGCTGTCCTGCATGTCCAGAAGGTTCAGGCTCACCAGTTCCGCCAGGCGCAGGCCCGAGGAATAGAGCAGCTCGAACATGGCCTTGTCGCGCGCGTCCTGCGGCGTGGCGACGGGGAGCTCCACGAGCTTGGCTGCCTCATCAGGAGAGAGCGCTTGCGGCAGCGTCTTCGGTGCCTTGGGTGCGCGCAGCCCGACACAGGGGTTGCTCGCGCATCCGTGGTCGCGCATCAGGTAGGAGTAGAAGCCGCGCCAGGCAGACAGCATGCGCGCCAGCGAGCGCCCACCCAACCCGCTGCTGTGCAGCTGCGCGATGTAACGCCGGATTTGATGGCTTTTGAGTTCGGCCAGCGGTGTGGGACCGGCGAGCGCGAGCAGCCGACGAATGTCGCGTTCGTAGTTCTCGGAGGTGAGACGGGAGTAGCCGCGCTCGTTATTGAGATAGGCGAGGTAACCTTGGAGCGTGGGATGTTCTGCGCCAGGCATCAGACATGCGGACGGAACGCGCTGCCCAGTGTCTCCGCGATGCGTTGCAGGAACAGCGTGCCCATCTCGGGATAGAAACGCTGCTTGTCCTCGCTCGCGAGGATGAGCAGTCCTATGGTCGGGCCATCGGCGCGCAGCGGCAGGTAGGCGAAGGAGCGCAGATGTTCGGCCGCCTCTCCGAACCATGGCAGCGTGTCGTGCACCGCATGGTGGGCGCACACCGGCAGCTCATGCTGGTCGGCGAAGGCCAGCACCTCGGAGCTCGGTGCATCGTCCTGCCAGAGGTGCAGCGCCACATGCGGGATGGCGAAGATGTCGCGCAAGTGCTGCACGGCCATGCTCTGCAGCGTGGCACGGTCGCTCGCGCCGAACAGCGTGCAGTTGAACTGGTGCACCTTGGTTTGCAGCGCATCGTTCTCCTTGGCAAAGGCCAGGAGCTCGTTTAGCTTCTTTTCCAGCTCCTTCACGCGCTCGCGCAGCGTGAGCAGCTGGCGCTCGGAGAGCGAGATGGTGCGGCCGCCATGGGGATGGGGCAGGTTGACCTGCGCGAGCATCTCGGCGTGGTCCTCGAAGAACTGCGGGTTGTCCTGCAGGTATTGCGCTACGTCTTCTGCTTTCATACTCGGCTTTCTACAGGTTGATCTCGCCTTCGAACACGGTGATGGCGGGTCCAGTCATCAGGACGGGCGACTTGCCGCCTTCCCAGTTGATGGTGAGCGTACCGCCGCGTGTGACGACGTGCACCGTGTCGTCCAGCAGTCCGCGCAGGATGCCGGTCACCACGGCGGCGCAGGCGCCGGTGCCGCAGGACAGGGTCTCGCCCGCGCCGCGCTCGAACACGCGCAGCTTCACCGACGTGCGGTCTTCGATCTGCATGTAGCCGACGTTCACGCGCTTGGGGAAGCGCGGGTGATGCTCGATGAGTGAGCCCTGGATTGTGACGGGCGCGTGCTCGACGTCACCCACCAGCTGCACCGCGTGTGGGTTGCCCATGGAGACGGCGGTGATCTGCACCGTGTCGTCGCCGACCTGCAACGGCTGGATGACGGCGTTGCTGTCGCTCACGAAAGGGATCTGCGCGGGATCGAGGATGGGTGCACCCATGTTCACCGTCACCCGGCCGTCTTCCTCCAGCCGCGGGGAGATCAGGCCGCTCTTGGTCTCGACCACGATCTCGCGCTTGCCCGTGAGCTTCTGGTCGTGCACGAAACGCACGAAGCAGCGTGCACCGTTGCCGCACTGTTCCACTTCGCCGCCGTCGGCGTTGAAGATGCGGTAACGGAAATCGGCGTCATGCCGCTGGGACTTCTCCACGAGCAGTATCTGGTCGCAGCCTATGCCGAAATGGCGGTCTGCGATGAAACGCAGCTTCTCGGGCGAGAGCGCGATGGACTGCCGCACGCCGTCCAGCACTACGAAATCGTTGCCGGCGCCGTGCATCTTGGTGAACTTGATGAGGGACATGGTCAGAACCGTGATTGTATGGCTGCGGATTATACGTGTTCGCGCCTACTTGCTGCACCTCCGACACGTTACCGCACAGCCAGCCGTTTGGAGGAGGAGGTGCAATGCGGTCACTCCCGCACCAGAGGGCTACGCCCCACCGTGTCGTGGCCGCACAGCTGGGAATAGTCGCGGTATATGCAGCGGTCCATCACCACAGTGATGCCGGCCTCGCGCGCACGCTGCGCTGCCTCTTCGTGTATCACGCCGTCCTGCAGCCACAGGCGTTTGATGCCCAGCCTGATGCAGCTGTCCACGATGCCGGGCACATGCTCGGGGGCGCGGAACACGTCCACGATGTCCGGCAGCTCGGGCAGGCTCTCCAGGTCGGGATAGGCTTTCTCGCCCAGCACTTCCTCCACCAGCGGGCGCACCGGCAGGATGCGGTAACCGTAGCCCTGCATGGCCTGTGCCACGCGGAAGCTGGGACGCGCATGATTGGGCGACAGGCCGACCACGGCGATGGTGTGTACTTCGCGTAGCAGCTTGCAGATCTCGTCGGGGGTGGGATTTGTGTGTGCCATGTCAGTTTCCTGAAAGGAGCTGTGGCTATAATAAAACCATCGTGACACAACCGAAAGGCCATGCCTTGAGCGCGATCCATGCTTCCCAGCTGACCTTCTTCGCGGCGCACGCGCCCTTCGACCGCATGGAGCCCGGCCACCTGCTGTGGATGGTGGAGCGCATGCGCCTGGGCTACTACGCCGAGGGCGAAGTGATCGTCTCACCCGAGCAGGGGGCGGTGGACCGTTTCCTGGTCATCAAGCAGGGCATGGTGCACGGCGAACAGAACGTCGCCCATGCTTCCGAGACCGACACCTGGCTGGAGCTGGCGGTGGGCGAGTGCTTCCCCTTGGGTGCTTTGCTGGCCAACCGTCCTGTCGCCAGCGTCTACCGCGCCGGCAAGGACACCTTCTGTTATGAACTCTCCGGCGAGGATTTCCACACCCTGCTCGGGATGAGCGCGCCCTTCCGTGATTTCTGCACGCGCCGCATCGCCAACCTGCTGGAACATTCCAAGCAGGTCATACAGGCCAAATATAGCCAGTCCAGCGCCGAGGAACAGTCGCTCGCCAGCCCGCTGCGCGCGGTCATACGCCGCGACCCGGTGACGTGCTCGCCCGAGACGCCCTTGCATCAGGTGCTCCGCGTCATGCACGAACAACAGGTAGGTTCCATGGTGGCGGTGAACGTCAAGGGCAAGCCGCTGGGCATCCTCACGTTGCACGACGTGCTGGACCGCGTTGCCCTCCCGCAGATAGACCTGGAGCGCCCGGTCATGGACGTGATGAGCACGCAGCTCTCTTCTCTACCGCCCCACGCGCTGGCACATGAGGCGGCGCTGTTGATGGCCAAGGAGGGCTTCCGCCACGTGTTGGTGGTAGAGAATGAACGGCTTGTTGGGCTAGTCTCGGAGAAGGACCTCTTCGCTCTGCAGCGCGTGGGCCTGCGCCAGATCGGCTCGGCCATACGCCATGCCGAGACGCCCGCCGTGCTGAAGCAGGGCGCCGCCGACATCCGCCACATGGCGCACAACATGATGGCGCAGGGCGTCGCGCCCGAGCAGCTCACCCAGTTCATCTCCACCTTCAACGACCTGCTCTCCGCGCGCGTGGTGGAGCTGGAGTTCAAGACCGCAGGCCTCCTCGGCACCAAGCTGCACGAAGGGCTGTGCTGGATCGCACTGGGCTCGGAAGGCCGTCTTGAGCAGACGCTGAACACCGACCAGGACAACGCCATCATCTTCGAAGTGCCCGAAGGCGTGACGGCGGACCAGGTACGCGCGCAGCTGCTGCCTGTGGCGCGACGCATCAACGAGACGCTGGCGTTATGCGGCTTCCCCTTGTGCCGCGGCGAGATCATGGCGAGCAACCCCAAGTGGTGCCTGTCGCTGGAGGAATGGAAGCGCACCTTCCTCGGCTGGATAGGCGGTGGCTCGCCCGAAGCGCTGCTGCATTCGACCATCTTCTTCGACTTCCGCGCGCTGTACGGCGAGCAGGCGCTGGCCGACGAGCTGCGCCAGTGGCTGGCGCGCGCTGCGCGCGACAACACCCGCTTCCTCTACCTCATGGCCGACAATGCGCTGAACAACCGCCCTCCGCTGGGGCTGGTGCGCGACTTCGTGGTCGGCAAGGGCAACACGCTGGACCTGAAGGTGAACGGCATCACGCCCTTCGTGGACGCGGCACGCATCTTCAGCCTCGCGGCGGGCGTGACGCAGACCAGCACCATACAGCGCCTGCGCCTGAGCGCATCGAGGACGAATCTGCATGAGTCGGAGATAGACGCGTGGGTGGACGCGCTGCTCTTCATCCAGGTGCTGCGCATGCGCCACCATGACGAATCGAGCGCGCTGGGCTTGAGCGACGAGGCGCTTGACAACAGGATAGACCCCGAGCGGCTGAACGAGCTGGATCGGCGCATCCTGAAGGAAGCCTTCCGCCAGGCGCGCAAGCTGCAGGCCAGGCTGGCCATGGAGTTCCACCTGTGATGCCGGGATCAAAGATTGCCTTTCGCGTTTGCCTCCTCTCCCGCTTGCGGGAGAGGATTGAGGAGAGGGCAATGGGGGCGTCATGCTCGTTAGGCTGAATCGCTGGCTGGGCCGCGGCCCCGCGCTGAGCAAGGGGCAACAGCAGCGCCTGGATGCTTGGGACGCGTTGTCTGATGCGGACATCGGGGAGCCGTTCAGCCAGACGCGCTGCGTGGTGGTGGACGTGGAGACCACGGGCCTCAACCTGATGAAGGACAGGCTCATCTCCATAGGCGCGGTGGCGGTGGTGAACGGCAAGATCGCGCTGGGCGACAGCTTCTACGTCGTGCTGCAGCAGCAGGCGGCGAGCGAGAAGGGCAACATCCTGCTGCACGGCATCAGCACCACGGACCAGCTCAGGGGCGAGCCGCCGGCCGAGGCTCTGCTTGCCTTCCTAGATTTCCTCGGCAAGTCGCCGCTCGTGGCTTTCCACGTCACCTTCGACCAGACCATGATCAGGCGCGCCCTGCGCGAACATCTCGGCCTGTCCTTCCGCCATCCATGGCTGGACCTGGCCTATGTGATGCCGGGACTGAACCCCGCGTTGGCGAAGAGGTATCATGGGCTGGACGATTGGATAGGCCATTCCGCCATACGCATAGACGTGCGCCACAATGCGCTCGCGGATGCGATGGCCACCGCCCAGCTGTTCCAGGTGGCCATGGCGCAGGCGGGCAGGACAGGCATAGCCGATTTCGCCGGAATGCGCGACCTGGAACGCGCCCAGCGCTGGGTGGCGGGCGTAAGTTGACTGTAAGCTTCCTGACGTAACCTCCTTCGCCAGCAGTACGAGTGGGTCGGGATCGTAGCTCCTGACTTGTTGGTAACCTTGAAGGAGTCACTATGTCCAGTTCCAATGTCAATTGGCAGAAGATCGATGCGGACCCGAAGTTCCAGGCGCTGCATCGCAAGAAGATCTTCTTTCTGTGGGGGTTGATGGTCTTTTCCCTCGTCTATTACTTCCTGCTGCCGATCGGTGCCGCTTATTACCAGGATCTGTTCAAGACCAAGGTATGGGGCGTGGTCAACGTCGGCCTGCTGTTCGCCCTGTCCGAGTTCATCGTGGCCTGGACGATCGCCTACGTGTACTCGAAGAAGGCCAACGCCGAGTTCGACACGATGGCTCAGGAGATCATCAACGACGTGAATAGGGGGAGAATCAAATGAGCAAGAACCATCTCCAGTATTTCCTCGCGGCCATCGCCATCCTGGGCAGCGGCGCGGCCTATGCGGCCGGCGGCGCAGTCGCCGACGAGTTCAAGTGGATGACCTTCGCGGTGTTTGGCGCCATCATCGCCGTCACCATGGCCATCACCTACTGGGCGGCCCGTTCCACCCACACCACTTCCGAGTTCTACGCTGCAGGCCGCTCGGTCAGCGGCATCCAGAACGGCTGGGCGATCGCGGGTGACTACCTGTCCGCCGCGTCCTTCCTCGGCATCGCCGGCTTGATCTCGCTGTACGGCTATGACGGCTTCATGTACTCGGTGGGCTGGCTGGTTGCTTACATCACCGTGTTGCTGGTGATCGCCGAGCCTTGCCGCAACATCGGCAAGTACACCATGGGCGACATCCTCGCTTTCCGCAACGATCCGAAGAAGACCAAGACCGTGGCGGCGCTGTCCACCATCACCGTGTCCACCTTCTACCTGACCGCACAGATGGTCGGCGGCGGCGTGCTCATCAAGACGCTGATCGGTATCGACTATGAAGTGTCGGTGATCGGCGTGGGCATCCTGATGCTGGCCTACGTGGTGTTCGGCGGCATGAAGGCGACCACCTGGGTGCAGATCACCAAGGCGGTGCTGCTGGTGATGGCATCCATCATCCTGGTGATGCTGGTGTGGGCGCCTTACGGCTTCAGTCTGCCTTCCTACCTGCAGGCCGTGGTGAGCGATACCGACGTGCAGAAGCAGGTGGCCAAGCTGCTGGGCGACAAGGCCGCGACCATGACGCCGGAAGAACTCGGCCAGCGCTTCCTGGAGCCAGGCCTGTTCCTGAAGAACCCGATCGACCAGATATCCCTGGGCCTGGCCCTGGTGCTGGGTACCGCCGGCATGCCGCACATCCTGATGCGCTTCTTCACCGTGCCCACCGCACAGGCCGCGCGCACTTCCGTCATCTGGGCCATGGGCATCATCGGCGGCTTCTACGTGCTGACCCTGTTCCTGGGCACCGGCGC
Source organism: Sideroxydans sp. (assembly GCA_037446535.1). Taxonomy (GTDB): domain Bacteria; phylum Pseudomonadota; class Gammaproteobacteria; order Burkholderiales; family Gallionellaceae; genus Sideroxyarcus. Next base: position 12,139 of record JBBIIJ010000018.1, on the reverse strand, counting down.
TGCGATGCTGGTCGGTTCCGACAAGATCGCCTCCATCGATGCAGGCGGCAACATGGCCGGTCCTCTGCTCGCGCAGTTCCTGGGCGGCGGTGAGAACTCCATGCTGGGCAACTTCATGCTGGCCTTCGTGGCAGCGGTCGCCTTCGCCACCATCGTGGCCGTGGTGGCCGGTCTCGTGCTGGCAGCCGCTTCCGCGATGGCGCACGACATCTACGTCGGCGTGATCCGCGGCGACCATGCCACTCCCAAGGAGCAAGTGGTCGCGGCCCGTGTCGCTTCCCTGATCGTCGGCGTGATCGCGATCATGGTGGGCATCATGGCCAAGGGCCAGAACGTGGCGCACCTCGTGGCGCTGGCGTTCGCGGTGGCGGCTTCCTCCAACCTGCCAGCCGTGTTCCTCACGCTGTACTGGAAGAAGTGCAACACCACCGGCATCATCCTCGGCATGGTCGTCGGCACGCTGACCGCCATCGGCTTGGTGATGGTCTCGCCCAACATGACCTATCCCAAGGCCGTGATCGCCAACGCCAACAAGGTGCTGAACGGCGAACCCGTCGTGCCCGCCAAGGAAGCGCAGCCCGCCGTTGAGCGTTCCAGCTTCATGTGCGAACTGTTCGCCATGGACGGTTGCGTGCTGGCCAAGCCGGCACAGCCCGCCACACCTGAGAAGCCTGCCAAACCGGGCGCCGCAGAGAAGCTGGTCAAGCTGAACGAGAAGGTCGCCGGGCTGGAAGCATCGCTGCCGACCATCACCGATGTGGCTGCCAAGGCCACGGCTGAAGCCGACCTCGCCAAGGCGAAGAAGGACATCGCCGCGACCGAGAAGGCCAAGGCCAAGGCGGAAGCCGACCTGAAGACCTACGAAGGACAGACCACCAGCATCATGGGTCTGGAGAAGCCCTTCTTCCTGTTGAAGAACCCGGGCCTGATCTCCATCCCGCTGGGCTTCCTGCTGGTGATCCTGGGCTCCCTGTTCACGCGCGACAAGCGTGCCGAAGAGATGTGGGATGAACTCTACGTGCGCCAGAACACCGGCATCAACGCAGAGGCCGCATCCGTACACTAAGCTTCCCCAGTAGCACGTAGCACCCGACCCCGCCTTTTCCTTGGCGGGGTTTTTTATGCGCGATAAACGGATGACAGGATTGCCCGGTAGCCCGGATGACGCGAAGCGGAATCCGGGGTTATGTCGAGGAGATGATGGTCTCCCGGATCCCACTCCGTTCCATCCGGGCTACTCCTACTCTCCGTAATCGCCCTCGTGATCGCAGCCTGCCCAATCCGGCGGTAACGCGCCTTGCTGCACGTAGCGGTGGAACGACGAATAGGGCCAATCGGCAACCTGTTTGACCCATCCATGTTTGACGGGATTGAAATGGATGTAATCGACATGGCGGCGGAAGTCGTCGTCGTCAGCGACGGTGTGCTCCCAGTATCGCCGCTGCCATAAGGCGTACTCACCTTTTGCGTCACGCGCTATGTCGAGCCGGATCTGACCAGGGCGCGGGTGAATGTGCTTTTGATCGCCCGCCATCGGCCAGGGTAATCAGCGTCGCCCGTGGGCAACGTCCAGATGGTGTGCAGGTGTTCTGGCAATACGACGATCGCATCAACACGAAACGGCCGTTCGAGCCTGACGGTGCGGAAAGCGGTGCGCAGCAGACCGATATGCTCCACCAGCAATCGGGAAGAACGGTCGCGCAGATTGACGGTGAAAAAATATGTGCCGCCCGGCACGAAGTTACGGCGGTAATTGACCATGAGGCATTTATCCCGAGATGTTCAATCCGTAGCCCGGATGCAATGCAATGGAATCCGGGACCTTGATGCGATGAGATGGCCCCCGGATTCCGCTACGCTTCATCCGGGCTACATTCATGCCCCGCCGTAATAAGCGGGGCTTTTTCTTGGGTCTTCTTCGGGGGCGGTCGGTGTGGTGGAGGGAGCAAGCGGGAAACGTACGCTCACGAGCGTGCCCTTGCCGCCGGTGCCCGAGTTCAGGTTGATCGTAGCGCCGTGTCGCTTGGCCACTTCGGCAACGATGGCGAGGCCCAGTCCGCTGCCGCTCTCTCCGCTGCCCAGGATGCGGTAGAAACGCTCGAACACGCGCTCGCGGTGCTGCAGTTCTATGCCCGGGCCGTTATCCTCCACGCCGAGTTCCGCGCCCTGCGACGATGAGGCTACGCGCACCGTGATGTGCCCGCCAGCTGGCGTGTAGCGTATGGCGTTGTCTATCAGGTTGTTGAGCATCTCCGTGAGGCTGTTCGCGTCGCCCTGTATCTCTGCCTTGGTGGGTGTGCCCTCGAAGCCGATGTCTATGTCCTTCTCCAGCGCCATTTGCACCCAGTTCAGGGTGCACCGCTGCGCGAGCTGGTCGAGGTCGATGGCGGTGAAGTTGGCCGTGCCCTGCGCGCCCGGCTCGTTGCGCGCCAGCGCTAGCAGCTGGTTGACCAAGCGTATGCCGTGTTCGGTGCTGGTGTGTATGTGCTGCAGCGCGTGCCGTATCTGCTGCGGGTCGTCGGCGCGCAACGCGAGTTCGGACTGGGTCTTGAGCCCCGCGAAAGGTGTGCGCAGCTGGTGTGCGGCGTCGGCCACGAAGCGGCGTTGCGCCGCCATCATCTGCTTGAGGCGCAGCAGCAGGTCGTTCACGGCGTCGAGCAGCGGACGCACCTCGGCAGGGGCCTTGCTGCCGTCTATGAGGGAGAGGTCGTCGCGCTTGCGGGTCAGCACCTCGTGGCGCAGACGTTCCAGCGGGCGCAGTCCCTGCTTCAGGCCGTACCAAACCACGGCCAGCGCGATCAGCGTCAGCAGCAGCTCGGGTATGACGATGTTGGCCAGGATGCCGCGTATCAGCGCCTGGCGCTGCTGCGTGGTCTCGGAGACGTGTAGCTGCAGCAGCTGGTCATTGGAGGTGTAGATGAGGCTCACCATGCGCGTCTTTTGCCCTTCGCGCTCGCCGTTGCTGAACAGCGGGCCGGTACGCCCCCGCCGGTAGGAGAGCGGACGCAAAGTGTTGCCGTTGCCAGCGAGCTTGCGGCCCTCGCTGTCGGTGACGGTGTACACCACGCGGTCCGGCATGCCGGGGTCGGAACCGTCGGGCAAGGGTGGCACCACGTCCAGCTGCTCGTGGCCGGTGCCCAGCTTGAGCTGGTCCGCTATCGCATGCGCGCGTTGCAGCAGCACCAGGTCATAGGGCTGGTTGGCGTAGTTGATGGTGGCGAAGTAGCCGACGATAGTGCTGATGAGCCACAGCAGGTAGAGCGAGATCAGCAGCCTCTGCATGAGGTAGCTGCGCAGGGAACGGACGTTGTGCTCTTCCAGGGCGCTCCTCATGTGTGTGGTCTGTGTGGGTCAGGCGGTGGAGGATGGCAGCTTGTCTATGACGTAGCCCAGGCCACGTATGGTGCGTATCGTTACGCCCGCCGGCTCCACCTTCTTGCGCAGGCGGTGGATGTAGACCTCGATGGCGTTGCTGCTCGCCTCCTCCGAGTAGCTGTAGAGACGTTCCAGCAGCTGCTCCTTGCTCACCACCCAGCCCGTGCGCAGCATCAGCGCTTCCAGCACCGAGAGCTCGCGCGTGGTGAGTTCCAGCGGCGCACCGTTGATGGTGGCGCGGCGGCCCACGCTGTCGAAGGTCAGCGCACCGCAGCTGTAGACGGGGTTCACGCCGCATTGTCCGCGCCGTATCAGCGCGCGGACGCGCGCCTCCAGCTCCGGCAGGCTGAACGGCTTGATCATGTAGTCGTCGGCCCCCAGGTCCAGCCCCTTCACGCGGTCGCCTTCGGCATCGCGCGCGGTGAGGATGATGACTGGCACCTGGCGGTTCTTCTCGCGCAGGCCGCGCAGCACCGTGAAGCCGTCCACCTTGGGCAGGCCGAGGTCGAGGATCACGAGGTCGAAGGGTTGTTCGCCGCTGAGGATGAGCTTGGCCGCCTGTCCGTCTTTCACGCGGTCAACGGCATAGCCCGCTTGCCGCATGGACCGCGACAGGCCATCGGCCAGCACTTCGTCGTCTTCGGCGATCAGGATGCGCATCGGGGCGTAAGCAGCGTGTAAGGCGTAAAGTTCATGCTAGTGGGGAGGCGGAATATCGATCCCGTCCCGTGTAGGGCTATTCTAAGTGCTGGAGTCCGATTGTCCAAGCCGCCGCGCGGGCGTCGCGCTTGTCGGCAGGCCGAGTTTCTGAGATGGTTGCCATCCTAGACGCGTCCGTTCGGACCGGCACAACACGGGAATCATGGAGAGCATGCAACTGAGCGAGCGGAACAGACAATACTGGCGCAAGAACCTGCGCCTCACCGGCGTCTTGCTGGCGATCTGGTTCGCGGCCACCTTCGCGGTCGGCTGGTACGCGCGCGAGCTGCAATCCTTCACCGTGCTGGGTTTCCCGTTCTCCTTCTACATGGGCGCACAGGGAGCGCTGCTGATCTATGTGCTGCTCGTGGGCTACTACGCCTGGCGCATGGACAGGCTGGACCGAGAGTATGGCGTGGAAGAGGAGGGCGAGTGATGGCGGCCCAGTCCGGCTTCATCTCCCAGCTCAAGCGCAACTATGCGCTCTACACCGGCGGCGTCATCGGCTTCGTGGTCATGCTGGCCATCTTCGAGCAGATGGGCGTGCCCGACCGCTACCTCGGCTATCTCTTCCTCGGTGCGACGGTCCTGCTCTACGCGGGCATAGGCATCTTCTCCCGCACATCCGACGTCACCGAATACTACGTGGCAGGGCGGCGCGTGCCCGCCTTCTTCAACGGCATGGCCGTGGGCGCGGACTGGATGTCGGCGGCGAGCTTCATCGGCCTTGCCGGCACGCTATACCTCTCCGGCTACGACGGCCTGGCCTTCGTGATGGGCTGGACGGGCGGCTTCGTGTTGGTGGCCCTGCTGCTCGCCCCCTACCTGCGCAAGTTCGGCCAGTACACCATCCCCGATTTCCTGGGCGCGCGCTACGGCGGCAGCATCCCGCGCTCCATAGGCGTGTTCGCGGCCATCCTGTGCTCGTTCACCTACGTCATCGCGCAGATCTACGGCGTGGGGCTCATCACCAGCCGTTTCACCGGGCTGGATTTCGGCGTCGGCGTGTTCGTCGGTCTGGGCAGCATCCTCGTGTGTTCCTTCCTGGGGGGCATGCGCGCGGTGACCTGGACACAGGTCGCGCAGTACGTCATCCTCATCGTGGCCTACATGATCCCGGTGGTCTGGCTGTCGGTGAAGCACACGGGCAATCCGGTGCCGCAGGTCGCATACGGCTACGTGCTGGAGAAGGTGACCGCGCGCGAGCAGGTGCTGAACGACCCCACCACGCCAGAAGGCGAGCATGAGGCGGAAGTGCGCGCCATCCTCAGACAGCAGCAGGCTGGGTTGGAGGTCAGGCTGAAGGCGCTGGAGGCGGGTGGCGCAGCCTATCTGGTGGAGGAGAAGCGAAGGCTGGTGAAGGCGGCGGCCGAGCTGAAAGCGCGCAAGGATGCAGATCCCGCGGCGATCGCGGCGGCAGACAAGGTAGTAGCCGAGTTCCCAGCGGATGTCGCGACTGCGCGTGCGACATGGCGCGCGGCGGCCGAAGCGGATCGGGCGAAGGCCGCGCCCATCAGCGCGCACGCCGAACCGTTCGCAGGTCCCGATGAAGCGACGCGCGACAAGAAGCGCAAGAACTTCCTGGCGCTGGTGCTGTGCCTGATGGTGGGCACGGCGGCATTGCCGCACGTGCTGATGCGCTTCTACACCACGCCCACGGTGAGGGAGGCGCGCCAGTCGGTGTTCTGGGCGCTGCTCTTTATCTCGCTGCTCTACATCACAGCGCCCGCTCTGGCGGTGCTGGCCAAGTATGACGTGTACACGCTGCTAGTCGGATCCAGCTTCTCCGAGTTGCCCAGCTGGGTCTCGGCCTGGGCCTCGGTGGACAAGTCGCTGATGAGCGTCACCGACATCAACAACGACGGCATCGTGCAGCTGGCCGAGGTCACCATAGGCGGCGACCTCATCGTGCTGGCCACGCCCGAGATCGCGGGTCTGCCCTACGTGGTCACCGCGCTGGTGGCTGCGGGCGGCCTGGCCGCGGCGCTGTCCACCGCAGACGGACTGATGCTCACCATCTCCAATTCGCTGTCGCACGACGTGTACTACAAAATGATAGACCCGCGCGCTCCCACCGGCCGTCGCCTCTTCATCGCCAAGGCTCTGCTGCTGGGGGTAGCGGTGTTCGCCGCCTACATCACCTCGCTCAAGCCCGGCGACATCCTGTTCATGGTGGGAGCTGCGTTCTCGCTGGCGGCCTCTGCCTTCTTCCCCGCGCTCGCGCTGGGTGTGTTCTGGAAGCGCGCCAACAAGGCGGGAGCCATCGTCGGCATGGTGTCTGGCTTGGCGATGTGCATGTACTACATGTACATCACCTATCCCTTCTTCGGCGTGAACGCGCCGCTGTGGTGGGACATCAATCCCATCTCCGGCGGCATCTTCGGCATGCTGACCGGTTTCGTCGGCGTGATCGTGGGCAGCCTGCTGACCCGCGCGCCGGGCAAGGAGATACGGGAACTAGTCGACCACGTGCGCTATCCGGTCCTGCGCGGTGACGACAGGACGGGGATACTCTGAGCATGACCTCGCCCGCACTGTTCGCGGTCAGCGTACTCAAGGCGCTGGTGGAGATCGCAGCGATGTCGCTGCTCGCACAGGGCGCCATCGCCGTCCTTTCTGGTGATACGCGCCATGAGAACTTCGCCTATCGCCTGTTCCGCGTGATCACCGCACCCGTCATCAAGGCGGCCCGCGCTGTAACGCCGAAGTTCATAGGTGACCGCTACCTGGGGCTGGTGAGCTTCCTCATCCTGTTCTGGTTGTGGCTCGCGCTCATCGTGGCCAAGGCTTACGTGTGCCACGCACAGGGGCTGGCCTGCATCCCGCGCTGAGGCCGTTGGACTGCGCGGCCAAAAGCCAGTATCCTGCGCACCTCTCAAAACGCGCTCGTAGCTCAGCTGGATAGAGTATTGGTTTCCGAAGCTTACGGTCATTAGGGCGCGGTGAGGTAAAATGACTGTTAGTTCAAATTGGCTGCCGTGACTACTGCAGCCTGTCACACACAACGCGCTCGTAGCTCAGCTGGATAGAGTATCGGTTTCCGAAGCCGAGGGTCGTGGGTTCGACTCCCGCCGAGCGCGCCACCTTCAAAACTCCCTTATTCCATAAGGGAGTTTTTCATTTGTAGTTACAATCCGACCGGATGAATCTGGGCACTTTTGTGTCGACAGCAAATCTATTGCCGACTCCGATCTGATGAGGAAGCTCAGTGGCTGTGCAACTTTTCTTGCAGCCATACCTTAATCAGTGATTGATAAGGTACGTCACGAGAATTTGCGGCGGCCTTGATCGAATCAAGGAGATGTTGTGGCAGGCGCAGAGAGATTGTTTTCGTAGTCGGCTTCAAATTGGGCAACACAACACGTTGGGCTTTCGTCCAGTCCACATATTCTGTTGAATCGTGTTTTTCCCAGAAAGCTTGTTCCTCAGCTTCGTTTGAAAATTTTGGTATCTTCTTAAGTGGCTTGTTCATAAATCGTGCGCTCCTTTCTATGCATATCCCTGGCGGAAATCACGCGAATCTTTTCGCCTGCATTGCGTAGGGTGAAAGTTATATGCAGCGTTCGCCCTTCGTCTGCTCTTCCTAGTGCGTGAAATCTCGGCTCATCTTCACTATGTTTCATGTCGGCTACTAACAGAAGTGGCTCATTAAAAAATACCTGCTCCGATTCGGCCATAGAAACGCCGTGTTTATCATTCTTGCGGGCGTTTCCGTCGTCCCAATCGAAATCCGTAATCTTGGCAAGATTAATCATATCCGTATATTATGAAAGTATACAGGGGAAAGCAAGCCGGCTTGTATTGGGGGGCGAAGTGGACAACTCAATCGCAGTGGCGAGAAATCGATGGTTAGGGCAGGAGCAAAGACAACTCCCAGTGCCCACACTCATCGTGTCGGGCGCGCCATTCCCATTTCTTCCGGCTAAACGCTAGAGATATATAGGCCGGATATAGGCTGTCCGCTAGATTGTTTTGGCGTGAAAATTTCGTTAAGTTCCATCCCCAAGACTGCTGCGTTTCAAGAGGCACGCAGCGCACAATGCAGATAGACAATAAATAGAACTGATCAGGGGAAACGGCCGATAAGGCTGTTGGAATTAAGTAGTGCGTAAAGCTCGTATCGTCGGTGTCGATCCGCAGGATTTCAGTCCCAGCCTGTTGCGTATCCAGGCACAACCGCCCGCGCCCTTCGCGCAGGGCCTCATCCGCGACATTCTGGTGAGCGAAGGCGAGCACGTCAAAGCCGGCCAGGTTCTCATGCGTCTCGATCCCACCTTGTCCGATGCCGACGGCAAAGCCATCAACGCAGACTACCTCGGCAAACAGATCACCCTGCGCCGTGTCGATGCCGAGCTGAACGACAAAGACGAGTTCAAGCGCGAAGCGGAAGACCCGGAAGACCTCTACAGCGAAGTGCTGGCCCAGTACCTCGCCAACCGCACCGCCTACCAGACCGCGCTGGCCGAAGAGCGCAGCACCCACGACAAGGCCGAGAGCGACCTGGCCGCCGCGCAGCAAGCCCGCACCAAACTCATCGAGACCCTGCCGCACTACCGCGAACAAGCCCAGGCCTATGCCGATCTCGCCAAGGAAGGCTACGTCAGCCGCCTTGCCGCCGATGACAAGGTGCGCGAACGCACCGAGAAGGAACAAGACCTCAAGACCCAGAACCACCTCATCGCCAGCGCCCAAGCCACCCTCGCACTCTCCGCCCGCAAGCTGCAACAGATCACCGCCGACTATCGCCAAAGACTGCAAGCCGAACGTGCCGACATCAGCGACAAGCTAGACAAGACCCAGGCCGAATACACCAAGCAGCAATATCGCCACAAACTGCACGAACTCAAGGCCCCGCAAGACGGCATCATCAAGGACCTGGCCACCCACACCCTGGGCACCGTCATCAGTCCCGGCACCATCCTGATGACCCTGGTGCCCAAGGACGAAGTGCTCAGGGCCGAAGTGTGGGTCTCCAACGAAGACGTTGGCTTCATCCATCAGGGCGCCACGACCAAGATCAAGTTCGCCTCCTACCAATTCCAGAAATACGGCATGGTCGATGGCAAGGTCGCGCATCTCTCAGCCGACGCCACCGACAACACCCAGCAAGGCGCAGCCCAGGCTCCGCAATCCAGCAGCAGACCCGGCAGCAACATGCCCTTCGCCTATCGCGCCCTGGTGGACCTCAATGCGCAGGAGCTCATCGCCGAGGGCGTGCGCCATGCCCTGACGCCGGGCATGCAGGTCACTGCCGAGATACACCTTGGCACCAGAACCATACTCGAATACCTGATGTCGCCCGTGATGGGGGCGTTTCAGGAGGCGGGGAGGGAGAGGTAACCAAATGACCTCCGTTCATCCTGAGTAGATGAAGTCGGATCGAAGGAAGAACGGCAATGATGTCGCAACGCCAATTAACCAATGGAGCACTCATGACCGAAGCAGCAAGCGCCACGCAAGCCAAGGAAACCAAAGTCAACGGCAAGCCACAAGCCAAACAACAACGTGTCATCAGCGACCCAAAAGATGTCGCCCAGTTGGTGATGATGCGCATCGACCACGTCAATGCCAAGAAAGACGAACTCACCATTGCGGTGAAAGGCCTGGCTGATACCGCCAAGCAATTGGTCAGCATCTATGCCAAGCAGCAAGCGCAGATCGCCAAGCTGATGAAGCGGGTGGAAGAATTGGAGAGAGCGGCCGGAAGGTAAGAAACAATGACCGATATTTGCTCCACCGTGGAAACGAAAGTGGGACAGCCCCCTCCGAATGAGGACAAGCGGGCCCGGGAGTTATTTTGAGGAGGCGCGGAATGGAAACGAATATTGCGAAGCTGCCCCCTTTGGGGACACCGATAAAACTGGCACTGTTCGCGCTCTGCTTAATCACACTTGGTCAAATCGACACCGCGCAGGCGGCGAACGGCAAATCCGGAGTGACGATTTCTGCTGAAGTGCAGCAACAGCTTCAGAAGCTGTCACCCGACGAGCGCAAACGGATGGAGGCGGCGATCAAGGTAGGTAACCAATATGCGCCGCATCATTTTGATGGGACTGCTTATCGAGTCGGCGATAACGGTGATAAACGAGAGTTGAAATATTGGCTGAAAAATATCCGGCCATTGGTGAATAGAGATCTATCGAAGTGGTATTCCAGTTTGGATATTTCTCAAAACACGGCGGAATCACTAATGATTGATGGTTTACCAGAAGGCCAGTCTGCGGGAGTGGTGAGCGTGTGTCCGCAGATAGAACTTGTTGCGATTATTCCTGCTGATGCTCATCTCTCTATTGGTTGGAAAACATATTACCCGGTGAATTTCGCCGACGATAGTTTCGTGCTCAAGTATCAAGCGAAGATACTCGGCACGTTGGACGAATGGATAGTGCCACCTACTAAATTTTTATTGAGCAAAAAGGATAGCTATATCGCAGTATTTATTAGTCTGGATAAACACAACCAGGTTAACCAAGTTTTTGCTCAGTATGGTGTGACAACATGGAGTTCAAGAATGCTTGTAGACATTATTCAGCGTTTCATTAGCGGCGGCGTTTTGGTACAAGACGTTGCTGCGGTTGATAAAGCAAAATTGGCGCAGCTGATTCAAGAAATTAAGGACGATGAAGTTAGCATGTGTCTCAATTCAATTACCAATCAACCTTCAATCAAGGAATAATTATGGGACTCAACGTTTTGTTGGCAGGTCTTAAGCTTTTTGGTATTGGGACACCGCACACCATAGGGAACAAAAGTCATACCGAGCCCCCCAATCGAATTGATTGCTCTTATATGGTGTATAAGGCACTCGTGGCTGCGGGCTATAGCAATGTGTTGCCCAAATATGTTTTTCGCACTGCGGATATCGCAAAGGACTACGCGAATGCGGCTACGGATACGACAAAGTTTACCCGCTTTACGCCAACGCAAGTAACAGATGGTTTGTTGCAACCGGGCGATATTTTAGTGCTTGCGGGTCATACAGGTATCTTTTATGGATACGATTCTAAAAATAACCATCCTTTGTTTTACAACGTGGGGAGCAGCAAGGGGACAATTGTTAGCGACCTAATAACAGATGGTTTTAAACTCATAGGTGCCCTCCGTCCCCAAGACACTTACTACGATGCAGCTAATGACATCACTGCATCAATACTTCATTCCACCGGCATTGGCCTCACCATTCCCAACCAACCCGCCGATCCTGCTGTTACTTACATAGAAATCACCGGCGACTATACCGGTCGCCTATACAGCAACGGCGTGATCTACTGGAAGGACCCGCTCACCAACCAGGAGTTTTGGAGCGTCCCGACTGCCACAGGCGGCACGACCGAAATCACCAAATTCTCCACCGGCCTCATTACCACGCAGACCTATCTGGCAGACGCGCCGCCGGCAGGAACAATCGATCCGACCCAACCGACCGACTCTGTCAGCAGACAGATTGATCCAAGTATTCCCGGCACCGTCTCGCTGGATGCCAGCGCCAGTGCCGATGTGAAGGCCGCTTTTGATGCCTGGGCGGCGAACGGAGGCACACCGGACAACATTAACGGAGCAAACCTTATCCTTGATAACACCCGTGGCGACATTGCACTGGATGGACAACAAGCCACGGGCAATGCCGTGCTCATAGGCGAAAGCAATGCCAATGGCGCCGGCGGCGACATGATCGTCGGCGGTGCAGGCAACGACCTCCTCGTTGGCAGCAAGGGCGACGACGTACTGTGGGGCCATGGCGGCAACGACGCCATGGCCGGAGGCGAAGGCAACGACACTTACATATTGGATGGCAGCACCCAAGCTACCATCGAAGACAAGATTGGCAACAACCGTGTCCTGCTCAACGGTAAAGAACTTGGTGTCCTCATCCGCCAGGCAGACGGCAGCTTCAAATCCGCCGACGGCAAAATCTCTGGGCGACTGCAAGGCGGTGACCTCATCCTAACCGATGATCAAAATGCCCAAGTCACCCTCAACAAGAACTTCACCGAAGGCGACTTCGGCATCACCTTCCAGGATGCTCCGCAAAAGATAGACGCCACCACCACCGTCATCGGCGACC